>CAMQVH010000002.1 GCA_947038155.1 uncultured Bacteroides sp. | reverse complement strand
TCTTTATTAAGTCATCCATAGATTAAAGTTTTAGTTGCATCCACATTCTTCTTCAGATATGGATTCTTAATCGTTTGTTCTTCCAGTAAATCAACTTCTCTGCCAAACAGATTCTCTAAAGCATATTTGAAATCAAAGTAATTATCAAAGTAATCACTTACTTCTGCTTTATTGAAATCTACTACTAAATCAATATCACTGTTGTCGTTAAAGCGATTTGTAAGGATAGAACCAAACACAAATAGCTTATGTACCTTATGTTTCTTGCATAAGTCTATAATCTTCTGGATATTGTTCTCTATTAGTTTCATGTGGCTGTCTCCTTTCAATGCAAAGATAATGAATTAGTTTCTAATTAACAATCTTGTTTATGGGGAAGTTGTCAGATTCAACCTTTTTACATTAACACTAACATGAGTTCAAATAGAGAAGCATGGACCAGTAGGCTATTGGGCGGATGAGATAAAGGAGACTGTAGTAACAGAGTATGTATATCATCCTGTAGATGTCACCCTATTCAATATACTATTACCGTTTCTTCCGAATCTTAAATGTAGCAAGATTCCCTTTATGGTCGCTGGGCCAAATACAAGAAGGCGTCAGAATCTTATCCTTAGAATCGTTTTCTGTTATTTTTCCCCGGACAACTGTTTCGGAGGGACCTACCAACTTGCTATCCTTCATGGAAAGCATCGACTCCAATGGATAATAATAAATGAAATCAATCCGGTCACGTTCGTCTGCCTCAGGCGCCCAAGCCAACTTTTCCAGTTTAGCCTCTTCTGCGAGTTTGTTTCCGGCAGGGAATGTAAAACCGGGATATCGAACTGTATTGGGAAATTTTTCACGATAAGCATCTTTGAATCCTGCTTCGCTCAGCATCATTGAGCAGTCCCAATGAATGACAGCCCCATTATGATCCCACAAATCCTTTGTATCTGCCTGCCAGTCTAAATGAGAGGGCTCATTAAAATCTCCTCCCATGATTATCGGGCGGCCTTGTTGAATGTCAGATTGTACTTCCTGAATAAAAGCACGGATGGTTTCATCCCGAAAAGACTGTCTGTTTGCTTTCAAGACTTCTTCTTCATCCGTTATCGGCATCTCCATCTTCTTCCAGGTAGTACCATTATATCCGCGTGGCATATAGCACTGATAATGCCGGTAATCCAGATGACAAGAGTAGAAAGATACGGGTTGGCCTTCGATTGTTGCAACCATTTTCACCATAGCACGACCTTCGTCACCGGGTACGATGCAGCATTTGGTCCAACTGTCCGGCTTGAATTTACTCAAAACACCGATTGCGAGATCAAATGTTTCTCCATAATAGTGTTTTCCTCTCTTCTCCAGCTCTTCGATCACATGAGGGATAAACTGTTTTCCGTCTCTGATTTCGCACAGAAAAACGACATCCGCATCCATCTCATCCAGTACATCAATAATGCCTTGGTCTCCGTTGGGTACTTTAGTACATCCATGCCACAGGTTTAATTGGAAAACGGTAAAAGTGTCTTTCGCTTTTGCATGGCAAACATTGACCAGACAAAACAAGCAAAGTAATAATAGTAAGTTCTTTTTCATATCGTGTCTTTTATATTCTTCTTAATCTGATTTGCGTATCAATGAAATAGAGATCATTATCTATCCCATATAATACATTATTGGGTACTGCATCGAATATCTCATACTCTTTATTATGGAATTCATCCTGATAATCTGTTTCAAAACCAATGGCATTCATGTATTCAGCGATTTCATCTTCTGTAGCTTCTCGTTTGGCAATAATATAAGGTTGCGTAATTACTGCACAGAACTCATGCTGACTGTTATATGCAAAGCCGATCATTTCATAAGGAACATTGCTGAAGTAATGATTGTGTGCAAAGATACGGATAAAGAAATTCTCTAAATCTTCTCCTGCATATTCAAAATTATTTAATTTGATGACCAAATTCCCATCATCGGCATATACCTCATTTTCTCCACCTTTACTTAGAAAATCTATATTTAGCAGAGAAAGGTTAATCCACAGATTGTATGAATCTGCAAATTCTGTCAGCTTTTTGATTTGGCCTCTCTTATAGCTTTCTGTTTGTTCAGCATTTCCTGTTGTTTCTTTTTCTTTTCTAACGATACAGGCTGCTTGCTCCAAGAGGCTATTGACTGGCGGGTACGCTCTATCCATGCTTTGTGAAATTCGTTGATGTATTCCATAACTTTAAATTACGAGTTTATGCAAAAGTAATACATTTCTTTTTTATTCCAATCTATTCAGATGCTTTTTGAATTTTCATCTTCCGCCAATTCTTTTATCTCTTTATTCAGAAAGACAGAGAGTATCGTCCTGACTACAACTACTCCGCCTAAGATGGCCAATTCATCCAAACTCGGATCTACCACTGTCTTTAGTATGTCTGAAGCAATTAGAAACTCCAATCCCAGTAAGAGGTAACTGCCGAAGTCAGCCCTTAGTTGCCGGATATTGTTGACTGTGTATGTTCCATTAAACCGCTTGATTTCGTTACGTAGAAAAGCTATGAATCCAACAAATACTCCGTAAGCTACAATTAGCAAACTGATAACGCTGATGATAGTAGCTATTATATTTAAAAAGGTGTGTAGCATCGTCTCTTGATGTTTGGTTATATTGTATTAACAAACAATGCTGTATAATAGTTTTGTTTTAGTATGTGGTAAGCAAACAATTTGCTAATTGCTGTATTGTTTTCAGTATTTGCAGATAGAACTTATGTTTATGATAATGTTCTTAGGTATAAATTCTCTCTACCATATTTCCGTAGAATGAATCCGCATTAGCAAAGTAGCTTTGCTAATATGGATTTTCAAATGGCACAGGATTATCATACACTGTATTTGATGGGTCAAATACTGATTTATTTATGCTATAAGTTCTTTTAATACAAATTCTGGCAGCTTCTGCTGTTCCTATTCGCTTCTGTTCCGGAGTTTTATGATTATTATTGTATTCAACAATGCGGTTGGTATTGAGAAAAGTGTATTCTTTACCTATTTTTCTTATGTGAGCTATTTCTTTATCCGTTACATTGCGTAATAGTGAACCATCAGGACTAAGAGCTTTCCATTGTTTATTGTCTTTTACTAATAACCGGATGCTGTTAACTCCATATTCTGTTAGTTCGATTATGGCATTATAGTGGGCAGGTATATTTCCTTTATCGTGCGATCCTTTGTTTGTTCGAATCATGTTTTGATATCCCCATTTCCCGTTTTCCTTGTACATGAAACCACGACTTCCTGGTTGTATATCTTCATAAGGACCGATAGTCTGCTCCGGATGCGATGCAGAGTAAAAGTAAGTTCCTCTTTTACCTTTTATCTTCCAACAAAAGTCCTTGCGAAAGCACTCTCCATAATAAAGATTATAACCTAATTCCTCATGTGAAATGTATGTGTCCGGAGCTAATAAGTCACGTCCTTTTGAATTGAAAGCATAACGTATTCCATCTTTCTCGGCTATGAATCCGAGGAAGGCAAAATCAAGACTCATTTTATTGTAAATCACAGGAATCACTGAGTGATGGTTTACTCCCCAAACAACACCGTAGAGCCATTCTGTATCTTTTTCATGTTTTTGACTAACAATGCTATTGCCGTAACCGGCATCTTCATATCTAGTTTGTAGTTCATTACAACTTGTAAAGATGAAAAGCAAACTCAAGCATACTACTATAAAAGAGAAGGAAGACAAAAGAGGTTTCATAGTATTCAAATTTTTAGTTTGATTTTATCACTGCTTTTGGAAATAAAAAACCGGGAGCTTTTAGTTATTGTCCATTCATATTGTCTGTATTTTGCTTGTTTACTATAATTTCGGTTCCTGTCATTCTGGCAATCAATACTTTCTCTGCACTATTTACTAATTGGGGATTGTAGTCTTCCTTTTGCCTGATGATTTCTTTTAGTTCATCATCACTTTTAGATAGTGCTTTCCCCAGATACTCGTCATTGATGGAATTTTCATTTTCGTCATTTGTAAGGTCTATTGTCTGAGATGAATTTTGTCCTGACGTTTCTGTATCTTCTTGTTGCCCTTTTCCTACACAAAGGAGAATAAGACCAATGAATGCTACTACTCCGCCTCCGAACATCATAACTACAACATTTCCTGCACCGGAACCAAATGCTTTTGCGAATTGATAATTCACGCTATTTTGAACGTTGATTCCGTAGATAATAACTCCTATACCTAATATTAATAAAATTAGACCTGTGATTTGGCTTGATTTCATAGCTTTAATTTGTTTATAGATTTATATTTAAATTATTACTTTAAACTAAAGAAGTGTACAAGTGTAGAGAGGGTTTGGGAGTAGATCGATTAATTGTGGCTTTTAGGCTTATTGAATCCAATAAATTTATACCATCCGTAAAAGCAAATAAAGGGACCTAGTGTTAGGCCTATTAGCTCCACTACAAGTACTGCGAATGAATTCGTATATTGTGTGAGCGAAAAAGGAAGGGGTGATATGCTGAGATATCCTCTAATAACAGAAAAATACATTAGAATTGTTCCTATGCAAATAAGTGATAATCCCATGGAACTCATATTCGCATGCTTATTCAAATATTTCCATAAAACACCTCCTGCTATTACCAAAAAGAGGTAGAGGAATAAGAGACTAATATCTAATAGATAAATAGATGGTGAATAAGTGGCTCCCAAAAAAGATTGAATGAGGTAAATGATATAAGGGAAAGTGGAGATCATTGTACTGATTAATAGTAAGATCTGTCCAATATTAGTCTGTTTTTTCGATTCTTTTCTCATTTTAAAGAATCCTTTCAAGCTAATTCCTGTTCCTGCCAAACTAAGAAATGCACAAAGAATATAGATTAATTTATCATTAAAAAATGAATGATAGCGACCTTTTGAGAGTATATAAATTGGTAATGGAAGAAATATACCTATCATGAATAGTACTTTTCCGGTGTTCGATTCAGTGTTTTCTTGTTTCTTTTTCCCCATTAAAAGTAGAGCGAAACCAATTAATGCAACTAATACACTACCGGATATTATCACTACTCCTATACCTAATATTAATAAGGTCAGACCTAAAATTTGTTTTGTTGTCATAGCATTCTTTTGTTTGTGGATTTATATTAAAATTACTGCTGCAAATTTAGGTAATGCAAAAAGAATGGAAAAATTTAACCATGGCATAGAATGCGAATTAAATAGTATATATTGCCACTAATCGTTTTCCTTGAATATAATTTCAATATCGGATGTAGCTGATAAATTGCTGTCCATAAATAAACACGAATGATTCACGTCCGATGGACGTAAACCTTCAGTAACTTATTTTCATCCCCCCCCCCGGGAGGGAGGGGATTAAGAAAATTTTGATAACGCAAAGGTTATTCTCGTGGAAGGTAGAAACCTAAAACTTTGGATTCAGGTTTAAAGTCGTATTTGGTTAAGTTTACAGAATTGTTTTCCATTGTAAGCGTACGAATCTTTTTCATACCGCTGTTCGTCAATTCTCCTTTTCCCCAATAATAACTATTCAGTTCGATGTCTGCTAAGTAAACGCTTATTATAGCATCTAGTTCGGTGTCTCCTATCTCATCATATAGGGCAGAGGCTGTTACTCCTTCTTTATCTAATACATCTCTTATTGACATGCCAATTTTTACACCGTTTGATAATGATACGTAAGGAGAAGTTATTATCACGTTTTGAATTGGAGAAGTGGGCGTTTCTTGCAAAAAATTAGCAACCTCAGTATCATCTAAATATAATGTGTATGAATCGAATGTTATTCCGCTTGGCTCATCATAGAATGATGCTTTCTTAACCTTATTATATAAAGCATCATTGTTTTGGGACATATCAGTGAAAGGCTTATTATTTCTCAAACTTCCTACGCCATCTTTCGTCACTATAAAACTTTCTTTGGTATCATTAGTTGTTAGTGAATCTTTATTCACTATATTGTCTTTTGACTGTGGTTTGCTATTTCCACAAGCGCATAGCATTAATGCTGATATGCACCATAAAATTGATAGTTGCTTTTTCATGGGTCTATATTAATATGGATAGATATTTTTGAATACTAAAATTCCTGTCACTTCCCCTTCTTCTCCACTAGAGTGTATATCTACTTTTCCTGTAGTTGCAGTGTTATCGAAAGATATCATATTCTGATTCGGTTTTGAATGAGTAATCCACTGGTTTCCTTCTACATTATGCGTGTATTCATATTTGCCCAAATATAGATCTACTTGTTCGGTGTGGACTTCATTGCGCGTGCCAAATACACCTGCATAACAAGCTATAGATTCGGAAGAGCCCAATTTTAGAACTTTCAAATTTCTACATCCTTCAAAAGCATATCCGCCTATGACTCTTAAATTAGGAAAATCAAGACTTTCTATGTTATTTTGGTCACCATTGAAAGCATGATTCATTAATTCACTAGCATTAGGAAGCTCTACATTTTTAATTTCACTACTGCCGTTAAACATTTCCCATCCGATTATCGTTACACCTTTTGCAATTAATGTTTCCAAGTGTGGTATTTGACCATGGCATGCTCCTCCCATTAATGTACCTGTGAAACTTTTGGCTATTTCCAATTTCTTTAAACTTCTGAAGCCTTGTAATGTTTCTGTGAGATTTAGTTCTCCATCCCCCTTGATATCAGTTATTTTTAATTCTTGAATTACTGATCGTTCAGACGGAGATAATTTGTCAATTTCGCCTAATGTCATCCCACCTCCACTGCATGAAGTTAATAGTCCGCAGGCTGTTATTAAAATAAATGGGATAACTCTGATAACTTGTTTTGTTTCCATAGTTCTTTGTATTTTTTACAAAAGAACGGATATAAATAGAACTAAAGAAATTTTCATGTGGCATAAAATGCGACAAGGAGTGCGGATATTTCCATTAATCACTTTCTTTGAATAGAATTTCAATTTCATCGTGTGTAGATAAAAGATCTTTGAGTAGAGTTGTTTTGGCTTTTATTACTACAAGTTCTGTCTTTTCATGTGGAATACAACTACTTTCATGTTGGCAATATTCTCTAAAGAAGTTATGATTTAATATTTGGGATATACGATATAATAACTCGGTATCAATATGGGATTTACGCAATATTTTATACATATTACTTTTGTCTGTATGTAGTTGGTTGGCTAGTTCTGCAACAGAAATATGCTTTTCTTCCAATACCTTTGATATAAGGTTACCAATATGTATGGTTGAGTGTATTTCAGATTTACTCATTGATCTTGAAATATATAGAAAAAGGCGGAACCATTCGTGATCTTATTTTATTCTGAGGTACCGCCAAGTACCATGTTCACAAATAAGTACGAACGGTTCACGCCCGATAGAGCGTGAACCTTCATCTACTTATTCTCGTGAACTTCAATTTGGCGGTTTTCAGAATAGAGAATAAGAGCTAAAAGCTCAAATATCTTTTTAATAAGTATAGGAATGGAAACGCTTTTCCAAATGTTTATTGTTTTAAACTAAAATAGGAGAGTACTTCCAAAGAAGCACTCTCCTTTATATAAAAGTAACTTAAATTACTTAGCCAAAGCCTGAGCCACGTCTACAGCACAAGCTACTGTACAACCTACCATCGGGTTGTTACCAATTCCCAGGAATCCCATCATTTCTACGTGAGCAGGAACTGATGAAGAACCAGCGAACTGAGCATCTGAGTGCATACGGCCCATAGTATCGGTCATGCCGTAAGAAGCCGGACCGGCTGCCATGTTATCCGGGTGAAGAGTACGACCTGTACCACCACCGGAAGCAACTGAGAAATAAGGCTTACCAGCAAGAACACGTTCTTTCTTGTAAGTACCGGCTACCGGATGTTGGAAACGAGTCGGGTTAGTAGAGTTACCTGTAATAGATACATCTACACCTTCTTTCCACATGATAGCTACACCTTCGCGAACATCGTCAGCACCGTAGCATTTTACTTTTGCACGAGGACCGTCAGAGTAAGCGATTTCGCGAACTACTTTCAGCTCACCAGTGAAATAGTCAAACTGAGTCTGAACATAAGTAAAACCATTGATACGAGAGATGATCTGAGCAGCGTCTTTTCCAAGACCGTTCAGGATGCAACGCAATGGTTCTTTACGTACTTTGTCTGCTTTTGCAGCGATTTTGATAGCACCTTCAGCTGCAGCGAAAGATTCGTGACCTGCAAGGAATGCGAAACATTTAGTTTCTTCGCGAAGCAACATAGCAGCCAGGTTACCATGACCGATACCAACCTTACGGTCGTCAGCTACAGAACCCGGGATACAGAATGCCTGCAAACCGATACCGATAGCTTCAGCAGCTTCAGCAGCGTTTGTGCAGTTCTTCTTAAGAGCAATTGCAGTACCTACAACGTATGCCCATTTTGCGTTTTCAAAACAGATAGGCTGAGTTTCTTCACACGTTTTATAAGGATCAAGTCCGGCAGCTTCGCAGATTGCGTTAGCTTCTTCGATGTCTTTGATGCCGTTAGCGTTCAAGGCTTCAATGATACCTTTGATACGACGGTCTTGGCTTTCGAATTTTACTTCTCTAATCATAGTTTCTTTCCTCCTTATATTATTCGTGACGTGGATCAATGTGTTTAACTGCTCCCTGTTCTGCTGTTACACGACCATAAGTACCTGTAACTTTCTTCAATGCTTCGTTAGCATCAGTTCCCTTCTTGATTTCATCCATGAATTTACCCATGTGAACGAATTCGTATCCACAGATTTCATCATTCTTATCCAAGAAGATATTTTTGATGTAACCTTCAGCCATTTCAAGGTAACGAGGACCTTTAGCCAAAGTACCATAAAGGGTACCTACCTGGCTGCGCAGACCTTTACCTAAGTCTTCCAGACCTGCACCGATAATCAAACCACCTTCAGAGAAAGCAGACTGAGTGCGTCCGTAAACGATTTGCAGGAAGAGTTCGCGCATAGCTGTATTGATTGCGTCGCAAACAAGGTCAGTGTTCAGTGCTTCGAGGATTGTTTTACCCGGAAGGATTTCAGCAGCCATAGCAGCTGAGTGAGTCATACCAGAACATCCGATAGTCTCAACTAAAGCTTCCTGGATAACGCCTTCTTTAACATTCAGTGTCAGTTTACAAGCACCCTGCTGAGGAGCACACCAACCGATACCGTGTGTCAAACCTGAAATATCAACGATTTCTTTAGATTTTACCCATTTGCCTTCTTCGGGTATGGGAGCCGGTCCGTGGTTAGGACCCTTCTTTACAACACACATGTGTTCCACTTCGTGTGAATAAGTCATAATTAGCTCTTTTTTTTAGTGATATAATTAAAAATACGTAGTCACGATTCTCTAAATCGCCCACAAAGGTAGTCGATTTATTTGTTTCTGCAAATCGCCATATCTTACTTTTTTGTGAAAAGTGACAAATCCGTTTACGTTTTTTCTTCGTTTGCTAAGTCGGGATTGCATTTGTGAAAGATTACTATGCGTCGAACTATCTATTCGTTGCTTTGTTGTTATCTGAAATATAAATTTTATGGAACTGAATCAGGTAGATATACATTATTTGATAGCGGCAATCTGCGTTATTTCATCTGCGTTGATCTTTTATACTATCGGTGTATGGGGAGAAAGGCTGCAAAAGAAACTGAAGTTATGGCATATTATTTTCTTTCTTTTAGGATTGGTGTCCGATGCAGTCGGAACCAGCCTGATGGAGCATATTGCCAAATTAACGCATTTGCATGATGAAATCCACACGGTAACGGGGACGATTGCCATTCTTCTGATGTTTATACATGCTTCATGGGCGATATGGACTTATGTGAAGGGATCTGCCGAGGCGAAAAGGCATTTTAATCGTTTTAGTATCGTCGTTTGGTGCATTTGGTTAATACCTTATTTAATAGGTATGGCTATAGGAATGCATTTACATGCATAAATAGTTATATGTTTTTGCATTAGATAGACTTAAAAGAGTTTCTTCTTTCAGCTATCCCATGCAAAGAAAAAAATATTTTAGTCTCACGGTCTCACTGTTTTTGTGTAATCTGCATATAATTAGTATATTACAGAATGAGAGATACTTTTCAAATAGGTATCTCTCATCATTTTCTCCCTAGAATCGCTTCATCTCAGTCTATCTCTCACTCTTTTTTGGGATATCCCTCATTCCATTTCTTTGCCCTTTGCGTAAGTAGTTGCCGAATGCATCTAGCATCTTGGTTGCTGTTTACTTGTTGTTTATATATTATGTTACTTATCTCTATGGCATTTGATGCCTTTATTCGTGTGTTATTTTACCGACATCTTCATCGTTCCACCCGGGTGAACCGATCGTTGGACCCTTGTAAACAGGTCTGCGCACCTAGGTGGACATGCTTGTTCACCTGGGTGGAACGATGAAGAACTCCCTTTGAAAATGCGACAATAATAGTTGTAAAGCAGGTTATTATAGGGTTGTTTGCATACTATTGAACGGTAAAAGAAATGTGCTTAAAGGGTTTTCCGGGAAAGGGAAAGTATATCGGCATGCAATTATCTGGCGGATATTGGAAAGCAGAATGAGATATCCTGTTTTCATGGGTTTGAATTAAATTAATTCCGCCAACAGGTATGTTTTAGTGAGAATGTAGCGGTATTACTAGATAGATATAGAATAAAATTAGTAGCTTTGCTGAATAATTTATTGAACAAAGCTATGGTAGAAGTTATGGAGTCCGCTTTACAGAAAGCTGCGGGCGAAGGAATGGATGAATTTATCCAGGTATTTACTGATAAATATAAGGAAGTAATCGGTGGTGAATTGACTGCTGACACAATGCCGTTGTTGACAGGTGAACAGCATTCATTGCTGGCTTATCAGATTTTTCGTGATGAAATAATGTTCGGCGGATTCTGTCAGTTGATTCAGAACGGTTATGGCGGATATATCTTTGATAATCCTTTTGCCAAGGTTATGCGTCTGTGGGGGGCGGAAGAGTTCTCTAAATTGGTATATAAAGCCAAGAAGATATATGATGCCAACCGGAAGGATCTGGAAAAGGAACGGACGGATGATGAATTCATGGCAATGTATGAGCAATATGAGGCTTTTGATGATTTGGAAGAGGCATATTTAGATATGGAGGAACAGGTTACTGCGCTGGTAGCAAGGTATGTAGACGAGCACCTGGAACTTTTTGCGAAAATAATAAAGTAAACGATGCAGTATTTTTTAAGTATCTGCATTTATTAATTGTGAATTAGAATTTATATCTTTGCAAACTCTAAAAAATATGTTTATGAAACAAATGAAATTTTTATTAGTAGCTTTAATGACGGTTTTAATGGGGATGTCTGTTACTTCTTGTATGAATGGGGATGATAATACGATATATACCGGACCTGCGTTCGCAAAATGTGTTAGTACTTATCCCGCTGCTACATTTGAATTGGCTAATGGACAGAGACTGGTAGTTAATGAATTGATGATGGCTGACCTAATCCAAGATAATATTTATTTCTTCTATTATCAGTTCGATACGGCCCAACAACCTGCAAATTCTCAAACATTGAATGTAACACTTTATGCAGGAAGTACTCCGACTTCTATTAGTGCAAAATCTACTGAAGGACCAGAGAAAGCGGCAGATTATAACGAAGCTACTGCACCTTTATATACTTTTAATAGCGATACATCAACTCAGCCGGGAATACTTTTTGATCAATATCTTGTAATTCCTATTATGTATTGGGTAAAAGTAGAGAGTACAGACGAAAAGCAGAAAGAAGAACTTAATAAGCATTCTTTCATACTTACTTATGACTTTACAAATGTTAAATCGGGAGATACTACTCTTGAATTAACACTTAACCATGTGATAAAAGATGGTTCAGAAGAAACTGTAGATCGTAATAAATATACTTCTACTTATAAAGCCTATAATTTGACTACTGCTATTTCTGCTTTCAAAACTGCTAGTGGAGGAACTGAACCAACTAAAATAAAAGTAAATGCAAAGACCAACTCCTCAAAGAATTCTTTGGATGGTGCCGCAAATTCAACGTGGAGTGAAACACTTAAAACAAATTGAACTACAAAGAATTATTTAATATAGCAATGAAATTGATTTCCTCTCCGGCCAAGGCCTGGGAGGAAATTTCTATGGAAGAGGATAGGCGAAAAGTTTTTATGGCTTTTGTCTATCCTATGATTGGTTTATGCGGCTTGTCCGTCTTTATCGGCTCTTTGCTGACGAATGGATGGGGAGGACCGCAAAGTTTTCAAATAGCTATGACCAATTGTTGTGCCGTAGCTGTGGCATTGTTTGGTGGTTACTTTCTGGCGGCCTATGCAATTAACGAAATGGGAGTAAGAATGTTTGGGATGCCTGCCAATGCTCCGTTGACACAACAGTTTGCCGGATATGCACTTGTTGTCCCCTTCTTGCTTCAGATTGTGACCGGACTTTTACCTGATTTTAGAATTATTGCCTGGCTATTTCAGTTCTACATTGTCTATGTAGTATGGGAAGGAGCTCCCATATTGATGCAAGTGGAGGAAAAAGTACGATTGAAATACACCCTTTTCTCATCAGTTTTGTTAATACTATGTCCGACGGTGATTCAAATTGTATTTAGTAAGTTGATAGCCATACTTAATTAATGTGTAAAGATGAAACAACCTTCTGTAAATATCAAGAATAAACGTGCTACATTTGACTATGAGTTGATGGATACCTACACGGCAGGTATCGTATTGACAGGCACGGAAATTAAATCCATTCGTTTAGGAAAAGCAAGTCTGGTGGATACGTTTTGTTATTTTGCGAAAGGCGAATTATGGGTAAAGAATATGCATATCGCCGAGTACTTCTATGGTTCGTACAATAATCATACAGCTCGTAGAGACAGAAAGTTGTTGCTTAATAAGAAAGAATTGGAGAAAATTCAACGGGGAATGAAAGACCCCGGTTTTACTACCGTTCCTGTACGTTTGTTCATCAACGAAAAAGGTTTGGCGAAACTGGTCGTTGCTTTGGCGAAAGGTAAAAAACAGTACGATAAACGGGAATCAATTAAAGAAAAAGATGACCGCAGAGACATGGCCCGAATGTTTAAGCGATAAGATGGCTTTATAGCGTAATAGTAAGATAAGATCGTGATAGGTCTAAGATAGGCAGAGTGACAATTAGGTGTTAATGTAATAAGGTAAGAATGAAAAAGACAATTTCTCAGATTGTATCCGAGCGTATTCTGATTCTGGATGGCGCAATGGGCACAATGATCCAACAATATAATCTCAAAGAAGAAGATTTTCGTGGTGAACGTTTTGCACATATTCCCGGTCAGTTGAAGGGGAATAATGATTTGTTGTGTCTGACCCGTCCCGATGTCATTCAAGATATCCATCGTAAATACCTGGAAGCAGGTGCGGATATTATTGAGACCAATACATTCAGTTCTACAACTGTCTCAATGGCGGATTATCATGTAGAAGAATATGTGCGCGAAATCAATCTTGCCGCTACCAGACTGGCACGTGAACTGGCGGACGAATATACGGCAAAGAATCCGGATAAACCGCGTTTTGTTGCAGGCTCCGTTGGACCTACCAATAAAACCTGTTCCATGAGTCCGGATGTGAACAATCCGGCGTTTCGTGCTTTGTCTTATGACGAACTGGCTGCCTCTTACCAGCAGCAAATGGAAGCCATGCTGGAAGGTGGGGTGGATGCCATTCTTATCGAAACCATATTTGATACGCTGAATGCGAAAGCTGCCATCTTTGCAGCCGGACAGGCTATGAAGGTGACAGGAATAGAAGTTCCTGTTATGTTGTCTGTGACGGTATCCGATATCGGCGGACGTACATTGTCCGGACAGACTTTGGACGCTTTCCTTGCTTCTGTACAGCATGCCAATATATTTTCAGTCGGATTGAATTGCTCCTTTGGTGCCCGTCAGTTGAAGCCTTTTCTTGAACAGTTGGCTTCGCGTGCACCTTATTATATCAGTGCTTATCCTAATGCGGGACTTCCGAATAGTCTGGGGAAATATGATCAGACTCCCGCAGATATGGCTCATGAAGTGAAGGAGTATATTCAGGAAGGATTGGTTAATATTATCGGTGGTTGTTGTGGTACGACAGATGCCTACATTGCAGAATATCAGGCACTGATAGCAGGTGCCAAACCTCATGTTCCGGCACCCAAACCGGATTGTATGTGGCTTTCCGGACTCGAACTACTGGAAGTGAAACCGGAAATCAACTTTGTGAATATAGGTGAGCGTTGTAACGTAGCAGGCTCACGCAAGTTTCTTCGTCTGGTTAATGAAAAGAAATATGATGAAGCCCTTTCCATAGCTCGTCAGCAAGTAGAAGACGGAGCTTTGGTTATTGACGTTAATATGGATGATGGTCTGCTGGATGCCCGGACTGAGATGACTACTTTTCTGAATCTCATCATGTCCGAACCGGAAATAGCCCGTGTACCTGTTATGATCGACTCTTCCAAATGGGAAGTGATCGAAGCCGGATTGAAATGCCTGCAAGGCAAATCAATCGTAAACTCGATCTCTCTGAAGGAAGGGGAGGAAGTATTTCTGGAGCATGCCCGGATCATCAAGCAATATGGAGCGGCAACTGTCGTGATGGCTTTTGATGAAAAAGGACAGGCGGATACTGCTGCCCGCAAGATAGAAGTGTGCGAACGTGCATATCGTCTGCTGGTTGATAAAGTTGGATTCAATCCTCATGATATTATTTTCGACCCGAATGTGCTTGCGGTGGCTACAGGAATCGAAGAGCATAACAATTACGCCGTAGACTTTATAGAAGCTACTGGATGGATCAGGAAGAATCTTTCCGGTGCACACGTCAGCGGCGGAGTGAGTAATCTTTCTTTCTCTTTCCGTGGCAATAATTATATTCGTGAAGCAATGCATGCGGTATTCCTTTATCATGCCATCCAGCAAGGGATGGATATGGGAATCGTCAATCCGGGAACTTCCGTACTCTACAGTGATATTCCTGCAGATACGCTGGAAAAGATAGAGGACGTTGTATTGAATCGTCGTCCCGATGCTGCCGAGCGTCTGATAGAACTGGCGGAAGCATTGAAAGAAACGATGGGCGGTACTTCCGGTCAGGCAGCTGTGAAGCAGGATGCATGGAGAGAAGAATCCGTACAAGAGCGTTTGAAATATGCTTTGATGAAAGGAATCGGTGATTATCTGGAACAGGATTTAGCGGAAGCTTTACCTTTATATGATAAAGCTGTAGATGTAATTGAAGGTCCGTTGATGGATGGAATGAATTATGTCGGCGAGCTTTTTGGCGCAGGAAAAATGTTCCTGCCTCAGGTCGTGAAGACTGCCCGTACTATGAAGAAAGCCGTAGCTATACTGCAACCGATCATTGAATCAGAAAAAATGGAAGGATCATCTTCTGCCGGAAAAGTTCTGCTTGCTACCGTAAAAGGGGATGTGCACGACATCGGAAAAAATATAGTTGCCGTCGTAATGGCGTGCAACGGTTATGATATAGTTGACTTGGGAGTGATGGTTCCGGCAGAAACCATTGTTCAGCGTGCCATCGAAGAAAAAGTCGATATGATCGGTTTGAGTGGCTTGATCACACCTTCTCTGGAAGAAATGACTCATGTGGCTGCCGAACTGGAGAAAGCCGGACTGGATATTCCTCTGTTGATTGGCGGAGCCACTACTTCAAAGATGCATACGGCACTGAAGATCGCACCTGTATATCATGCACCGGTTGTACATCTGAAAGATGCTTCTCAGAATGCCAGTGTTGCTTCCCGGCTGTTGAATTCGCAGATGAAAGCCGAACTGATTAATGAGTTAGATGCAGAATATCAGGCACTTCGTGAGAAGAGCGGACTATTACGCCGTGAAACAGTATCGTTGGAAGAAGCCCAGAAAAATAAGTTAAACCTATTTTAAAGACTTGTCACAATGAAAAAGATTTTTTCTTTCTTGTGTATGCTCATGGCAATGACTGCTATGATCTCGTGTTCTTCCTCAAAAGAGGAAAAAGGAACAACCGGCACCGGAAATGCCGCTTTGGATAATATCTTTGAGCGTAAGAGCGTGCGTACTTACTTGAATAAAGGTGTAGAGAAAGAGAAAATCGATTTAATGCTTCGTGCAGGAATGTCTGCTCCATCGGGTAAGGATGTTCGTCCCTGGGAGTTTGTGGTTGTTTCCGACCGTGCGAAACTGGATTCTATGGCGGCGGCTCTTCCTTATGCCAAGATGTTGACACAAGCCCGTAATGCGATTATTGTCTGTGGTGATTCTGCCCGTTCTTTTTATTGGTATTTAGACTGTTCTGCTGCAGCACAGAATATTTTGCTGGCTGCTGAAAGCATGGGGCTGGGTGCTGTATGGACAGCTGCTTATCCGTATGAAGATCGTATGGAAGTCGTTCGCAAATATACCCACCTGCCCGAGAATATTCTTCCTCTTTGTGTCATTCCTTTCGGCTATCCTGCAACAAAAGAGCAGCCGAAACAGAAATATGACGAGAAAAAGATACATTATAATCAGTATTAGTAAACAAAAGTTTTGTCTTTTCAATAAATTCCTTACATTTGTGGCTTAATTGATTAAAATCTGATACGCAAATGTTTGGAATAGATGACCCTTTTATAGTCTTGCCATATATCCTCTCAGTGATATGTGTGATTTTTGCTGCCTGGTTTGGGCTGAAATATTGGAATAAGGACGACGATAAAGACGAAACACGATGAATACATTTACTCTTGGCTTGATTGTGATAGCTTACCTGCTGTCATTGGCCTACCTCGGTTTTTTAGGATATAAGAAGACTACGAATACCAGTGATTATCTGGTGGGCGGGCGTCAGATGAATCCGATAGTGATGGCGCTTTCTTATGGTGCTACGTTTATCTCTGCTTCCGCTATTGTTGGCTTTGGCGGTGTAGCGGCTGCTTTCGGTATGGGTATTCAGTGGCTGTGTTTCCTCAATATGTTTGTCGGGGTAGTTATCGCCTTCATATTCTTCGGTTTGCGTACCCGGCGCATGGGAGCAAAACTGAATGTCAGCACTTTTCCGCAGTTATTAGGCCGTCATTTTCGTTCCCGTAATATACAGGTGTTCATTGCAGCCGTCATATTTATAGGTATGCCGCTGTACGCTGCTGTGGTAATGAAAGGGGGCGCTGTATTTATCGAACAGATTTTTCAGATTGATTTTAATATATCTCTGCTGATATTTACGTTAGTCATTGCTGCGTATGTGATTGCAGGAGGAATGAAGGGGGTGATGTATACGGATGCTTTACAGGCAGTTATCATGTTTGGCTGTATGTTGTTCCTGTTGTTCTCTTTGTATCAGGTGCTTGGCATGGGTTTTACGGAAGCAAACAAGGAATTGACAAATATAGCCCCTCTGGTTCCGGAAAAGTTCAAGGCATTGGGGCATCAGGGATGGACCGCAATGCCTGTGACAGGTTCTCCGCAGTGGTACTCATTGGTTACCTCTCTTATTCTGGGAGTAGGAATCGGTTGCCTTGCACAGCCTCAGTTGGTGGTACGTTTTATGACGGTAGAAAGTAGCAAGCAGTTGAATCGTGGCGTATTTATCGGTTGTTTTTTCCTGATTATAACGGTAGGAGCTATCTATCATGCCGGTGCATTAAGCAATCTTTTCTTCTTGAAGACAGAAGGAGCTGTTGCTACGGAAGTGATACAGGATATTGATAAAATCATTCCTTATTTCATCAATAAAGCTATGCCGGACTGGTTTGCCGCTTTGTTTATGCTCTGTATCCTTTCTGCAAGTATGTCTACGCTTAGTTCTCAGTTCCACACAATGGGAGCATCGGTTGGTTCTGACATTTATGGTACTTATAAGCCCCGTTCTCGTGGCAAATTGACAAATGTGATTCGTTTGGGAGTACTTTTCTCTATTTTGGTCAGCTATATTATTTGTTATATGCTGCCTCACGATATTATCGCCCGCGGAACTTCTATTTTTATGGGTATCTGTGCTGCTGCATTTCTTCCTGCCTACTTTTGTGCATTGTACTGGAAGAAAGCGACGAAACAGGGAGTTATGGCAAGTCTCTGGGTAGGAACTTTAGGCAGTGCTTTTGCACTAATATTCCTTCATCAGAAAGAAGCTGCCGCAATGGGAATATGTAAATTCCTGTTTGGCAAGGATGTATTGATTGAGACATATCCGTTTCCGGTCATTGACCCTATTCTCTTTGCATTACCATTGTCTATACTGGCTATTGTGGTGGTTAGCCTTTTGACGGGCAGAACAAATAATAAGTATTAAGTAATAAGTATTAAGTATTAATCGTAGCAGCACAACTGTTGATCCGCATGGTTTAATACTTAATACTTAATACTTAATACTTAATACTTAATACTTAATACTTAATACTTAATACTTATTACCTATTTTATCTTTTTCTTGTACGATTCGAACCGGGACTGAATATCACGTACGAAGTTGAACGTTTCTATGCCACGGAAATATCCATTTTTACAAACAGGATCGGTGAAGTATTCCTCATTGCTTTTGAGCAGGATGAAGTTTTCGACGTTGTCTTTCCATACGAGGTTATTCTTTCCGTATTTTTTTGCTAATGCCATGGCGTCGTAGATATGTCCTAGGCCGGCATTGTAAGAAGCCAGTATGAAGTTGAGCCGTTCCTGTTTGTCAGGGATCATATTGAAACTTCGGTCTGTGGCGGCAATGTATTTAACGGCTGCTTTTATACTTTCTTCCGGGTTTTGTTCTTTACCTGCGGGTACGCCCATTGCTCGTGCAGTGGCAGGCATCAGTTGCATCAATCCTTTGGCTCCTGCCCAAGATACGGCTGTTGTGTCAAAGTTTGATTCCGTATAGGCGAGGGATGCCAGCATTCGCCAGTCCCATCCGATCTCTTTGGCGTATTTTTTGAATAAATCGTCGTAATGTGATATTTTTCCTTCTTTAAGTGAAAGGATGGGGGAGTGTGGCATCATTTTACTATTCTCGAAGTAACGCTTCATACTTGCCGTATAGGCAGGAGAGGTCATATTTTCTTTATGCCAGTTTGTGGCGGCGGCTGCCAGTTCGGGACTGTCTTTTCGCACAGCCCATGAAGAACGCTGGTCAAAACTGATAGAAAGATCGATATTCAGATTGGGATAGTAAGTTTTATTCAGTTTGGCTAAATCATTATCGGCTACGGTATAGGGAATCTTACCTTGTGCTACCTGGGTGATTAAGTCTTCCGCGGTAACGCTATCTCCCGTTATCTTATGAATATGGATACCACCTCCCAGTTCGTTGTTCAGATTCACGAGGCGATCGTAATATTTGCCTGGTTTGACATATATATCTTTGCCGATAAGTTCCGTTACATCTTTCAGTGGTTTATGCTTTCCATTTCCTTGCTGGACGATAACCTGATGGGTGATTATATCTTCTCCGCAATACAAAAGGCTGTCTTTCCATTCTTTGGTAATCGGCAGGTTGTAGGCGATCATATCTCCTTCGCCTGACTGTAATTTCTGAATCAATTCACGGACATTTCTGGCTACCTCGATTCTGAGTTTCAGTCCCAGACTTTTGGCAAACTGTTCACTGAGTTCGTATTGGAATCCCATTTCCTGTCCGCGATAAATGAAATATGAAGTAGAGCTATAGAGTGTCAGCACAACCAGCTCTCCACTGTCTTTAATCTGTGGAAGATCGTGTGCTGTTTCATTCTTTTCGGTATGATGTTTGTTCCGGCATCCGAATACACAGCACAAAAGTATAAGAAACAAGGGGAGGATCAGTGTCTTGGCACTCATTCTGAACTCTTTATCTTTCATTCTTCATTTTTCAAATGTTTCTTGATATACATTGTTAATATATCGATAGCTACTGCATTGCTGCCGCCTTCCGGAACGATAAGGTCCGCATAGCGTTTGCAGGGTTCGATGAATTGCAGGTGCATCGGTTTCAGAACACGGGTATAGCGTTCCATGACAGCTTCCGCTGTCCGTCCTCTTTCAATGACATCCCTTTGGATGACACGTATCAGGCGTTCATCGGGATCGGCATCTACAAATATCTTTAGGTCCATCATATTGCGTAGCTTCTTGTCGCACAAGGCAAGGATACCTTCAATAATGACGACTTCACGAGGCTCGATGTGGATGGTTTCCGGTTGGCGGGTACAAGTCAGGTAAGAATAGGTCGGCTGCTCGATGCTTTTTCCTTCTTTCAGCATCATTACATGTTTGGAAAGCAAGCTCCATTCAAAAGCATCCGGATGGTCAAAGTTGATATTCTGACGTTCTTCAACCGGCACGTGACTACTGTCTTTGTAGTATGAATCCTGAGGTAATAGTACTACTTCTCCAACGGGGAGGCTTTCTATTATTTTTCGTACGACGGTGGTTTTTCCGGAGCCCGTTCCACCTGCTATTCCTATTATTAACATCTCTTTATAGTGTTATTTGAACCAAATAGAGTAATTTTGCATTAGTAATGTAATGCATTGACAAGACAAATATAGAAACAATTCATTAAAATAACAACGTAATGGTGAAACACATTGTATTATTTAAGTTAAAAGACGAAGTTCCCGAAGCGGAGAAACTCGTAGTGATGAATAAATTTAAGGAAGCTATCGAAGCGCTCCCCGCTAAGATTTCAGTGATCCGTAAGATTGAAGTCGGACTGAATATGAATCCGGGAGAGGCTTGGCATATAGCTCTCTATAGCGAATTTGACACGCTGGAGGATGTGAAGTTCTATGCAACACACCCTGATCATGTGGCAGCCGGAAAGATTATAGCTGAAGCAAAGGACAGTCGTGCATGCGTGGATTATGAATTATAACCCCCAATAATGAAAATGAGAAAATTAATTTCTTTTCTGCTTTTAAGCTTTGTAGCCTATACATTGCAGGCGCAGATTAAAGATCCGGTAAAGTTTAAAACAGAACTGAACTCTCTTTCTGATACAGAAGCGGAGATCGTGTTTACGGCTGCCATTGACAAAGGGTGGCATGTTTATTCTACCGATCTTGGAGACGGAGGACCTATTTCTGCCACATTTAATGTGGAGAAGAAGTCTGGTGTAGAACTGGTTGGTAAATTGAAGCCTGTCGGCAAGGAAATAGCTACTTTCGACAAACTGTTCGAAATGAAAGTGCGCTACTTCGAGAATACTGCCAAATTCGTGCAGAAAGTGAAGCTGACTGGTGGAGCTTATGCGATAGAAGGTTATCTGGAATATGGAGCCTGCGACGATGAGAGTTGTCTGCCTCCGACAGAAGTTCCTTTTAAGTTTTCGGGTGAAGCAAAGGCCGGAACTACGGCCACTCCTGTAGCCAAAGTTGATAAGCCGGAGACAAAAGAGGCGGAAGAGGTAACTGCTCCTGCTGCGTCCAAAGACTCTGCTGCGATGATGGAACTGGTTCTTGCTTCTGCTATGGATGCAAATGCCGATATTCAACCGGCCGTAGCTTCCGGTGACCTTTGGCGTCCGGTAATCAGTGAATTGCAGGCACTGGGCGAGGAACATACTCAGGGAGATATGTCCTGGATTTATATTTTCGTGACAGGTTTCCTGGGTGGATTGCTGGCTCTGTTCACTCCTTGTGTATGGCCTATAATCCCGATGACAGTCAGTTTCTTTCTGAAACGTAGCAAAGATAAGAAAAAAGGTATTCGTGATGCGTGGACTTATGGTGCTTCCATTGTCGTTATTTATGTGGCATTAGGATTGGCTATCACACTGATATTTGGTGCCAGTGCGCTCAATGCTTTATCGACGAATGCTGTCTTTAATATCCTTTTCTTCCTGATGCTGGTAATCTTTGCCGCTTCATTTTTTGGAGCGTTTGAGATTAGATTACCGTCAAAGTGGGGCAATGCGGTAGATAGTAAAGCGGAATCGACTACCGGTCTGCTGAGTATCTTCCTGATGGCATTTACACTTTCACTGGTATCTTTCTCTTGTACAGGTCCGATTATCGGATTCCTGCTGGTACAGGTTTCTACTACAGGAAGCGTGGTGGCTCCGGCTATTGGTATGTTGGGTTTTGCCATTGCATTGGCATTGCCGTTCACACTCTTTGCTCTGTTCCCGTCATGGCTGAAGTCTATGCCGAAGTCGGGCGGATGGATGAATGTGATCAAAGTGACGTTAGGATTTCTGGAACTGGCATTTGCGCTTAAATTCCTGTCGGTTGCCGATCTGGCTTATGGCTGGAGATTACTCGACCGTGAAACCTTCCTCGCTCTGTGGATTGTCATCTTTGCATTGCTGGGTTTCTATTTGCTTGGTAAAATCAAGTTTCCGCATGACGATGATGACAATAAGGTGGGAGTGACTCGTTTCTTTATGGCACTTATCTCTCTGGCGTTTGCCGTATATATGGTTCCCGGTTTGTGGGGAGCTCCGTTAAAAGCCGTAAGTGCTTTTGCGCCTCCTATGCATACGCAAGACTTTAATCTGTATAAGAATGAAGTACATGCGAAATTTGATGACTACGATCTGGGTATGGAGTATGCACGTCTGAATGGCAAACCAGTGATGCTTGACTTTACAGGCTATGGATGCGTGAACTGTCGTAAGATGGAAGCTGCTGTATGGACGGACCCGAAAGTGAGTGATCTGATTAATAATGATTATGTGCTGATTACTCTGTATGTGGATAATAAAACTCCGTTGACCGAACCTGTGAAAATCGTAGAGAACGGTAAGGAACGTACTTTGCGTACAGTCGGTGATAAGTGGAGCTATCTGCAACGTGTGAAGTTTGGTGCTAATGCACAGCCTTTCTATGTATTGCTGGATAATCAGGGAAGTCCTTTGAATAAGTCTTATGCTTACGATGAAGACATTCCCAAATATATTAAATTCTTGCAAACTGGACTGGAGAATTATCGGAAGGAAAAATAATCCGAAGATATAACTATCAATGAGAATCGGTCTCACTCTGTAGAGTGGGACCGATTCATTTAAATAGAATAGAATAAAACTAGAAATAATGTTTTTTACATGGGTACTTCCATTACCAGAAGTTTGGTTCCTTTAGTAGCACGGATAGAGAAGCTTTTGGTATCCCATATTCCGATGCCGTCACGTTTGGCCAGATGTTCGTCGGCCACGCTGATCTCCCCTTCTATCACAAACAGATAAGCTCCGTTACCTTCCTGATGCATACAATATTCGATGGTTCTTTCCGTATCGAAGTCTCCCATAGAGAACCAGGCATCTTGTTTGATAGAAGCCGGTGTCTTGCCATTCGGAGAAATGATCAGAGATAACTCGTTCGGTTTCAGCAGCGGGCGTATATCGAAATTGTTATATTCGGGTTTCGTATTCTCTATTCGGGGGAATACCCATATTTGCAGGAATTCCAATTGTTCTTCCTTGCTGTCGTTATACTCACTATGATGGATACCACTACCCGTACTCATCACTTGGATATCACCGGGAGTAATTGTTTTCGTATTTTGTACACTGTCGCCATGTCTCAGATACCCTTTCAACGGAATGGAAATTACTTCCATGTTTTTATGTGGATGGGTATCAAATCCCATTGACGGGTCTACACTGTCATCATTCAGTACTCGCAAGGCTCCGAAATGGATTCTTTCCGGATTGTAATAGTTAGCAAAACTGAATGTGTGGTGGGTTTTGAGCCAGCCATGATTAAAATAGCCTCTTGATGAAGCTCTGTCGATTACTTTTTTCATAATCTTCCTTTCTTTTTTTATAGAACTTTGTTGCGTGCTTTGTTCGCACTTTTATAATAGGATAACAATTAAAGGAGCACAAAGTTCTTGGTCGGAAACTTAATAAGAAAGAAGGTTATTTTTAACTCAGAAAGATGCGTATGTTAAGATGTCATGAGCGGAGTTCTGATTGAAGGACATAAAACGATCCGGAATGGGGTAGAGGTTTACGACTTTACTTATATCAATTGGTTTTGGATTGGGTCGGCTCTATTGTCGGTATTTTTCGCTTTATGGGTGTGGAATGCGAAGCAAAAAGTAAAGGTTTGATTATCACGTGAATATAAAATAGGAACCTTTTCTTTTAAAGGAGCGGGTTCTTGGTTTAAAACCAACGACCTGTTCCTTTAAAACCAACGGGGCGTTTCTTTTAAAGGAATGAGCTCTGATATTTCAGAATTATTTCAGTATCATAATTTTTCTTTGCCGGAGATTTATTATCTTTGTACTTTTAACCCGGTAATCAATGAGTAGAATATTTGCAATTACTAAAATACTGCTGTTTGCGCTATTGGCTGGAATGACTTCCACTGCATTTGCACAAAGTGATGATTTCACTACATGGACTAAATTCAAAGTGAACTATAAGATCGACCCCCGATTTTCACTTTTAAGCAATCTGGAGTTTCGGACAAAGGATGACGTAAGTAGAATGGACCGTTTGGGATTGGCCATTGGAGGTGAGTATCGGGCTTATTCATTTTTGAAACTGGAAGCCGGATATGAAACTCATTTCCGGAATTTGGGAGATTCGGAATGGAAATTCAGACACCGTTATAACTTTGGAGCAACTGCCAGTTTTCAGTATCAATGGTTGAAAATTGCTTTGAGAGAAAGGTTTCAGCAAACTTTTGATCGTGGTGATTCAAAAGCTCGTCTGCGTTCCCGCTTAAAATTAGCTTATGCACCTGAAAAAGGAATCGTTTCTCCTTACTTCTCAATTGAAATTTATCAAAGTTTGGATGACGCTCCTTTTTGGAGAGCAGATCGTATGCGTTATCGTCCCGGAGTAGAGATAGCTTTGGCTAAACGATGGGCGTTAGATGTTTTTTATTGTTATCAGTATGAGTCTCCAAAAGGTAAACATATTGCCGGAGTAGAAATAGGCTATTCTTTTTGAAAATGTTAGATTACTAATATAATAATGTGTAAGCCTATTTGGCTTTGAAATATCCCTGATTCATAAAGTGCTATTAATTTGATACTTATGAATAAATATAAATATTATTTAAGAAAATGAAGTGCTGGTTGGTTTATGATATATACTTTTGCTTTCAGCATTTCACAATGAAATGTTGGAGTTGATGATTCTCCAGTCGCAACAGAAATGTTGCGAGGAATCTCATAACTGAAAGCGAATACTTCCTTTTATGTCCTTCTTTCTGCTCAATCAAAGATTTCTTATTATTTATATTTAAATGAAGAGGATATGAATATTCTGTTTAGAATGGAGAAAGGAATCGCTGTATGCCTTTTTTCTTCTTTTTTTGTATCAGCATGTGTAAATCATATTTCGGAAGAGAAGGCTATAGTCAGCGATGGAGGTATTTCATTGAGATTTACTGCTGATATTCATGAAGCGACATATACACGTGTTGTCGGCAATGGCTTTGAAGAGAATGATGAAGTAGGGGTGTTTGCCCTTGTGGGTTCTTCCACCATGAAGGAAGAACGTTATGCGGATAATTTGCGTTTCTTTCGTACTTCCGAAAAAATATTTGAGTCCAGTGAACCGATTTATTATCCTGATGATGAGGTAACATTACGTTTGATCAGTTATTATCCTTACCAGGAAGAGGGAGTGGATATGGGAGAAAGTACGATGCCGGTGGCGGTAGAGGCTGATCAAAATCTTTCTGCCGATTATTTTTGCTCTGATTTTCTAGTTGCCTCTCAGAATCTGCAATCAGCTCCTAAAGGAGCCATCGCCCTGCACTATGATCACAAATTTTTCAAGTTAAAAATAGCTCTGGTAGGAAAGGAAGGTGAAGAATTGCAGGGGATACTGGATACTGACCCCAAACTTTCTGTTTGTGGTTTTTATAGTAAGGCGATTTATGATTTTCAAAAAGAGACTTATTCCGCTTTTTCTGATGAGAAAAGCATTACTCCTGCCGGAAAATGGGAGATACAGGGAAATCGGTTGAGCGGAAAAGAAGTGATCCTTATTCCGCAAGAAACCACTTTGGGCTATCAATACATCGTATTGGAAGTTGGAGGCAAGATATATACCAGCCCATTGCCTTCTTCATTGCAGTTACAGAGTGGTAAGCAGAGTGAACTGGCGATTTCTTTCATCCCGACCGAAGATGTTTTGATAAGTAAAGTCGAAGGGGAAATCAATGGTTGGGAAGATGGTAATACAGGGCAATCCGGGTCCGAAGTCTTCCATAATTATGTGGATGTGTCGAAATTGGCATTTGATGATTCGAAGGTGTATAAAGTGTTGAGTGCTGGGCAGCAGGTAGCAGAAATATGTAAAGAATATCTGGTGACCCCTGATTTTTCTTCACAGGCAATTGTCGTTTATCCGATGAAAGACCATGCGGTTGACTTATCCAAGGGAACAGTAGTACAATTGGTCGGACATGCGGATAAAGTGCACGGTGGAACAGTTGCGTGGGATTTGAAAGAACATTCATTGAAATATACTCCTGGAAATCAGGCTGCCCGAAGTAAGGTGTATATTTTGCCTGACGGACAAATTGCATTGTCTATGCCTGAAGAAATGTTGCCTGTATTAGCAATGAAAGATATAATGCGTGATGTACGTGGGAGTAGTATTCACAATTACCCGATAGTGAAAATTGGTACGCAGTATTGGATGGGAAGTAATCTGAAAACATCATTATATATAGATGGAGAAGAAATCCCGAAACTGGAGATTATGAATGCCGGAGCGACAGGTTATCTATTGTCTCAAACAGATAAGAGTTATTATTTTTATAGTTTTGGAACAATTGTCAGTAATAAGCTGCTTCCTGTGGGGTGGAATATGCCTGATTGGAATGATTGGAATATGCTGAAAACTTATTTGAGCAATGATGCCTCTTTGTTGAAAACCGGGACATGGAAAGCAATAAGCACCGGTGCCGGTGCAATAGTAGGAACTGCTACCAATCTCACGGGTTTTGATGGATATCCGGTAGGAATGTATGCCGGCAAGTTTCAGTCTGCCTATGAAGGAAAATATCTTTCTTATTGGACTTTGAATGAAGCAGGGACAGATGCGGATGAGAAAATATTCTTGTTGAGAAGTGATAAAAACGAAATAGCAGAGGGAAACACCGGGTTGGATAAAGCTTACGCCATTCGTTGCATCCGAAAGTAAATCGTGGAAAATTGTTCTTCTTTTTTATATTTTGCTTATATTTGGGAAGTGAAACTTAAATAGAAGTCATAGATTATGAAGAAAATAATAAATCCCTGGAAAGGTCTGGAAGGGTACAATTGCTTTGGTTGCGCCCCTAATAATGAAGCCGGAATAAAGATGGAGTTTTATGAAGATGGCGACGAAGTGGTAAGTATCTGGAAACCCCGTCCTGAATATCAGGGATGGATCAATACCTTGCATGGTGGTATTCAGGCTGTTCTCATGGATGAAATTTGCGCTTGGGTGATACTTCGTAAATTACAGACAACGGGAGTAACTTCAAAAATGGAAACTCGTTACCGCAAGCCGGTCAGTACTACTGATTCCCACATTGTGTTGCGTGCTTCTATTAAGGAAGTCAAGCGAAATATTGTAATTATTGAAGCTAAGTTATATAATAAGGATGGCGAAGTATGTACCGAAGCTGTTTGTACGTACTTTACGTTCTCGCACGAAAAGTCGAAAGATGAAATGCACTTTGATAAGTGTGATGTAGAGCCGGAAGAGATGTTGCCTTTAATTTGAAATAAAAACTGAACTTTTTGTGATAAATGTTTGGAAGTATCAAACAAATGCTTTACTTTTGTCGCATTAAATAAAAGAAATATGAAATATACAGCTGCACATCATCATCATCATTTTCCTAACGAATAACTCGGTGGGCGTGATTGATAGTGTGTATAACTCTATAAAGATAACGAAGGCTTACCGAATACGGTAAGCCTTTTTTTATTTCTGAATTGTTCGAATTGTAAATCATAAAGTAATAAATAAAATCATGTTAAGAATCGCAGTACAAGCCAAAGGACGTCTCTTCGAAGAGACAATGGCACTTTTAGGAGAGTCGGATATTAAAATCAGTACAACGAAGCGTACCTTGTTGGTGCAGTCTTCCAATTTTCCTATCGAAGTTTTATTTCTTCGTGACGATGATATCCCGCAAACAGTAGCTACCGGTGTAGCTGATTTGGGAATTGTCGGTGAGAATGAGTTTATGGAAAAAGAGGAAGATGCTGAAATCATCAAACGATTGGGATTCAGCAAATGCCGTTTATCCTTGGCAATGCCGAAAGACATTGAATATCCGGGATTGTCATGGTTCAATGGAAAGAAAATAGCTACTTCCTATCCGGTCATTTTGAGAAATTTTTTGAAGAAGAACGGAGTAAATGCAGAGATACATGTCATTACCGGTTCGGTAGAAGTATCTCCGGGCATTGGACTGGCAGATGCTATCTTTGATATCGTAAGTTCCGGATCTACTTTGGTAAGCAACCGCTTGAAGGAAGTGGAGGTAGTGATGAAATCCGAAGCGCTGTTGATTGGCAACAAAAACATGAGCGATGAGAAGAAAGAAGTACTGGAAGAACTTTTGTTCCGAATGAATGCAGTAAAGACTGCCGAAGACAAGAAATACGTGCTGATGAATGCTCCGAAGGATAAACTGGAAGAGATAATTGCCGTGTTACCCGGTATGAAGAGTCCTACTATTATGCCATTGGCACAAGAAGGCTGGTGCTCTGTTCATACTGTACTGGATGAAAAGCGTTTTTGGGAAATCATAGGCAAACTGAAAGGACTCGGAGCTGAAGGTATCTTGGTGTTGCCGATTGAAAAAATGATAGTCTAATAAGTTTGAATGATGAAACTAATCAAATATCCCTCCAAAGAACAATGGGCAGAACTTCTGAAGCGTCCGGCTTTGAATACGGAGAGCTTGTTCGATACAGTTCGTACTATTATAGATAAGGTAAGGGCGGAAGGTGATAAAGCTGTTTTGGAATATGAGGCGGCTTTTGATAAGGTGACTTTGTCTGCTCTCACTGTGACTTCCGAAGAAATACAGAAAGCCGAAGGACTGATCAGCGACGAGTTGAAATCTGCCATTACGCTGGCTAAACGGAATATTGAAACTTTCCACTCTTCCCAACGCTTCGTTGGTAAGAAGGTAGAAACGATGGAAGGAGTAACTTGCTGGCAAAAGGCGGTAGGTATTGAAAAGGTGGGGCTTTATATTCCCGGTGGAACGGCTCCGCTTTTCTCTACGGTATTGATGCTGGCTGTTCCCGCAAGAATTGCGGGATGCAAGGAAAGCGTACTTTGTACCCCTCCCGATAAAAACGGAAATATTCATCCGGCTATTCTCTTTGCCGCTCAACTGGCAGGTGTCAGTAAGATATTCAAAGCGGGAGGAGTGCAAGCTATCGCTGCTATGGCATACGGAACCGAGAGTGTTCCTAAAGTCTACAAAATCTTTGGCCCTGGAAATCAATATGTGACGGCTGCCAAGCAGTTGGTAAGTCTTCGGGATGTAGCCATCGACATGCCGGCAGGTCCTTCCGAAGTGGAAGTGCTGGCTGATGCATCTGCTAATCCGGTGTTTGTTGCGGCAGATTTATTGTCGCAGGCAGAACACGGAGTGGACAGTCAGGCGATGTTGATAACAACCTCTGAAAAGCTTCAGGTGGAAGTAATGGAAGAAGTAGACCGCCAACTGGCAAAGCTCCCTCGCCGGGAGATTGCTGCGAAGTCTCTGGAAAACAGTAAACTGATTTTGGTGAAGGACATGGATGAAGCGTTAGAGTTGACGAATGCATATGCACCCGAACATCTGATTGTAGAGACTGAAAATTATATGGAAGTTGCTGAACGTGTAATAAATGCCGGTTCCGTCTTCCTTGGCTCATTGACGCCGGAAAGTGCAGGGGATTATGCTTCGGGAACCAACCATACGCTGCCGACTAACGGTTATGCGAAAGCATACAGCGGCGTGAGCTTGGACAGCTTTATCCGGAAAATCACGTTTCAGGAAATTCTTCCTCAAGGCATGAAAGTCATCGGGCCGGCTATTGAAGAAATGGCAGCCAACGAACTTCTGGATGCTCATAAGAATGCAGTTACAGTACGATTAAATACATTGAAATGAAAACATTACAAGAACTTACCCGGCCGAATATATGGAAACTAAAGCCTTATTCTTCGGCTCGTGATGAATATAAAGGCGCTGTGGCTTCCGTTTTTCTGGATGCGAATGAGAATCCTTATAACCTGCCTCACAACCGTTATCCGGACCCCATGCAGTGGGAACTGAAAACACTGTTGTCTAAAATTAAAAAGGTTTCTCCCCAGCATATCTTTTTAGGAAACGGCAGTGATGAGGCGATTGATCTTGTTTTTCGTGCATTCTGCGAACCGGAAAAAGATAACGTAGTTGCTATCGATCCGACTTACGGTATGTATCAGGTCTGTGCCGATGTGAATAATGTGGAGTACCGGAAAGTTTTGTTGGACGAAAACTTCCAGTTCTCAGCAGAAAAGCTTCTTGCAGCTACAGATGAGCGTACGAAACTCATTTTCCTGTGTTCACCTAATAACCCGACGGGAAACGACTTGTTGCGTTCTGAAATAGAAAAAATACTCCGCGAATTTGAAGGATTGGTCATATTGGATGAAGCGTATAATGATTTCTCCGAAGCACCTTCTTTTCTCGAAGAGCTGGATAAATATCCGAATCTGGTTGTTTTTCAGACTTTCTCCAAAGCTTGGGGATGTGCCGCTATCCGTTTGGGTATGGCTTTTGCATCCGAAGCAATTATCGGAATCCTGAGTAAAATCAAGTATCCTTATAATGTGAATCAGCTGACACAGCAGCAGGCTATTGCCATGCTGCATAAATATTATGAAATAGAACGCTGGATAAAAACATTGAAGGAAGAACGCGACTATCTGGAAGAAGAATTTGCGAAATTACCTTGTACAGTCCGAATGTACCCGTCCGATTCCAACTTCTTTTTGGCGAAAGTAACGGATGCAGTGAAGATTTACAATTATTTGGTAGGTGAAGGGATCATAGTGCGCAACCGTCATTCCATTTCGCTTTGTTGCAACTGTCTGCGTGTGACGGTGGGTACCAGAGTGGAGAATAATACGTTACTTGCTGCCCTCAAAAAATATCAAGGATAGTATATGAAGAAGAAAATATTGTTTATAGATAGGGACGGGACATTGGTCATTGAACCTCCCATTGATTATCAGCTTGATTCACTGGAAAAACTGGAATTTTATCCGAAAGTCTTTCGTAATTTGGGCTTTATCCGTAGCAAGCTTGATTTTGAATTTGTGATGGTTACCAATCAGGACGGGCTGGGTACAGCTTCGTTTCCGGAAGAAACTTTCTGGCCTGCTCACAACTTGATGCTGAAAACATTGGCCGGAGAAGGTATTACCTTTGATGATATTCTGATCGACCGTAGTTTTCCGGAAGATAATGCGCCGACTCGCAAACCGTGTACAGGAATGTTGACGAAGTATATTGATAATCCGGAATACGATCTTGCGGGAAGCTTTGTAATCGGTGATCGTCCTACTGATGTGGAGCTGGCAAAGAATCTTGGTTGCCGTGCTATTTATCTGCAAGAAGCAACGGATGATTTGAAAGAGAAAGGGCTGGAAGATGTTTGCGCACTTGCAACAACAGACTGGGATCAGGTGGCAGAATTTCTTTTTGCCGGTGAACGGAAAGCAGAAGTTCGTCGTACAACGAAGGAGACTGATATTTATGTGTCTCTCAATCTCGATGGAAATGGAAGCTGTGATATTTCTACCAGTCTTGGCTTCTTCGATCATATGCTTGAACAAATAGGCAAGCATTCCGGGATGGATCTGACCATTCGGGTAAAAGGCGACCTGGAAGTAGATGAACATCACACCATTGAGGATACTGCCATCGCTTTGGGAGAATGTATTTATCAGGCTTTGGGCAGTAAGCGAGGAATCGAACGTTATGGTTATGCTTTGCCTATGGATGATTGCCTTTGTCAGGTTTGTCTTGATTTCGGAGGTCGTCCTTGGTTAGTATGGGATGCAGAGTTCAATCGTGAAAAAATAGGAGAGATGCCGACGGAGATGTTCCTGCATTTCTTTAAATCATTGAGTGATGCTGCAAAAATGAATCTGAACATCAAGGCTGAAGGACAGAATGAGCATCACAAGATAGAAGGTATTTTTAAAGCGCTTGCACGTGCTCTGAAAATGGCATTGAAAAGAGATATCTATCATTTTGAGCTTCCTTCGAGCAAAGGAGTACTATAATTTGCCTCATCATATTATATAATCTCATAGGATTGCTATATGATAATCAATAACAAACGAATTTGGCTTGGTTTATTTATCGGGATAGTGATGTCTTTTTCGGTTTATGGTCAAAACATAAACGCTGAAAAGATAACTGTTCCCGATAGTAAACTGACTAATTTGTATCAGATAGACTCAGGTGTATATCGTTCGGAGCAACCATCGGATGCTGACTTTAAGGCTTTGGAGAAATACGGTATTCGTGAAGTGCTGAATCTTCGCAACAGGCATAGTGACGATGATGAGGCGGCAGGAACAAAGATTAAGCTTTATCGGCTAAAAATGAAAGCGCATTCAGTCAGTGAAGATCAATTGATTAATGCATTGCGCATTATCAAGAACCGCAAAGGGCCGATCGTCTTTCATTGTCATCACGGTTCTGATAGGACAGGTGCAGTATGTGCTATGTATCGTATTGTATTTCAAGGAGTGTCAAAGCAAAAAGCTATTCAGGAAATGACCGAAGGAGGTTTCGGTTTTCATCGTATTTATAAAAATATCATTCGCACTATTGAGAAGGCTGATATAGAACGTATTAAAAGAGAAGTATTACAATAGTGCAATTGACCGTATGTTCTGTATGATTGATACACAGTTATGTGACATTTCTGTTTTACCCCGTATAATACTTAAGATAAATACAAAAATGTCACAGAAGAAAGATCAAAGAGATTATAAATCTTCTATTTCTTTAAGCCAGATAGTTGAACTTGCATCACTTGGCATTCGCCAGTCACCTCTGGGACTGATGGAAATACTACCTACCTTCGGACCATCGGGCAGACAGGAGCGCTTGAACTGCTGATTAAAGAAACGTCGGAAGAAAGTAGATAGCCATTTCTTTATTGTTTCTTTGTCATATACATCCTTGAAAGCTATATTAGCCAGATAGTAAATCTTGGAAGGACGGAAACCAAAACGCAGGAAGTAATAGAGGAAAAAGTCATGCAGTTCATAAGGCCCTACCAAGTCTTCGGTCTTCTGTTTGATTTCCCCGTTTTCGTCAGCTGGAATTAATTCGGGACTGATAGGAGTATCTACAATATCCAGTAAAGTCGCTTTAGCGTCCTCATCCATATCATTTTCCGCTACCCATTGCACTAGATACTTCACAAGTGTTTTGGGAATACTTCCATTGACACCGTACATAGACATGTGATCTCCATTGTACGTAGCCCATCCGAGTGCAAGTTCTGACAAGTCACCCGTACCCACTACCATTCCCCAAGTTTGGTTAGCGATATCCATTAATATCTGTGTGCGTTCGCGTGCCTGAGAGTTCTCATAGGTGACATCATGTACATTGATATCATGGTCGATATCTTTGAAATGCTGGATACAGGCATCTTGAATACTGATTTCCCGGATAGAAATGCCTAATGATTTCATTAAATCAATGGCATTGTTATAAGTACGGTCAGTCGTTCCAAAGCCTGGCATTGTAACTCCCAGAATATCTTTGCGGGGTAAGCCGAGTTTGTCGAAGGTCTTCACGCAGACTAATAATGCCAGTGTTGAATCCAATCCGCCGGAAATACCGACTACAGCTGTTTTAGCTTTGGTATGAACCAGTCGTTGTGCCAAGCCGGCTATCTGGATAGAGAATACTTCCTCACAATGCTCATTCAGTTCTGCTCCTTGGGGGACAAAAGGATGTGAATTGAAGCCTCGGGTCAAAGTAAGCTCTTTACTATTAACAAACTCCGTTGCGATGGAGATTGCTTTTTTATCTCCTGGATTTCCCTGGCTGGCAGCAAAAGTGGTATTGATTCTACGTTCTGCCCGTATGCGTTCCACATCGATTTCGCTAATGATCAGTTGTTCCTCCATGCAGAAACGTTTGCTACGTGCCAGTAATGAGCCGTTTTCGTAAATCAATCCGTTTCCCGCAAATACTACATCCGTAGTAGACTCCCCGAAACCACAGGAAGAAAATACGTATCCTGCAATGCAACGTGCTGATTGTTGGCTGATAAGAGAACAAAGATAATGATGCTTTCCGATTCCTTCATTATCGGCAGACATATTGAAAATAATTTCTGCTCCTTGTAAAGCCAGTGAGGAACTGGGAGGTATGGTAGCCCAAAGGTCTTCGCAAATCTCAATCCCAAAAGTCGTATCGGAAGTTTCAAACAGCAGGTTGGCACCTATGGGAACGATTTGTCCGCATAGGCGTACGGTATCTTCTGTCAGTTGAAGGGCAGAGGTAAACCAGCGCTGTTCGTAGAACTCCTTATAGTTGGGGAGGTAAGTTTTGGCAGCAACACCTAGTACTTTTCCTTTTTGAATCACTACGGCGGCATTGATCACGGTTGAATTAACTACTACCGGCATGCCGACAATAGAGATGATTTCCAGTTGGCGGGTATTATTGAGTATCTGCATTAGCCCCATCTCTGCTTCTTCCAGCAAGATCTGCTGTCCGAATAAGTCGCCGCAAGTATATCCGGTAATACTCATTTCCGGGAATACTATGATTTGCACACCCTTACCTTCGGCTATTGCGATTTGGCTTTCTATTCTCTCTACATTGAATTTACAGTCGGCCACTTTAACGTGTGGCACGGCTGCAGCTACTTTTACGAATCCGTAGTTCATCTTGTACCTTTTTATATATAGTGGGTACAAAAATAGGAAATAGTTTTGGATTTTTGCCTTTTTGACTCCGAATCCTCAAAATGAGGTGTTTTATGTCGTTTTAATGACTATTGCATAAACAACTAATAAGAATGTCAAATAGAAAGTAATATAGCCCTATTTTTGACTGATCATATTGGATATATCTGTTTGTTTATTAATATTTTGTTAATTGTGCAATAAAAAGACATTTTAGGAAATTTGGTATAAAAAATGCGACTTTTTGTTTCTTCTATTTAACGATTATAATTATATTTGTAGCCAAATTAAATAATTTTATAGGCAATTTACACCTAAACAAACGATAAGCACTTATTAATATCTATAATTTTAGAGAGATGGACATACACTTTATTAGTATTGCAGCGACACAAGACATTTATTTAGACACATGGCGTAATATTAAAAATCAGCCGAGCTAATTTTCCTATTCTATATATTGTATAGACTATTTAATAGTCTGTCCTGGAACGATGATAAAAGTACACTTTTTAAAGTCGCTCCAAGGGAAGAAGTATATTGCTGTTTCATGCGTGAAGCGTAATATGCTAAGTTTTCGTTTTGTAGATAAATCAATAAAAATAAATCAATTCATTAATTTAAATTCAAGTATCAAAGATGAGAAAATCAATTCTCTTGTTTGTACTCTTTGCTCTACTGAATATTCCTCTTATGCTTTTTGCACAGAGCGGATATAAGGTAAAAGGACATGTTGTTTCGGCAGAAGATAATGAGCCGATGGTAGGTGTGTCTATTTTAGAGAAGGGTACTACAAATGGTGTAATTACCGACATTGATGGTAATTACACTCTTGAGATTAAGGGTACGGCAAGTGCTACTTTGCTGTTCTCTTATATCGGTATGCAATCACAGGCACATGAAGTTAGTGCCAAAACCGGCACACTGAATGTTCGTCTGGTTTCAGATGCTGCTTTAATAGATGAGGTAGTGGTGGTAGCGTATGGAACTCGTAAAAAAGGGACGATTGCTGGTGCCGTTTCCACTGTGAAAGCGGAGAAACTAGAAAATGTGCCAGCTGCAGGTTTTGATCAGTCACTGCAGGGACAGACACCGGGATTATCTGTAATTTCTAACTCGGGAGAACCTAGTAAGGCGGCTGTCTTCCAGATTCGAGGCACCAATTCAATTAATTCGGGAACTTCCCCCTTGTTTATTTTGGATGGTGTGCCTATTTCCAGTGCTGACTTTAATACGATCAGTCCGGGAGACATAGAATCTATATCGGTGTTGAAGGATGCTTCTTCAACCTCTATTTATGGAGCTCGTGCGGCGAATGGTGTGGTTGTAATCACTTCCAAACGTGGTTTGGCAATGGATAAAGCAAAAGTGACATTGCGTGGACAGTGGGGATTCTCACAATTGGCATCGGGTGATAACTGGATGATGATGAATACTCCTGAGCGTATCCAATTTGAAAAAGAAATTGGTTTGGACACAGGTAAGGATTATGATTTGCTTTCTCGTACAGATATTAATTGGTTGGATAAAGTATTTAATGATCGTGCTCCATTGCAGAGCTATGAACTGTCTGTAAACCGTGCTACCGATCGTTTGAACTACTATGTTTCAGGAGGATTTTACGATCAGGACGGTATTGCTCAGAGTTCAACTTTCCGTCGCTATAACATGCGTGCCAATGCGGAGGTTAAAGCCAGTAACTGGTTAAAAATAGGTACCAATACGATGATGGCTTATGAGGAAATAGCGCAGGCTGAAGAAGGGGATATGGCACTTTATACTCCTATTTCCGGCTCACGCTTTATGTTGCCTTACTGGAATCCTTATAATGCTGATGGCTCTTTGGCTTCAGAAAATGACGGAACTTGGAAAGGGACAGGGCAGAACCCTATTGAGTGGATGGCAAATAACCCTGTAGAACATAAAAAATATAAGTTGTTGTCAACCGTTTTTGTAGATATCACACCTGTTAAAAACTTGACCGTCCGGGCGCAATTCGGTGCTGATTATTCTCATTCTACCTCTTTTATGAAGTCTTATCCGAGCTACATTATTAATAATAACTCAGGAAGGGCTGGACGTAGTTCGTCGGATATTCTAAACCTGACTGAAACTCTTACTGCAAATTATCGGTGGACATTGAAAGATGATCATTCATTCAATTTTATGTTGGGGCAGGAAGGTATAGATTATCGTTCGACAGGTTTCCAAGTAGTTACGAGAGGACAGACCATTAACCGTTTGACGAATATTGCTTCTGGTACACGCGCTTCCTCATGGCAAGATGCCAATACTGAGCATGCTTTCATATCGCTTTTCTTCCGTACTGAGTACAACTATAAAGATTTGTATTATGCGGAAGTTGCCGCACGTACGGATGCCTCTTCCCGTTTTGGTAAAGACCATCGTTGGGGAGCTTTTTGGTCATTAGGTTTTATGTGGAACATAAAGAACGAGGCTTTTTTGAAAGATGTGGAATGGCTGACTGGTGCTCAGATTAAATTGAGTACGGGTACATCAGGTAACTCGACCATTCCTGACTACGATCATCTTGCACTTGTTTCCGGAAATGCCAATTATCTTGATCAAGCCGGTCTATATCCTTTGCAGAGTGGGAACGAAGACCTGGGTTGGGAACAGACTTGGGCAAATAATATCGGTATGAGTGTCGGACTTTTCAATCGGCTGAATGTAAATTTGGATTTTTATCATAAGAAGACTACCAATATATTGATGTTTGTTCCCCAGTCGTATGCCATGACTGGCGAATCTGGGCATTGGGATAATATCGGTGCAATGATGAATAGAGGCGTTGAAGTAGCAGTAGATGGTGATGTTGTTCGCACGAAAGACTTTACCTGGAATATGAGTGCTAATTTTTCTTATAATAAGAATAAGTTGTTGGAGCTATACAACGGTGTAGAAGAATATGTTAATTCAACAACCGGACTGAAATATATGGTTGGACATCCTGTTACAGAGTTTTTCCTCAATCGTTATGCTGGTGTGAATCCAGCTAATGGTGATGCATTGTGGTACACTGCTGACGGAGAAATAACAACTGAGTTCCGCGAAGAAGATAAAGTTATGACAGGCAAAGCTTATGAATCTCCCTGGGCGGGCGGTTTTGGAACAACCCTTATGTGGAAAGGTCTTTCATTATCAGCGCAGTTTAGTTGGATGGCTAAACGTTATGTGATGAATAATGACCGCTTCTTTGAAGAGAGTAATGGAATCTATAGCACCTATAATCAGTCCAAAAGGTTATTATATGACCGTTGGAAAAAGCCTGGTGATATTACGGATATTCCCCGTTATGACGTAGTAGCAAAATTAGACGACCGCTTTCTTGAAAATACTTCATTCCTTCGTTTGAAGAATCTTACATTGGCTTATTCACTTCCACAGTCGTTGTTGAGGAAAGCTAATTTCTTCTCAACTGCACGTGTCTATTTACAAGGACAGAACTTACTGACTTGGACTGGTTTCACCGGACTTGACCCGGAAGTTGCAAGCAATATTTACAGAGCACAATACCCGGCTTCACGTCAATTCACATTAGGTGTTGAAGTTTCATTCTAAATAGTATATAAAAGAAAGATGATTAAGAAATTTAAATTATATATCTTGTTGGCTGTTGTGGCATTTTCCGCTACTTCTTGTTTGGATAAGATGCCTGAGGATTCCATTCCTTTCGACGAGTCTATCCAAACGGTGGATGATATAAACTTGGCTGTTATAGGTATCTATGATACTTTTAAAAGTAGTTCTCTTTATTCCGGGAGTCTTACATTACTACCCGATTTGCAGACAGACTTAGTATATGGAGTAAATGGAAATACGAATATTTACGGAGAAATCTGGCGTTGGAAAGACATATTGGCAACCAATACCAGTATTGAAGGTGTTTATGCTGCATTGTACAATGTGATCAATCGCTGTAACTTTCTACTCGACCGTGTGGATAATGTAAGAAAGAACACAACTAATGATGATGATTTGGATCTGATTGACCAGTGTTGCGGTGAAGCCTATTTTGCTCGTGCACTAGCCTATTCCGAACTAGTTAAACTTTTCTGCAAAGCTTATGAGAGCGATGAAGATGCTGCCAATCAGTTGGGTGTTATTTTGACCAGACATTATAAAGGGAACGAAGAAATGAAGCGTGCCTCACTGAAAGAATCTTATCAATTTATACTCGATGATCTTGATCTTGCAGCAGAGTTGCTGGCATTGGATAAAGATTATAATCCGTCTGTTGATGTGCCTTTATTTAACAATGCTACCTATTTTAACGAATACACAGTCTACGCTCTGCGTGCACGTGTAGCTCTCTATATGAGAAAATGGGATGAAGCTATTAAATACTCTAGTAAAGTAATAGACAGTGATTATTTTCTTTTGTCCAGTTGTACAAAGGCTATCTCCAATGGCGTCAGTTATTACCAATATATGTGGACTAACGATCTTTCTACTGAAGTTATTTTTAAGGTAGGTTTCACTGTAAATTCTTATGGTGGTCGTTTAGGACAGATTTTCTTTAATTATGACTATAGTAATTATCGTCCTGATTACGTACCAGCAGCTTGGGTTATTAATTCGTATGAAAATAATGATCTGCGTGTATCTACTTTATTTAAATCATACACGACTGGTTATAGTCACCACCTTTCCTGGCCTTTGTTGGAAAAGTATTACGGTAATGAAGACTTTAAAGCGCAAGACATTCTTCATGTCTCTATGCCGAAAGTTCTTCGTCTGTCCGAACAATATCTGATACGTGCCGAGGCTTATGTACAGCAAGCACAACCTGATTATGGTCGTGCAGGCAAAGATATCACTACGCTTCGTACGGCACGATATTCTACCTACGGTGGTTCTACTTCTTTGACAGCTTCTAATGCGATGGATGTTATCGAAGCTGAACGTGTGAAAGAACTTTATATGGAGGGTTTTCGTCTTCACGATTTGAAACGTTGGCATAAAGGATTCGAGCGCAAGCCGCAAGACCAGTCATTAGCAAATGGTAGTAGCTTGAAAGTAGAAGCTGACGATCCTTTGTTCGTGTGGCCTATACCGCAGCACGAATTGGACGCTCCCGGTTCACAAGTCCAACCGAATGAAAGTAACAAATAAGATTAAAAGCATATGATAATGAAGAAATTATTATTAGGATGTATAGCAGTCGTTGCTGCTCTGATAGCTCTTTCCGGATGCGATCAGGACAAGGTGGTGTACAACGGAGCCAGTTATCTTATGTTTTCTGACACGCTTTATACTTATGCCGTGCAAGAAGCAAATGAGGTATTTAATGTTCCTGTTTCTGCTACTAGGACTGTTGACTACGATCGCATTCTTGCTGTTGAAGTGATAGACAGGAAAAGTAATGCTGTGGAAGGCAAACATTACAAAATTTTGTCGAATACTGTCACCATCAAAGCCGGTGAAATGAGTACAAATGTAGAGGTACAAGGTAACTATAAGAATATCGGCATTGCTGATTCACTTGGGTTCGCTTTGAGGCTTGTTATTCCCGAAACCGAACAATGGAGTGTGTATGGAAACGAGACAAAAGTGGTGCTGCAGAAAGTTTGTCCGTTTGATATTAAAAACTTTACCGGATACTGCAAGATCACTTCTAGTTATTTATCATCAGATTATTATCCAAAGAATGTAGACTTGCGTTTGGTCACTTCCGATGTGGTAGAAGGTAAAGAAAATACAATTGTTATACATGACCTCTACTTTGATGGCTACGATATGGAAATTAGCTTCAATCGGGATGATGTTCTGGAACCGTTGGTAGAAATGGAAGAACAAATTTGTGGTACGACAAGTGAGGCTTTCAGTACAATTCACGGTGATGGTAAATTGCGGTTAAATCAGCCTACTGCCTATACATCTTTCTACAGTACTAACGAGAATTTTATCTTTCAGTACGTGACGATGAGTGTGAATAATAAAGATGGATCATACTACGGTACGGTAGGTACATTCGCTAATATTATAGAATGGATAAGCGAAGCGGAAGCAGAGAAATTAAAAGAACAAGGATATTAAAAAATAAGAATATAAATGGATATGAAAAAGTTTAGTTTACAACCACTAGGAGATTCCTGCATGAATATGTTATGCAAGAGTTGTTTCTTCATTGGCTTGCTCATGACTTTCTGCCTGGCGGCATGTTCGGATGATGATGACGATGCGGTGACTCCAGTATTTCCGGAAAAACAAAATATCGTCTGTAATGCTGGTGAGACGAAAGAGTTTACTTTTACGGCTAATACAAACTGGAGTTTGGCATCTTCTGCCATTTGGTGTAAGTTTCAGTCCAATGATACAGAAGAATTTATTCTGTCTGGGGCAGCCGGTACGCAAACCGTAACAATTATGGCTACTGATGATAATCAGAAAGTAGATAATATCAGTGTAGCTAAATTGGAATTAACAATGGGTGGTCAGACGATTGTAATTGGAGAAGTTACTCGTTCGGCTGTAGGACATGAATTGAAAATATACGATGAAAAAGGAGAAGAAGTCAGAGAACTTAAAGTAGGGTATCAGGCTTTCTCTAAATTTAGCGTTCAAGCTAACTTCCGTTTTGCTGCTACCAATCTGCCAGGTTGGTTAGAACTTGAAGGTGGTTCTCTTGTAGGAGTAGTTGACCAAAAAGTAAGCGGTGGCTTGAGAATAATAGAAGATGATAATCGTGAAAAATATCCGGTTGAAGCCACTGAGAAAGATGTGATTACATTTTCTGATGAAGAAGGAAAGGCTTTCTACTCTTTCAAGGTTTCTTATGATGGTATGACTCCTGGGACGATGAAATTGACTCTTCCAGCAAGTTATCCAACAAATTGGGTTGTATCAATGGATGGAAAAACATTTACCCAAAAAAGTTCAGGTGGTAGTACAGGTGATGTAACTATACAAAAAAGAATGCCATTTACTGTTAAAACTTTAAATGATGATTATGAAATTGTATACATGGAGGAATGGGAAGACTGGATGGGAAATAAGAATATTTCAATTATAGCTCCGGATATGCAATGGATTCATTGTGAAGGTGAAAAAGGTAAAATAAATCTCACAGTTGATGAATATAGCCCTAATATTGCTTGGGGAGAACCGGAAACTAGAACTGGCTATGCTCTTGTATTCTCGCGTGCAGAATATGAAAGCATCAAAGAAAATTTAGAAGAAACGATTATTGAAAATGGTGAGATAGCTTATAAATATGAGCAAAACAATCTTTTGATAGGTTTTACTCAGAAAGAAGTGAAAGAAGAACCTAGTAATCAGAGCTTCATTATAAAAAAAGCTGGATGGGAAGAGGTTTCACCTATTAAAACAACAAATACTTCTATTTTAGAACTCCTCCAAGGAAACTATTTTATTAATGATGTTTATTCAATATCTGCTAATGCAGGTGAATATTATGCAGTTAATCCGTTATTATCCGAAAGCGAATGGATAGGTGAAGCTTATGCAATTAATGTTGATGATGAAGATGTTACTGTAACTCTTGAGGCATCAATGGATGAGAGTGGAAATATGATTTTGGGAGTCACTGTACCTGACGTTTTTAAGGAAGATTTAATCATTGTTTTTAAGGGAACAGATATGCTCTTTAAGAAGGCTTTGGTGATTACCCCGGCCAATTAATTAATTTAGATAGTATACTAAATGAATCTACATAAATTATACTCAATAATCTTCTTACCCCTCATCGTCAGCTTACTAACGATGGTGGTAACTGGTTGCTCTGATGACGATGACGAGGTACTGCAAAGCCAATACGGCTATGTGCAGTTCAAACTCTATAAGAGTGCATCTTATGAGGAAGGAGCAACTACTCGTGTGACAGACAAACTAGAATCGTTGTCTAAAGCACAGAAGATAAAGGTTGTGATGACGCATAACGGTACTACCGTTTCGCAGACTTTACCCTTGAACTCATTTAATACGAACAATGCGGAATACGGTCTGCGTAGTGATAAATTACAGTTATTGGTCGGTACTTATAAGATTATCGGTTATTATCTGTATGACAATCTGGATAAAGTTCTGTTGGCAGGACCTGCAGGAGAAAATAATGAATTTACTGTTGTCAGTGGAGGACTTCAGGAAAAAGCATTAACTGTAGATGCCGTAGCACGTGGAACTGTTACTTTCAAATTGACAAAAGAAGGAATCAGTACGCGTGTAGCTGGTGAATACTTATTTAGCAGTATTCGCTTTGTCGACGTTACAGTAATGAATACCTTTACCCGTGTCACTACAGAATTGGAGGGAATGAAAGTCACTTATGAAGAAGGTTCTAAGGAAAATCAGAATCCCGATAATGCCAATGACAAATATATGGATATAGGTGTGGCAACATGTGACTCTGCAGTGTGGCTCCCTGCCGGTACCTATCAAGTGGTATCATATACTACTTATTCACAAAGTGGCAGTACAAAATCGGAATTGGAAACACAATCTGTAAGAGGAGAATCCTTTATTGTGGAAGACAATGAATTGACAGAAGATGCCAATGTACCTATCCAATTAAAAGAAACTGCGGAATACATAAAAGATTATAAGGCACTGAAAGCCATTTGGGAAGCTTTGGACGGAAAAAACTGGCGATATAACAGTGGTGTGATAGATAATTCTCTTCACAGTTCAAACTGGAATTTCAATAAAGAATTGGATATGTGGGGTGATCAGCCAGGCGTTGATTTGGATAAGAATGGGCGTGTCACCGGACTTTCAATAGCTGGTTTCGGTGCCAGAGGAAGAGTTCCTGATGCTATCGGACAGTTAACAGAATTGAGAACACTTGCTTTCGGCACACACAGTGAAACTTTGAGTGGAAGATTGTTTGGTAGTGATGAACTAACTCCGGACATGAGTGAGGAACAGAGACAGAGAATACGTATGCATTACAAAAGAACATTCCTTGACTACGATCCTCGCCTGAATATGTCAGAGCTCTTGCAAGATGGTATTAACAGACATCCGAAGCTGGAACCGATCAGGAAGAATAACCGTATAACATTGAAAGATACGCAAATTGGTTCCCTAACCAATCGCATTACGTTTATTTCAAAGGCTATTCAGCGGTTGACTAATTTGCAGACAGTCTATTTTGCAAATTCTCCTTTTACATACGATAATATCGCTGTTGATTGGGAAAATGCTGATTCGGAATATGCCAAACAATATGCGGACGAAGAATTGAGTTGGAGTAATATGAAACAACTGACGGATCTAGAGTTGTATAACTGTCCGAATTTGACGCAGGTTCCGGACTTTGTGTATGATTTGCCGGAATTACAGTCATTGAATATAGCTTGTAACAAAGGTATCAGCGCTGATCAATTGACTGCTGATTGGGCTAGATTGGCTGATGATGAGGATACAGGTCCTAAGGTTCAGATATTATATATGGGCTATAATAATCTGGAAAAGTTCCCATCATCTGAATCTTTACAGAAAATGGTGAAACTGGGCTTGCTTGATTGTGTGCATAATAATGTAAAACAACTGGAAGCTTTTGGTACTAATGTCAAGCTATCTGATCTTAAGCTGGATTATAACCAGATTGAAGAGATCCCAGATAACTTTTGTGCGTTTACCGATCAGGTGGAAGGTTTAGGCTTTTCTCATAATAAGCTGAAATATATACCGAATATTTTCAATGCTAAATCGGTATATGTTATGGGATCTGTGGATTTTTCATACAATGCGATAGGTTCTGAAGGGAGTAACATAAATTGTCCGATGGATCAATTCAAAGGTATTAATGCCAGTACAGTGGTGTTATCATATAATAATATCAAGAAGTTCCCTACAGAATTGTTTGCATCAGGTTCTCCGATTTCAACCATTGATTTGAGCAATAATGAGATGAAAACGATTCCGGAAAATTCACTAAAACCGAAAGACGGAAACTATAAGAATACGTATTTGCTGACTGTTATAGATTTGCGCTTTAATAAATTGACAAGCCTGTCTGATGACTTCCGGGCAACTACTTTGCCTTATTTAAGTAATATGGATGTTAGTTATAATTGTTTCTCTAAATTCCCGACCCAGCCTTTGAACAGCAGTCAGTTGAAAGCTTTTGGTATTCGTCATCAGCGTGATGCGGAAGGTAATCGTATTTTGCGCGAATGGCCGACAGGTATTACTACTTGTCCGAGCTTAATACAATTGCAAATTGGATCGAATGACATCCGTAAAGTGGACGAAACTCTGACACCACAACTTTATATAATGGATATAGCAGACAATCCGAATATATCTATTGATGTAACCAAAGTATGTCCATATATCGAAGCAGGTATGTATGTGCTGATCTATGATACTACACAGGATATTCGTGGTTGTGATGCTTTAGGTATTGAACGATAATATAAAAGATTCTATTCATGAAATATTTTAATAAAATAACATTAGGACTGATTCTTTGCGTGGGATTTGCAACCTCGTGTAAAGATGACGATGAAGTGGGAGTCGATGGCATTACGATAGATAAAGAAGAAATTACTATCGGTGCCGAAGGAGGATCAGAGAAGATTGCCGTTTCGTCCGACGGTCAATGGGTGACCCGCGTGTCAGAACCTTGGATTGCCGTTTCACCGGCAAATGGTCTTGGTTCGGCGGTATGTGATCTTGCCATAGACTCTACACTGACAAATGCTGCACGTACAGCTCAGATACGTTTCTCTATGGATGGTCGGGAACCTCGATTGGTAACGGTTACACAGTTCGGTTTTGGTAAGCAAATCTTAGTGAGAGAACCGGAGGTGGAGATTCCTAGTTCGGATGTTTATAATGAGCGTCATTTCAGTGCTACGATCTCTACTAACATTAAATTCAAAATCGGAAGTGTGGATTATTCTTTCGCAGAAGAGGCGACAATGACCGATGAAGAGAAAGCTGAAGTAGAGGGAGAGAGAAGTAACTGGTTGACATTTAAAGATTTCGTAGTCGATTTAGACAGAGGGGCACGACCTCGTACTCTGAAAGTCGATTTTCGTTGGGGAATGAATGTGGCTCCTTACACCCGTGTGGCAAAAGTTCATTTGGTTCCTGTTAATTTGGAAGATCAGTTAGTGGACAACGACGGTAATAAAATAGATGCTGTAGTGCTGACTGTAACACAAAAAGCTGCAATGAAAATTGAAGATAATCGTGCTGGTGATTCGTTGGCTGTTATCATTATCAATAGCAAACTCCAGACCATGATGAGCTTTGATACCAGTGAAAGCATGCTGAACTGGGAACTTGTGACACTTTGGGAAGCTACTGATAAAGAAATAAAAAGCGGAGAACTTCCTCCTGAAGCTGTTGGTCGTGTGCGTTCGGTACGTTATGCTATGATTGATTTACAGGACGGTGAATCATTACCCAAAGAAATTCGTCATCTGAAATATTTGGAATCATTTACTGTTCAGAGTAATGCCAACCGGCAGATACGTACTGTCTATTTGGGAGAGGAAATTTGTGGATTAGAGTATTTGAAAAATCTGACAGTATTTTCTTTGGGTATAAATGCACTCCCTGAAAATTTTGCTCAATTGGGTAAAAAAATGGAGAATATGGATCTGACAAGTAATAACTTTAAGACGTTGTCTGTGATAACGGATGTAGTGAATGAAAAGAATTTCCCACATTTAAGACATTTGTCATTGACCGGATGTCGTGCTACGGAAACGCTGAACGATTTAAGTCTGGTTGATGGAAACAATCAATATAATGGTAAGGATGTTGGTTTGCATGTTGATATTTCTCAAGGACAATTGCAGAGAGATGCCTTCTTGAAGTTACTGACTTGGGATAAACTGATATCACTGGAAATGTCTTATAACTTCCTTGAAGGAGAACTTCCTACAGATGCGGAAATGACAGCTGCTTTGAAGGCTGCAGGAAAACCTGCCACTTATCAGGAATCAGATTTCTTCAGTGAAGATGAGTTGACTGCTACTCCGTCCATATTTCTCGATAAGATATCAAGCGATACTTGTCAATGGCTGTTGACAACAGATAATCAAGTGACATACCAGAATCAAGCTCCGGTGAGCGGACAGGATATTCCACGTGTATTACCATTTACGCGTATACTTCATCTGAACTTGAATTTCATGACTGGTGCAATTCCAAATTGGCTTTTATTCCATCCTTACTTTGCTTATTGGAATCCGGAGAATATGGTGTTTAACCAGCAGGAGAATGGTAAAAATTCAAATGGAAATACAGTCGGATTTAGTAATGTGGATGTCGTTAACTATGATTATTCTTATTACTATGGCAAAAAGGATCCGGGGACAGATCATGTGGTTAACGGTGTAGCTTATCCGTTGTACTTCAGAAAATTTGTATTATCGGAGACAATTGAATAAGATGACTCTAGAATAAATATCAGAAACAAGAATAACTTTTAAAAAGGAACAATGAAGAAAAATTTCTTATATACAGCACTGTTTGCCCTAATGCTGACTGCATGCTCGGAACAAGAACTTATCGAACAACCGTCCACCCCTGTAGGGGGGACGGAAGTTCAGCTTCCGGCTGACGTTACTTCTGGCGAATTGCTCATCAAATTCGATCCGGCAATGACTGAAATCCTTGATCAGACTCTTAAGGTTGCGACAAGAAGTGGGGGAGGAGTCATGACTCGTTCCGGTATTCCATCTACTGACGAAGTGTTGGATATTCTGGGTGCATATCATTTTGAACGTATATTTCCGGTAGATGCTAAGAATGAAGAGCGTACCCGTAGTGCCGAACTGCATTTGTGGTATCGGGTAAAGTTTGATGAGAATACAAACTTGAAGGAGGCCGCTAACCGTCTTAGTAAGTTGGGTGAAATCTCAAAAGTACAAGGAAATAGTCATATTAAACGTGCTTATAGAACCCAAGGTTATCGGAGTTATATAAATGAGAGCGCTTTGGAACAAAAGGCGGCTACACGTGCTATGACGGCTAGAAATACATTTAATGATCCCGGACTTACCGATCAATGGCATTATGATAACACTGGGAATAATCCTTTTGACAATCAGAATGGATTGGGTAATGGTTCGGAGGCAGGATGTGATGTCGGTTGTGTGAATGCCTGGAAGAAGTGTATGGGTGATCCCTCTATTATTGTTGCTGTATTGGATGAGGGTGTGATGAATACTCATCCTGACTTGGCCGATAATATCTGGATTAACGAAGGAGAGGAACTTTATGCGGGTACTGATGCCGATGGTAATGGATATAAAGATGATAAGTATGGTTACAATTTTGTAAGTAATACGGGGATTATCTCATGGATGGAAACAAGTGATTCGGGACACGGAACACACGTTGCTGGTACTATTGCAGCTGTGAACGGCAACGGTATAGGTGTTTGTGGTATTGCAGGCGGTGACGGTTCCAAAGATTCGGGAGTGAAGATTATGTCATGCCAGGTGTTCTCCGGTGATGCTGGTGTCACTTTGGATGCCGAGGCCAGAGCTATCAAGTATGCGGCTGATAATGGTGCTGTTATTTTGCAATGCAGTTGGGGATATAATTCTTCTTTAGCTAGTATCATTGAAGGATATACTCCCGGACCGGGATCAGAAGAAGAATGGGAAAATCTGTATCCGTTGGAAAAAGAGGCCTTGGACTACTTTATTAATAATGCAGGTTCTCCTAATGGTGTGATTGATGGTGGATTGGCTATTTTTGCCTCCGGTAACGAATATGCAGGAATGCCAGCGTTTCCTGCTGCTTATTCCAAATGTGTATCAGTAAGTGCAGTAGCCGCTGATTTTACTCCGGCTTCTTATACCGACTACGGTAAGGAAGTGACTGTTTCTGCCCCCGGTGGTGATACTGAATATTACAATGCAGTTGGACAAGAGGATCCCGAAGGTTGGACAGAGGGTATATATTCTGGTTCTATTCTTTCTACTTGGATACAAAACGGTATTGCAACTTATGGATTTATGGATGGTACCTCTATGGCTTGTCCTCATGTATCGGGAGTAGCGGCATTAGGACTATCGTATGCTGTCAAACAACGTCGTCATTTCAAAGCAACTGAGTTTATTGAATTACTGAAGACGTCTACAAAGCCATTGGATAGTTGGTACAGTAATGGAAAAGTGAAAACTTATTATCGCAATCATCTTTCTGCCGGTGCTTCTCCTACAAAGGTGGAACTGTCGAAATACGTCGGCAAGATGGGTGCTGGATTGGTAGATGCCGGAATGTTGCTTAACAATATTGAGGGTAATGGTTCTGACATGGTAGTACCAAATATGTATGTAGCAGAAGGTACAACATCGGATTTAAACCTTGCCTATTATTTTGTTAATGGAGAGAATCTAACTTATACCTGCACATCGGGGGATACAACTGTCGCTTCAGTATCTGTCAATGGTACGTTTATGACAGTATCTGGGGTAAAAACCGGTGCAACCCGTATTACAGTGAAAGTAAGCAATGGAAGCGAACAATCCATTACTGTTACCGTTCGCAAGAAGGCTAATGATAATGGTTGGATGTAATTTTAATATTCAATGAAACCAGTTACTTGGATACGATTCTTTTTATTATGTGTAGTCATCGGACAATTCCGGGCGGTTGAAGCCCGGAATGTCCATTTCACTCCACAGGAAAAAACAGATACGCTGATAAATCCGCCGTTGATAAAAGGGGCGGAACATATTCTGCGTTTTGACAAGACTGTGCTGAATATCGGGACATTGACCGAAGATGATGCTCCAAAAATGTATCGTTTCACATGTACTAATGTAAGTGGCAAAGACATAAATCTTACCCGTGTAAGAACTACTTGTGGATGTGCGGTAGCAGATGTACGTACAGGGGAGATATCTCCCGGTGAAACGAGAGTTGTAGTATTGACTTATCATCCGAAGAATCATCCTGGAACAATAGATACGAATGCTTTTGTTTATCTGTCTTCTTCGGACAAAATGCCCGTGGCACGCCTTACATTAATTGGTAATGTGTTACCGGGAACGGATGAATGGGGACGTTATCCATATAAGATGGGTAAATTGAGACTGAAACAAAACCGGATAGAATTTCGGGAGGTAAATGCGGGAAAGCGTCCTTCCGAACGAATCCTGTGTGGTAACAGCGGAAAACAATCATTGCGTTTGTCGGCTGCTGTTATTCCTGAGTTTGCAACTTTTCGTACCGAGCCGGAAGTAATCAGTCCGGGTAGTGAAGCCGACATTGTGATCACAATAGACGCCTCACTGATTCCTGTGGAAAAAGGTCGTTCATTTACTTTTCCTATTATTATAGAAGGAGTGGAAGGGCAACCGTCAGACCGGACATTGAATATAAAAGTAAACTGTATTAAGTAACAATAAAAATAAAAAGAAGACATGAAGAATATTTTCAAATTAATGGCTTTATTCGCCTTCGTGCTTTGTTTCGCATCCTGTGACGACGATGAAAAGGTAGAGATTCCTGCCTTGCCGGTCACTGCTGCTAATTTGAACGGAACGTGGCAACTTTCTGAATGGAACGGACAAGCTCTGGCAGAAGGTACATATTGCTATATAACTTTTAATCGTAGAGAACTGACTTTTGAAATGTATCAGAGGTTTGACAGTATGTATGCACGTTATATTACTGGTTCTTTTAGTATAGAAAACGATCCATATCTGGGATATGTTATTAGCGGTGAATATGATTTTGGTAATGGTGACTGGAACAATGACTATATCGTAACGGATTTGCTAGAATCCGGTTCTATGATTTGGACTGCAAAAGATGATGATAGTGACGTGAATAAATATGTCCGTTGCGAAAAAGTACCTGAATCAATAATCGAAGAGGCTAAAACCAATAAGAATTAAGGCAAAATAAAGGTATATCAATGTCTAAAGGTCATCTTTCTTAAGATGGCCTTTTTTGTATGGAAGAATTTAGTAATACATATCTGCAAAAAAAATATTGATTTTATTTGGAAATGATATCGGGACTTTCTATATTTGCATCAGATTTATAATTGTAATGAATACAACTTTGAAAAGAAGGGGAATTTATGAAACCATATGAACGATTGTTAGAACATAATATCAAGCCTTCCATGCAGCGTATAGCTATCATGGAATATTTGATGAATCATCCTATTCATCCATCGGCTGATGATATTTATACAGCATTGTCTCCTTCAATGCCGACTCTTTCAAAAACTACGGTTTACAACACTTTGAAACTGTTTTCGGAACAAGGAGCTGCGTTGATGCTTACGATTGATGAGAAAAATACAAATTTTGATGCAGATACTTCTGTACACTCACATTTTCTTTGCAGGCGCTGTGGTCATATTTATGACTTGAAATGTCCGGAATCTGTGAAGACAGTTGAGAATCAGGAAATGGATGGGCATCAAGTGACAGAAGTTCATTATTATTATAAAGGTATATGTAAGAATTGCTTAAGAAAAGATAAAGAAACACGTATTGACTAATTAATTTAAAATTGAGAAGAAAATGAAAAAATTTAGATGTACTGTATGCGGTTACGTTTATGAAGGTGACGCAGCTCCTGAGAAATGTCCTTTGTGTAAAGCTCCTGCCAGCAAATTCGTAGAAGTTGTTGAAGTAGAAGGTGGTGCATTGTCTTTTGCTGACGAACACGTTATCGGTGTTGCAAAAGGTTGTGACGAAGAAATGATCAAGGATCTGAATAATCACTTTATGGGTGAATGTACTGAAGTAGGTATGTATTTGGCTATGAGCCGTCAGGCTGACCGTGAAGGTTATCCTGAAGTAGCTGAAGCTTTCAAACGCTATGCTTGGGAAGAAGCTGAACATGCTTCTAAATTTGCAGAATTGTTGGGTGACTGTGTTTGGGATACAAAAACTAACCTGCAAAAGCGTAAAGATGCTGAACAAGGTGCATGCGAAGACAAAAAACGTATCGCTACCCGTGCTAAAGCTTTGAATTTGGACGCTATTCACGATACTGTACACGAAATGTGCAAGGACGAAGCTCGTCATGGTAAAGGTTTTGAAGGACTTTACAACCGTTATTTCGGAGATAAGAAATAATAAAGCCTTATAAATAACTTTTAAAAGGTCTGTGTTCTATAGTGAATGCAGACCTTTTTTGTTTATATTTGCCTATCAACTTTATAAATACCACAATTATGAGAAAGGTACAACTATTGTTCATTTGTTTAATGCTTTCAGCGGCTGCTTTTGCTGCTGATAAGGTTGTTAAGTTACCAAAACCTAATTTAAATCGTACTGGTACGGTGATGAAGGCATTGTCTGAACGTCAGTCTACGCGCGAGTATGCTTCGAAAGCGTTAACTCTTGCTGATTTATCGGACTTATTATGGGCGGCCAACGGAATCAATCGTTCGGATGCTGGAAAACGAACGGCTCCTTCCGCTTTGAATAAGCAGGATGTAGACGTATATGTGATATTGCCGGAAGGAAGTTACTTGTATGACGCAAAGAATCATCAGTTAAATCTGATTGCTGAGGGAGATTACCGTGGAGCGGTAGCGGGTGGTCAGGCTTTTGTAAAAACGGCTCCGGTATCTTTGGTGTTAATCAGTGATGTTTCCCGTTTTGGTGATGCTCAGAAAACACAGAATCAATTAATGGGAGCCATGGATGCCGGTATTGTTTCTCAGAATATTTCTGTTTTCTGTTCTGCTGCTAAACTGGCTACAGTGCCACGTGCTTCGATGGATGCCGCTCAGCTGAAGAAAGTCCTGAAACTGAAAGACAGTCAGATTCCTATGATGAATCATCCCGTGGGATACTTTAAATGATCTTTATTCTGCATATAAAAATGGTGACACTATCCACACCGGATAGTGTCACCATTTTTATATTATAATGTCATTATCCTGACCGGATAGTGTCACTATAATGGGGGCTCTTTATTTCAGCAGAAATTCATCGATAGCTTTCTTGTAAGTTGCTTTATCAGCCGCTCCACGGAAAAGTTGCGGGTCTCCTTTCATAGGAATGAATACAAACAATGGAATGCTTGTTGCGTTGAACAAGGCAGCAAGTTCTTTCTGCTTGTCTACATTGACTTTGTAGATTGTTATTTTCCCTGCATATTCCTTTGCCAATTCTTTCATGATTGGAGCTGTCTGGCGACAAGGCCCGCACCAGTCTGCATATAAGTCAATGATGGCGGGTTTGTCACCTTTGTATTTCCACTCTTTTGATTTCTCATAATCGAAGACGTCTTTCAGAAACATTTCTTTGTCCATTACGACGACTTCACCGTTACCTGTTACCTCTTTTTTACCTTGATTGGTATCCGGTTTGTCATTGAAAGCGTATACGATAACGCTCAACATGACAAATGCTACCATTGCTAATACTTTCTTCATTCGCTATTTTCTTTTTATGCGTAATTTTGTTCGATGATTCCTTTTAATTCACTGCTATGGATAACTCCGGAATGTCTCCATACGGCTTCTCCATTTTTGAATAAAATAAAAGTCGGCACTGCCTGTATGCGATATTTAGTAGCCAAATCTTCATGTTGGTCAACATCTATCTTCACAATACGGGCTTTATCTCCTACCATTGTTTTCAATTCTTCTAAAACCGGTTTCATCGCTTTGCATGGTCCACACCATTCTGCAAAGAAATCAACTAAAACGGGTACCGGTGACTGTATTAAATCTTCAAACTTTTCCATAATCTTTCCTTTCTTAAATTTAAATATCAGTCTTTGAAGACTGCAAATATAATTTCTATTTTACTAATATAACGGGAAAAAGCTGTTTTTGTTCATAAAATAGTAATTGTAGAGTCATCTTATTGTAATCTGGAAAAGGGAACTTTGCATAACGAAAAACAAATAAATAAGAAATAAACTAATAATGATAGCCTCATGAAATTTTTATTTATTGTACAAGGTGAGGGTAGGGGACACTTGACACAAGCTATTACCCTTGAAGAAATGTTGTTGCGTAATGGACATGAAGTAGTGGAAGTATTAGTCGGTGAGAGTTCATCACGTATCTTGCCCGGGTTTTTCAACCGGAATATACAGGCATCGGTCAAACGTTTTATCAGCCCTAATTTCTTGCCTGCGGCAGATAATAAACGGGCGAATCTAAAGAAAAGCTTTACTTACAATTTACTGCGTATTCCGGAATATTTTCGCAGTATGTGCTATATTAATCAGCGGATTAAGGAGACGGGGGCGGAAGTAGTGATCAACTTCTACGAGCTTCTGACGGGACTTACCTACGCACTCTTTCGTCCCTCCGTTCCATATGTCTGCGTCGGACACCAATACTTGTTTTTACATCAGAATTTTGAATTTCCGGATAAAAACTCTTTTGAATTGCGGATGCTGCGTTTCTTCACCAAGATGACAGCTGTTAGATCTTCGAAGAAACTTGCTTTATCTTTCAATGATATGGAACCGGACAGGGGACAACAAGTGGTGGTAGTTCCTCCTTTAATTCGGCAGGAAGTAACTGCTATTCAACCGGAAGAAGGAAATTATATTCATGGATATATGGTAAATTCCGGTTTTGCAGATAGTGTGGAGGAATTTCATACGATATATCCGGAAGTTCCTTTGAGGTTTTTCTGGGACAAAGCAGATGCAGAGGAGGTGACCCGGATTGACGAAACACTAAGTTTCTATCAGATAGATGATGTGAAGTTTCTTAATGGGATGGCCGGTTGTCGCGCTTATGCTACCACTGCCGGGTTCGAATCTATCTGTGAAGCAATGTATCTGGGAAAACCTGTATTGATGGTTCCGGCACATATTGAGCAGGATTGTAATGCTCATGATGCAATGAGGGCAGGAGCCGGGATTATCAGTGATTCTTTTGATTTGAAGCCTTTACTCCGTTTTGCCGGAACGTATTCTCCTAATCGTATTTTCGTTCGTTGGGTACGCAGCGGTGAACGACGTATTATTGTGGAACTGGAAAAACTGGCTGCTCCACAATCAGCAATTACTTCAATACCAACATTTACTAATTATTTACCGATATGAAACTGAATAAAACAGATTACGTACTTGAGCGGGCGTCAGACGGCGGATATTATGCCTGGTTGACTGTGAATATGCAATGTAATGCTTACGGAGAGTCTCCTGAAGAAGCTGTGTTGAATTTGCAGGAAACAATGAATGAAATGATAGATGAGATGTATATGGTAGAAGAGTTTATTTAATGGATAATGGAAAATGGATAATGGAGAATTGATGATGCCATTCTGCATAGAGATTTTCCATTATCCATTTTTCATTATCCATTTATTCAATACTCAGTTCATCAATAATGTGGGAGGCTCCTGCATATTTATCGATAATAAATAAGGTATAGCGGATATCTACACAGGCGGCACGTTGTGAGGAGGGGCGGAAAGCGATGTCTCCGGTCAGACCTTCATAGTTGCGGTCGAAAGCTGTGCCCACTAGTTGTCCTTTGCTATTGAATACCGGACTGCCGGAGTTTCCTCCTGTATTATCAGTATTAACAATAAAGCAGACAGGCATTTCACCGTCTTTACCATAGCGTCCATAGTCTCTGGCTTTATATAGTTCCTTCAACTTCTGCGGAACTACAAATTCCCAGTTTCCTGGATCTTCTTTCTCCATAACTCCTTTGAGTGTAGTATGAGCGTCATAAACTACTCCGTCGGCAGGTTCGTAAGAAAGTACCTGTCCGTAAGTCAGTCGTAAGGTTGAATTGGCGTCCGGATAGATAGGTATTCCTTTTTCCTGTCTCATGTCCATCATTCCTTTTACCCATACCTTATGAGCAGTGTCGTAGTTCTGATTGGCCTCTTTCATGGCAATGGCAGTTTTCAATATTCCATCTGTGATGGAGTATTTGAAAAGCACCATCCAGTCATGACCTATCTTATATAAGCTTGGCTTTTTGATAAACTTTTCAAAGTTCTTGGGATTACCAAAAATCGAATATTCAAAACAAGCATCTACAAATGAATCTATATTTCCTTTGAAACGTGAGTTTATGATCTCGAAAATATTGATTCGTTGTTCCTCCGGAATGTAATTGGCATAAGTTTGCAGCATGGTTTTGGCAACCATTCGCTCTACTTCCGGGAAGGGAACAGAGGCAAAGTATTTTTCACCGGCTTGTTTCAGGTTTTCGGTAGCTGTTTTTATTTGTTCTTTGTCTTTTGACTTAAGGGCAGTGACCATTTCAGTCGTAGAAGGGAGGCGCATAAAGTCAAGTGCTGTGACAAGTGCTTCGTTAAGGGCTTGTTGGTGATAGAGCGCATCCCGTCGATGAGCAACGATAGAACGTATTTCATCAAATGCCTTCTGATAAGAATCATCACCTTTTTCGCGGCCACGGGCCAAGAGTTCTTCTTGTTGCTTACGTTTGGTATCCAGTACTTTGAGACGTACTAATCCTTCGTTCATACCAATTGCATTTTTCCAGTAATTGGCTGAAGATGCATACTTACTTGCATAATGGATTCGTACGGCAGGATCTTTCAGCATCTGCTCCATCAGAACTTTCTGACGGGCACTGCGTACATGTTGACGCATAAAGTTGGTAGTCTGCATACGCTCTTCCACTTCGTCGGAAATCATATATCGCCAGTTACGTCCCGGGAATCCCATAACAAAGGTGAAGTCACCTTCCTGTACTCCGGCAATGCTGATTTTCAAATGTTTTTTGACCTGCAAAGGAACATTGTCTCTAGAATATGCGGCAGGTTTGCCGTTTTTATCAGCATAGATGCGGAAGAGGGAAAAATCTCCGGTATGGCGGGGCCACATCCAGTTGTCTGTGTCGGCTCCGAATTTACCGATAGAAGAGGGGGGAGCACCTACCATGCGAATATCGCTGTATACGGTCTTTACAAACATATAATATTTATTTCCTCCGTAAAAAGCTTTAAGTTCAAGTTTGGTTGCAGGGGTGACTTCTATATTTTCATCTTTAGCGAAGCGTTCTGCCACTTTGCTCAGGTAACTTGGCGACAAATAATTAGTACCATTCGGATCTTCATCTTTTTTCAACTGATCGTTTACGTAACTGGTTACATCAAGGATACGGTCGATAAAAGTGACGGTCAATCCCGGTGTGGGAAGTTCTGCATCACGGTTCATGGCCCAAAATCCTTCTGTCAGGTAATCATGCTCTACATTACTATGTTGTTGGATAGCTCCGTAACCACAATGATGGTTGGTAAGTACCAGTCCTTCAGAAGAAATGACTTCTCCGGTACATCCGCCGCCGAAGTGTACAACAGCATCTTTCAGAGAGATGCCATTGGCATTATATACCTCTTCAACAGGAATCTCCAGACCGAGTTCCCGCATGGCAACTGCATTTTGTGCTTTCAGGTCAGTTAGCATCCACATACCTTCATCGGCGTGGATGCTAAGAGTTGCCAGTGAAAAAATAGCAAATATAATTTGTTTTCTCATTTATTCTACGATAGTCATTTCATTAATCAGATGGCCGCAGTTACCTAATTTCTCAAGGATAAACAAGACATAGCGGATATCAAGATTGATACAACGTTGCAGGTTGTTATCAAAGTTAATATCACCACTCAGAGATTCCCAGTTGCCATCGAATGCACAGCCGATCAATTCTCCGTTTTCGTTCAATACCGGACTGCCGGAGTTACCACCGGTAATGTCATTGGTTGACAGGAAGCAGACAGGCATATCACCGTTAGGTAATGCATAACGACCGTAGTCTTTCTTTTCTATAAGTTCTTTCAACTTGGCCGGTACCACAAATTCGCGATCTTCCGGATTTTCTTTTTCAAGAATACCTTTTGTTGTTGTGTAATAGTTATAGTGCACGCCATCTTTCGGATCATATGGTTTTACGTTACCATAGGTCAGACGAATGGTGAAGTTTGCGTCCGGATATGAAGGAACAGGTAATTTCATTTCACCTAAACCGCGGATGTAAGTTTTGTGGAGCAGAGCAAGTTCTTTGTCCAGCTCTTTTAGCTGATCAAGGAGATTGCCGTATTGATCGTATTTGGATTGAGCATATTGCAAAGCCAGATCCTCATCAATAGCTTTTACTGTCGGCTTTTTGAGGAATTTATCAAAGTTAGCCTGATTAGCAAAAATAGACTTGTCGTACATGTCGTCTACGAACTTATTGTAGTCTCCTTTATATTTCTGTTCGATCACTTTATAGATAGCAGGGCGTTGGTTTGCCGGAATCATTTCTGCATAGAGAGGAAGCAGTACTTTAGCTACTTTGCGGTCTACTTCATGATCATAGTCTTTGTTATGGATGCTTTTGAAGTTTTCTTTCAGACCTTCCAGACGAACTTTGATCAGAGAGTCGTTTTTATCAACCAAAGCTTCCCGTGTTTTAGTTAACATTGAGTTACCAAATTCGATAGCTCCGAAGAAAACTTCAGTCAGGCAAGTCAGTTGATAATTGAGAGGAGCTGTTTGTGCTACCAGATCATCGATCTTTTTCACAACATTGGCATATTCGGTATTGTTTTGTGCCTTTGCAAATTCTGCAAATTTAGCTTCCTGTTCTGCTTTAGTGCCCAATACGTCATTGTCAATGATCGCTTTGTTCATTCCGATCGAGTTTTTCCAGTAGTTACTGGAGCCTGCATATTTGTTTGCATACTGAATACGGATTTTATCGCTGGCGTTCATCACTTCTTTCAAAACAGCCAGGCGTGCACCACGAATGCGGATACGCGGTTCATTGGTTGATTCCATGCGTTCTTTTACTTCTGACACAGTCAGATAACGGCTGGTTCTTCCGGGGAATCCCATGATCATTGCATAGTCTCCTTCTTTTAAACCTTTGATGGAGATTGACAGATGTTTCTTCGTTTTCAGCGGAGTATTGCTTGCACTGTATTCAGCCGGCTCTCCGTTGGCATCTGCATAGATACGGAACATGGAGAAGTCACCGGTATGACGGGGCCACATCCAGTTGTCTGTTTCGCCACCGAATTTACCTACTGAAGAAGGAGGAGCGGCAACCATACGTACATCCGGATATATTTTCTTGTAGAACAGGTAGAATTTGTTTCCTGCGTAGAAAGGAAGGGCTTGCGGTACAATTCCTTTCTTATCTTTCAGGTCACTTTTTTCATAGAGTTCTTTAGCCAGTCCTTCAAGGAAAGCACCGGTGAATGACTGGGATTCTGTAATCTCTTTGGCGGCGATTTTAGCATTCACAATATCTGTTATATCTTCGATACGTTCGATGAAGGTGAACTTTAGTCCCGGAGTAGGCAGTTCCTTGTCTCTGGATGTAGCCCAAAAGCCATCTGTCAGATAATCGTGTTCTACACTACTGTGTTGCTGGATAGAAGAATAACCGCAGTGATGGTTAGTCAGGATCAAGCCTTCCGGTGAAATGATTTCTCCTGTACATCCTCCTCCGAATATACCGACTGCATCTTTCAAAGAGACACCATTGGGATTATATAAATCCTGGGCTTCCAGTTTTAATCCTTGCTTCTTCATCATATCTATGGAATGTTGCTGTTGCATTAGTTGCAATAACCACATACCTTCGTCCGCTTTTACGGTACATACCAGCAGCGCTGTCAGCGCTAATAAATAAAGTCTTAGTCTGTTCATTACTTTATGATAACAATTATAAATTATGATGTTAATATTCTATTTTTAAACTTCCGTCTTTTAGTGCTTTCATGATATTGGCAGGAGCCTGTTGATTCATTAATTCTTTTTTCATGAAATCCATATAGGGAGCTACATGCTGAAAGTATTGGTAATATCCTTTGCACAGATAGTTTAGGCCGGGTTCGCCGTCCGCTGTCCGACTGAAGCGGTTCTTTGGACATTCTCCGTTGCAGGCAAATAGAAAGTCGCACTCCTTGCATTGGGTTGGGAGTGATTGGTATTTCATTGTCCCGAAGTTATGCTGTCGTTCACTATGCATCATTTCCACCAAAGTCTGGCTATAGATATTTCCCAATTTATATTCCGGGAATACGAAGTGGTCACAAGAGTATACGTCTCCGTTGAATTCCATAACGCCGGCATGTCCGCAATGCTTCGCCATTGTACATACGCCCGGTTGCTCGCCCATCCAGTTAGCCAATGTGGAATCGAATATCTGTATGAAGAATTTGCCCACATCTTCTTTTACCCATTCATCAAAAATTGTACAGAGAAAGTTACCCCATTGTTCCGGACTTACGGAAAAATCAGCCAATGCCCCTTCTTTACCTTCTGCCAGAGAGGCAAGATGACGACCGTCCTGATGTGAAACAATGCGTTCAACAATCGGAGCGAACTGAATATAATGGCAATCTATTTCTTTGAAGAAATTATAAAAGTCTAATGGATATTCGGCATTGAAATCGTTCACAACAGCCATAGCGTTCCATTCTACTCCATGTTTTTTCAGGAGATTGATCCCTTGCATTACTTTGACGAAAGAAGGTTTGCCCATTTTGTTCTTGCGGTATTCGTCATGAAACTCTTGCGGGCCATCAATGGAAACCCCTACCAGCCAGTTGTTTTCACGGAAGAACTCGCACCATTCGTCTGTAAGCAAGGTTCCATTCGTCTGGATACAATTGTCAATCGTACGTCCGCGGGCGTATTTCTTTTGCAGCTCCATCGCCTTTTTATAAAAAGAAAGCGGACGCATCAGCGTTTCTCCACCGTGCCAGGTAAAAAGCACTTGAGGCATGGTTTGAGAGTTGATATACTCGTCGATAAACTTTTCCAGTAGCTCATCGCTCATTACATGTTTTGGGTTTTCTTTGTATAGATTTGCCTTTTCCAAATAATAGCAGTATTCGCATGCGAGGTTGCATACGGCTCCCACGGGCTTTACCATGACATAAAGCGGTTTGGCAAAAGGTGCATAAGTTGTTGCTTTCATGACTGCAAATTTAGATAAACTAAATGAAAAAAATGATCTCTCACCTCTGTTTATAAGGATTATTAAAGAAAAGAGTCTTACAAGTTTTAAATATTGATAAAATGTTTCTTTTAAGTCCGAATCAGTTGTACCTTTGTACCCAGAATTTAATGAAACAATGAACGTGAATAAGATTTTGCCTTTTGTGCTTTTGCTTCCCTTTCTAGCTTCGTGTACTCATAAGTATAAGATAGAAGGAACATCTTCAGTAAATGGTCTGGATGGAAAAATGTTATATCTGAAGACTTTGAGGGATGGAGAATGGACAAAACTGGACTCGGCTGAAGTAGTGCATGGATCATTTTCAATGAAAGGGAAAATCGATTCTGTACAAATGACAACACTTTATATGGATGACGAAAGTGTCATGCCGGTTGTGTTGGAAAGTGGCAAGATTGTTATTACCATTAGCAATACCGACCTTAAAGCGGTTGGAACTCCTTTGAACACAGCATTGTATGACTTTATTGCAAAGAAGAATGCAATGGAAGAAAGCATCGGTGAACTGGAAAGAAAAGAAACCCGTATGGTGATGGATGGTGCTGATCTGGAAGAAGTTCATGAACAGTTACTTGCAGAAGGAGATTCACTGATGAAAGCGATGAATCAATATGTCAAGACTTTCATCTCGGATAATTATGAAAATGTATTAGGACCTAATGTATTTATAATGCTTTGCAGCTCTTTGCCATATCCTATTATGACTCCACAAATAGATGATATAATAAAGGATGCTCCCTATTCTTTTAAGAGTAATAAGATGGTGCGAGAGTTCTTGACGAAGGCCAAAGAGAACATGCAATTGATAGAAGAGCATCAACGGATGCAACAAAATGTAGGTTCGAAGAAATAAATCTTGAGTTTTTTGCGTATTTTTGCATAAAACTCAAGATAAGATGAAAACGTCCTTTTCTATTCGTATTGCTTTTTTCTTTATTCTTTCTTTTTTGGCAGTTTCCTGTCATAGAGATACGGACGCTCTCAACATGACTTTTTCAAAAGTGGAAAAGTGTATGGATCTATGTCCGGATAGTGCTCTAAACCTATTAAAAGGTATTCATGATCCTGAAAAATTGCGGGGTGAGTCACAGGCGACTTATGCTCTTCTGATGACGCAGGCAATGGATAAGAACTATATGAAGTTTAGTTCGGATTCGTTGATTGCATTAGCTCTGAATTACTATACAATAACTCAGACCTCCCCAATAATGTATGCAAAGGCTCTATTTTATCATGGAAGAGTTATGCTTGAATTGGATAAGGAGGAAGAAGCCTTGAAATCTTTTCTTGCGGCAAAAGATGTTTATGAGAGAACTAAGGATCATAAAATGTTGGCATTGATAGCAGAAGAGGTTGGTATGATTAACAGGAAGCAGGAATTGTATGATGATGCTTTGAAGAGTTTTAGAGAAGCACTTACCGTATATAAGCAATTACAAGATTCTCTTTCTATTATTGGAGTTTGTCAAAATATAGCTAGAGTCTATTTGTTTGAGTCTAAATGGGATAGCTGCTCCCTATACTATAATAATGCTTTGGAAATAGCAACACAAAAGGATTATCTGTCTGAAATTTCTATTTTGCATGAGTTGGGTATTTTGTATCGTTCAATGAAAGAACTTTCTAAAGCAGAACGTTATTTTTTGGCTGCCTATGAAAAAGAAACTGATGAAGAGAAAAAGTATATGGAATGCTTGTCTTTGGGATATTTATATATGCAAATGGGACAGACAGAAAATGCTAGAAAATATTTAAAAATGAGTGCTAACTCTTCTAAGGCATATACACAGATTAGTGCTTACGACTGTTTATACTTCTTAGAAAAGGACATTGATAATTTTGAAGAGGCAATAGTTTATCATGAATTAGCGGATTCCATAACTAATGCTATGGAGGAGCTTAATTCCCGTGAGTTAATAGCAAGTTTACAGAAAAAATATGAGAATGAAAAACTACGGAATGATAATTTGCAAATGAAAGTACGATATACGAACTTTATTTTATGGGGTACGATTGCTTTTTTATTTGTTGTTATATGTATGTGCTATTATTATTATAAAAATCGGAATAATAAGAAGAAAATAGCTGAGATAGAATTACAGATTCAAGATAATGAAGAAGAAATAGAACGATATCGACAAGAAATTGAAGATATTCAAATATCAAAAGATCAGGTGGTAAAGGAAAATTTGATGTTAGAAGAAAACCGTACTAAAGTAGGAGAACTTAATGGAAAAATTGTTCTTTTAACCATGCAAAATAAAACTTTGTCGGAACATTTGAGAGAATTGGGAGGTGAATTAAATGTTGGCATATCTTCAAGTTCATTTATACATGCATTTCGGCTTCTACTAGCTATAAAAGAGGGGACATTAAGAGGTAAACTTTCTAATGAGGAACGTCAGAAGCTATTCAATCTATTTGATTTAATTTATTGGAATTATGTCAGTCGTTTATTGGAAAGAGCTCCAACTCTAACTAAACATGATCTTGAGATTTGTTGTTTTCTTAAATTTGGTTTGACCCATGAAGAGCTAAGTTGTATATTTCATACTACTTCTGATTCTGTAACTAGGGCAAAAGGCAGGCTGAAAGGGCGATTAGGTATTTCTCCACAAGATGATTTGGACACTTTTTTGAAGGAATTTTGAGAAATAAAAAATGGATTGTCCGGGTAAATATTAATTGCTATATTGGTAATATGTTGAATATCATTTGATTATGATGTTGCTTGCTCTCTTAATTTGTCCGGGTTGTTTTTTTTGTTTTTTCGAATACATACCGTACTTTTGGCGAAACAAAAAAGCAATATAGTTATGAAAGTACGTTTTATTTTATCTTTTTTAGCTGCATTATTTATTGCAGGAAATATGATTGCTATTGAGAGTACAGATCGGGTAGAAAGAAAATTGCCTGTTGTATTAAAGGGAGAGGTTCCAACTACTACCAATCGATCTATTCCTGTAATACCTATTAATGCGTCTATTTCTACAGATGATAATATTGTAGAAATCATTTTCACAGCTCCTTTGGGCGAAGTGAAAATACTGGTGGATGGACAAGTACAGGAAGTCTGTCAGGTAACGGCTTCTGGACAAACAACTTCTTTCTCTATAGAAGGATGGGCTCCGGGCGTTTATAAACTAGAATTTAAAGTAGCCGGAGGCGGATACGTATACGGAGAACTAGTAATAGAATAAATAAGGAACTAGACCTTAACTTTTATATAATGAATAGTCATCATACAGTTGCTATTGGCACTTGGGAAGGTGACAAACAGCAATCTATAGAATATAATTCTTCTATTGCAGTGGGGATTGATTGTCCCCGTGCAAAATTGAGAGTAAGTATTCTATTAGATACAATACAAGAGTATCAGGTGAGATATATCTTTTCTGACGAGGAGATAAGTGAAGCTGTAAATGAGGCTGGGCTTATCATTGGCGCAAGGGGTATAGCCTATGAAGGGGTATTACAACGAAAACCGGTTATTGTAGTGGGAGAATATGGTTTTGGAGGTTTAGTTACTCCAGATACATTACATGAACAATACAATAATTATTTTAGAGGCAAAATCAATGGAATAAAAGCAGAGTACTTCTCTTTAGAACGATTAGAAGAAGAAATAAGGAGAGGATTTGCTTTGACATTCCAGGAATTGCAAATGATGTCTAACCAGACAATAAGATTTCTACATAATATATAGACTTTTTGATTTAATAGATTAATGCATAAAGACTGGTTAGGTATGCGGGGGTGCGTGAGTATCCCCGCATTTCGTTTTTTATCGATCCTGGTCTTCGTTTGTGACCATTCCTTTATGCTTTTCAGGAAGTGCACTCTCAACAGCAGCATAAGCCTCTGCCATAGTAGCTTTTATGTTTTCCATACCTTTTCCTTTAGGAGGAATAGGGTCATGAATGGTCAGAATCATGCGATGGCGATGTATCCATTTGCCTGTACGTGGCAGGATTTCAAAAGAACCGTCGATTGTGACGGGAACAACTGCCAGCTGCAAATCATCTGCCAATTGAAACGCCCCTTTTTTGAAATATCCCATGTGTCCGGTGAAAGTACGTGCTCCTTCGGGAAAAACGACTAAGGATACCCCGTCTTTCAGCGAATCTTTTGCTTGCCGAATGGTTTCCAGTACTTTTTTGGGACCGGACCGGTCTACAAAAATGTGTCCTGCACTTTCACATGCTTTTCCTACAAATGGTATCTTACGCAGGCTTTTCTTCATCATCCACTTGAAATTTCTTCCGATGAATCCATAAATAAGAAAAATATCGAAGGACCCCTGATGATTCGGCACAAAGATATAAGAGGTCTTTCCGTGTAATTTTTCACGACCGTGAATCTTTACAGGAATCAACAGAAAAAGACAGATGAGTTGTGACCATATTTTGCCCGGATAGTATCCCCAGAAATGAGCTCCTCCTAGTAAAGAGCCTACAATGGTGACAATCGCTGTAAGAATAGTCAATACCAATAGGATAGGTAAAGCAATACAAATTTGATAAATATAATATAGTATCTTCATGGGGAATTTATTTTTATATATATGCAAAGATACATGATTATTGGTAAAAAAAGCAGTAGGATACAACATAATCTTTGCGATTATGCTATTTTTGTCATCTGTTATAGACAGATAATGATATGATACGTATACTACATACTGCCGATTGGCATTTAGGACAGACATTTTTTGGTTACGACCGCACGGGAGAACATAAGGCTTTTCTTGATTGGCTGGCCGAAGAAATCCGACAGAACGAGATTGATGCATTAGTTATAGCTGGAGACGTGTTTGATGTTTCCAATCCTTCTGCTGCGTCTCAGCGCATATATTATGAGTTTATTTATCGGGTGACTGCGGAGAATCCGAAACTTCAAATTGTGATTGTTGCCGGTAATCATGACTCTGCGGCGCGTTTGGAAGCTCCTCTGCCTTTGCTGCAGGCGCTGCGGACGGAAGTCAGAGGGGTAGTGCACAAATTGGAGGGCGGAGAGATTGACTATGATCATTTGACAATAGAATTGAAGAATTGCGAAGGGGAAGTAGAAGTACTTTGTATGGCTGTTCCTTTTTTGCGGCAGGGAGATTATCCGGTAGTGGAGACAGAAGGGAACCCATATATGGAAGGAGTTCGCGAACTTTACGCGCGACTTTTACAAAGGTTGTGGGCACGCCGGAAAACGAATCAGGCTATTCTCGCTGTCGGTCATTTACAGGCTACCGGATCAGAGATTGCCGAGAAGGATTATAGCGAACGGACAGTGATTGGTGGTTTGGAATGTGTATCACCCGATACTTTTTCGGAAAAGATAGCGTATACGGCTTTAGGACATATCCATAAAGCACAGCGGGTATCCGGCAGGGAGAGTGTAAGATATGCCGGAAGTCCGATTCCTATGTCTTTTGCCGAGAAGCATTATCATCATGGAGTGGTGATGGTGACTTTAGATGAAGGCTGTGCGGTTGATATCAGAAGGATAGAGTGTCCACAATCCATACCTCTTATCAGTGTGCCGGGTGGAGAGGCTGCTTCACCGGAAAAAATAATAGAAATATTAAGAGATTTACCGGAGGTGGATGGAGAAGCTCCTTATCTGGAAGTCAAGGTTTTGCTTGAAGAACCGGAACCTATGCTTCGTCAGGAAATAGAAGAGGCATTGGCTGGTAAGAAATATCGTCTGGCACGTATCGTTTCTGCTTATCGTCAGGAAGAAAGAGTGGAAAAGGAGGTTGATGGCTGGAAAAAGGGATTGCAGGAAATGTCTCCGTTGCAGATTGCGCAATCTGCATTCGAAAAGGTTTATCAGGCGGAAATGCCTGCCGACCTGACTGATTTATTTCAGGAAGCATATATTTCCGCAACTCGTAAAGAAGAGGAGGAAGGAGAATGAAAATTATAGCAATAAGATTGAAGAATCTGACTTCGATAGAAGGCAGCGTTGAAATAGATTTTACGGTGGAACCGTTATATTCGGCTGGTATATTTGCAATTTCCGGTGCTACAGGAGCGGGAAAGTCGACTTTGTTGGATGCTCTGTGTCTGGCATTATATGACAAGGCTCCCCGTTTTGCGGCTTCGGTGGAGAGTATCAATCTGGCAGATGTGGGAGATAACCAGATCAATCAGTCGGATGTGAGAAATCTGCTTCGTCGGGGGACAAGTGACGGATATGCGGAAGTCGATTTTCAAGGAGTGGACGGACATCGATATCGTTCCCGGTGGTCGGTCAGACGGACAAGGAATAAGGCGAGTGGTTCTTTACAACCTCAAGTGTTGGAGGTGAAAGACCTGGATACGGAAAAAGAATTTCAGGGAACGAAGAAAGAACTGCTGGCACAGTTGGTGGAGTTGGTCGGTTTGACGTATGAGCAATTTACCCGTACCGTATTGCTGGCACAAAACGACTTTGCAACTTTTTTGAAATCCAGAGGGGCAGCGAAAGCGGAACTACTGGAGAAATTGACGGGAACAGGAGTTTATTCCCGCATCTCTCAGGAGATTTTTGCCCGGAATAAGGCTGCACAAGAAGAGGTGACGATGATTCAAAGTAAGATGAGTGTGATTGAGTTGTTGCCGGAGGAAGAACTTTTAACCTTGCAGAATGAGAAAGAACAGTTAGTTGAGAAACGTGCGGCAGGGATTAAATTGCTGGCAGAACTGAATGCGCAATTGAATGTGGTCCGTTCATTGAAAACGCAGGAAACTCTTTGGATGAAAAAGCAGCAGGAAGAGCAGGAGGAACTGAATAAACAAAAGAATCTACAGGATGCTTTGGTTGTTCAGGAAGAAGGACTGATTCATTTTAAAGCACAGTGGGAAGCGATACAGCCGGATTTGAAAAAGGCACGTCAGCTGGATGTACAAATACAGTCGCAGCAGGCGGGGTATATACAGTCGCAACAAATTTTGCAGGCTGCCCGTCAGCAGGTGGCGGATCAGGAGAAGAAATCTGCATCTGCGGTAGAGCAGTTACGGATCTCCTATCATTCTTTGAGTCGTCTGTTGAATCGTACAGATGTGGAGTCACTGCAGCTGGAACAGATTGAGGTCATCCTTAATGAGGAAAAGGATACACTGGAAACATGGACAAAGGTGAATGAAGAACGCCTTGGCCGGTTAAATTCTTTCGGTTATCCTTCTTTGGTAGATGAGCAGGGTAAGATTCAAAAAGAACTGACGCGTCTGCAGAATATAAAGAAATTGACTGAAGAACAATCGAAGTCGAAGCAGGATATAGAGAAACTGGAAAAGGAAGTGACTGCTTGTACACAGCAGTTGGCAGAGCAGGATGCTGTAGTTAAAGCCTTGCAGCGGCTTTATGAAAATGCCCGTATGGCGGTAGGAAAGGATGTGAAAGCATTGCGTCAGCAGTTGCAGGAAGGGGAGGCTTGTCCGGTTTGTGGAAGTACGACACATCCTTATCATCGGGAACAAGAGGTAGTGGATACTCTTTACCGGAATATGGAACAGGAATATAATACCGCAGTGTCTGCTTATCAGCAGATAAATAATCGCAGCATTGTCCTGCAACGAGACTTAACCCATCAAAGGGCAACTGAGGTACAGATAAAAGAACAGTTGTCCGTTTTGCAACAAGAAGGATTGCCGGCTGGAGAGGAAGAACAGATACAGAATCGGTTAAATGAGTTGGCGGAACGTATTTCAGCTTATCAGCATCTGTATGCGGAATGGCAGCAGAACGATGAGAAAATAAAGAAATTGCGGACACACTGTGATGCTCTGCGTGAGAATGTCTCGCAGTGTCGTTTGGCTGCGCAAAAGGTATCAGCCGCTAAAGAACAGTCGGCTATTTTACAGAAAGCAGCTGTTGATGAGCAACAAAGATTCGAAGTGATCGCTAAAGCGTTGGATACACTCCGACAGGAACGTTCTTTGTTATTAAAAGGGAAGAGTGCGGACGAAGCTGAAGCTGCTGTTGCCCGAAGAGAAAAAGAATTGAATGAGGCGTTGGAAAAGGCTCGTAAACAAGTGGAAGGAGTACAAAATCGTCTTTCCGGCCTGCAAGGAGAAATGAAACAGCTGTCTGTTGCCATTGAAGAACTTCGGGAACAACAGAAAGGTATCGAACTTCCGGATCAGCTTCCTCAGACTATAGCGAAGCAGCAGGAAGATAATCTTAATACGGAACGTGCGCTGTCGACTGCGGAGGCACGTCTGTTGCAGCAGGCAAAGAATAAAACAATCTTTGAGCAGATAACCAAAGAGCTTGCCGAAAAGCAGGCAGTTGCCGTACGTTGGGCTAAATTGAATAAATTGATAGGTAGTGCCGACGGTGCGAAATTTAAAGTCATAGCCCAAAGTTATACTTTAAATCTGCTATTGCTCCATGCCAACAAACATTTGGCTTATCTTTCCAAGCGGTATAAGTTACAGCAAGTCCCCGATACACTGGCGCTTCAGGTGATTGATTGCGATATGTGTGATGAGATACGTACGGTATATTCGCTTTCGGGAGGTGAATCTTTCCTGATTTCACTGGCACTTGCATTGGGCTTATCTTCGCTTTCGAGCAATAATCTGAAAGTAGAATCCCTGTTTATCGACGAAGGATTCGGCTCGTTGGATGCTGACAGTCTGAGAACAGCTATGGAAGCTTTGGAGCAGCTACAGATGCAGGGACGGAAAATCGGAGTCATTTCCCATGTACAGGAAATGAGTGAACGTATTTCAGTTCAGGTGCAGGTACATAAGAAGATCAATGGAAAAAGCGTGCTTACCGTCGTAGGGTAAGCACCGTTATTTCCGGCCATGCACCGAAGCGGAAAGGAAGTCCGACATAGCCGATGCCTTCATTTACGTACAAACCACGTGTTCCTTCCAGATACATCCCGCTCCATTCGGGATAGATGTAAGAGGAAGGAGAATGATTCCCGAATTTTAACTGCATGGCATGGGTATGCCCTGCCAGCATTAAATCGATGTCTGTTTGTGGAAGTACTTCCCGTCTCCAGTGGGTAGGGTTATGGCTTAAAAGTATCTGGAACATTCCTTCGGTTCCCCGCATCGCTTCGGGGAGGTCAGCATATTGGGAGAAAGGCGGTTCTCCTTCGTTTTCAACTCCAATAAGGGCGATACTGTCGCTGCCCTGAATCAGAATCGTATGAGAATTATTCAATAACTTCCAGCCCATAGCGGCTTGTCTTTGCAGAAGATCGTTCAGATTATCATCTTGCTCATCTTTGCTTTTCCAGTGGAAATAAGGACCGTAATCATGATTCCCTAAAATGGAGTAGACTCCATCTTTGGCTTTCAGTCCGGCCAGTATATCTTGAAAATCATTCAGTTCGACTGCACGATGATTAACCAGATCACCGGTAAAGACGATAAGATCGGCCTGTTGCTCATTCACCAGTTTTACTAACTTCTGAATAGCGGAAGCATTTCCCTGCCAACTTCCGATATGAATATCCGACAGCTGAACAATACGGTATCCATCGAAAGCCGATGGAAGCTTGGGCGAGGAATAAGTTACCTCTTTGACGTCAAACTGCGTGCGTCCGATAAAAGACCCGTAGATGATCATTACGATAGAAATCACGGCTAATGTCAGTCCGGTACAGATAAAGGGAGTTCGGGGCCACCGTAGCCATTTGTGGAAAGGTATCCCGATAATTGTGCAGAGAGACAGCAATAATTTAGGAGCCGTAAACAGGAAGAAAAAGATGGAAAACCATCCAATAGCCTGTGTATGGCGTTCGGCAAAGGCGTTATTGGAGAAGTAAACCAGATAAAGTAATCCTGCGGATAGCAGGAAAGCAGGCAACCAGTAGAGGATTCTCAGCCAGCGTTTTGCCGTCAGATGAACGATAAATCTGAGATATAGATAAATGTCCGGTAGAATAAGGAAAATAAGTAAAAATATAAATAGGCGTTGCAACATAACAGCACGGATATTAAATTTTTAGTTGAAATAGGCGAAGCAGCTGACTCTGGTCAACTGTCTATGATTTTAAGTTCGTCCAGGTTCTTCTTGATTTCCTGAATACGGTTCAGGAATTTCTTGCGATAAATCCACAAGATCAGCCCCAGGCCAGCTCCCCAAAGCAGGATAAAAAACAGAATGATGGCTATTCCATATTGCCATATCTGCCAATAAATAAATGAGAGTACCGCCAGTATAAGGAGGAAAGCAGTGGCAATCAGACGTTCCCGGATCATCCACCGATGGATACGGTTGACACGGCTGATCACTTCTATCAGAGGCATTTCATCCACTTTCGTCTGTTGTAGAAAACGGGTGGTGGTGATGTCCCAGTAGAGTGCGGGAATCCACGATAGAATGATAATGATATAGATCGGATTCAGTCTGCCGTGCAACAGGACTTCCAGCAGGAATAAGACCAATACCGGCAAAGAAATCAGGATGAGTTTGATATTCAGCCGGGCAATGGCATGGATACCTTTGTCTGCATGTCCTATCAGTTTGCCAAGTTCTTCCTCTTTGATCAGCTCCTTATCTTTTAAGTGCTCATCCAGGGCATTCCATGATTTTTTCAGTTCTTCCAGTTCCATATATGATTACTCCTTTTTCATTTTTTTTAGTTTGTCTTTGATACGGCTCAGTTTGGTAGCCACATTGGTCACCGTCAGTCCGGTGATCTCCGCAATATCTTCGTAGCTTTTGTCTTCAAGATAAAGCAGGATAATTGATTTGTCGAGTTGTCCCAGCTGATTGATCATTTGATAAAGTTGCCTCAGCATTTCGTGGATCGGGTCATGTTCCTCTATTATCCAGTCCGCTTCGCGGGTGAGGGTAACGATTTCCGGTACATTCTTCTCTTTGCGGAAAAAGCTGATACACGTGTTCAGGGCGATGCGGTAAATCCATGTGGACATTTTGCATTCTCTTCTGAACTTGGGATAGGCTTTCCAGAGGTTGAGTATCACATCCTGATAGAGGTCATTGAGCGGGGCGTTAGGATTGGTATATAAGTAACATACCTTGTAGATCACCCGTTCATATTCGCGGATGACCGATAAGAACTCCTGCTCAATAGGGTTGGTTGCCTCTGTTGTTCGTTCTCTCATGAATTAAATGGGTTACTTTTCTGGTTAGTTAGTCGTGCGAAAAGGAGAAAAATCACAAGTAAACGAAAGTTATTGCAGATTGGCAGCCAGGAATTTTCGCATTTCCTCCGTACTTTTTCCCCGACGGCGGGCATAGTCTTCGAGCTGGTCTTCTCCTATCTTTCCGACAGAGAAGTATTCGGCAGCCGGATGGGCAAACATCAGTCCGCAGACCGAAGCATGAGGGTACATGGCACCATTCTCGGTCAGCGTGATTCCTATCTGTTTCATATCCAGCAGTTCGTCCAACAGGAAATTGATGGATTGATCGGGTAGGGACGGGTAGCCTACGGCAGGGCGAATCCCTTGATATTTCTCGACCAACAGATCGGGCATTGACAGACTTTCATCTTTGGCGTATCCCCACGCTTCTTTGCGTACATATTCGTGCATTTTTTCCGTAGCAGCTTCTGCCAGACGGTCAGAAAGAGTCTGGACGAGTAAATGCTTGTAGGGATCTTGCTCGTACAGGCCTTCCATATCTGCATCTATGCAAGAAGCAAAGGCACCTATTGTATCCGGAATGCCGGAAGAAAGAGGACGGATAAAGTCACTCAGACAAAGGAACGGACTTCCGTCACGTTTAGGCGTCTGCTGGCGGAGTAAAGGGAAAACGAGGAATTGATCGGTTTCTTTTTCAATCACCAGATTGTCTCCGTCCGAGTTTGCTTTGCAAAGTTTGAAGATAGTTCTCACTTCATAATCCCTGTCAAGTAAATCCAGCATCCGGTTGGCTTCCTTAAACAGTTGCATAGCTTCGGAAGCCTTGTTGCGGTCTTCTTCCGGAAAAGTAGTCAGCCACGAAGCACGACAGACATCGCAACCGTGAATGTTGGCGATCGCTGCGAAACGAGGTTGGAATCCCCATGCATGGAAAAAGTAAATCCAATTGATGTAGGGGGCGACGTTATGTATCTTATAAGATAAAATCATATGTTTATAAATGACGAGTTGCTGTTTATCTGAATCTTAACTCCTGTCCACGATAATTCTCGTCAATGGTTCCGTTGTTATATAACAGATGACCGTTCACAAATGTTTTTTCGACCTTCCAGTGGAAAGTATGACCTTCCAGCGGGCTCCATTTACATTTGCTCAGGATGCAGTCTGTAGTAACAGTCCACTCACTGTCGGGACGAACCAGAACCAGATCCGCCTGATATCCTTTCCGGATAAATCCGCGATTACGTATCTCATACATTTGTGCAGGGGCATGAGACATCTTCTCTACTACCTTTTCGATGCTGAAAGCACCCTTGTCTGCCAATTCGAGCATACTGACCAAAGAGAATTGTATGGTCGGCATGCCGGACATGGCTTTTAATGCGCCCCCTTCTTTTTCGCTCAAGGAGTGCGGAGCATGGTCGGTCGCTATAGCGTCGATCAGACCGCTGTTGACTGCCTCCTGCAAAGCCTTCCGGTCTTCTGCCGTTTTGATGGCAGGATTACATTTGATGCGTGCCCCTAAGGTCTGATAATCTTCTTCGGTAAAAATTAGATGAGACACACACGCTTCGGCGGTAATACGCTTCTCTGCCAAAGGTGCTTTGGAGAATAAACTCAGTTCTTTAGCTGTAGAAATATGCATGATATGCAGACGCGCATTGGTCTCGCGTGCCAATTGCACCGCCAAAGCGGAAGAACGGTAACAAGCCTCTTCCGAGCGGATGACCGGATGAAGTGCCAAAGGCACATCGTCACCGTATTCTTTTTTATATTTATCCGTATTCTCTTTGATGATTCCCTGATCTTCACAGTGTGCTGCAATCAGTAAATCCGTACCTCCGAAGATATTGCGCAGACTTGCCATCCGGTCTACCAGCATATTTCCCGTACTGGAACCCATAAATAACTTCACCCCACATACCCGGTTTTTGTCCAGCTGACTGAATAACGGATAATTATTGTTGGTCGCTCCGAAATAACAGGAGAAGTTGACAGATGATTTTTCCGCCAGCAAAGCCAGTTTGTCATTCAGTGCTTCCAAAGTTGTGGTCTGAGGATTTGTGTTCGGCATGTCCATGATCGAGGTAACTCCTCCGGCTGCCGCGGCATGGCTTTCCGTTGTGATATCTGCTTTATGAGTCAGCCCCGGATCGCGGAAATGTACGTGCTCGTCAATAGCTCCCGGCAAAAGATAACAGCCGGATGCGTCAATCGTTTCGTCACAAGGCATGGCAGCCTCTTGTCCGTCAACTAAGATCTCAGCAATCTTCTCACCTTCAATAACAACAGATCCCGGAACTTTTCTTCCTTCGTTGACAATTACGGCATTTTTTATCAGTATACGTTTCATTTCTTTTGCGGGAATTTATGGAACCAACTATTTATTTTTAACTTGATCACTCCGAATATGGCTTCTCCAAAGATACTGCTGTTCATCTTGGAGGTTCCCAACTCACGGTTAATGAAGATGACGGGGACTTCTATGATCTTGAATCCGCATTTGTAAGCAGTGAACTTCATCTCGATCTGAAAAGCGTAGCCTTTGAAGCGAACATGATCCAGATCGATTGTTTCCAGCACCTGACGGCGGTAGCATACAAATCCGGCAGTCGTATCATGCACCGGAATACCGGTAATGAAGCGGACATACTTGGAGGCAAAATAAGACATCAGCACCCGTCCCATCGGCCAGTTGACTACATTCACGCCGCTTACATAACGGGAGCCGACAGATACGTCTCCTCCTTCTTTTGCACAAGCCGCATACAAACGGGGCAGATCATTCGGGTTATGGCTGAAATCGGCATCCATCTCGAAGATATATTCGTATGCGTGCTCCAACGCCCACTTGAATCCTGCGATGTAAGCAGTACCCAATCCTAGCTTCCCTTTGCGCTCGATCATAAAGAGGCGTTCGGGGAATTCCTGTTGCAAAGTTTTCACAATGCTTGCAGTGCCGTCCGGAGATCCGTCTTCTATAACCAGTATATGGAATACTTTGTCTAAGCCGAAAACGGCACGGATAATATTTTCTATGTTCTCCCGTTCATTATAGGTCGGGATAATAACGATGCTATCTGATAATTGCATAGAAGTCCTATTTTTAAGACAAATGTAGTGCTTTTCCTTTAGTTATAAAGGGACTAAGGATAATTTAACGTGTTGGCATTTGTTCCCCGGTGTGAAACTATTGGTTTCATGCCTTGAAACTTTTAGTTTCAACCTTTGAAACCAATAGTTTCAAGGCTTGAAACAATCTTGAAGAAGAAAACTTCGGTGTGACTATATCAATCCCGGTTCTTTTTTCGTACTTTTGCGGTGAAATTTTATAGCTATGACAATAACTGAGTTGCAACAACAATATGCCGCTCATCCTAATACGGCAGTCATGGAACGACTGCTGAAGGATGCGTCCGTTCAAACTATTTTTTGCGGGGGCTTATGTGCTTCTTCCGCTTCTCTTTTCTCTTCTGTATTGGTGAAACAAGATGTGTGTCCGTTTGTCTTTGTACTGGGAGACCTGGAAGAGGCGGGCTATTTTTATCATGACCTGACACAAGTGCTGGGAACAGAGAAAGTGTTTTTCTTCCCGTCTTCATTCCGCCGTTCCATCAAGTACGGTCAAAAGGATGCGGCCAACGAGATTCTGCGTACAGAAGTACTGAGCCGGTTGCAGAAAGGAGAAGAAGGCTTGTGCATCGTTACTTATCCGGATGCGCTGGCAGAGAAAGTGGTATCCCGCAAGGAGTTGAGCGATAAGACCTTGAAACTGAATGTGGGAGAGAAGCTGGACACGACCTTTATCACAGACGTGCTGCATAGCTACGGTTTCGAATATGTGGATTATGTGTACGAGCCGGGACAATATGCCGTTCGGGGTAGTATCATTGACGTCTTTTCGTTTGCTTCGGAATATCCTTATCGTATTGACTTTTTCGGAGACGAAGTAGAGAGTATCCGTACATTTGAAGTAGAGTCGCAGTTGTCCCGTGAGAGGAAAGAGGGAGTGGCTATAGTCCCCGACCTGGCAGTGACGGGAGATGTGACAACTTCTTTTCTTGATTTCATTCCTAAAGAAACCGTTTTGGCGATGCGTGACTTCCTTTGGTTGCGCGAGCGTATTCAGGTAGTGCACGATGAGGCTTTGACGCCACAGGCTATTGCCGTGCAGGAAGCCGAAGAAAATGGCGGTATCACGCTGGAAGGCAAGCTGGTTGACGGCAGTGAATTTACGGTACGTGCCCTCGAATTCCGTCGGATGGAATTTGGAAATAAGCCGACTGGTACGCCGGATGCAAAGATCTCTTTCCATACTTCCGTACAACCTATTTTTCATAAGAACTTTGATCTGGTGGCCGGTTCTTTCAAGGACTACCTTGAACAGGGATATTCACTTTATATCTGTAGCGACAGTACCAAGCAGACCGACCGTATCAGAGCCATTTTTGAAGACCGGGGAGATAAGATTCAGTTTACTCCTGTAGTACGTACGATACATGAAGGCTTTGTGGATCATACGCTGCATCTGTGTATTTTTACGGATCATCAGCTATTCGACCGTTTCCATAAGTATAACTTGAAAAGTGACAAGGCCCGTTCGGGTAAGGTCGCTCTGTCCCTCAAAGAATTGAATCAGTTTACTCCGGGCGACTATGTGGTTCACACGGATCATGGTATCGGCCGTTTCTCCGGTTTGGTACGCATTCCGAATGGAGATACTACGCAGGAAGTGCTGAAACTTGTCTTTCAGAATGAGGATGTCGTGTTCGTTTCCATTCATTCCCTTCATAAAGTTTCCAAATATAAAGGTAAGGACGGAGAAGCTCCGCGACTGAACAAACTGGGTACCGGTGCCTGGGAGAAACTGAAAGACCGTACGAAGGCGAAAATTAAAGATATTGCCCGCGACCTCATTAAACTATATTCGCAGCGCCGTCAGGAAAAGGGTTTCTCTTACAGCCCCGACAGCTTCTTGCAGCGTGAACTGGAAGCCTCCTTTATCTATGAAGATACACCCGACCAAAGTAAGGCAACGATGGAGGTGAAGGCCGATATGGAAAGCGACCGTCCGATGGATCGCTTGGTGTGCGGAGATGTGGGTTTTGGAAAGACAGAAGTAGCGATCCGTGCAGCGTTCAAAGCCGTAGCCGATAATAAACAGGTGGCGGTCCTTGTGCCGACGACTGTTCTTGCCTATCAGCATTTCCAGACATTCCGCGAACGTTTGAAGGATCTGCCCTGCCGGGTGGAATATTTGAGCCGTGCCCGTACGGCAGCTCAGTCCAAAGCCGTATTGAAGGGACTGAGGGAAGGAGAAGTCAGTATTCTTATCGGCACCCACCGTATTTTAGGAAAAGATGTTCAGTTTAAAGATTTAGGCTTGCTGATCATTGATGAAGAGCAGAAATTCGGAGTCTCTGTGAAGGAGAAGCTGCGACAGTTAAAGGTGAATGTGGATACATTGACCATGACTGCCACGCCGATTCCGCGTACGCTTCAGTTCTCGCTGATGGGAGCCCGCGACCTGAGTGTAATCTCTACGCCCCCGCCTAACCGCTATCCGATTCAGACGGAAGTACATACCTTCAATGAGGAAGTGATTACGGACGCGATTAATTTTGAAATGAGCCGCAACGGTCAGGTTTTCTTTGTCAACAACCGGATTGCGAACCTTCCGGAACTGAAAGCGATGATCGAACGTCATATTCCCGATTGCCGTGTTGCCATCGGGCATGGACAGATGGAACCCACACAACTGGAACAGATCATTTTTGATTTTGTCAATTATGACTATGATGTGCTTTTGGCGACTACTATCATAGAGAGCGGTATCGATATCCCGAATGCCAATACGATCATCATCAACCAGGCGCAGAACTTTGGTCTGAGTGACCTCCATCAGATGCGTGGACGGGTAGGGCGCAGTAACAAAAAGGCTTTCTGCTATCTGCTGGCGCCTCCGTTGAGCAGTCTGACGGCAGAAGGAAAACGACGCTTGCAGGCGATTGAGAACTTCAGTGATTTGGGGAGTGGCATCCATATCGCTATGCAGGATTTGGATATACGTGGAGCCGGTAACCTGCTCGGAGCAGAGCAGAGTGGCTTCATTGCCGATCTGGGGTACGAAACGTATCAGAAAATCCTTGCCGAAGCAGTTCATGAACTGAGGAATGATGAGTTTGCAGAATTGTATGCAGATGAAATAAAGGGAGAAGGTCAGATCAGTGGAGAAGAATTTGTAGACGAATGTCAGATAGAAAGCGATCTTGAACTTCTGTTGCCGGCCACCTATGTGACGGGCAGCAGCGAGCGTATGTTGCTTTACCGCGAACTGGACGGACTGACGCTGGATAAAGACGTGGATGCTTTCCGTTTCCGCCTGGAAGACCGCTTCGGACCTGTTCCGCCGGAAACGCAGGAATTGCTTCGCATCGTTCCCCTCCGTCGCTTGGCGGCGCGACTGGGAGTGGAGAAAGTCTTCTTGAAGGGCGGACGTATGACGCTATTCTTTGTCTCCAATGCGGATAGTCCGTTCTATCAGAGTCAGGCGTTTGGCAAAATGATAGATTACATGATGAAATATACCCGTCGCTGTGACCTGCGTGAGCAGAACGGCCGACGGAGTATGCTGATAAAGGATGTGACTAATGTGGAAACTGCCGTTAGTGTGTTGCAGGAGATTGTAGCGTTGCCGGTGAAAGAACAGGACTAAGACACAGATAAGAACAAGTAAGAGCCATTTAAAATCTAAAAAATAATGAATATGAAAAACATGCTGACATTGATCGTCCTATTATCATCGTGGTTAACGGTGTATTCGCAAGAGAGTTATACGGAAGCTGAACTAAAACAGAAATGTGATTCTATTGTAGAAGAAGCTAATACTTTGTACAGATATGAAACGGCTGCCTGGAATTTCACTGATATGTTTTTACCTAAACCGGAACTGATGGAAACAATACAAGGTATTCTTACTTATCAACAGGGAGATACGATTAAATGCCTTGTGATTGATAACCAGTCTCAATGTACATATGAAGTCTCCTTCCTTAACGAGACGACACCTTGTTCGGAAGTGACGACTCATAGAGGCCTGTCCGAATATGAAATGCATTTAATTAAAGTTAGAGAAAAAATACGGAGTGCATTTGCTGATGAAAAGGAATATCCGATTTATGGCTACAAAGACTTTCCTTTAAACTGGATTCTCATTCCTTTTAAAGATGGTTATAAATTCTATGCTATTTCTGGGACATCCAAAGGAGGGGTTATACCTTTCGGCAATGACTACTTGTTTATTGCTGATAAAGAAGGAGAAATCCAATCATGGAGGAAATTTCATTCCGGTCTTCTTCCGGTAGAAGTTACGGATCAAATGCCAATGATTGTTTTTCCTATCCATTCACATCTGAAAAAGGAACCATTCATTTCCGCTACTGATATTTGCACATTCAGGCTTTACTATAATCAGACTGGGAGTACAAAATTTGCTGTATATTCACCGGCTCTTTCTATATATTTCGTCTATGAGTTAGCTACCAATACCATCACTCCGACAAAGGATATAAATTTTAATTCGACACCTCTTTCTGAAAAGGCTGCTCCATGATTTATTTATCATGATTGGAAAGAGAACAGGAAGGTATTAGTAAAAGTATATTGTTCATTATAAATGTATGAATATATTTTCGTCTGATGCCTTTTCTCTGTCATCTGTGATTTTTGTTTTCTCTTTCTTATACAAGTTACTTCATAAACTCGCATCACGTTTATAATAAATAGTGAGGACGTTTATTATAAACGGGTCCCAAGTTTATTATAAACTATATTTTGCCAAATTCTTCGGAATGAGAGGAATTAATTAAACAAAATGGGGTGAAATCCTTGCGGACTTCACCCCATTCTTATTCCTTACAATGCACTCTCATACATGTAAATTATATCTTTATGTCTTTATATTTATACATTTCATGCTTTTGATTCCTGATTTGTTTCTACAAATATACGAAATTTAAAAGGCAAAGTCAATAGGGAAGCCGTTTTAACGGTTTCATTTGTTTCTCTTTCCGTATAACTTGTCTATCAGATCCTGTCGGCCGATACGTCTTAACTCATTCAGAATATTCTTTCGTTCTTCCGGCTTATACCAGAAGAAGAATTGTCGTTGCGCCAGTTTCTCCCGTTGTGTTTTGGCGCTGAATACAGGCTCCAGTGTATAGGGATGAAATCCGCTGTACCATGCTTCGGTGGCTACAGTCATCGGAGTAGGGGTAAAGTCCTGTACTTGCTCCAGATGAAAGTCCAGCCGTTTGGTGATAACAGCTAGTTCCGCCATGTCTTCTTCCTTGCAGCCGGGGTGCGAAGAGATAAAGTACGGTATAAGTTGCTGACGTAGATTCTCTTCCCGGTTGATACGGTCGAATATTTTTTTGAAAGTTTCAAACTGTTCGAATGAAGGTTTGCGCATGATGGATAACACCCGGTCGCTGGTATGCTCCGGAGCTACTTTCAATCGTCCGCTCACATGATTGACAATCAACTCGCGTGTGTATTCAGCCGTGCTGCGATTGGTGGCGGCGTCTTTACTCTGATGGAGCAATAAGTCGTAGCGCACTCCACTGCCGATAAATGATTTTTTTATGCCGGGGATGGCATCTACCGCTTTATATATATCCAATAACGGGCGGTGGTCTGAATTAAGATTCGGGCACACTTTGGGATGAATACATGATGGGCGTTTGCACTTTTTGCATATTGCTTCATCTTTACCCTTCATCTGATACATATTGGCGGAAGGGCCTCCAAGGTCACTTAAATACCCTTTGAAGTCGGGCAACTGCATCACCTCCTTTACTTCATTCAAGATAGACTCCTTGCTGCGGCTGACGATAAACTTCCCCTGATGTGCGGAAATGGTGCAGAATGCACAACCGCCGAAGCATCCCCGATGGATGTTGACGGAGAACTTTATCATATCATATGCGGGAATCCGCTTTCCTTTGTATTTAGGATGGGGAAGGCGGGTATAGGGCAGATCGTACGAATGGTCAAGCTCTTCCTGGCTCATCGGAGGATAAGGAGGATTGACAACGACCACTTTATTATCTACCGCTTGTGTGATACGGGAAGCCGCATATTTATTGGATTCTTCTTCGATGTGCCGGAAATTGCTGGCCTGTTTCTTTTTGTCAGCCAGACACTCTTCATGTGAGTAAAGCTGAATATCGTCTGCGGCAGGAGTCCACTCTGTCGCACGGCAGAGATAGGCTGTCTGAGGGATAGTTCCCGCTATTTTCTTGAGTTCACCGGCTGTCAATGAAGCATCCTCCGCAGGAAGCAGTTCCTTCATTTTCCGGGTTAGTTCTACAATCGGCTTTTCTCCCATACCATAGATCAGCAAGTCTGCGCCACTATCGCATAAGATACTTTTCTGAACTTTATCCTGCCAGTAATCATAATGACTCAGACGGCGCAAACTCGCTTCAATACTTCCTAATATAACAGGAACGTCCGGATAGAGTCTTTTTAGAATCTGACTGTATACGATGGAAGGATACTCCGGACGCATATCCGGACGGCCGTCCGGAGTATACGCATCCTCACTGCGCAGACGCTTGTTGGCAGTGTATTTGTTAACCATCGAGTCCATACTTCCAGCAGAGATGCCGAAGAATAATCGGGGACGACCCAGCTTTCTGAAGTCACGCAGGTCATCACGCCAGTTGGGCTGGGGGATGATCGCAACTTTCAAACCTTCCGCTTCGAGGATACGTCCGATGACGGCAGCGCCAAATGAGGGATGGTCTACGTAAGCATCACCGCTGAAAAGAATGACATCCAGTTCATCCCATCCGCGGAGTTCCACTTCTTTCTTGGTGGTAGGTAACCAATCGGTCAATCGATATTCTTTCATGCCGCAAAGATACGGATAATAAAAAACATCCCAATGATTTTTTTATTCATTGGGATGTTTAACTTCAATCATTAAGATGTTTTTTTAAAACTTCTCATTGATTGTAAATTGCAATGTCATTTGCTCTCCGTCATAGATCTCACGAAAACCGATGCTTTGCTCGGAAAGATATTCCTTTAAGTCCTGGAAAGCATCTGCATGATTCATGATAATTTCGAGCGTTTCACCGAAAGGAGCCTCGCATATAGCTTTGATTGCAGGAATCAAAGGACTGTAAGCTGTTGTTCCGCAGGTATCTACCGTAATCATTATTCTTCCTCCTCTTCCGCATCCTGAGTGGAAAGCCAGGTGAGATAGAGCTTGATGAGCTGTTGCAGGCCGAATGCTTTCATGTTATTGTGATAAATAACATCTATGCAAAGATCCAGCAATTCTTTACTGTCCTCTTCCTGACTGGCAATCAGGGAACGAATATTTAGTTTCAGTTTATCCAGTACGGGTTCGTCTACAATTCCGGTACTATCGATGAGATGGCGGAATAAGGCATATTTCTCGATTGTTTTCAGATTTTCGCTGGACACCTCTATGCTGCGTGTACCGCTAGGGTTTGCTTGTATAGTATACATCGTTTTTTAGTATTAAGGGTTATTACTAGGAGCAAAGATAGAATTTAAAATGAAAAACGGATTAAAAAAGCCCGGATATTTTTATCCGGGCTTTCAGAAAATAAATCTTATATCCGTGAGTACTTTATTTCTGAGTAAAGAAACCTAGTATCCCTGCCATAATGCTGGCTCGATCTGTTTCCGACTGAATGCTTTCGAAAGGAAAGCCGAGTACGAAGGTGCGATAGTCCGCCCCTTTGTAAGCAATGCCTGCCGACTGATTGCCACGTGCATAAGTAAATACTGGAAATGCGGGAGCTACCGGAACGATGCAATCCGGTGCTGTAACAGCATAACTGTTTTCATTGGGCAGGCGGGGGATCGTGATGCTGCATCCTAATCCATTGATTTGACCGGAACTTTTGTCTGTCAGACTGTTCTGATAACCGTATTTCAAAACTTTCTCTGTAAACTCCCGGTTCCCTTGTGTTCCGCTCATGTCACTTCCCACATACGCACCGCTGACGAACAAATTACCTCCTGACTGGCAATAGCTTGTAATCAGTCTTTGCATCGGTGAAGAGAATGTTTTGTAATATGCTTTGGCTATCGGGTCTTCCTTTTCAAGTCCGAGTATATAGTCTACGATCGGGTAATCTTCTAAAGTGACGATTCCATTCTCTACCGCTTCGTCGCTGCATGAAACAAAACTGTATTTCCCTGCTGCCTGAATGGCTTTTCCATGAATGAAAGGATAATCAAACGTATTTCCTGCTATCTCCATACCTTCCAGTTCTCTGCCGCTATGTCCCAGGCTGCCTTCTCCTTCTTTTCCGGCTTGTGAACGGTTGAATCCGCTCTGTGCCCCGCAAAAAGAGATATTGGATAAATAAGGCACTCCCGGATCCTGTTCCAGATCAAATCCGGCTTTGTCCGGTGTGTTAATGACAGCCGGACCGCTGATTCTGTCGAATCCATTGATAATCAAGATTCTCTCTCGTTCACGTTTTGCCTTATAAGCCGAAAGAATTTCAGAAGGAAAACTTTCTCCTCCCCGGTTTACGGCTGTCACTTTGAACGAATAGACAAGTCCCGGTTCTACTTTGACACTGTAATAGGGTTTGCTGACCAGAGTTCCGTTGTCGAATCCTCCGTATCCGATGCGTGTATATACCATATATTCCCGTGGACGGGCTGTCGGTTCCAGCGGATCGTCTTCCCCTTTCCAGGTAAGTTCCAGTGTATTTTTCTTTTTTCCGAAATGGATAGCGAAGTTGCTGACCGGAAGAGGTTGTACTACATAGTCTTTGCCATGTTGACTGTTTATAAATTGCAGGATACCTTTGTAGATAGCACGTCCTACGGTAAACTTGAAATTCGGATTATGACCGAGCTGCATATCTGCAAAGTTCTGATGAGAGAGCAATTCGATAATCGTGGAAGGAGTAGCAGGAAGTCGTGTCTCACTGTAATTCCGGTTCCACATGCTGCGGCGTGTCCATGGTAGATTGTAGTTCGTACGAATATCTTTCTGAATTTGAGTCAGCAGGATATCCGCAAGATCACGTGAAGCATATCTGTCCATTCTCGAATTTAGTTTGCCATTATTGAAATCGGTGGTATAGATGCCGAGCGAACCGATGATTTCATCGTCTTTACTGCATCCTGCGTCACTATGAAGTGCCATAGTCATTTCCAAAGGTACACCTAAACCCGCTTGTCCCGGATTATAGACAGAGCCTCCCGACAGATAGTTAATTGTATTGGAACGTGTATTGATATCGTCTGTATAATCGTTTTCTCCTTTACGCCCGGCATATACATCGTATGGCATACCGGCCCACTGGGATGAATATCGTGCTCCTTCCAGATAACGGGGAAGTCCGCTTATTTTTCCTCCTCGTGAGATATTACCCATTCCTCCTCCGAAGCGTACGGCATCTGCACACACTACGCCATGCTCGCTACTTTCATTACTAAGCACAACCATACCGTAATCATTATTTCCTTTGTCAAACTCAAAAGTTCCGAGATATACCCAAGTGCCTCCGCCTATTTTCTGGTTGACCTTAAATTCCGTGACACCCCCATTATGAAAGACGAGGTATTTGGCATCACTCACGCTATTGGGTAATGTCTGATATGAAACATAGACCGCATATTTTCCGGTTGCCGGCAGGGTAGGTACCCATTCGGCAAAAGCCTGATCCTTATTCTTTTTTTTCTTCTTTTCTGTTTGGATATATCGGCTGGTACCGTCAGTGAAAGGGTTTTCCCCATCTTTGTAAATGGCTTTTTTCTGGGCGAATCCTTTCACGGAAGTAGTCGTCCAGCGTGCCTTCTTACTGCCTGCTTCCAAATAAAGGGAAGCATTCGGAGTATCGTTGTCAACGATGATTTCATTCTTTTGTGTATCCCGTTCGCGAGGAGTATACACTATGGCACCGGCATTTTCCAACATCGGAATGACATATGGAAGAATGAAAGACTGAGTGAACATATCTTCTGTAGTGCAGAATAATCGGGGGCGTTGCCATCCCCATTCGCCTTTGTCATTCTTATAATAATTACCGTGACTTTGCCAGAGGGCAATATGCCGGTCCTGCAATCCTCGGGATATCTCATTGGGGCGGGAAGTGTTTTTCACCCATGGAGCACCTTTGTATTCGGTGTTCAGCGCCATTCGTTCTTTATCTTTTTTCTTGCTTCTGTATAAGTTGGGAATTAATTCTTCAATGGGCTTTCCATCTGCATAAATGGTGATCTGATAATAGTTTACCGGACCGGGGAGCAGTTCTTTCATCTGATTGTAGATAGTTTCTACCGTTTCCGGCAGAAATGGCTGGTAGGCGAAGCTTTCCGAAGCATAAATCTGAATGGTTCTGCGGTCATAATCAATATCGAAACTGTTCAGCTTCGGTGTACTGATTTTAGCTGTCGCTGTGTATTTGGCAAAGTAATCCGTTAACCGCTCTTTTATATTTCTCTCAATATCCTGAGCGAAGAGAAGACTGGTGCCCATTGTCAGGCACAGAAGAAAGACTATTATTTTTTTCATCGTTCCACTCTTTAGGTTGCATCCTATGATTATCTATGTCCGCCACTTTCCCCTTGATGGCATTTCCCCTTTTGGAAGGAGAATACGAAATGAATCTCGCGTTCATGTAAGTCCATTGCATTCTGTGGCAAAATCTCCTGCAAAAATAAACAAAAAAAGAGTGGGAAGTATCGAACTGCCCACTCTTCTTTGATTGTTTTATATTCTATTAATTAAGAATTTTCTTTCTTATAGAGGAATGTATTCTACAAATGCCTCCATTGCCTCATACGATGCCAGTCCTAACTGATCGTACAACGTTGCTGTGCCACGGTTACGGTCTTCGCTACGTTGCCAGAACAGACGTTCGTCATTACCTAAGAACGGAGCGCTTTCCATCTGCGACTGATGCTTCAGGATAGAATTACGTTTTGCACGAAGCTCTTCCGGACTGATAGGCACAGCCATTTCGATGTTCTCAATTTCCCATTCAGCCCACGCACCACGATACATCCAGATACGACAGTCTTTCAACCATTTGGCTCCTTCTTCTTTTTCAAGATCGACAGCAGCGAATACGGCATCCGTACATACACGGTGTGTACCGTGTGGGTCAGCCAAATCACCGGCTACGAAAATCTGATGAGGCTTTATTTCACGAAGCAGGTTACGTACGATCTCTACGTCGGCCTCGCTAATTGGATTTTTCTGAATCTTGCCGGTTTCATAGAACGGCAAGTCAAGGAAATGTACCCGATCTAACGGAATATTATTGTAAGAAGAAGCGGTACGGGCTTCACCACGACGAATCAAACCTTTGATAGTCAGAATGTCACGGCTGTCCATATCACCGTCTTTCTTTTCTTTCAGGAATTTGCGTATTTCTGCATATTTCTCGCTGATTACCAAGTCTTCGCTGTTATTGAAAATCTGATTGAATCCGTTGATGAAATGCATGAAACGAACCACTTCCTCATCACCTACGGCAATGTTACCGGAAGTTTCGTAAGCTACGTGTACCTCATGCTTCTGTTCTACCAGGCGGCGGAGGGTTCCACCCATGGAGATAACGTCGTCATCCGGATGCGGAGAGAAGATAACCACACGTTTCGGATACGGTTTGGCACGTTCCGGACGATAAGTATCGTCGGCATTAGGTTTGCCACCCGGCCATCCGGTGATGGTATGCTGCAAGTCGTTGAAAATCTTGATATTTACATTGTAAGCAGAACCAAACAATGCCAGAAGTTCGCTCAGACCGTTTTCGTTGTAGTCCTTGTTGGTCAGCTTCAGAATCGGTTTGCCTGTCAACTGGCACAGCCATACGATAGCGCTGCGGATCAGTTTATCATTCCACTCGCAGGATGTTACCAGCCACGGACGTTGAATGCGTGTTAAGTTCATGGAAGCCGAAAGGTCGATCGCTACATGAGCATTGTTGTGAGTTTGCAGATAAGATGCAGGAATTGTGTCACTAATCGGACCTTCCACACATTCTTTGATCATTGCTGCCTTATTTTCCCCCCATGCCAGCAAATATACCTTTTTAGCGCCAAGAATGGTAGATACTCCCATTGTGATAGAACTGATCGGAGTATTTTCTATTGTTCCGAAAATCTTGGATGCTTCGTTGCGCGATGCATTGTCCAATAAGATCAGACGTGTGGTAGAGTTCAGACGTGAACCCGGTTCGTTGAATGCGATATTACCTACACGACCGATACCCAGCAGGGCAATGTCAATACCTCCGAAACTTTCGATGCGCTGTTCGTACAGACGGCAATATTCAAAGATGGTATCTTTGGCGATGGTTCCATCGGGAGTGAATATATTCTGTTTGTCAATATCGACATGATCCAGCAACATTTCCTTCAAAGCATTGAAGTTGCTGTTGATAGCATCGGCTGTCAACGGATAGTATTCATACATATTAAATACGATCACGTTACGGAAGCTCAGTCCTTCTTCCTTATGCATGCGGATCAGTTCCGAATAGACATGGCTGGGTGAGTTACCTCCGGGGAGTGCTAGTACGCAAAAGCGTCCTGCTTTCTGTTTTTCGCGGATGGTTTGTGCTATTTCGCAAGCAATGTAGTTAGCCCCTTCTTCTACAGACTCATAAATGTCTGTAGGTATTTTCTCGAGTCTTGTCAAGACTGATTTTTCAAATGCATTCTCCGGTCTGTAGTATCTGGGGGAGACCCTGTGGAGAGTGATTTGAGAACTAAGATTTGTTTTCATAAAGTTGTTAATTAAGTTATGTAAGATTAGCGTCCTTACGACTGTATTTTCACGACAAAGATACAAAAGAAGTCTATATAATTAACTACTAACTTCTAGGTATTGTTGCACCTTCAAATCGTTTTTAACATTTGTTTCATCACGAATGGCGGAGTTGGAATTCGTCTGCATCTTTCCATACCGGAAACTTTTCTCTGAACTGATGAAGGGCGGTCAGATGAAGCGTAGCGGTTGCTATGCCCTCCGTTTCGTCGGGCACGGAAGCCGCTTCTTCTCCGAGCGCTGAATAGATTTTGCTTCCTCCGTTGTATTTCAGCCGATATCCGTCTATACCTATTCTGTTAACCCCGCACACGTAACACTGATTTTCAAGGGCACGGGCACGAAGCAGCGTATCCCATGCCAGGCGGCGGGGGATAGGCCAGTTTGCTACATATATTAATAGGTCATATTGATTGGCTACGTTCCGGCTCCACACCGGAAAACGAAGATCGTAGCATACAAGCAGGCAGATATTCCAGCCACGGTAAGGGATAATCAGACGTTCATCGCCTGCCGAGAAATGTTCTGCCTCACGTCCCATGCGGAACAGATGGCGTTTATCATAATAGAATTCTTTTCCTTCCGGTGTCAGGAAGAAAGCGCGATTGTAATATCTTCCGTTGTCTACAGTGATATAACTCCCGCAGATGGCAACTTGAAACAAAGAAGCCCATTGTTTCAGTGTTGTAATCGTCTCACCGGAATTTGCTTCCGCCAGCATATCACTTTGCATGCTGAATCCTGTAGAAAACATCTCCGGTAAAACAACAATCTCCGTTGTTCCACAGAGACTTTGCAGCTTCTCGTGGAGCAAACGGAGATTTTCTTGTTTGTTTTCCCAAACGATATCGGTTTGTACTATGGAAATACGAATCGAATCCATGATGCCTGTTTTAAGTAATAGGGAATAGGTAATAAGTAATAGGTAATAAGTAATATACCATGCGGAGCAGCATTTCAGCAGCTACGATTAATACTTAATACCTATTACTTATTACTTTATTCTTAAAGTTCTCCAAGTGCAAAATTCTCAGGATGTTTTCCTTTGAAATCCTTGAAGTACAGTTTGATTTCCCGCATATCTTTATTAAGATCTCCCGTCGGCATAATTGCTTTAGTGGACGTTATGGTCTTTGTACTGTAGTCAATACCGATCAGAACGATAGGCACTTGAGCCTTAAGGGCGATGTAATAAAACCCTTTTTTCCAGTTCGGGTTCGCCTTGCGGGTTCCTTCGGGTGTGATAGCCAGATGAAACTTTTTGCATTCAGCAAAATGATGAACCATCTGGTCGACCAGCGAAGTTTTCCGACTACGGTCTACGGGAATTCCGCCTACAGTTTTAAAAATAATTCCTAACGGAAAAAAGAACCACTCTTTTTTCATCATGAAACTTGTTTTACGGCCTAATGCTCCATAAAACAGTTTTCCAATAAATAAATCAAGGTTCGTTGTGTGTGGTGCGGCACATATCACGCATTTATCATAATTAGGTACCGTAACGTTTGTCTTCCACCCTAACAGGCGGTAATAGATAAAGCTATAAATTGCTTTCTTCATTCTGATCTTTAGTTCAATTTTCCGATGGCCTCAATAATCTCGTTAACTTTTGCATTGAAATCTACTCGGAATTTCTTATAAAAACCTTTCACATTGCCCGGTTCTGTATGGCTGATGCGGCTGACAAATTCATCCTGCATTTTTAAAACCTCAGCCATCAGTTCATCAGCTTTAGCCTTATCAGTACCAGGGATAAACATACTATTGATTAAGCACTCAGTGAATAATTCTCCTGCGATATAGTTTACGTTCTTTTTAAGTTCTCTTCTACTTGCCATAATATTTACATTTAATGGTGAATAATAAAAATTACTTGGGGTAAAGATAGGGACTTTCTTTGATTCTAGCGAATAAATGGATTGAATTTTTTCTTTTTACTATTTGCTCTCTAAGTGTATCCTGCTTGGATATACAACTGACTAATCCACCGGATTTTGAAATGTTGAATTAAAATTGAACGAATTTGAGTGATATTTAGTCAAACGGGGAATTGCCCTCGACAAGGATGAGGTATTTTTATTTATTACTGTTCCCTTTTGAATGATTATAGTACTTTTTCCCTTTTGAAAAGAATTATCTTTGAATAATTACTTGGCAATAAGATTTTTAATAGCTATAATTATTTAAATGAAAAACAATGGATTTAGATTTATCTAAAAGAAGTAAGCCCTGTTTTAAGAAAAATAGGATGATGTCAATGGGAAAAGTAAAGAATCCTTTTTTAAAGCTTTGTGGTATTGGGTTGTTGACAGTAATATGTATTTCTGTTAAAGCCCAAAAAGTAAACTTTACAGTGAATTCGAAAACTGGAGCCATACAATCAATGAATATTGATAATGATAAACAGAATATGAATTGGCTGATAGCAACAGATGGTAGCCAATATCCTTGGATAAAGGAGAATTATGGTTGGGGACTTGGCTATTTCACTGAGGTGAGAAGAAATCAGAAAAACAAGTTGTTTTGGAATCTTCCTGCCAGTATAAAGCAGGATGGGAGAGAAGTTACTTATCGAGTTGGAGATATATGTATCCTTGTAGAAAGGAGTATGAGAGGAGAAGATTTAATAGAAGAGTATACTTTCCAAAATGATGGAACAGAGGAAATACTTTTATCGGATATAGGCATCTATACTCCATTCAATGATAACTATCCAGGGGCACAAACTTGTATAAATATGCGGGCTAATGCTCATATATGGGAGGGTGATAATGCAGCTTATGTAAACGCGATACGTATGGGGGGATATGCTCCACATTTGGGACTGGTTTTGAGGGAAGGCGAAATTAAAAGTTATGAAATATCAGAGCGTGATAGAAATAAGGGTAACTCTCATACAAGGGGAATTATTTCTTTGAATCTTCCGGATATGAAATTGATGCCGGGTGATGAACAAGTATTTTCGTGGTATATCTTTTCGCATAAAGGTGAAGATGATTTTCGTCAAAAGTTATTGGAAAGAGAGAGTGTTTGGGTATCTTGCAACAAGTATGTATTTGAGAAAGGAGAAACTGCCCTTGTGAAAATATCAGGTGGGCAGATGGTAAAAGGCTGTATGCTTAAAAAGAATGATGTCACTATTCCTATGAAAAAACAAGGAACAGCATGGTATGCTGAAGTAGTAATGGATCAGTTAGGAGAAGTGCGTTTTGATATACTATATGGCACAGGGAAAAAAAATCATGCAAATTGTTTGGTGATTAGTAGTGTGGATGATTTGATTAAAAAACGAGTAGAGTTTATAGTTGCAAATCAACAGATGAAAAGTTCGAATACGCGTAGAGATGCTTATATGGTTTATGATAATGAAAAGAATGAAATATATCTGAATAATACGCATAACTGTAATCCGGTTGACAGGGATGAAGGTGCTGAGAGAGTCGGTATGGGGGTACTTTTAGCAAAGTATTATCAATTGCATCCTGTTGCTGAAGTAAAGGCATCTTTATTGCGATATGCAAGTTTTTTGCGTAATAGATTGCAAGATGCTGACTATAAGACTTTCTCTTCAGTCGATCAGAAGGGACGTAACAGGGCGTACAATTATGTATGGGTAGCGGATTTTTATTTCCAGATGTATAAAATAACCAATGACAAACAATATGCTAAACATGGTTATATGACTTTGCGGTCTATGTTCAAACAGTTCGGACATGGTTTTTATGCCATAGGTATACCGGTTCGCTTAGGACTGCAAACTTTAAAAAATGCTGATATGCAAAGAGAATATCAAGAGTTGGAGAATGATTATATTGCGGTTGGTGATACTTTTTTGAAAAATGGTTTGAATTATCCGGCTAGTGAAGTAAACTACGAACAAGCCATTGTAGCTCCATCAGTCATGTTCTTGCTTCAACTTTATATGGAAACCGGAAGGCAGAAATATTTGGATGGGGCAAAGATTCAAATGCCTGTATTGGAAGCTTTCAATGGCAAACAACCCAGTTATCATTTGAATGAAATAGCTGTTCGTCATTGGGATGGTTATTGGTTTGGTAAGCGGGAAATGTGGGGAGATACTTTTCCACACTATTGGAGTACATTGTCAGGGGCTGCTTTTTATCTTTATTCGCAATGTACGGGAGATCATTCATATAAAGAGCGTGCAGAGAATATTGTGAGAAATAATCTGTGTTTATTCTTTGAAGATGGAAAAGCTTCTTGCGCCTATATTTATCCAAATAAGGTTAACGGAGTAAAGGGCGGATTCTACGATCCATATGCAAATGATCAGGATTGGGCTTTAGTTTATTATTTGCTTGTACAAAATGGTATATATTAACGAATAATGGAATCGTTAAATACAGAAAGCTTAATAGGGTAACTTTTTGTGATCGATGCAAAATGAAAAGCCAGTCAACATTTAAATAGTTAACTGGCTTTTTCTAATACACTTTGCTTTCTTATTTATTGTGGTTTTCCGTAAGCAGCAAATTCATAAATGCCATCTGCCCACATTGCAGAATTGTTTTTATGTACATTGACAACACCGTATACGCGGAGCCGTAAATATCTGTAGAGCGACGGATCTTCAATATTCAGAATTAGAAATCCTACCTGCCAGTTTAATTTGCCGTCTACGAGCATTTTATAACTTTTTCCATCCCGGCTTCCTTCAATGGTATATTTGTAGGCAGCCTCGGAACCGTTAACCAATCTTGTCGAAAGATTAATCTCAGAAATCACGGCTTCTTTCTGCATATCTATGGTAAACATATAAGGAGAACCTGTAGCAGCATTTGAACTTTTCTGGAAATAAGTAGAAGATTCAGTACAAGCTCCATCCGTGATACAATCAGCTTTAATTCCTCTCGCTCCTGGGACAGCGGCTGTCACCGGTACATTTAATGTCAGGTTTTTACCGTTCTGAACAGGGATAATACCATATTTGTCACTAAATTCCAGGTATCTGTAATAATCCATCGAAGCATATCCTTTGTTAAATGCGGCTATTGAAATTCTCGGGAAATTGCCAGCCGGAGTTTTATATTTTCGTTGCGCTCCCCAGTGGTAACTCCATACTCCGCAGGTTTTTCCAACTGTACTGATTCTGTTAAACTGTGCATCAAAAGTAGAATTATTGCCAATTTCTCTCATAGGTGTCCATTCGCCTCCTAAATCAGCGGCAGATGTATACATGGTTTGACTCGGATACCATCCGGAAGCCTTTGAACTGAAGAAATAATATTCTCCGTCTTTTTTGATGATTGCAGGAGTTTCCCGATGTAGTCCTTTACATATTGTATTAACTAATAAAACAGGCTTAGTCCATGAAGGGTCTAGCTTATAGATGTTTATATCTCTGTTCATATTTGTAGCTGAAAGGAGATAAGCTGTACCGTCATCATCAATGAAAAGAGATTGATCTCTAGAGTCATAGCCCAATGGTCGTTCCATAGTGCCTACTTCGAGCTCGCCTTTGGGAGTTATTTGTGCCAGATAGATTTTAGCTGCAACATATCCACTTTGATCTTCATAATGTGCTGAAAGTACTACCTTACCGGTTTTTGCGTTATATCGGAAAGCAATACCCTCAAATTTTACATTTGGGTAAAAAGCCAGTTCACGGGAAGTACTCCAACTACCATTGAGCCCTGTCGGAGAAAAGCTTTCTGTAGCTAGCCATCCTTTGAGTGTTTGTCCATCTACTTCCTTTTCAACGTTTTCCATTTTATAAGAGAAATAAAGCTCCCCAATTTTCATACCCTGAGGTTTTTGGGCAGATTCTTTGGTGATATATTTTCCGTTTAGATTATCATAAACTTTAGTTTCGCCGTTAGGGGTGAAGGTTGTTGCTTGTTGAGAAGCGGACGTGGCTATTTTCTTCCCCTCTTTAAATGCTTCTACATGGTAGGTAAAAGTTTTATCTGCTTTCAGATTATAATCATCGTATGTATTTCCTTTAGCTTCTCCAATACAATTTCCATCCCGGTAGATTCTATAAAGGTCGGCGTCCTCTCGTTGCATCCAATTCAGTTTTACATTGTTGACAGCTTTTTCACCGACAAGTTTGAATACAGTGGCAGTGGCTGCCCAGATATCTGTTGTTATAACTTCTTTCGATTGAGTTGCGAAAGCTGGTTGCAAAGACAGACTACATAGATATATAAATATGAATAAAAAACTATTTTTTGCCTGTTGGCTTTTTATGTTCATAATGTAACAAATTTAATTTATCAGAATTACATATGAGAAATTTATTGGGCTTTCATCTGTTTTAGATTATTAGCCTTGTAGGCATCAGAGAATATATCTGCTTCCTTATATTTATATTTATTGGAATCGAAATATACTGCAAAATCTTGCATTAACTTCTTGGATAGTTCAGTAAGATATAAATTACTTCCGGCAAATGTATTTGAACCGGAAACTGTAACATACTTCTTATCTTTCAGATTTTGTATCTGATAATAACCATCTTCCTGTAGGTTGAATACCCAGCATTGAGCATCATCTTTCTTCTCGGGATTCAGGCGTAAAGTTCCGAACAGTGATTCCAAAAACTTTCCGGTTTTGGTATCTTTTATTTTATATACGTTGGGTATATTAGTCTTTATAAACTCCAGACTTAGATTGATGTCATCATCATCATCCGCTATACTGAAACCATTGGCAGGTTTAGACACTAAACGATCAGAGGTCTTTTCTAATAATGAGTATATATTACCGGGTATGATTTCTGCAGCTCTTTTATAGCGATACATACTATTAAACACGGTTAAATCCCATTGATCATACCATTTTACGACAGGATAGCCTGAGCGCATACTAATGGGCAACCACACATGATGAGACTTTCCTACATCCTTAGAGTTCCAACGGTCACCCATGTATATATAAGCTTTTTCTTTACCCTCCACTTTAAATACATAACAGCTTTGGGAGTTGTAAGTAACTTGTTTGAGTTTGTCTACAGCAAAATTATTCCCTGTTGTCCAGTTCCCCAGTATATCAGTACTGTAGGCACTTTTCCCGGGATTGGGCTCCCAGCCTGTGCAACCGGAAAACAATCCAAAATACATATCCCCAACCTTAAAAATAGCGGGTGCCTCATATTTAAGTCCCTTTAAAATTTTAGTTTCTGTCGGAGTCGGCTCCAGATAATCGTCTCTAAGTAATGCAATATTCATGTTGGTATTCATATCCGTAGAACAGAAATGATATGCTTTCCCGTCTGTATCTACGAATAACGTCTGATCACGGGACTCGTTTTTATTAGGGCGAAATGTTTTGTAAAGTACATAAGGCCCCATTATTTTATCGCTTGTTGCTACACAAACACGTGCAGCTCCATATCCATCTCCACTTTCCCAATGACTCCACATTACCCATTTCTTAGTTTGGGGATTATAAATTACTTTGGGACGTTCGAACAAACGTCCCTGCGATATATCATTCATGTCTTCTCTGGCTTCACCTGTCGTTTTCATCGACAATCCCAGCCGTTTCCAGTTGTATAAGTCTTTAGATTGATAACAGCTTACCCCATTTGATTTAAAACCTGTACGATCTTCTCCAAACCAATAATAAGTTCCTTTTTCGTAAACGACACATCCACCGTGTGCGTTAATTTGCTCCCCATCTATGTCATTCCACAAAACACCCGGACTGATCTGGGTGTTTTGTGAAAAAATAGAGGTGAATGAGAACATAAAGCAGATAAATAGAGTTATTCTCATGTTTTCGTTATTTTAGTCTTCAATATTAATAGTTATTTCGGGCTGTGCAGGGGCATAGGCTCCAGATTCGTCAATTGTGAAATATTCCACATCAGCAGTATTATCTATAAAACCGAATTTGGGCGAGTATGTACGTGATGTGCCGGTCAGTTTAGCGTTGTCTACACGGACAGCTCCGATATCATTTCCCCATCCTCCACGTCCTACTGTAAAGGATACGCGAATTTGGTTACATTCGGCAGAAGTAGTATAGTCCATTGAATAAGTTTCCCAGTTGTCACTGGCAATTTCTGTTATGACTTTTTTTTCAGGGTCTTGCACTTCTTCTATAATCATTTTACCGGTGAGTTTTCCTTCTTTTTTTGCTATTCCTCCTTTTAATAGAGCAGATAGTGTGTAACTTTCATTCGGTACAACATCTACCACTTGCATTAGGATACCATCACTCCAACCAGTTGCCCATTTATAGGGTCTAATTTCAAAAACATGATTGTCTAGGTCCTGATGATTATCAATTTCTTCAGGAAGAATTTGTTGTTCTGAATTCCAACGGTCGCTAATAACAACATCCCATCCTTCCACTCTACTAACTAACTTCGTTTCTGGATTTACATCAAATTCTCCTTCGAAGTTTGGGTTCTTCAAAAGATTTTCTACTGGTTTGCCAACTTTCTCTGCAAAGTTTGGCTGGGGAGCGTAGTCTATAATTCTAACGGAATCTACAGGAATTCCATCTCTGTAAATGAAGGCACGGTTATCTGGTGTTATGGCAAAACGATAAATATGTGCTTCTCCATCATTATTATAGAACTTACCTTTTCCTCCTGCTTTTCCATTTGTTGCAGGATTGGTAATTTCTTTTTTGTAGGCATTGAATAATCCGATTTCATTAGAGGTAATATATGCTTTGAATCCATAACCTTTTTCGTTTACAAAATAAGGATAAAAGCTTTTCTCCGAGTCATCTGTTTTTATTTTGAATTCGATAGTATATCCTTTTGAATTTGGAGTGAATGCTTTGGTAAATTCCTTATCATTTCCTTTCTTGTAAGCAGGAGATGCTGCAATGTCTTTCACAGGAAGAGCGGTTCCATATCCTTTTACTTTTAAATATGAACGGACGTCTCCACTTCGCAGAATAATTTTCCCTTCAGTCAGTCTTTTAGTACTGTTTAAGGTCACTTTCACTTTTTGTTTTCCAGAGTTGGCTGCTATAACAGTCGGAGTTACGGTGAAACCGTTTGGAGCTGTAATTGTTATTTCTTTGCCGAGTAAAGCCTCGGAATTGACAATGAAGGATGATGATGCGTTTGTACCATTAATCGTTAGTAATGGTAGATGTTCCTCTGTTGAGGTTTGTAAGGCTTCATTTTCTTTTTTATCATCTTTGGGTTGAACTGCATAAGTAGCTGTTGTGCTAATTGTCAGCAATGTCAATGATAAAAACATAATCTTCACATATTTTTTTTTCATGATACAGAAATGTTTTATAAATTAATTATTTATGATTGAACTAATAATCTGTGTTTATTTCTTGCTTACTGAATAGTATAACCAAAATTGATTCGAAATATCAATAGCTTGTTTCCTGTTTGCAAAATTGCTGAATCATATTTATATATAGGTGCTGGAATGATTCAAATACGTATAATTTTAAGTTATCTGATTATAGTGGGATAAAAATCATTCAGAAAGGTTTAAAAATAGACCACATATGTTTGTGGTAGTTTTAAATTAATATATTTTAAGTGATTTATGAATAGTGATAGCTATCTTTATTTTAATATTGCACAAGAAATACGTCTTTATATTAATTCTACTATGAAACATCAACTGAAATTTTATATAGTACTGTTTTTTATTCAATTATTTCCGTGTGCCTTTGCGCAACAAATGTCGGTATCTACGCTTCCGTTAAATAATTATTTGCCTTCAAGTACTGTTTTGCGGGTTCATTGTGACCGGGAAGGCTTTTTGTGGTTAGGAACTAAAGACGGTTTGTGTCGGTATGATGGCTATCGATTACTTGTTTTCCGTTCAGGATTGAAATCACCGGATCTTTTGACGAATAATGAAATTACTTGTATTGCGGAAAATAAAAATGGATATCTATTTATAGGAACTAAAAAAGGTATTAATATACTGGATAAACGAACTTATCAGATAATACCAGTTACACACAATGATTTGAAGGATCAAGAGATTCGAACAATGATAGTGGATAGTGATGGATGGGTATGGGTTGGAACATTAACTTCTGTTTTTCGTTGTTCTGCCGATTTCTCATATTGCAAAAGATATGATTCTACTTTGCCTGTTACTAGTGTGAATTCTATTTATGAAGATGCAGATAAGAATATTTGGGTAACTTTATGGGAAAGGGGATTACATCGATATAATTCAAAAACAGATTCATTTATTGCTATGCCTCAGATTGGAGATTTAAATAATCCATTTAAAGTTTTTCAAGATAATAAGAAGCAACATTGGATTTTAACATGGGAAAGCGGAATCTTTTTACTTTATCCAGAGGAGAAAGATGATTTGATGTATAGTCATGTAGATATAAAAAGTAATGAACATTGGGATAAGAATGGTTGTTTTAGCATAACTCAGGATGATAAGTATGGTTATATATGGATTGTATCTACACAGGGACTTTATGCACTTCAAAAACGTCCTGGAAATATAATTAATACTGTTGATATATCTCATATTTCTTCTAAGTTAAATAATATTTTTAGTGAAATAGTAAAAGATAAGTCAGGTAACTTATGGATTGCTGCTTTTAATGAAGGAGTATCAATGATTGATTTAAATAAACCATTAGTGCAGAATTACTCTTTTCCTGTTATTCGGGAAAAGACGGGGTTTGTTACAAATATAAAGAATATATATGAAGATAAAGAAGGAGATTTATGGATAGATCAGAATCGTTGGGGAATAGGAATTTATAATCCAGATTCTAATAAACTTCTCTTTTATACAGATATCCCTTCTCTAAAAAACATTGCTAATCTGAAAAATGTAAGCTGCATTACCTCTGTTCCATTGCTTAATGAGATTTGGCTGGGTTCTGAGTATTATCCGGAAATTTACAAGGTGAAGAAGGATAAAAAAGGAGTAGAGCTATTGGGAACTTTGAAGTTAACAGATTACGTAAATAATTCAGGATTTCCGCGTTTATTTTATACTGATAGTAATCATAATCTTTGGGTGGGAACAACTAAAGGTATTTTGGTTAAACCGGCAAAGGAAAAGATACTTCAAGACACTAAATTTCCATTTGTAGATATAATAGGAATTAGAGAAGGTAAAGATGGTTCATTATGGATTAGTACAAGAAAGCAAGGTGTGTATAATGCTAAAATATCCTCTGATCTGACATTAGAAGAAAAGAATTTAAGAAATTTGAAAACTCATGCAGAAGGAGTAATAAGTGATAATATTGGAGCAATCTGTGTGGATGATAATGGTTTGGTGTGGATGGGGAGTCAGGATGGAGATGTGTTCACTTATGACCCTCAAACAAATAAAGTGGAAAACTTATCCGATATGTTTGATATGCTTGAAGAAGGTATTTTTAATATTATAACAGATCAGTTGGGACATATTTGGATTTCTACCAATAAGCGGGTAATTGAATACGACCCTAAAAATGGTGGTATCATGGACTACTCGACAATGACTGATGTGATGGTAAATTCTTTTATGCCTAATTCTTATTATAAAACTCGTTCTGGGAAAATACTGTATGGAGGAAATAAAGGAATCTCAGTATTTACTCCTTATGATCATTTGTCTGATAATCCTCGTAGAATTAGAACGATGGTGTCAGATGTCAAGATAGATGGTGTTTCTAGTCTTTTGGAAAAAAACAACCAACGTTTTAATTTAAGAAGTCAGATCATTTCTTTAAATGCAGGAGATAAAAATATTGAGATAGATTTTTCTTCTTTAAATTATGCGTTTCCTGACAAAATTAAATATGCATATAAAATGGATGGAGTTGATGATGATTGGGTGTATGTCAGAGGCGATCGTCAATTTGCATTTTACAATCAATTACCTAAAGGTAAACGTACTTTTTATCTAAAGACAACTGATGTAAATGGTTTATGGAGCAATTATATAGCAGAAGTTCAGGTGTTTAAACAGCCAGCTTTCTATGAAACATTGTGGGCTTATTTATTTTATATTGTGTTTACACTTTTATGTCTGTATCTTTTCTATCATAGGATGAAGCGTCGTATTCAGTTGCGGCATGAACTGAGAATAGCTCAGATAGATAAAGAGAAGTCAGAAGAATTGGTGCAAACTAAATTACGTTATTTCACAAATATATCACACGATTTATTAACGCCCTTAACTATTATTACTTGTTTGATCGATGATGCGGAAATGACGAATGGTAGTCGGATTTCGCAGTTAACTATGATTCGTTCTAATGTGAATAAATTACGTAGACTATTACAGCAAATTTTAGATTTCCGTAAGGTGGAAAGTGGGAACATGAAATTATCTGTATCAAAAAGTGATGTCATATCATTTATAGATGATGTTTGTAAGATACACTTTACTCCATTGATGAGAAAGAAAAATCAAACCTTTACATTTTTGACTGAAGATAGACATTTGATGGCTTATTTTGATAGAGATAAACTAGATAAGATAGTATCTAATTTATTATCTAATGCTTACAAATATACAGCTAATGGTGGAAATATAAAATTAATAGTAGATTCATATTGGGAGTCTGAAAATCATCATTTGCGAATACAGGTCGTTGATACCGGAGAAGGTATTGCTCCTGCTGATTTGGAGAATGTTTTCAAAAGATTTTATACAATAAATAAAGGAGATGAAAGTGAATCTAATGGGATCGGGTTATCCTTAACAAAGGATTTAGTGGAGTTACATCATGGCACTATTAATGTTGAAAGTGAATTAGGTAAGGGAAGTACTTTTACTGTAGATCTTCCCATTAATAAAGATAGTTATCAAGAAGATGAATTAATATCAGAACATATTTCGGCAAATGGCATAAATACGGATCTTATTTTAGAGAAAGAAGAATTAATTGATTCAAAGGTTGGCGAAGGTGAAGATGCGCAGATAGCTGACGTTCATTTGTTATTGGTGGAGGATAATGAAGAATTGTTGTTTTTGATGGAGAAAATTCTGTCCAAGCATTATCATGTGCTTATTGCAAAAGATGGATTAGAAGCTCTGAACGTTATAAAAGATAATGAAATAGATATTATTATAAGTGATGTGATGATGCCTGAAATGGATGGTTTAGAGTTTTGTCGCGCTTTAAAGTCAAATTTGGAAACCAGTCACATTCCTATCATATTATTAACAGCTAAAAATACCGTGGAAGATCGCATTGAATGTTATAATGCGGGAGCGGATGGATATATATCCAAGCCATTTGAATTAAAAATATTAGAGGCTCGTATTAATAATTTTATAATGCATAAGAAAAACAAACAGGAAGAGTTTCGTTCTAATGTAGAAGTCAATATTGATTCTTTAGAACCTTCTTCTATTGATAAAGAGTTTTTGGATAAAGTGATTTCTGTTATAAATTCAAATATGTCGGAAGGAGATTTTGATGTGGTTCAGTTAGCGGACGCATTAGCTGTGTCTAAGTCTTCTCTTTATAGGAAAATGAAATTAGCAACAGGACTGTCACCCATTGAGTTTATTCGAAATATAAGATTAAAACATGGAAGTCAATTATTGAAGGATAAATCAATATCTGTAGCAGAGGTAGCTTATGAATGCGGATTTTCTAATCCTAAATATTTTGCAACCTGTTTTAAAGAAGAATTTGGCGTAACTCCAAAGGAATATCAAAAATCTTGTTAGGATAAAAATAATATGAACTTAAAATACACAAGTACGCGTCTTAATGGAAGATGCGTACTTTTCCATATATCAATGATCTATCCCATTTGAATGATTCCTGAACTTATATTGAACGATTTTTAGACCTGTTATAGTTAATAGCGATTATGGTCCAATTTTGGAAGTTTTTGAATGATTAGAGAACTTCTTTCTACTGGATAACTCGCACTTTTGTGATGCATTTGATGCACAACTAATACTTATTTGGTCTAAATAACTTTATAAATCTAATAGTATGGTGATAATTTTACCTAATTTCTTTTTGCAGAAGCCTGTTTGTCGTTTGCTGGCTGTCATGGGCTTTTTAGGATTTAGTGGAGCGATAGCGTCTCAATCAAGTTCGCCTGTGAATATTGATTCTGTGGAGACCTATATGAAAAAAGACTCTTTTGAGAAGAATGTAGGATCTCGTTTCGTTACTAATCGTAGTATAGACTCCTTTGGGGTGAGTGATACTGTTGATATCAAGATGTTGCAGCGCTCTCAATTTTTATCTATTCAGCAATTACTGAAAGGGAATGTGCCCGGTGTATATGTACAGGAAAATAATGGTGAGCCTGGTACCATTCAAAGCATGCTGGTTCGTGGCTTATCTTCACCTGTCTTTTCTAATAAAGATGTGTCCGGTGTTCAGCCGACAGTTTATTTGAATGGCGTTCCATTGATGCTGGAAAATAGCTATGTGTACGATATCAAGCAGTTTGATATTAATCCGATAGGAGCCGCTGCCAACATGCTGGCGGGATTGGATATATCTTCCATAGAGTCAATCGAAATTATCAAAGATCCGCTTCAGCTTGCCAAATTAGGTCCTTTAGCTGCTAATGGTGCCATCTGGATAACAACCAAAGACGGTTATTATGGCGGTGAAAACGTTTCTATCGGGGTTTCGGCAGGAATGGCCTTTGCTCCGTCTTCGGTTCGTATGACGAATGGATCATACGAAAAAGCATTCCGTCAACGTTTCTATGATACGTATTCTCTTACACCGGGTAAACAACCCGATTATCTTATGGATACAAGAGATGTACGTTATTTTGGTAAACCGGACTGGGCAGACGATTATTATCAGTCATCACTCTTATATAATGTAAATGCTTCTATCGGTGGTGGTTCAAAGAAAGCGAATTATGTATTTACACTCGCAACGACAAAAGATGCGGGAGCAGCGGACAATACCTCTTATACGAAATATAATATTGGCTTTGCCTTGAATATGGTTCCTTTGGATGGCTTGAATGTTAGTACAATTATTAATGCCGCTAAGATAGACCGTGTCAGGAATCGGAATTTTAGAGACAGGTTTGCTGAGATGGAGTATATGGTTGATTTTTCAACTCCGCTTGCACCTGCCGGCAATTTGTATAATGACTTTTTAATATCCAATGATTTGACTAAAGATGATAATTATAACAATTTACTGAATGGATTGTTGGCTTTGAGCTATACTAAGCAAAGATTCAATGCTACAGCCAGCATCAAACTTGATTATACGACAAATGTTCGTCGCGCTTTTTGGCCTATGGCTTTGTTGGAGTCCGTCAACTTTGTATCTAACTATTCAGGATACAATCAACGGATTATAGGTGAAACTTCAGCGAGCTATTTGTTGCCTTTAGCTGATATTCATAAGTTGAATATTCAGTGGAATGGCTCTATAACCAGCGATTTGTATCACTATAATTATACTCGTGCCTATGATGGTGATGATGATATGAAGCCGACAACAAGTACCGGGAACTTCAAGCAGTATCGTTATGTTGATCGTTTGGAGAATAGGTGGGTATCGACTTCAATAGCTTTAGATTATAAGTATAAGAATTTGCTTAATGTGGGATTATTGGCAAGATACGACGGAAATTCCGCTATCCAGTCGGATCACAGATGGATGTTTACACCCGCTGCCTCTGCTGAATGGAATTTAAAGAATCAATTTTTTACAGGTAGTACTGCATTGTCTGGATTGTCTTTGCGTGCATCTTATGCACGAATAGCCAAATCATTCCAGTCCGATAGATATGAATTAGGTCCTCAATACTTGGCTACAAGTATCACATGGAGTGGCGAACCGTTACTTTCCTCAGCTAATGGATTTGCAACAATCACTCGTCCGTATGCATCGGGTTGGGTTGGTTATGATTTAAAGCTTCCCTATTCTGATAAAATGGAGCTTGCTTTGAAAGGTTCTTTTTTCGACAATCGCATTATTGCGGAAATAAGTCTGTATAAGAATTATGAAAAGAATTTATTGACATATTTGCCTGTCACTCAAGAAATGGGATATGAGTATAAACTGGCCAGTGGAATGGATATCAGTAATCAGGGATTGGAATTAAATCTTTCGGCATCCATTTTGAAGAACACTCCGTTGAAGTGGGATTTGTCTTTCAATGCAAGTTATAATAAGAACAAACTAGAGAAACTTCCCGAAAACCAGAAGACAACTGTGATAGGCGACCATAAACTACAAGTAGGACAGTCAGTTGATGCCTTTTGGGTGTATCAAAATAAAGGCATTTATACAAACGACTCAGAAGTTCCTGTTATGAATGGGAAACCACTGAACATAAATGGAGTTCCTTTTAAAGCAGGAGATCCTGTTTGGACAGACGTTGACGGAAATAATCAGATTAACGACAATGACCGTGTGCTGACCGGACATGCCATTCCACCCTATACAGGAGGATTGACTAACCAGTTTGCTTATAAAGGATTCGATTTCAGCTTCAATCTCTTCTTTGCTTTGGGGCATAGTGCTTTAAATCTGCGCGATCAGCAACGTTACGACTTTGCGACTTTGGATAATATTCAGTCCTTGCAGTCTGTTAAAGAGATTTTCTTTTGGCAAAACACTAATCAGCGTGACGATTATCCTATATACAATCCGCAAAGCAGTGTTCATCCTTACCGTGCAGAACAGGATTTGTTCCTTGAAAAGCTGTCATACCTGAAACTGAGAAATATAACTGTTGGTTACACACTTCCTATAAAGAAAGTTGGTAGTAATATACCTAAAAGTTTGTATTTCTATCTGACAGGATCTAATCTGTTATCTTTCAGTAATTTTTCAGCAGGTGATCCGGAATTAGTTAACTTCAATGGTACCTATGACGGGTATTCGCTTCCCATTCCTCGTTCCATTTCTTTGGGACTGAGATTTAAGTTCTAAAAATATCGGAGATGATAAAAAATGAAAAACAATATGAAAAACAATATGAAAAAATTGCGATTAGCTCTTTTCTCCGCACTTGTCTGTTTATTTCTGCAGTCCTGCAATGACTTTCTGGATGTAGATCCCAAACATGCAGCTTCGGAAACCCAACAATGGAAGACTCTTGAAGATACTCGATCAGCATTGATGGGAGTATATGGCTTGACACGCGCAGCCTTAGCCGATAACAATACTCATTGGATATGTGGTGATTTGCGGAAGGGGGATTTTACGGTTTATAAGCGTAGTGACTTACAAGCTGTGTCTGATAATGAATTGAACAAGCCATATGACTTGTTGAAGAAAGTATCTAACTGGAGAAGATTTTATGCGGTAATCAATGCGGCATCTGTTTTTATGGAAAAAGCTCCACGAACTGTCGAACTTGACCGGTCGTATTCTGAACAAAACTTGAAATATGACATTGCTCAAGTACGCGCTTTGAGGGCATTTGCTTATTTTTATATGGTAAGAATCTGGGGAGATGTGCCGTTAGTCACCTATTCTTATGATAACGGAACTTTTCCGTCTATGCCCCGTACAGACGCTCAAACGGTGCTGAGTTATGCTAAGGCAGAACTGTTAACAGCTATAAAGGATTTACCCTATCAATATGGTACTCAAACGAATTTATATTATGGTTCATATGGGGCCCAATGGCAGGGAAAACTGTTCAATAAGTTATCTGCATACTCTGTATTAGCTCACATCTGTGCTTGGCAGGGAAATTATGCAGAAGCCGAGACATATTCTGCATTTATAATAGATCATGCATCTGAGATTAATGCAAAATATACTTCTATTGCCGACTTGACTTCAGAAACAGGGCTGTTTTACTCGAATGCGAGTGTAAAAGGTTCAAGGATTTTAGGATTTAATTTTGCTCACAATGATAACGAAGCAACTCAAAGCGGACATCTTGAACAGTTGACTTTAGCTTATCCATTGGTACAAAAATCCTATCCTGAAATATACATTTCAAAGGACAGCTTATTTTCGATTTTTACCAATTTTGATGACTTGCGGTTTGGAATCATAGATACCATCAAATATTCATCCTATTATGTTCAGAATTTGAATGAAGAAACTCCGGTGTTCAGTAAAATAAAGATTATTCAGGATGGATCGGCGAAAGACAATGATTTCGGAGTCTTTGGCTCGTCTATTGTTTTCACTCGCCTTGAAGATATCACCTTGCTACGGGCTGAAGCATTATGCGCACTAAACAGGAGCACAGAAGCTGTATCCTACCTGAATATGATCCGAACAAATCGTGGATTGAGAGAAGTATCTTTTAAAAAGGATTTTGGGAATAATCGCGAAAGCTTAATTGCCGAGATATTTGAAGAGCGTCGCAGAGAGCTTATGGGAGAAGGCTGGAGGTGGTATGACCTTGTCCGTCGGCAAAAGCTGATGAAAGATAATGAGGCATTCTTGCGACTGATCAGCAGTGGTGGAATCTACTGGCCGGTATCGGAAGATATCATTACTGCTAATTCACAGATTGAACAAAATGAGTTTTGGAAATAAAAAGAAAACGACAATGAATAAGATACTATTTATTTTATGTCTGACTTCGGCTTCCCTTTGGATGCTGTCTTGTACAGATTACGAAGTGGCTTCATATCCTGAGGAAAATGAAACCGAAGTATTTAATGGAACCGTTCTGGATTATTTGTCCACAGGGAATGAAAGGCTGAATTTGAAATTTGATTCTATGATGGTTCTTGTCAACAATATTCCCGATTTCATACAACAGATGGAACAGACGGATGTGCAATATACAGTTTTTGCCATACCGGATGCATGTATCCGTTCCTCATTGGCGCAACTTAACGAGTACCGTAAACAAAAGGAGTTGGGTGAAGCGATTTATTTGAGTGATTTATTAATTGAACCGTTTGTTGTTAAAGATACGATTGTTAATGTTATAACACCGACTTTAAATGATACGATCATTAACGAATATCATTATGATTATAGAGCTGATCTTGAGCGAATGTTATGCAAGTACATTATTAAAGGTAGTTACGATACCGATAATATTCTAGCCAATGAAGGAAATAACTCCTTAAATTCTTTGAAGTACAATTATCAAATGAATATAGAATGTTCTCGCAAACCGGCATCCGGATTTGTAGGCGGAGGAGTCAAACAGCTTATTTTTAGTGATATGAAAAACTCTCAGGTAAAAGATAACTGGAACAGAGTTTCTACGGTATGGAATGATGTTTATACAAATAATGGTATCATTCACATCCTTTCTCCCCAACACAGTTTCGGTTTTGATGAATTTATTTACGTATTTAATAATTATGGCAATGAATATAAGAAGTAAAAATATTGCGCTGCTGTTTTCCTGCGTATTATTAAGCATATCGTGTGTCGATAAATATTTGCCGGATAGTTTGGATGCTTTCGACAGAGACGTCAATTTTACTACAAAACTATATCGTCCTCAACTAGGAAAAAATACTTTGATGTCCGACAACTTTTCATCGGGTAATTCAACGCTTCCTCTTACTTTCGAAATATCACGAATCGTGAGGGCCGACGGAAGTCCTGCACCTGAATTGACGGAATATTTCCCGGTAAAAGTTTGGAAAACTCCATATATGGGTACCGAAAAGTCTATAGAAGAAATAGAAGCTAAAAGAGAAATAGAATATCGTACTCTTTTTCAGGTTAAAAAGCATTCCGGAGAATTTATGATGTGGTCCAATGCCGAATCTTCTTTTGTGCAGTGTGCTCCGAGTGATGGCTATATTTTTGATGTGCTGGTGAAAAACTCGGGAGGATATAAAACATTTACTGATATGCAGCTTATACCTGTCAGAGAAAGTGATTACGAACCGAGTATATACGATCCGGAAACAGGGTTGGTGCAGGGACAGGACTATGTTACACCAAATTCGTTAACCCTTTTTCAAACAGAAAGTGGAGACTATATGTTTCCTGAAGATGTACATATTTATTTTCGTGAGAACCAAGATAATGATGATGATGTAAAAAGTTTGACTTTTCGTTTTTATGGACCGGATTATACACCGATCTCTCCTTCATCTTTTAATCAGACAGACTGGGCTAATCTGATTCATGGTTTCAACATGGAGAAAACAGATGAATATGTAAAGTACGATGTAGTTTATCCGATGCCATTGGTTGAAATGAAATCAAAATATACCAATAAAGATGGTAATAGAATAAATGTCAATTTTTTATATGACCGTATTACAGCAAGTGGTTATCGTATGACATCCACTATGTCATTTGAATTTGCGATATACAAGGAAGCTCATTGGGAGATAATAGTTGTATTTACAGCAGGAGCCCCCTTGTTTGAAGATGGAAAATAACTAATTAATACCATGATTCTAATATGAGAAATATATTTAAATATGGCTTGTTGGCTATGGCGATTGCCGTCACCTCGGTTGGTGTTCGGGCTCAGGATATTCCTGTCAGTGGTGTAGTCAAAGATAAAAGCAATAATTCTACATTGCCTTATGCTTCTGTTATTGTTAAAAATGAAAGTGGAAAAACTGTGCCTCAGCTTTCAACCACAACTGATGATAACGGACGATTCTCTACAAAAGTTAAGAGTGGTTACCGACTTGTATTCTCTTTCCTGGCGTTCGACAGTCTTTCAGTCAAAGTTACTAAACCTTCAGAACGCATGCAAATATATCTGAGTCCGACAGAGAATATGCTTGATGAAACAGTTGTAGTCGGATTTAAAAGAGTTAGTAAGGCTGCGGTAACAGCATCGGTTACGGTTATTAAAGCAGAAGATCTGGTCAATACTCCTGTTGCTAATCCGATGGAGTTGCTTCAAGGGCGTGTTCCCGGATTAAATATTCAGATGAATAATGGTACTCCCGGAGGTCTTCCAAGTTTTTCAATTCGAGGAGTCTCGGATATTTCCGTTCAATCTTCCGGTGATGGCGAGTTTATGATGGGGCTGACTCCTCCTTTGTTTGTAGTTGACGGTATACCGCAGGAAGACGTAACGGGCTATGATGCAGCTGGTTTGCTGTCAGGTGCGACAGTCAGTCCGTTGGCTATGATTCCACTTGAAGATATTGCGAATATCCAAGTATTGAAAGATGCAGCTGCAACTTCCCTGTATGGTTCAAAAGGTGCTTACGGAGTAATTCTTATAGAAACTAAAAGAGGAGAAACAGCCAAACCGAAAGTTTCTTATTCGGCTAACTTTGTAGTGAAAACACCACCGAGGTTGAGAGATGTACTTGCAGGCGGGGCGGAGAGAGCGCTCAGAATTATGCAAATTTTGGGAAATGATACATCCGCCTATCATGGATATAATGAAATCCATAAATTGCAGGCACTGTCAGATAGCTTGAATCCTTATTACAATAATAATACGGATTGGCAGGGTGTCTTTTATCAGACGACTTACAATCAAACTCATAATCTTAGTTTCTCTGGTAAACCTAATGAGAAATTTGACTATAAGATTAATGCAAACTATTATACGGAAAAAGGAATTGTGAAAAACACGGACTTTAACCGATACGGTATCAGGGCAGCAGTAGGATATAAGCCTAATGATAGATTTCATTTGGATCTAAATCTTGCCACTACATTAACCCGAAATAGTAATGGTAGCGGAAATGCTTTCTCACAATCCGGCGTAGCCGCAGGTTCGGCAGCTTCTTCCTTGTTGCCTCCACCGTCTATGTATACAGCTTCCAATTCTGCATTGTCTGTTTTTTCTGTCCAGGCAGATAATCAGAATGTAGTCTATGATGCAAGTATGAATATCATGTATCTGTTGCCATTTGATATAAGATGGAGAAGTACTTTAGGATATAAATACGGAACTGTGGAGAATGAGAAATTTACGCCGGGTATTTTGAATGCCAATAGGGCTACTTGGAATAACGGTAGTGAATACAGTTATAATATGTATATTCGTTCATTGTTGTCAAGAGCCGTAAAATTGGGAATTGTAAATTTTGATTTACAGGGAGGTTTTGAACTTTCATCCGAAAAGTATAGCGGTAACTTTATTACGCTGAATGGATTGGCAAGTGACCATATATGGTCGTCCGGTATGCCGTCCATGGCAGCTGGAAGGTCGAATTTTTCAGATAAAAAGAATACGTTTGCACTTATTATAGATCCTCAGTTATCGCTGCCTGGTGGGAAATACGTATTTACTCCCAATATTCGTCCTGAAATAAATTCATCTTATGGGTCGCAGGCGAAATGGGCAATAAACCCTTCATTAGGATTTCGCTGGAACTTCAGCCGTGAATCTTTTGCTAAAAAATGGAAGTTTCTGGATGCCGGAGCTCTTCGTGTAACTTGGGGACGTAGTACCACTTATAAAGCTAGTATTTATGATATATGGGGAAGTTACAATCTGAGCAAAGATACTTATAATGGAGTTTCTATTATTCCTATTGATAAAAACGCTATGCCGAATCCGGATTTGAAGCCGGTAACGTCAACATCATGGAATCTCGGAACAGACTTATCATTCCTTAATAATAAAATTATGTTCGTTGCCGAGGCGTATTACAAACAAATTGACAATCAGCTAAGTTCGATAGAGTTGGCTAACCACAATGCTTTTAATTCCGTAAGAAGTACGAAAACGAGTCTGGTTAACTATGGATTGGAGTTTTCGTTGAACGTCCGTCCGTTGTCAAGGCAAAGTAATTGGGATTTGAATGTAGCGACTTCACTGGCAATTAATAAAGACGTGATCGCAAAGCTGCCTAACGAGGTGCGGCAGATTATTAACAGTGATGCGGAAGTGGTGAATAAATTAGGTTCTAACGCGATGGGGAATTATCTCTATGTGTATAAAGGCGTATATGCGACTGACGAAGACGTGCCTGTTAATCCGCTGACCGGAGAACGCTTGCGGATGGGAGGGAATACTTCTACTCAAGCATACTTTAAGGCGGGAGACCCTATTTGGGTGGATGTAAATGGTGATTATATCATCGATGAAAAAGACAAGGTGATTGTAGGTAATTCACAGCCGCGAATGACCGGTGGTATTAGTATCAATCTTCGTTATAAAGCGTTTTCTATCAACACTAACTGCTCGTTTACGTTGAGACGTGATATTATCAACAAGGCTCTGGCAGACCGTTTTAGGGCTTATGGAACACCTGTAGCAGGTAAGGTGAACCTTACAGGTAGTGGAGCTTTAACACCTATTGAGGCATATAATTTCTGGACAGAAGATAATATCTATGCCCAATATCCTAATCCGTTTGATTATACCCGTTCAAGTATTATTCAGCCTTTCAGATACGACCAGACATTGTTTATGGAAGATGGCTCTTATTTTAAAATTAACGGTATATCTGTGGCTTATACTATTCCAAAGAAAATGCTGGATTTTTTTAGGATCAGCCGATGTCAGCTTAATTTTAGTATGAACAATATTTATACTTTCTCCAAATATTCAGGCATCAATCCCGAAAATGTAAACAATTTGGGATATGACACATCCGGTGGTTATCCCAATGGTCGTACTGTGACATTTGGTGTCTCAATGGATTTTTAGATGAACGATTAAATATAGAAGAATATGAAAAATATAGTTTTAATAATGACTTTGATAGTATCTTGCCTGTTTGCCGGTTGTGACTCGCTTGCAAATAAGAGTGAAGATAAATTATCGGGTGATGATTTTTGGGCGCAGGGAAATGAGACGAATGCGGAAGCTTTTTTGTTAAGCATATACAATTCGTTTCGGAATGCAACAATGTCACAACGTCCTTTCCTTACGTATAGCGGAGATATGCGGTGCGCTCCAATAACAGCCTACAGCACTGGGGATAAATATGTAGCTTATCTGGCTAACAACGATATGGGTGAATTGCGTAATACATATCCCGATGATGCTAGGGGCGGTTTAATAATGCAATGGGATGTGTTTTATACTGCTATTCAGGATGCCAATATTCTGCTTGCTGAGATAGACAAAGTGCCCGGTATGGATGGATTGAAACGGAGTCGTTTTAAGGCAGAAGCTATTTTCATGCGTAACTTGTCTTATTTCTTCATCGTAAGGGCTTTTGGAGATGTGCCTTATTATACAAATGCCTATAATGAAGCTCCCTTGCCAAGAACCAATATGGTTATAGTTTTGCAAAATTGCCTTGCTGACTTACAACCTTTGCTTGACGATGATCCGGGAGCGGAAGTACTACCATGGTCATATTCATCTTATTCGAGCAAAGGGATTAGAGCCTCCAGAGGTTCTGTCATTGCGCTGATGATGCATATAAACTTGTGGCTTGTACAGTTTGATGCACAAAATAAAGAGCAATATTATAGGAATGTTGTTTCGCTAGGCGAGGAACTGGAACGTAACAATGGAGCTTATTCATTACTTGATATAAATAGAAGTTCCGTGATTTTCGCAGGAGGGTCAGACGAAGGCTTGTTTGAGATTGCACAAAATATAAATTTCAATGAGATATTTATGATGAATGCAAAGTTTTCTGATAATGTTTCCTATTCCTGTCTGAACAAGTATACACCAGTGTTCTGTTATTCAGGAGATTATCTAATGAGTCTGTTCCCTATGTATGAAGATGATGCGAGAAAAGAACTATGGTTTGACGAAAAGATATATTCTACTTCGGTTTCAAGTTCTGCTCCTAAGGAAATCAAGAAATTTTGGAATATTGATACTTATGGAAACGGAACAATTACGTCCAACTCCGGCAATCAAATAGTATTCCGTTATGCAGGTGCACTTTTGTTGTATGCTGAAGCTCTTGCCGCTTTGGGGACTAACGATACGAAAGCCTGCGAATTACTCAACCGGGTCCGCAATAGGGCACATGCTTCCGAAATAAATACCTCGGGTAGTGAACTGATGGATGCTATTTTCTGGGAACGCTGCAGAGAGCTTATCGGTGAAGGACATTACTATTATGATTTGGTTCGTACAGGAAAGGTGTATAACAGAAACTATTGTATGAATCCGATGACGCGTACTAATTTCAATGTGGGGGCATGGACATGGCCTATTCATCGTAATGCGTTGAAAAACAACACACAGATTGGATTGAATTTATTTTGGGAGTAACTCTGATAAACTTAAAATGTATAGATATGAAAAATAATATCAAATTATGGAAGAAAATTGTCGGATGTTGCCTTTTGGCAGTACTCATGTACAATTGTGCCGATGATAGTTATTTAATTGATGGTGGAAAAGCGAACCCTTATTATAATGGGAATATGATGCAATATTTGGAATCAAGACCCGATTATTTTAAAGATTTGGTGGAAGTCATCCGGCTGTCCGGTATGGAAGATGTTTTTGAAGACGAACAAATTACCTTTTTTGCACCTACCGATTGGTCAATCCGTGGTAGTTTTAATTATCTGAACCGTATTTGGTATCGTATGGGGCATGATAGCATCAAGAGTTTTAGTCAGATAAAACCGGAAGTCTGGCGTGAAATGCTGTCAATGTACATTGTAAAAGATAAATATTTGCTGAAAGATATACCTCAAATTGATACGACTGCCATAGCAGCCTATCCGGGACAGGCATTTTTATCTTATGGTCAGCAGCCTATGAACATGGGTGTTGTTTATTATGATGCAAACAATGTGAAATATGCCGGTGCAAGACAAATCATATACTCTTATGTCTATGATTTCACTATAGGAGATATGAAAAACGCTTATGTAGCAACATCTGATATACAACCGACCAACGGAGTGGTACATGTACTCAGATTAACCGATCATGCATTTGGTTTTGAACCATATCTTTTCGCTACCAAAGCTATAAATGCGACAATAGAAACAGAACCGGATAATTAACTATAAATAAAGATAGTACAATGAAACATATTACCATCTATTCGTTAATGATTGTTTGCTCCGTATTCACTTCGTTATTGGTAACATCCTGTAACAGTGATCTGAACAGCAATATTAAAGATGATCCGTACAGTGGTGGAAAAGCTCCGCTTGGAATCGGTTTGCTGGCTGAATCTCCTTCTCCGGAAAGCGCTTATCCCAATGATACGGTTGTATTCAAAGCAAAAGGGATGTTGAACTGGTGTGATCCGCAATCAGGACGTTACGATTTCAAGTTCTATATTTCTGATGAAGAAACTAAAATTGTAACTGCTACCGACACGACAATCACCGTGAAAGTACCTGGAAATCTTAGTTCGGGTACGGCTTATATTGTATTGAAAGAACAGGTTTTCTATGGACCTCGTCTCACTGTATTAGGAAATATTAAGATAGATCAGTCATACGGCTTTAAAGGCACTTCGGGACCTATTTACGATTGTGCGGAACATTATTCAAAAGCACGGGTATATTATCCTGTTGGCGACTATATGCAGGCCTACTACAATGAAAATAGCTCGCAGAGTTTTTCTTGTATATCTATGGTTTTGACAGACGGCTCTGTATCGGGAAAATGGGTAACTGACTTTAAACTTGATCCTGGTCAGGGAGCCGGCATTGATCTGGCCAATCCGGGAGTGACAGATATTGAATGTTACCTTAATTCATTTGCTTATTTTCCTAGTGACCACAGGGTTCTTCTGTCGGGTAAATTTTCAGAATACGGCTGGGATAAGTTGCCGGTCAATAACATCACGATAGCTACTAATGAAGTAGCCTCGTATTATAAAACTGTAGCGCTGCCTTCGAAAAAGAATAATACAAGCATAAATTGTAAGATACCGGTATTCAACGGGGGAACTCTTGAAGCGCCTGTCCGTACATTTATAACTTCCAATGAGAAGGTGGTAGCAGTAGGAAATATTACAAACTACTGTCGTATTAATACCGAAAAATCCTATGCTGAGAGTATGGTTTTGGATTATTCGAAGGTTGCGAGTGTATTGCGTATGTCAAGGACTGGAGAACTTGATGATAGCTATCGCAGGGATGCAGAAGGAGTTATCGGGCAGATTTTAGATGCTTGTATGGTCGAAAGTGACGGTATTGTCATAGTAGGGACATTCAGCAGTTTCGATGGACAGTCTGTGAAGAATATTGTGAAGTTGAATGCCGAAGGTACCCTTGATGAAACTTTTATGAGAAACATCGGTACGGGCGCAAATGGAAGTATTACTAAAATCCGGTACAATAAAAACAAAAAGAAAATCCTTATAACTGGGGAGTTTTCTGAGTTCAACGGTATTCCTGCACAGAGTGTAGTTATGTTGAATGATGATGGCACACGTGATGAAATTTTCAAGATCGGAAAAATGGAAGGAGGATTGGCCAATTTTGCCTGTCTGCTTGATAATGATAATATTGTTGTTTCAGGTGCGTTTACGAAATACGATGGTGTAACTCGCCGTGGTTTCCTTATATTGGGTCGTGATGGAAAGGCGCTGCAACAATTTAATGTGCCGGGCATCTTCCAGGGTGAACTCTACAAAGTAATTGAAACTCGTACTTCGACCAATTCAAACGGATTGCTGCTGCTTGGTGATTTCAGTCGTTTTGATGGTAATATGGTTCGCAATGCGATGATGATAGAAGTTGATTATGAATAACTTATTATGAAATACAATGGAAAAGTTGATAAAAAATATAATGCTTTGCCTGTTTGCTGTATTTGCATTCTCGTGCAATGAGGATATGGAAAGGCTTTTGACTGATGATTATCCGGAGTCGGGTACTGAATATACTACGGGACACGTATTGATGGTGGTTATCGATGGTGCATCCGGAATAGCCGTTAATGAGGCGTACAATACACGAAAGGCTCCAGTTATCCGCTCCATGACGGATAAATCTTTGTTTACTTTTTACGGACTTGCCGACAATGAAGAAGGGGTAAGTAAAGAACGTGGATGGGCAAATTTGCTGACCGGAACAACAAAGAACGGGCTTGATGTCAATCAAGGAATTGACGAACTCGAAACGCCTTCTTTTCTTCAACGATTGAAAGAGGCGGATGAAAATCTAAAAGTTAGCTTTTATTCTTCCGATACGGAGTTTTTCGGAGCTTTCGGGAGTGTTGCCGATACTAAAAGAAAGACTTCGGCCGACAGTGAAACCGCTGATGCTCTTATTGCTGAAATCAATGGTGAAACAATCTCGGATATCGTAGTTGCACAGTTCGGCGGTGTTCAACAGACTGGTGAGCAACATGGATTCTGGAGCAATGAGACAACTCCTACCAGTGAGGTTATTGATGCGATTTACAATGTAGATGCTTTCATCGGTAAAATAATGAAAGCACTTGAAGCGCGTCCGCGTTACGTTCAGGAAAACTGGCTTGTAGTTATTACATCTTCTTATGGTGGTGTTTATGAAGGTAATGTAACTCCGGCATCGTTGTATGATGATCCGCGTCTCAATTCTTTCATGATGCTCTATAACAGTCGGTTTGCATCCAAATTGTTGCAAAGGCCGGGCTCGGATGAACTACAATACAAATTCTATAGTCCTTATTTCGTCGGTCCCGGACAAAAAGCGACAACAAATGCCGTTATGACTGGAAATACCGAGTTTTTTAATATGGGTAAACGATGGAGTTCCAATCCGGATGAAGAGGTGGATAAAAGTGGATATACCATTCAGTTTAAAATGTTTGATAAGCACGGCGACCCCTGGGGTAATAGAAATATAATATCGAAAAGATACCAAAAAGCAGGTACTGGTTGGCAGCTAATGTTTTCTAATAATACGCAAGTCGAATTTGCTGCTAATTTTAAAGAGGGTTCTTCGGTTTTCCGCTTACCATCTACGAGACGTGACGGATCATGGCATTCTTATACGCTAGTTATAAAAGAGGTTGATGATACCCAGAAAGGTGACTCCATCTTATTTTATCTTGACGGTAAGTATCAGATGGGATGTAAGATAGACGGCAGTAAAGATATGTGGACAGATGCGCCTCTTGCCATCGGACATACGTTTTCTCCGGACAGACCTAGTCAGGCAAATCTATATATAAACGATCTCCAGTTTTACAACGTTGCTCTACCTGCTGATATTATTGCGGAGTATCATTGTACTACAAAACTGGACCTTTTGGGTGAATTATATCCGTATTGGAATAATCTGGTGGGTTATTACCCCAACGATCGCGAAGATGATATCGGATTATCTTATTTGGAAGATTATTCGAAATATACATCAAAAGATAAAAGATTATACTTCAATAAACCGGTTGGTACGTTTGCGCCTACCGATGATTACGTAACGCGCAGGCAGGAGAGTATTGTAACGGATAAGGTATGCCCACTTATAGACGATTCCTACTATAAAACGGTTCTTAATACAGTCGATTTATCCTATCAGATTTTTCAATGGTTTGGAGAGCCGGTTGATTCTTCCTGGAATTTCGATGGTGAAGGCTGGGCATTAGATTACGTTTCTTTAAATAATTAAATTAGAATGCAATATGAAATGCTTTAATAAACTAAAAGCCGACTATGCAGTTTTGCTGTCATTCATTTCCTGTATGTTTTTTATGGGAAGCTGCAACATTGCTTATCAATATGATATCGAAAGCGGGACAGAGGATGATACCGCCGATTCTACCAATGTAACCATAGTAACAGGTGAAGGAATCGATGTCAGTATGTATGAAAGTGCCCGTATTTTTCCAGGTTTGGTAGATACTTTAGTCGATAATACTGTCAATACACTGCTTGCGCTTGATTTAAGCAAGAGATACATTCCTGCATACGATCTTGACGTGCAACAAGTTCCTCGTCCGATATACAGCACCGGGCTTTATGCCGGAGCAGGTGAATTGATTACTATAACCATTAATGACAACACTATGGGGTTGACGGTTATCATCGGTTCTCATTTAGATGATTTGACGGATATTTCTCCCTACTTGCGTTTGCCGGTAGTTACTACTTCGAAGCAACTGTTCCCGGGAAAAAACACGATTCGTAATCCTTTGGGAGGTATGATATGGATCGAAAAAAGCAAGGATGTGAATGGTAGTGCGGATTTTGTTATGGAGATTAACGGGGCTTATCGTTCGCCTGATTTTATTGTCGGTTCTACTGATGTAACAGCGTGGGTTGAGCAGTTGCGTACAACGACTGTACCGTGGCTCGAGTTGCGTGGCCGGCATGTCGCTTTTTCCGTTCAGCGTGAGCGATTATTGGATATGATAAATGATGATCCTATCATTGCTGAAAAGATGCCGAACACACTGGAAGCATGGGACAATGCTGTCGAGACCTATTATTATAACTATTACAGTTTGCAGGTTGGGGCACAGGATTTTTCAATGCGTGCTCCCGATTTTCCTGAGCGTGTGGTGCTGGATGTGGAGTTGTTGGACAATCTGTATATTCGTAATGCCGATTATGGTGTAGTGGCATTGAATACAAATTATCTGTTGAATGAGCTGGCTAGCTATCAAACGTTGAAATCCGGTAATTCTGTTGCTATTTTTAATGCGTTATATAGAAATTACTCTTTCAGAGATATAAAATCACCCTGGTGGAGCGAAGTATCTGATGCGGTAAAAGCAATTCCCCTATATCGCATGGCTGAGAAAGGATTAAGAGAGGATGGGTATCCGATGGGACCGATTTTCCCGGAAGAAGGCAGTAGCATTGCGGAGCAATTCCCCAAAGCATTGGCATATGCAGATACCGATAGTAGCCGCTGGTTTGTATCTGATATAAAGTCGGAAGTACGGCCGACATACGCATTGGCAAGCCTCGTTCAATTAGCTAACTACAAAGATGACGATTGGGCTTTTTATATAGAGTTGAACCGTATGATTAAAGATAAAATTTCCATAGATCATTCTACTTCTACCTATTTCTTTAAGGCTTTATGTGACTATTTTAAGGAAGATTTTTCACCATTCTTTGAGCATTGGGGCTATTCGCTGACAGACGAAGCCCGTAGTTATGCATCGAAATATCCGCTGATGGATAAAGCCATATGGAAATACTCGCCTCTGGCAGAAAATCCATCAAGTGGTGTGGTTGATTTCCCAAGTAACGGGTATCACTACCGTCATAATCGAGCTGACTGGGAGATTTATGCACTGGATGCAAATGGAAGCGATAACTTTAATTCAGGGCAGTCGCCGGACCGATTGCTGGACAGCGACAAATCAACAGGATGGACTTCATATTACAACAACGATACAAGTACTCCGCCACTTCCGTATTATTTGTTTATTGATATGAAAGAGACGACAGATGTTAATGGTGTATTTCTGGCTGGCAACAACTCAGACTTTGCGGCAACTAAGCTGATTATCGAGACTCCTGTCAATCAGGATATTATTAATGATCCGCTTGACGAAAATATAGTTTGGAGGGAAATTGTGCAGATTGATTCCATTGCACATCCCGAGTTGCCCAATATTAAAAGTGAGGGTTTCTATGATTTTCCGTCAAAAGAACAAGTGAGATATCTGCGTATAAAACTTCCTGAACCTAATCGTAATGATAACTGGAATGAAACAGATATGTCTCGTTTTAGGTTCAGAGTACAGTCGTTTACCGAGTTTGGTACATTTTATTATAAACCGTAAATTTATATCAGATGAATAAACTATTAAATATTCTCACATACAGCTTGCTTGTTGTTTGTGTCCTGGCATTTAACTATGCTTGCACGGAATACGATACACCTGCTGAAATAGCAGACGATGGAACTATAGATACCGGCATATCTACCAAAATCCATCGTAAAGTATTATGGATAAATATAGATGGTGCGGTTGGTGAAGTGGTGAAGAACTCCCTTCCTGCCGATGGTGCCATTGCTAAGATGTTGAAAAATAGTAAATATTCGTGGACAGGAGTTAGTGACAATCGAACCCTGTCTGTCGAGAGGAACGAAGACCCTGTAACGTGGGCAACCATGCTCACTGGGGTCATACCCGAAAAGCACAGTATAACCGATGAATCTTATACTGCTAATGTGGAGTACAATCCGAACAATCCGAATGAAAAGGTAATTCACTATCAAAACATTATTAGCTATATTTCGAATAATGACGTGAATATGCTTTCATTGTGTGTGACACCTTGGGCGAAACTGAACAAAAATATGCTTAACAATGCTAAGACTACCATTACTTCAGAAAATGACGTTCAAACTCGGGATGTGGTTCTCAATCATATTGCGAATGAAGATTACACATTCATTCTGGCCGATTTTTCAGGAATGTTGGAGGCTGGGAAGAGTGGGGGATTCAAAGCGGACAACGCCGCTTATGTCAGTGCACTTAAAACTATAGACGGATACATTGGTGAATTTTTGTCAGCGATTGATGCCCGTGAGAATGCATTTTACGAAGACTGGCTTATTGTTGTAACTTCCAATCACGGTGGATCGGCTGACGGTCGTTATGGTGGCACTTCGGAAGTGGAGCGTAACACGTTTGGTCTGTTTTACTACAATCATTATACGGAAAAACAATTGAATGGTAATAGACTATACGGTGCATATTTTGATTCTCAGAATGAATACAAGGCTGTCGTTTTTGATAGTATAGGTAAATATTATTCTTTAGGTATGGATGCATTTTCAATGGAGATCATAATGCGTATGGTTCCTAGGCAGGACGGTACATATAATGGTAACAATTGGGATCGCATACTTGGAAAAGCCGGCTGGGGACTATATAGGCAGAGAGGAACTGTATCCATGAGAACAAATCCTAAGGAAGGTCCTGCTCTTGAGCAAGCTATTACCGGATACAATGATTCTAAATGGCATCACTATGGTGTTAGCATAAGTTCCGCTGCCTCCGGAAGGAGAAATTGGCTCATTACTTTAGATGGTAAGTTGCAGGGATCTGGAACTACGGATACCCAAGGATTGGCTCCGGATTCAAGCCTTTTGGCGATAGGTGGTTATTCTGTGCCAACTTCCTATTATATATCGGAAGTACGTCTATGGAAAAAGGATCTTGCTGAAAGAGAATTTTTGCAACTATCGGGAGAAATTGATATTGAACCTTCTAGTGATATGCTCGGCTATTGGAAATTCAAGCCAACAGAGCAACTTGAGAAATTAGAGGAGGATACATTAGTAATTAAAAATCAGATACAAGGTGGACTCAATATGTATTATATTAAAGATAAAACAAGCAGTTCTCCGGATATCGAACAGAAAGCTTCTGCCATGTTTGCAAATACATTGCCTACCAATGTCAATGCTGAAAGAATCTGTGTTGAGAATACGCTGATAGTACCGCAAATTCTCTATTGGTTAGGCATCTCGGTGCCATCCACATTAGATGGATACGTGTTTATCAATAACTATGCGCTTTCAGAAGAATGGCGCGAAGAGGTGGATACGGAATAATTTGACGAAAAAAGAAAACTTTGTTTGATGCTGGAATTAATGGAGGAGTATCGATTAAATATTTATGTCGGTACTCTTCTCACTCAATTAATAAAGTTGTGATTATAGTTTTTTATCAATCATAAAAGACATCTGTAAGAAATATTATGAAGACAATTAAATTATCAATCCTATTTCTTGTCCAGATACTATTACTTTCATGTAGCGAACAAGTGTATGTCGATGGTACTTCCAAGCAAGTTATAAAAAGAGATAAGATGATTACTCAAGCTATCGGTCAACTTACACCCCAAAACAAACTGCTTGTAGAGGAGATTAATAAAAATGTTCAGGATACCATACTTGAACGATTAAACATGAATATTGCAGGGAGATGGAATGATTCATCCTTGTCCTTAACTTTGATGAAGTCCACTATAAAGTTTGTACCGGTTATTGATTCGCCTTCAAGATTATATTTAGTGAACGATTCAGAAAAGGTATTTAGAATTCCAGAAAAGTTTGCTTGTTTTTATGGGCAGAATGATAATGGGGAAACAATATATTTTTATGCTATATATCATGCTGAAAACTTTATGAAAGACACGAATCCGAAAAGTTATTATCAAGGATATGTTGAAGTGTTTGGGAAGGAAGCTGCGGACAAGATGGTAGAAAGTAGTATAAAGAGGACAGAAGCGGAAAGATGGGAAATTATGTCGTTTACACCGCAGAAAAATGAAACAAAGAAGTTTGAATATGCTAGAGAGCATTCTGATGATGGGACATTTTTTATTTTAACTCGAGAAAATACTTATCCTCATATATGTTTCTTTAAGGATAAAAAGCCTTATTATTGTTGGGGAGCAAATCAAGATGAATTGTCTATGGAACCTTTGGAAAATTATTTGAAACCATAGTTAATACGGAATAGTTCTGTATAATTTATCAGCCCTTCACCTTCTCTCTACATCCCTTATCAAATGGGGAAGAGCGGGTGAAGGGCTTCCTGTTTCATGGCTCTTTCATCGTTCTTTATATTTTAAATCCACCGACACCCTGTAATTACCCGGAACCGGAGTATATATCGGTTGATAGATCGTCCCTTTATTTTGCAATTTCTTTTCTGCCATTAACCTCTTGATATGGCGATATGCAGTGATTTGTGTCATTCCGCAGAGATATTGAAAATCTTTCCGGGTGATAATCTGATTTTCAGCAAAATATTCAGTTAGTTTCATGTCTATTTCTACTTCTGATAAATTGGCGGAGTGCGGTCTGATTTTAGAACGCTGGAATTTCATGTGACACAATTCCCCTTTCAATTCTTTATCAGCTTTAAACTTTATAGCTTTCAATTTTACCCGGTGCACACGTTTGTCTTTCGGGTTACGTATTTCTTCTTCGCAGGAAAGAGTGACCTGAAAGAATCCTAATCCATCGACATGCACCTTTTTACCTTCCAGGAGGCACTGAGCTACTTCATTTTTCAGTTCCTCCAAGGTTGAAATAATGTCTGATACTCTTAATGTGGAGCGATCATGGATGCGATAAGCCAGTTTCTCGGTATTGACGGTCTCAAAACTTACCGGACGGGCATGATAACGCGTCTTGTTCTTTTTCTCCTTTGGCATCGGAGTCTTATATAATTCAAATTGTACTGCCATTTCTGCTTTATCTTTAAATGATTTCTTATTTTTAGTGCTGATATTTTATACTTATCATTACTATGATAAAATCTTATCACAATAATGATGTAATTTTATCATAATAGTGATAATATCTTATCACATTTGTGATAAATATAATTTGTCGGTGACAAAGATAAGGTTTAATAGTATGATAAACAAGAAATGATAGGATATTAATGATAAGTCTGGTTTTCATAAAATGAATAGGATAAAAAGTTGCAAATGGCTTTTTTTTGATATTATATTCGCATCCATTAATCATAAAAAAAAGAAGAAAATGGAACAAAAAAATGGTTGGTTTACCTTTTGGCAAAAATTGATGAAGTGTCTTTCAAAACAAGATGAAACGGGATTAGGGGATACAAAAGGTGTAGCACCTGTTAATACTATTATACAGCCGATTAAAGAGGCATCATCGTCTAAAGAAAAAGACTCATCGAAAGTGAAGTCACTAACTGAGAGCGTAGAAACTTTTTTAAAATCCCGCTATGATTTCCGCTACAATGTGCTGACAGAAGAAACGGAATATCGTTTGTTGGAACGAATGGAGGAAGGATTTACGCCTGTGAATCAGCGTGTCTTAAATACATTCTGCCTGGAAGCTCACGAATCAGGTATTTCTTGTTGGGATCGTGATCTTTCACGCTGTATTTTCTCCACCCGTATTGCAGAGTATCATCCTTTCAAACTTTATTTGGAAGAATTGCCGGTATGGGATGGGGTGGATCGCTTGGCGGCTTTGGCACGCAGAGTTTCGAGAGACCAATTGTGGGTGAAAGAATTCCATATATGGATGCGGGGTATGACAGCACAATGGATGGGGGTTACGGGAAGTCATGCCAATAGTGTGGCGCCTTTGCTTATCAGTACGGAGCAAGGATATTTAAAGTCTACTTTTTGCAAATCGCTACTTCCTCCTGCGCTTCAGCGTTATTATATGGATAAGGTGGATTTAACCAGTCAAGGGCATATAGAACGGAGATTGGCGGAGATGGGACTTCTCAATCTGGATGAGTTTGATAAATATGCTCCGACGAAAATGCCGTTATTGAAGAATCTGATGCAGATGGCTTCATTAAGCCTGTGCAAAGCTTATCAGAAAAATTATCGCTCGCTACCTCGTATAGCATCTTTTATCGGGACATCGAATCGAAAAGATTTATTGACTGACCCGACTGGTAGCCGCAGGTTTATTTGTGTGCTGGTAGAGTATCCTATCGATTGTGAGGGGATTGACTATGCACAACTTTATGCTCAATTGAAAGCGGAGATTTTGGCGGGTGAACATTATTGGTTTACAAAAGAGGAAGAGACGGAATTGCAGCAAAGTAACATGACGTTCTATCGTCAGGGACCTGTGGAAGACGTATTGCGTTCCTGTTATCGGGCGGCAGAAAAAGGAGAAGGGTGTGAACTTCTTTCGTCTGCTGATATCTTTCAGCGATTGAAGAAGATAAATCCGGCAGCTATGCGTGGGGCAAATCCGGCGAGTTTGGCACAAATACTGATAGCAGTGGGGATAGAACGTAAGCATACCAAGTTTGGGAATGTGTATCGGGTAGTCTCCGTCTGATGGGAGGTGAAGCGGATGGTGAACAGGAGACCTTCACCCGCAATCGTCGTGCCAGAGGGAGTTGTGAAGGGTGAAGGGAGGAAAGGAGATTTGCTTATTTGGGATGAAAAATTGTATCCTTTTTGGGGACACTCTTTCCTTTTCTTTTTCGTTTTTTCTTCTTATCTTGCGAATGATAATTCATCTCATGTAAAAAGGTGAAGTAGAGAGATGTTTGATTATGGACAACATAAAATTTAATAGAAAATGAAAAACATTATTTTAATAGTAAGTTTATTATTGATGGGTGTGAGTAGTCGGGCAGACATATTGAACTCTTCTGATAATAAGAATGTGGCAGATAAATTTGATCCGATGCTTAAAGCAGCGTTGTTCCAAATGAAGATTATAGCTGATACCAGCTCTATTTTATTATCGGATATTGATTACGTGGAGGATTTGGAGCTGAAAACCAGTTTATGGATTAATAATGACGTGAATAGAGCGAAAACTACGAGGCATGAAATTACCTCATTAAAAGGCCTTGAGTATTTTTCTTCTCTACGTCGGTTAAAATTGGTGGGAAATCGGACTGATACATTGGAGTGTATTCCTGATTTTTCTAGATTTAAAGAACTTCGTGAGTTGGAAATTATACAAGTCTACCTTCCGAAACTGGATATAAGTGGTTGTAAAAATCTCACGAATTTAAGTTGTAGAAGTTGTGATTTGAATACGATAGACTTGAAAAAGAATATTCAATTAAGAACTTTAGATTGTACTTATAACCGACTGACAGAATTGGATCTTAGTCATAATAAACAACTTCGAACGGTTATTGTTAAATCTCAAAGAAATAAAGGATTACTTTCGGAAGGAGGTCGTGCCGGGATATTATCTAAGTTGATTCTTCCGGATAACCGATCGAATACAGAAGGAATAAGTATACTTGAATGTTCGGATAATAATCTGGAGAAATTGGATATTAGTCGATCACCGCATCTTAGAAAAATAAATTGTAGTTGGAATAAGCTAAAAGCACTTGAAACATCACATAATCAAGAATTGCGGGAACTAAAATGTGAAGCAAATTATATTGGAGAGTTGGATTTTAGTGCTAACCTAAAGATGGAATTTTTAACTTGCGGATTGCAGGGATATGAGTGGATACGCCAAGAAGGGAATGATTATCGTTTATTGAAGAAATTGATACTCCCTGAGCAAAAAGAGAATGTGGAAGGAGGTTCGCTGCGTAAACTTTCTATTAAAGAAATATCAGAAGAAGCAATTCCGGTTTTTAGTGACTACCCTTATTTAAAAGAATTAAATTGTGCTGATAACAGACTAAAAACAATTGATCTTAGTGCAAATATATATTTGGAGGTTTTGGATTGTAGTAGTAATGCTATTTCCCAGCTTGATTTGCATTCTAATGTCAACTTGTATTCATTGAATATTTTAAATTGTCCATTGCAAGTATTGGACTTGTCCCAGACAAAAGTGAAGCTAATTATGTGTGATTTCTATGATAGAAGAGAGAAGGGTGTGAAAAATGGATACATATCTGGTTTGTATTTAAAATTGATTGTTCCTAAAGGATACCATGCTGAAACTATAAACTTTAGAACCCCCACCTTAGAAACTGCCTCTTTTGAAAATGGCTCTATATATAATTATTTACCTCCACAATATGTCAGGATGGTAGTGTCAGGAAAATAGATACAAAACCTGATATAGCAGATAAAAAACAGCTGGAAATTTCTGGTAATGGATTATTTTTAAACCTATTGAGTGATTTTTGAACTCTTTATTTTGTATCATTTTAAGGAATTGGAGTATTTTGAATGATTTGAGTACTCATTTCTTTTCTATTTTTATCAACTTTGCCACTGTGAATCATTCGATGATTTGCGGTGGCTTTTAAATTTTAATAAATAATAGAATAGACATGAATTGCACAAAGATGAAAAAACTTTTTAGAAAAGGTACGTTGAGTATACTTCTTTTAGGAGTAATAACGTTTTTCACTTATCCGCTCTCAGCCCAAACAAATAGTAGATCCGGTAAAGGATTATATGAAATCTTTAGTACTAAAATACCGGACGGGGCGCAGTGGAAAGCTCAGGATAATAAATTTGTCCGTGATGGGGGATACTCTAAAAAATCAGAAAATTATATATATGTAGGAGCCTCTAAAAGTCCGGCAGAGTTGACCGGGCTATCCATTCCTATTCGCGAGAATCCGGGACCGGGTGAGTTTCGCTATATCACTTTTGCCTGGGTAAAATGGGGAGGTGATCAAATTGGAATGAAATTTCATGTTTCCGAAAAGTCTGCAAATCAAAAAGGCAAGAAATATGATTTTACTTATATAGCCGGCAAGTCCAAGGATTTGATAAATCCGATGGAGGGTCTTAATCTCGGTGAACTACCGGGACACTGGATGGTGATGACCAGGGACTTATGGAAAGATTTTGGTAATATTACGTTGACCGGTATTTCTTTTATCTGCCCGGAGAGACGTGATGCGGGATTTGATGAAATTTTTCTCGCTAAGACACAGGATGATATAAAGAATGCTCCGAAAGTACTTCCGAGCGAAATTGCAACTCCGGTACCCGTTGATGGAGAAGAGGAAGGGCTGGTATATGAAGAGGGAACAACTAATGAGGATGAACAACCGCAAGGAGTACAGATTGACTGGGCTGCACAGATTAAAGCGGGAGGATTCATGATGTATCCGTTGTATTTGCTTGGATTGCTTGCCTTAGTAATAGCTTTGCAACGCTTGCTAACTTCAAGAGAAGGAAGACTGGCACCAAAAGGACTGCGTAAAACAGTCAGCGAATGCCTTGCACAAGGAGATTTGAAAGGTGCGATTGCAGCCTGTGATAAATACCCTTCCACATTAGGAAATTCGCTGCGTTTTATTTTCGAGCATGTGAAAGCCGGAAGAGAAGCTGTCAGCCAGACAGCTGGTGATATGGCCGCACGTGATATCCGTACACATTTGTCACGCATATATCCTTTGTCAGTCATAGCTTCCCTGTCGCCCCTTATCGGTTTGCTGGGAACAGTTGTCGGTATGATCGAAGCGTTTGGTCTGGTAGCATTGTATGGTGACGAAGGCGGCGCTTCTATATTGTCCGATTCTATTTCAAAAGCTTTGATTACGACTGCTGCCGGTTTGATCATCGCAGCTCCTGCCATTGCTTTGTATTTCATTATTAAAAATCGTATTATGAAATTGGCTTCTTTGGTGGAAGTAGAAGTTGAAAATGTAATTACTACGCTCTATCTGGAAGGAGATTCGACGGATATGAACACACCGGGGAGTAAGGAGGAGAAGCATGAGACTAAACTATGATGAAGAAGACAAAGTAGAGGTGCAGATGTCGCCCTTGATAGACTGCGTCTTTCTGCTACTGATCTTCTTCCTTGTGACTACTATGATGAAGAAGTGGGAAATGCAAATACCTTTATCACTTCCTTCAATGACTTCCAGTTTGTCTACCACCCGCGCCGGAGAGGAAGCTGTTATCATAGCAGTGGATGAGGAGAAAAATGTGTATCAGGTAGTAGGACATGATGCGTACACTGGTGAGAACCACTATGTGCCGATTTCTGATCTGAATACTTTCCTTACAGAACTCCGCAACAGTGAAGGTACGGAAATTGCTATTGATGTGGCGGCTTACCGGACTGTACCCGTAAATACGGTAATAGAGATATTCGATCAATGTCAAATACAAGGATTCACGCGTACGCGTGTCCGTTTGGGTAGTAAACCTTATTAAGCTTATGAGATTATCACTATTTAATAATGAAGATGAACCGGAAGTGTCTATGTCGCCCTTGATCGACTGTGTGTTTCTGCTATTGATCTTCTTTCTTGTCTCTACAATGACGAAGGTGAAAAACAGGGATATTTCAGTGGATCTGCCGACTTCGGAATCAGCTATAAAACTGAAACCGGATGATAAACAGGCTATTGTAGGACTGGATGCTGAAGGTAACTTCTATTGGGACGGACAACCTTGTTCGACCAATTTCATGATGGAACAATTGCGGGAGACCTGTATCTCTGATCCGGGTCGGCGTATCCGCATTGATATGGATAAAAACACTCCATTCGGACGTTTTGTGGAAGTAATGGATGCTTGTCAGTTTTATAATTTAACGAATATAGGAATACGAACATATGACGAAAACTACAACAGGGAGTAGCCGTCTGACGGTTATCCTATCATGGGTTATTGCACTGGTCTGTCTGGTAGGAGGAGCGTTGTTTATCTGGCTGATGCCATCACCAGGACAGGGAGCTATTGACTTGCAAGCGAAAAAACAGAAATCTCCGAAAAGTATCAGTGATAAAATAAAGCAGGAGCAGGCTCAGCGGGAGCTTCCCGCTAATTATTCTGAGCAATTAGTGAAGCAGTCGGAAGTATTGGTCAAGAAAAATTTGGAAGATCAGCTTCGTAAATTTCAGGAAATGGCTAAGAAGATGAGGCAGCGGAAAAATGAATTGTTGACTAAAGTAGAGCAAAGAAAGTTACCACGTACGGCACCGGATGATGCTAATGATACTTCGAAAGCAAGGAATATTCCGCAGGCGGGCAAGTTATCTGCGAATCCGTCGGTAGAAGATATGTATGCTCTTTTAAGAGAATATGAGGCTGAAATACAGCAGAACCATTTGGCTGCCAATGCAGCTAAACAGGCGCTTTCCAAGGGACTTTCGTTTCCCGAGGTTTATAGTTCTCTGAAGACAGGTTCTTCCCGTATGCCAAGTTTTGATGAACTGATTCGAATGCAGACTAAAGGAGGGGAATGGGCTACTTCAGCGGGAAGTAATGCCAGCGCAGGTCTGGAAATAAAAAGTACGGCAGACTTGAACAATTACCGTGGTCTGTTGGGACAAGCGACCCGACAAGCCGGACTTGCTCAATCTCGGTTGGAAAATCTCTTTGGAGTAGTGAAGCAGGTCGGAAAGCCCGGTGGCGGCTTTGGAATTGGCAATGGTCAGCCGGGCGGAGGTGAAGGCAGTGGTAATGGGAACGGTTTCGGTGGCATGGGGGAGGCAGCTCAGGGCAGTGGAAACAGACGTCCGATGAATGCTTATGCAGGTCCCCGGCTTAATCAGGAAATGGTAAAAGCTCAGGCATTGCCCGGACGGCGTTTCTCAAAAAGCGCGGATCGTAAAGGGTGGTTATATATTAACACATGGTATATGATAGGACCGTGGGAAAGTTTTGGGCGAGAGGACTTTTCGATTGTCCATCCGCCTGAGATATCTGTGGACTTTGATGCGGTATATACTGACGGACAAGTAGGTACAGGGGTGATGGAAACGGATTCTCATCCGATAAAGGTCATAGGGGAAGAAGTGTATTTGGATGGTACGCTGCGATGGAAGTTTATGCAAAGTGAATCAATGCATAATACGGTTCCTGTCACTACCGGACATTCTACTTATTATGCTTATACGGAACTTTATTTTGATGAGGCTACTACTATGTTGGTTGCCATCGGTACGGATGATAGTGGCCGGGTATGGATAAATGGTAAGGATGTATGGCGCGATTATGGTACCAGTTGGTATAATATTGACGAACATATTGCTCCTTTCCAGTTCCGTCAAGGGTGGAACCGTATTCTTGTGCGATTGGAAAATGGTGGAGGAGGAGCGTGTGGTTTCAGTTTCTTAATTATTCCACAAGAGTAATATGATACACGTTGGCCGGCTTATAGAAATTGAACTACATCGACAAGGATTGTCTGTCACTTGGTTTGCAGAACAGCTTTGTTGTGCGCGGACCAATGTGTATAAAATCTTCGGGAAGTCAAGTATTGATACCGAACTCCTTTTGAGAATCTCTGATATCTTGCAATATGACTTTTTTCAATGTTACTCAGCATGTTTAAAGAACAAAAAGGAAATGATGTAGTTGTGGATACATCATTTCCTCCTCTTTTATAATTTTAGTTTTGTACCGATTGTCGTTTTCTTTTTTGTCCGAAGGTATTGAACCGATAGGCAATATATGCCATAAAATATACGTTAGATGTACTGGATTCTCTGTCGGTGATAGAATTCTCGGAAATGGAACGTTCCGAACTTTCATTCTCACGGAGGATATCATATAGGTGAAATCGGACGGTTGCCTTTTTCTTCTTGAGGAAGCTTTTCGATATTTGTGCGTTCCATAGGGTGCGGTTAGTATCATTTTTACCGCCATATCCTCTTTTTAATCTACAGTTGATATTGGATGAGATTTTTATATCCCAAGGTAAGTTTAAGTTTGCTTCAGTTCCGAATGTATAATCAAATGTTTCCCGTCGGTTCTCTTTTTTGATAGAATGTTCTGATTTTCGATATCTGACTTCTGCAGATAACTCAAAGTCAATCAGGTCGCTACGGTAGCTTCCTTTTAAACGTTCTGATAAAAAGAGGTTAGTTGTATTACTTTTAACTGCATCTGACTCTTTGTTGAGCACAGTGAAACCGACAGAATTGCCGTAATTTGTATTGGTGTGTGTATTTACTGTGAATTTTTTGTTGGATAATGGAGTACTGAAGGTAAGCGAACCGTTTATTCGCCAGTTCCCGTTCACATTAGTCGGTTGGGTAGTCTGTCCTCCGGTATTTTCGTCATATGTGACAATACGTGTTGTACTATTCATTGTATTATTATAGGAGAGGTTAGCATTGAAACTGCGGGATGTTTCAGTAAAGTAAGTGTTAAATGTAGCTGATATGTTGTTATTGAATGATGGTTTAAGTTCGGGGTTAGCGAGCCGTATGTTTAAAGGATCAGAAATATCTTTTTTTCTATATAAGTCGGTCATACCGGGTTGTGCTGTTCTCCCATGATAGTTTATTTTTAAGGTTGTTTGTTTAGAGAAGGTATATTTAAAGTTTATGGTGGGGGAGTAGTCTATTGCATTTCTGGATAAATACTCAAAGGTCGTGTCCCGCATATAGCTTTTATTGGCCGTTTTTTGCGCCTCAACTTCTATACCTATATTATAAAAATAGTTGGTGCGGATAGTACGGAAAAATATGCCGGTTTGGTGAGTGGAATATTTATTTTTGTAGCAATCACTGTGCGCTGTGTCAGGATATTGACTGTATGTATCTTCTTGTTTATCCCAGTCATAGGCATATTTTTCAGAGAGTGAGGAACGGTGTTGATAGCTATAATTAATTTCGATAAACCGATTGGTAAATACAGGTTCCATATATGTTATCTGAACTTGATATTTATTGTTATTGTCAAGTTTTTCAATCCATTGATTCAAAGCTTTTATACTATCACCATACTTTAAGTAATAAGTATTCGAAAGACTATATCGATCGGAATTGCCGTCATCCAGATCGTAATAAAGACGTAAGGCGATGTTTCTTCCTTTACTGTTCAATTTGCGATTCAACTGCAAGGAGCCATTGGTGGAGAATCTGTCATTCGTTTGGCGGTTTGTGGCTTCTTTCCGGTTGATAGGAGTTGACTCGTTGTTGAGCGTTTCTGAGAAGTTGCCTGAATTGGAATTTCCTTTGGAAAAATTAAACGTCGGTCGATACATAATAGTGGTGAGGCTGTCTAATTTCCATTCGAAACGAAAATTAGCGGAAATAGCACTTGTCTTTCCATCGGATTGGTTGTTCTGCAGGGAAAACTGAGAAGTGTTGTCTGACAAAAAAGATTCTGTATGACGCTTGCTCCATGAATTGCGTTTATTTTCCCGGACTTCAATGCTACCTCCATATTTGAGTTTCTGAGTATTCTGAGAATAGTTGGCACCTATTCTTTGATTGGAATTAATCCCATTGTCGTTGGCGGTACCATTGATTGATAAGTTCATTTTGTTTTTGAAACGATTGGCCATTCCTTTTGCCCTATAATGGTCGTCATTTCCATATCCTGCTTCAAAGTTACCATTCCATCCTTTTCTCATACTTGGTTTTACGCGTAAGTCGAGTACCATTTCTTCTTTACCGTCATCAACTCCGGTGATACGTGCCATGTCTGATTTCTTTTGGTAAGTTTTTAGTTGATCTATCATATCGGCTGGCAGTTCTTTTAAAACCGTATTGGGGTCGTTAAGGAAGAATTCTTCTCCGTTCATCATGATTTTTTTGACTTCCTGACCATTAATGATTAATTTCCCTTCTTCGTTTATTTCGGCTCCAGGTAGCTTTTTGACTAGTTCTTCCAGTGCAGCACCTTCACTGACGCGGTAAGCGGAAGTATTATATGCGGTTGTATCACCTGTGACGACAACAGGCGGGGCTTGGGCTACAATGACGGTTTCGTTAAGAAGTACAGCATCAGGTTTCAACTCTATTTTGCCTAGTTGAATAATAGTCTGGGTTGTGTTTATTTGCAGAGTCTTATATTCGGTAGTGAAGCCTATGAAAGAAATTTTTAGCAAAAAACGTCCCGGGAGAGTTGTGAGTGAAAATTTTCCCTGTTCCAAGCTGGAAATGCCTTTTACATAATTACTGTCGGGCAAGGATAACAGTTGTATGGTAGCTTGCTCAACGGGGAACTGTGTGTCTTTTTTCCAGAATAGTCCCCTGTACTGTGACACGTTGAGTCTGTGCTTGAATATAAGCAGTATTGATGTATGATATAATTAATGTTATTAGTAGTATTAAAGTCGTTTTATTCATAAGGTCTCCCGTTATGAGGTGTTTTAGTGTTTATGGTATTTCTTGCAAATATCTTGATTTTTTCTGTAAAAAGAGTTCATAAAATGATAAATAAAGTTCATTTGAACGATATTCATACCCTTTTGACTTATTTGAGGACCTTTGTTTACGCATAATACCTCATCTTTGCACCGTACTCAGTTTTCAATAGGTATTATTTTAGTTTTTAGGAACACTTGGATTATTTTCAAATTCGCTGTCGGTTGAATGGAAACATTAGCCGATAGTGAATTCTCTTTATTAAATATGAGATATATCATGAAAACAATAGATAGAAAATGAAGAAACCTTTATTGTATTTACTTATTTTAGTAGTAGCTGTTCTTGGCAGCTCATGCTCTCAATCTTCGGAGGGCACATTTGAAGTGGGGAAGAATACTTTCTTGCTGAATGGAAAACCGTTTGTTGTAAAAGCGGCAGAGATTCATTATCCGCGTATCCCGAAAGAATATTGGGAACATCGTATTAAAATATGCAAGGCACTGGGTATGAATACGATTTGCTTGTATGTGTTCTGGAATTTTCATGAACCGGAAGAAGGAAGGTATGATTTTGCCGGACAGAAAGATATAGCTGCGTTTTGCCGTTTGGCTCAAGAGAATGGAATGTATGTCATAGTGCGTCCCGGCCCTTATGTCTGTGCGGAATGGGAAATGGGCGGCTTGCCTTGGTGGCTGCTGAAGAAGAAGGATATCAAACTTCGCGAGCAAGACCCATACTACATGGAACGTGTGAAACTCTTTTTGAACGAAGTGGGCAAACAGCTGGCTGATCTTCAGATTAGTAAAGGAGGGAATATCATTATGGTACAGGTGGAGAATGAGTATGGAGCATTTGGAATCGATAAGCCGTATATATCCGAAATCCGTGACATGGTAAAACAAGCCGGTTTTACAGGTGTTCCTTTATTCCAGTGTGACTGGAACTCGAATTTTGAGAATAATGCACTGGATGATTTGCTGTGGACTATTAATTTCGGTACGGGTGCTAACATCGACGAGCAGTTTAAACGGTTGAAAGAACTACGGCCGGACACTCCATTGATGTGCAGTGAATTTTGGTCCGGATGGTTTGACCATTGGGGAGCCAAGCATGAAACAAGAAGTGCCGAAGAATTGGTAAAAGGTATGAAGGAAATGCTGGACCGCAATATTTCTTTCAGCTTGTATATGACTCATGGAGGGACTAGTTTCGGGCATTGGGGAGGCGCGAATTTCCCGAACTTTTCACCGACTTGCACATCGTATGATTATGATGCTCCTATCAATGAATCCGGTAAAGTGACTCCTAAATATCTGGAAGTACGGAATCTGCTTGGTAACTATCTGCCGGAAGGTGAAACCTTGCCGGAAATTCCGGATTCGATACCGACTATAGCTATTCCTGCTATTAAAATGACTGAAGTGGCAGTCTTATTTGATAATCTGCCTCACCCCAAAGAGAGTGAGGATATCCGGACAATGGAAGCTTTTGATCAGGGATGGGGTAGTATTCTGTATCGGACTTCATTATCCGCTTCTGATAAAGAACAGACATTACTGATCACAGAAGCTCATGACTGGGCACAAGTCTTTCTGAATGGTAAGAAACTGGCTACTCTGAGCCGTTTGAAGGGGGAAGGTGTAGTAAAGTTACCACCATTGAAAGAAGGTGACAGACTGGATATCCTGGTGGAAGCAATGGGAAGAATGAATTTCGGCAAAGGTATTTATGACTGGAAAGGTATTACCGAGAAAGTAGAACTGCAATCGGATAAAGGAGTTGAACTGGTGAAGGACTGGAAGGTATATACTATTCCGGTAGATTATAGTTTTGCCCGTGATAAGCAGTATAAACAACAGGAGAATGCTGGCAATCAACCGGCTTATTACCGGTCGACGTTTAACCTCAATGAGTTAGGGGATACATTCTTGAATATGATGAACTGGAGTAAAGGTATGGTATGGGTGAATGGTCATGCGATTGGTCGTTATTGGGAAATCGGACCTCAACAGACCTTATATGTGCCGGGCTGCTGGTTGAAGAAAGGAGAGAATGAAATCATTATATTGGATATGGCCGGTCCTTCAAAAGCCGAAACTGAAGGTCTGCGTCAACCAATTCTGGATGTACAACGTGGTAACGGAGCTTATGCTCATCGTAAGATGGGTGAGAACTTGGACTTAACAAATGAAACTCCTGTTTATCAAGGGATATTTAAGTCAGGCAATGGTTGGCAACATGTGAAATTCGGTAAGAAGGTGGAGACTCGTTTCTTCTGTCTGGAGGCTTTGAACGCCCATGATGGGAAAGATTTCGCGGCTATTGCAGAATTGGAGTTGTTGGGCGAAGATGGCAAACCGGTATCCCGTCAGCATTGGAAAGTGATTTATGCCGATAGTGAGGAAACGGATGCCGCGAACAATATTGCAACAAATGTTTTTGATTTGCAGGAATCAACATTCTGGCATACCAATTATTCCTCTTCCAAACCTGCATTTCCTCATCAGATTGTGATAGATCTTGGTGAAGATAAAGTTATTACGGGATTCTCTTATTTACCCAGGGCTGAAGCCGGTAAAACGGGGATGATTAAAGACTATAAGGTATATTTGAAGATGCAACCGTTTAAGATATAATGTTTGAGATTTTTAAGAAAAGGTTAATTATTTATTAGTTTGTTCATTAAGTTATGAAAATCAGAAAGCGACTTTCACGTGAGTGAGGGTCGCTTTCTGATTTTCGTTCGAAATAAAATAATTCTTGTGATGGTTAAAATCCTAAGAGGAAGTATATTTGTTCTCTCATCTGAGAAGGTGATTTATATAATTAACTAGTGTATAAATGATGAAAAAAAATGGGTTTAGCCGATGCGCTGAGATGTACATCGGTCGTTTACGAAAAGAGGGGCGCTATTCTACTGCGCATGTGTATGAAAATGCACTTCTTTCTTTTAGAGGGTTTTGTGGCACTCCTACCGTGTCATTCGGACAAGTAACCCGCGAACACTTACGGTGTTACGGGCAGTATCTTTATGAACGTGGCTTGAAGCTTAATACGGTTTCGACGTATATGCGTATGCTGCGTAGTATTTATAATCGTGGAGTAGAATCGGGAAGGGCTCCTTATGTTCACCGATTGTTTCACGGGGTGTATACGGGAGTGGATGTCCGTCAAAAGAAGGCTTTGCCGGCAACTGAGTTACATAAGCTTTTATACGGAGATCCGAAATCGGATATTTTGCGACGTACACAGGCGATTGCTGCTTTGATGTTCCAATTCTGTGGTATGTCGTTTGCTGATTTGGCGCATTTGGAGAAGTCGTCTTTAGACAGGAATGTTCTTCATTATAATCGTGTTAAAACGAAGACTCCGATGAGTGTGGAAATATTGGATACCGCTAAAGATATGATTGATCAGCTTTGGAACAGGCAGCCTGCTTATCCGGATTGCCCTGATTATCTATTTAGTATTCTGAATGGTGATAAAAAGCGGAAAGATGAAAGTGCTTATCGAGAATACCAGTCTGCCCTCCGGAATTTCAATAACCATTTGAGAGGACTGGCAAAGGCTTTGCATCTGACTTCTCCTGTCACTTCTTATACCATTCGCCATTCGTGGGCTACTACTGCGAAATATCGCGGAGTTCCTATTGAAATGATCAGCGAATCATTGGGACACAAATCAATCAAAACAACACAAATCTACCTTAAAGGCTTTGCTTTGAAAGAACGTACTGAAGTAAATAGAATGAATTTGTCTTACGTAAAGAATTGCTTGGTAAAATATGTAAATGATATAAAGTATTAATAATCAGTATAAATATATGCGAGTTACTTCTTAGGTAACGGAAATAATAATGGCACAAAGATAGACAAAAAATAAATAACAAGCAAATAAACTATCCTTTTTTTCTTTTTTGATTCAAAAATAAGATAAAAATAGCCTGGAACATGAAAGAACCCTTTTTTTCATATTCTAAGATTTTTACGTCCCATAATCAAAGAAATTTCACCCTACGCTTAGACTGAGCTTCCTTTGGTAGTTTAATATGTCCTATTTTTCGTATTTTAAGAAATTTTCCCCCTTTCCCTGTGTTTTCCGTTACCTAAGAAGTAACAGAAAAAAGAATGGTAAAAATAGAGGATTTATGAATCAAATTGGGGTAAGGTCTCTATTTAGGAATATACATAGATAAAAAATGAAACAAATTGAAGCTATTTTGGGGGATATGCGATTTATTCCATTAAAGGGTGTTGTATTAATTCTGATTCTAATCTTGACAACGAGCCGGATTCATGCACAATATGCTCTTGGGGCAACTGGGCAGATGATGATACCTACAGCCGAGATGCAGGAAACAGGAACCTTTATGGGAAGCGCAAACTTCCTTCCTGAAGAGGTTACGCCTAATAAGTTTAACTATCCTACCATGAATTACTCCGTAGACATGTCTTTGTTCTCTTTTGTTGAACTGGCTTACCGTATGACGTTACTCAAAATGCGAACATATAATGGCAGAGTCGGTTATCACAACCAAGATCGTTCCAATACTATCCGTATTCGTCCATTGAAAGAAAGCCGTTATTTCCCTGCTGTGGTAATCGGTGCTGATGATCTTTTTACAGAAAAGGCTACTCAGTATTGGGGAGATTATTATGGTGTCTTAACTAAGACGTTTGGTTTCTGCAAGGGGCATCAGTTGGCTGTTACAGCAGGCTGGTATTTTCATCAGGGCAATCAACCGGCTTTCAAGAAAGGCCCTTTTGGTGGTATTCGTTATACTCCCGCTTTTTGCCGTGAGTTAAAGCTGATGGCAGAGTATGATACCAATGGATGGAATTTGGGTGGAGCAATACGTTTTTGGAAACGTTTGTCCGTCCATGTGTTTACACGCGAATTTACCTGTGTTTCTGCCGGTTTGCGTTATGAATGTACATTAATACATTAAGAAGATGAAAAGAGTATTTAGTATACTATATATAATATGTTGCTGCACTTTGGAAAGTGTGGATGCGCAATCTGCTGGGATATCTGAAGTCCTGAAAGAATTGCAAATGGAAAATATTTCTGTAGCACAGAAGCAGGATACGATTACGGCAGCATTTGAGACTTCCGTATATAGGGGATCTTATAATGGTATAGGCATTGCAATACGTCGCCTGATCACTCTTCCGGAAGTCTCTACATTGCAGTTGGTCATATTGGATAATGCTTTGCCGCAACTTTGTATCACTTTGCCTGCGAAGCTGATTGAGGATTATCAATCGGGAAAATGTGATTTGGATGGAGTTTACCGTAATATGCAGATGACTACTTCCACCAAAACTGCAATGGAGGCCTTAAAAGGAACCAAACGAGAGTCTACTACTTTTGGGAAAGTGGACGTAGTGGTTTATCCGGGGGTAATGTTAGTTAATAATGTTACTTACAAATTATATAAAGCAGCTTTTGAATTGCAACCGGCTGTAGAAATGCAACTTTGGAAAGGTGCTTCATTGAGGCTGCAGGTTTGCTTACCTATCGTCAATAATGAGCCGGGCAAATGGGATTGCATCCGACCGGGGTATTTGACATTGCGCCAGGAATTTCGTCTGGATAATCATTGGAAGGGATACCTGACTGGTGGAAATTTCTCGGATGATCGTCAGGGACTCGCAGCTGGTATTGGTTATTTTTCTTCTGACGGCCGTTGGACAGTAGAAGGAGAAGGTGGTATAACCGGTTCGTCTCATTTATATGGCAACGACTGGGGAATGAGTAAATGGAAAAGAGTGAATGGACAGCTTAGCGTAGGTTATTTCATTCCACAAGTGAATACTCAATTGAAAGTTAGCGGCGGACGTTTTATATATGGAGATTATGGGGTATGCGGAATTCTTTCACGTTACTTCGGTGAATATATCGTGGGACTTTATGGCATGTATACAGATGGAGAAACAAATGCCGGATTTCATTTTTCGATTCCATTGCCGGGTAAGAAGCGTAGTCGTCACGCGGTACGTGTGATGCTTCCGGATTATTTCGCTTTTCAATATGACATGCGTAGTGGGAATGAATTTGCTCGCCGTGCTTTGGGGGTAAGCTATAGAACCGAACCGAAATCTGCTGAAAACAGCCGTTTCTGGCAGCCGGATTATATCCGTTATTATTTGATTCGTACCAATGAAAAGACAAAACTTAAATAAGAGTTGATATTAGTAATTTAAACAAAAATTGAACAATTATGAGAAATTTAAAATGGTTGTATGCATGCTCTTTGGCGATAGCCTTCGGTGTGTTGTCTTTTGTAACAGTTTCCTGTCATGATGATGACGATGAACCAAAGCAAGAACCGGGTGAAGTGATTGAAACTCCCGCTCCGGTTGTTGAGTATTACATTATGGGTACTGTGACGGATGCCGGGAAAGGTGTGTCTGGTGTTGATGTAAAAATTGGTACTGAGACAATTAAGACTGACAAAGATGGTAAGTTCTCTGTAACAGAGAAGAATGTAGGTAAGTATTCTGTAGAAGTTGCTCCTAAAGGTTATCTTGCTCAAAGTACTTCTGTAGAAATTGCTGCTAATGCGGAAAATCGTAGTGTGGTGACTGTTGCTGTGGCTTTGACTAAGCAAAGTGAACCGGAAAATGTGAAGAAAGGTGAGGATGCTACAGTAAAAGATAATAGTGACTCTAATAAAGACATTCCGGACCCAACTACAACTCCGGCAGATGAAGTTGTTGAGGATCTTCCTATTACAACAGTAGAAGTAACTATTCCTGCTGATGCGCTTCCTGAAAGTGGAACGGGTATCAATGAAGACGGTTCAGCTGATATTAGTGTAACTACTTATGTTCCAGCTCCCGAAGAAGTAACAACGGATGTAAAACCTACAGAAGAGAATAAAGATGTAGAAAAGACTATTCCTTTGGCAGCTGCTCATTTTGAACCGACAGGTTTGGAATTTGTAAATCCGGTCACTATTTCTATACCTAATCCTATTCCTGATGTAACTTTTGCTGAATCGGATATGCAGCTTACTTATCTGAATACCGAAACAGGAAAATGGGAGGTACAAACAAGTAAGGTAAACTTGAAAGGTGGTAGCTATCAGGCAGATATCAAGCACTTCTCATCTTATGCTGTAGAAAATAAAGTAACTAGTAAGGTTAGTTCTGAAACAGTTGTAAAGAGTGAAGTTTTGGGACAGGCAAGCCGTGATAACAGCGAAAATCCTAAAGCTGTAACTGGCATTGCATTGACTTATAAAGAGAAATCCGGTTGGGAATGTAAAGATGCAGATATCACCAATGCTGTAAAGAGCAAATTGTCGGGTGCTAGTGATGCAACAATTAATGCTATGGTAGCTTTCTTCAAAACTCGTTTGTATTCGTTGATGGGTTCAGCATCAGGTGTGAAAACAACAGAACGTACTTATAATACTGTAAACGTGAATGGTTATACGACAATGAACTATACTTGTTATGCTAAGACTCGTACTACTACATTGTCTACTAAGGTGCTGTATAAAGGAAGTCCTGTTACAATTTCAGTAATTGCAACACGCTATACCGGAACTGATCATCAGTATAAGACAGTGACTACTAATCCTACTCATAGTGGTGGTAAGGGTGGAAGTAACTAATAAATAATTAAGATCATAAAAATAACCCTTTTTTAATAAAACCCTTTTTTATAAACCCTGTTGGGCAATAATCATATGGGATATGAGGAGGAAGAGGTCACTGTGAAGTGGTTTCTTCCTTTTCGTTTATGAGATATATGGATGTTTGTTGAATGTTCATTTTAGACAGAATTCTACTAATATAAGTTAATGTTTATAATTATGATTTGTATCCTGTAAATAAAGCCTATCTTTATCACCCAATACAACATAGGACAAATAAAATGTCATGAGCATAATTATTAAGAACCTTAATAAGATCTATCCAAACGGAAATCATGCCTTGAAAGATGTCAATCTGGAAATACCTGCAGGGATGTTTGGCTTATTAGGACCCAATGGCGCCGGCAAATCTACTTTAATGCGTATTCTTGTAGCCCTTATGGAACCAACTTCCGGGCAAGTAGAAATTTGCGGTTATGATTTGATGAAACAGCGGAAAGAAATACGCGGTATTCTGGGGTATCTTCCTCAGGACTTTCGTTTTTTTGCCAAATACAAAACGTATGAGTTTCTTGATTACGCGGCGCGTCTGTCCGGTATGACCCATAGCAGGCAGAGAAAACAGGCTGTGGATGAAATGCTCGAAAACGTAGGGTTGTTCGATGTTCGCGAACGATATGCCAATAAATTATCGGGAGGTATGAAGCGGCGGTTAGGAATTGCACAAGCGCTGATACATCATCCTAAGGTAATCATTGTTGATGAACCTACTACCGGACTTGACCCGGAAGAACGTATCCGTTTCCGTAACCTTCTTTCGGAGGTCAGCGAGAATGATGTGACTATTATTTTGTCTACTCACATTGTCGGTGATATTTCCAGTACTTGTAATAATATGGCGTTAATGAACCGGGGACAAGTTTCCTTCAACGGTTCTCCGCAAGATATGCTGAAATTAGCCGAGGGTAAAGTGTGGAGAATCAGGGCTGCGGGAGATCAGTTGCATGAGATCGATAAAAAATATCCGGTAATCTCCACGATTCCATCGGGGACAATCTGGGAAGTACAGGTGGTTGCCGATGAAGTAGAAGGATACGAAGCGGAACCATTTCCCCCTAATCTGGAACACGCCTATGTATATTATATGGAGAATCAATTAAACCTTTGGACAAACGACTAAACACGATATGCTGATATGACCTTTATATCTAATATACAATCGGTAGCAAAATATGAAAGTAAATTATTAATCAGAAGCTGGTTCTTCAGAGTATTCACGGTACTCGCTGTAACTATCATTACTTTTTTCAATTTCCAGTTGTTCGTATCGGAAGATAGCGGAGGCTTCTGGATTGCTACAGCCATTCCATCGAACATTCCTTATCTAATTTTACTGTTGCTAAATACAGGGCAGGCTGTTATTGCTATTTTTCTGGCATCCGACTTCCTGAAAAGAGATAAAAAGCTGGATACATCAGAAGTCTTTTATGTCCGTCCATTAAGCAATGCTGAATACGTCATCGGTAAGATTTGGGGAAATCTGCGCGTCTTTTTGTTGCTGAATCTCATTATTATGGCTATTACGGCTGCATTCAACCTGACATTGGGAGAAGTGGACTGGATGGCTTACTTGCTTTATTTTCTGTTGATCAGTGTCCCTACGCTGATTTTCATCATTGGTCTGGCTATCTTTCTGATGCTGGTATTGAAAAATCAGGCACTGACGTTCGTTCTATTATTGGGATATATCGGCTTGACTGTTTTTTATATTGAAGATAAGTTTTATTATCTTTTCGATTATATGGCTTATAGTCTTCCTTTGGTGAAGTCCAGCATTGTCGGTTTTTCCAACTGGGAGGTGATTTTAAATCATCGTGGCATCTATTTTCTTGCCGGACTGGCGTTTGTCTTTTTCACGATTTCCCTGTTCAGGCGTCTGCCGAATTCATCTCACAGTAATTATCCGTGGCTGGTTATTTCTTTTTGTACTCTCATGTTAGCTTTCGTATGCGGTTATTGGCATATACATTCGATTTTATATCAAAGTGATATACGCGCTACCTATACGAAGATCAACAACCAATATGTTTCTACTCCAAAGATGTTCATTCATGAATATGATCTTTCTGTAGAGCAGCATCCTGAAGATTTTCTGTCGGAAGTAACTGTGAAAGGAGTGGCATTGGACTCATCTGCCGTATTCACCTTCTGTTTGAATCCGGGATTAACCATTCATTCCGTTCATTCGGCCGGACAGCAACTCAAGTTTAAACGTGACAAGCAAATAGTATTGGTGGATTTCGGCACGAAGCATGCCAAAGGCGATACAATCTCTGCAACATTCAGGTATGACGGACAGATAGATAACTCATTCTGTTATTTGGATATTCCTCCCGAAGTGCTGCAAGCTTCCAATAAAAAGTTTCTGTTCAACATAGACAAGCAGTATAGTTTTCAGACGAAAAATTATCTGATGCTTACCCCTGAAACTTATTGGTATCCCCGTGCAGGAACAAGCTATAGTGATAAAAATCCTGACTGGCAGCAAACTTATTTCAGTAATTATCGCTTGAAGGTCAAGCCTCTACCGGGGTTAGTTCCACTTTCTCAAGGGGAAGGAAAGTGTGATGAAGAAGGAGTGTATTCGTTTAAAGGAGATTATCCGTCTCAGACACTATCGTTGGTCATAGGTGACTATCAGCAAAAAAGTGCTTATGCGGACAGCATTCTTTATAGCGTCTGGCATTTAAGGGATCATGACTATTTTACTGCTTCGTTTGATTCTATTCACGATACCATTCCCTGGCTGATACGTAATGTGAAAGAGCAACTGGCACGGCAATATAAACTGGATTACCCTTTCAAGCGATTTTCTATTGTAGAAGTTCCTGTGCAATTTGCCAGCTATGAACGTGCCTGGTCGCAAGCGCAGGAGACAGTACAACCTGAAATGGTATTGTTCCCCGAAAAAGGAGCTATATTCTGGGAACTGGATGTGAAGAGGCAGGTGAAGAATCATATCCGGTGGTCGGGAAATAATGAAATCAGTCTGCAGGAAGCCCAGATGCGGACTTTTAGTAACTTTGCCTGGATGTTTTTGCGGACAGAAGGCGATTATAACTTTTCGTCGGGTAGTAGAGGACGGGGAAATCTTTCGTCTACGGCAAATCCTTATTTCCTTTTCCCGCAGATTTATAATTTCCGGTATAATATTTACTCTTCGGAATGGCCTGTTGCCAATCGGGCTATTGAGCTATATCTGCAAAAGAAGTCGGAAAATGAAGGATGGGAACGTCAGATAAATGGGCTTAGTAACAATGAAAAGGCCAACCTGCTGCTGGAAAAGCATACGTTCAAGGAGTTGCTGGCTGATGTGGAACAGCGTAATCTGCAAAATAATATCGTAGGACTGGAGGCAAGCCGTCTTTTTGCCCGGTCAGAAATAAACATGGGCGTAGATGCTTTCCGGGATTCACTATATGCGATGTTGAAGCGTAATACATTTCTGAACATAAAGTTCGAAAATATGCTGGATACTCTGGGAGAAATGAGCCGGACGGATCTTTATTCATATTTGAAAGAATGGGAACAGTTGACGCCTCTTCCTTTTTATTCGATCGGAGAGCCCGAACTGACCAAAGTTGTCAATAAAGGAGGAGAAGAATTCTTTGTCTTGAAAGTACTGGTGAGCAATAACTCGGATTATGACGGAATCATTCAGATGAACGTTCTTCAAAATGGCTGGTGGTATCAACCGATGGAAGATCCCAGAGCCAGAAAAAAGGTAGAGATAGCTGCCCATACAAGCAAAGAATTTGTTTCTGTCTGGGAAGAACAGATACGTGATGTGGAAATCAATACGATGGTTTCCGGCAATCTGCCTTATATGATACGGCAATCCATTGGTAATGTAAAACAAGAACGGAATAAAATAGTCAAGGACACTATCTATACCTTGCCGGAATCATCCTTAGAAATGCCGGGAGAGGTTATTGTGGATAATGAAGATTCCACTCTCTTTGTACTTTCTACCCCTGCTGTCGTAGGACTTCTGCCTAAATGGCTGGATAAAGTGGAGGATACTTCCTTTAAATATTCGGGCATATCCTGGTGGCGTGCGCCTTTACAATGGACAGCTACCACCAATGCTAAATACTATGGCAAATATATCCGTTCGGCCTATGTGATTAAGAGTGGAGACGGCAGTCAGACGGCTACATGGAAAATTCCTGTGCCAGAAGCCGGTCAATATGAGCTTTATTATCATGTATTCAAGGATGATGAGTTGCGATGGAATGATCGCCTTCAGGGTGAATATCATTTCAGGGTGGCATACGACAGCGAGATGGAAGATGCTTATATCAATCTGAGAAAAGCCAATGAGGGTTGGGAACAACTCGGTACTTACTATTTTAGTGCCGATACGGTTCGTGTCGTGCTGACGGATGAATGTAAGCTGCGTTCTGTGACAGCCGACGCAGTGAAAATAGTGAAACGATAATTATTAAAACAGCAAACTATATGCAAAGTGACTTACTACTATTAAAAAGAATGCTGCTGACAATCGTAACTTTTACGGGAATTGCCCTGACATCACAAGGACAAATTCCTTTAACGATTGACAAGGCAATGGAGATTGCGCAGGAGAACAGTCCTTCTCTTCGCCGTTCCTACATGAATTTGGAGAGATATAAGCAGAATCTGCTGGCGCAGAAGGCTTCATTAAAATCTCGATTTTCATTAAATTTGAACCCGGTGGACTATAACAAGAACAGGCGTTTCGATAATCGTCTGTCACAATGGTACACGAATGAAACATTCAATACCAGCGGGACCTTTCAGGTCGATCAGCCCATTCTATGGACAGACGGTACTATTTCTTTAATCAACCGTTTCGGCTGGCAGGACAACAGTTCCATTATAGAAGGCGATAAAACTAGTAACCGGGCATTCAGCAATGACCTCTATCTGCAATTGACTCAGCCTATTTTCACATACAACAAGCGTAAAATGGAACTGAAGCAAATAGAATATGATTATGAAAATGCCAATATCAGTTATGCTTTGCAGCAACTGAATACGGAGAAAAGTATAACCGATCAGTTCTATTCTGTCTATATGGCACAGAGTAATCTGGAAATCAGTCGTGAAGAACTGGTTAATGCCCAGCAAAGTTATGATATTATCAAGAATAAGGTAGAAGCGGATTTAGCAGCGAAGGACGAACTCTTTCAAGCGGAACTGAATCTGGCTACGGCACGTTCGTCTGTAGACGAAAGTCAGGTGAATCTGGAGAATGCGAAGGACAAACTCAAACAGACTCTCGGAATGAGGCTGGATGAAGATATTCTCGTATTTGCGGAAGTGGAGATTAAACCGATTCAGGTAAATCTGGACCAGGCCATATCGCATGGATTGGGTTCGCGTCTGGAACTTCGTCAACGTGAAATAGAGAGCAAGGAACTTGAGTTCGATATGATTAAGACAAAAGCGCTGAACGAGTTTAAAGGAGATGTATCCATCTCTTTCGGATTGATAGGAGATAATAGCCACCTGAATAAAGTCTATAATAATCCGACACAGAATCCGAGGGTTTCTATCAGTTTTGCTGTTCCTATTTTCGACTGGGGTGAAAAGAAAGCAAGGATTAAAGCACAAAAGATGGCCCAACGGATTAATGAACTCGAGTTTCAAGAGGATAAAGTGGATATCGAGCTGAATATTCGTCAGGTATGGCGTAACCTCGAAAACCTCCGGACTCAGATTAAGATCGCCGAGCAAAATGTACAGAATGCACAGTTGACCTATGATCTGAATCAGACTCGTTATCGGGAAGGTGACATAACCGGTATGGAAATGAGCCAGTTCCAGACTCAGCTTTCGAATAAGAAGATTACTTATACGCAGGCGTTGATTAATTACAGAATAGAATTACTTAATCTTAAAATCCTTTCATTGTATGATTTCGACAAGAATATCCCTCTTGTTCCTATGAAAGACATTATTGATAAAAAATAAGCAGACCATGAAACAGTATCAAATTTTTATTGCATCTTCTTTGTTAACAACCTTATTGTTAACCGGCTGTGGCAACAAACCACAAAACGCACCCAATAATATTGCAACTCCGGTATCTGTCGTGGAGCTGAAGAAAGGTTCTATCAGTAAATTAATAAATACAACAGGAACAGTGCAGCCGACTTACGGTGCATCTCAGAATGCGGAAATGAGCGGATTTTATAAACTTCAGACTAATCCGAGAACCGGAAAACCTTTCAAAATGGGAGACAGGGTAAGTAAGGGGGAACTGATAATCCGTCTGGAAGACAAGGAGTATGAAAACGGAATCGCTATTGACGCTAAAAAACTAAGTCTTGAAATTGCCGAACAGGAACAGTCAAAGCAGAAAGCTCTCTATGAAAAAGGAGGGGTGACGATGAGTGAAATGCGGAATACGGAAGTAAAAGTAACGAATGCCCGTTACGATTATGAAAACGCAAAACTCAATCTGGAGAAGATGAAAGTGAAAGCTCCGTTTGATGGTGTGATTGTTGATTTGCCTCACTATACGGCCGATACAAGAGTGGAGCAGGGAAAGGCTATGGTGAGTCTGATGGCTTATGATAAAATGTATATGGATATCAATCTGCCGGAAAGCAGCATTCGTTATGTCAAGGAAGCGCAACCGGTATATATTACTCATTATACCATCCCCGGAGATACTTTAAAAGCGAGAGTCGGTGAGCTGTCTCCTGCAATCAGTACAGAGACACGTACTTTTAAAGGAAAGATTCTGATTGATAATGACCAGTTGAAGTTGCGTCCGGGTATGTTCGCCAAAGCAGATATTATCGTTGACAGAGCTGATAGTTCTATCATTATACCTAAAGACGTAATCCTGTCCAATCGTCGCCGGAAATACGTATATATCGTCGAAAAGAATACGGCAAAGATACGCAATCTGCAAACAGGTCTGGAGGATGAATATAATATCGAAATTCTATCCGGACTTAATGTAAATGACAATTTGGTAGTGAAGGGTTTTGAAACACTGAAAGAAGACGCCAAAGTCAAAATCCAAAAGTAAATCATGGATGCGATATATGAACGCATCTTTTGAAAATAGGAAATACTTATGAAGAATATAATCAAATTTGCAGTAGGCAATCCGGTTACGATTTGTATGGTAGTATTTGCCCTCTTATTGTTGGGAAAAGTATCATACGATCAGTTGAGTGTGGATTTATTGCCCGATCTGAATAATCCCCGCCTGTTTATTGAATTAAAGGCGGGTGAACGTCCTCCCGAGGAGATCGAAAAGCAATTCGTTAAAAATATGGAGTCTATGGCGATTCGGCAGAGTGATGTTACTCAGGTCTCTTCCGTGATTAAAGCCGGGACGGCACGAATTACTGTAGAATATACCTGGACAAAGGATATGGATGAGGCTTTTCTAGATTTGCAGAAAGCCATGAATCCGTTTGCCCAGAACAAGGATATTACTGAACTGAAGATTACGCAACACGATGCGAACTTGTCTCCGGTAGTTTTGGTGGGAATGTCTCATCAGAGTATTACAGATATGGCGGAATTAAGGAAAATCGCCGAAAGCTATATCCGCAATGAGTTGATTCGTCTGGAAGGCGTGGCTGAAGTGACGCTTTCGGGAGAAGAAGTCAGTACTCTTACCATTCAGACTGATCCTTATAAACTGGATGCTTTTCAACTGAAAATAGAAGATATCGCTTCGCGCATCGAATCGAATAATCAGAGCATATCCGGTGGACGGGTCAGTGAACTGGGATTACAATATCTGGTGAAAAGTTCGAGCTTGTTTGCTTCAGAAGATGATTTTGAGAATCTGATTGTCGGATACAAAGCGATACAACAAGAGGAAGCATCTGGAAACAATGCTACGGGTACAGCAACCGCCAACAGTAATAAAGCTCCTGTTTTTTTGAAGGAAGTGGCTACTGTGCAGTTTTTGAACGCTCGTCCGGAGAACATTGTACGGATTAACGGGAAGCGTAGTATCGGACTGTCTATTTATAAGGAGATGCGTTTTAATACTGTAAAAGTGGTGGATGAGGTAACCCGCCAATTGGCAGTGATAGAGAATGCATTGCCCGGTTATCATTTCCAGGTGATTTCCAATCAGGGTACTTTTATAAAAAGTGCGATAGGAGAAGTGAAGAGCAGTGCTGTTCTGGGTGTTATTCTCGCTATTGTAGTCTTGTTTGTATTCCTTCGCCGGATGGGGACAACACTGATTGTCAGTCTTGCTATTCCCATCTCGATTGTGGCTACTTTCAATCTGATGTTCTTCAACGGACTGTCACTGAATATTATGACATTGGGAGGACTGGCGCTCGGGGCGGGTATGCTCGTCGATAATGCCATTGTCGTCATAGAAAGTATCTTCCGAAATCAGGAGAAAGGATTGAGTATCAAAGAGGCTGCTATTAACGGGACGGCAGAAGTTGCCAATGCGGTAATAGCTTCTACTCTGACGACTATTGTCGTCTTCCTGCCGATTGTTTATCTTCACGGAGCTTCGGGCGAACTGTTTAAAGATCAGGCATGGACGGTTACTTTCTCACTGGTTTCTTCTTTGTTTGTGGCTATCCTGGTGATTCCGATGTTATATATCCAGCTTTCCGGCAAGAAGGTTAAGCTGGAAGAAGTGAAGTCCATTCGTATTACAGGATATAGCAGAGTGCTTCGCAAGCTGATTCAGCGACGTTGGCTGGTGATCGGTATGGCAGTGTTGCTCCTTATCGTGACTGGGTTGCTGACTCCGTTTATCGGAACTGAGTTTATGCCCCGTGCGGAAAGCAAGACGTTTACGGCTGTAGTCAAAATGCCCGAAGGCACACAGATGGAACGCACTTCCGCTGCTGTAGGTAATCTGGAAGAATTGTTATATACCATCGTTGGCGGTGATTCTTTATGTACGGTATACAGTCATATCGGAGAGGGAAGCGGTTCGGAAAATGCGATATTTGAAGGAGAAAATACAGCAATGATGAAAGTGATCCTTTCACCGGAATGTACACTTTCACCGGAAAAGGTGATTGCGTCTTTCGTGGAATCGGCTAAGAATCCTGACGGACTGGAACTGACGATTCAGCAGGATGAGAATTCTCTGAGTTCACTGTTAGGAAGCGAAGGGGCTCCTATTGTTGTGGAGGTCAAAGGAGAGGAGCTGGATGAGATTGCTCAGTTGACTGAAGAGGTGAAGGAACGGATGATTGGCGTAAATGGAATCTATGATGTTATTACTTCCGTGGAAGACGGTGCTCCGGAAGTTGTGATCTCGATTGACCGTACGATAGCTGGTATCAATAATCTGAGTGTGGCTATGGTAATCGAACAATTGAAGCAGCAATTAAGCGGTAAGGAAGTCGGTAAAATGGAATATCGCGGTGAGATGCGTGATATCGTCATAAAGGTGCCGGATATCCCGTTGAGTTCTCTTGGTGCTCTTGTTATCAAAAGTGGAACACAGGAATTTGTGTTACAGGAGATTGCTACCATTACTCACGGACAAGCGCCCAAGGAGATTCTGCGTCGCAATCAAAGCCGTATCGGTAAGGTGATGGCTAATATGGATGCGAGTAAATCACTGGATAAAGTAGCAGCCGAAGTGCGTGAAACGGTGAAAGGTATTGAATTGCCTGCTAACTACAGTATCACAGTGACAGGAGAAGAAGAAAAACGGCAAGAATCAATGAACAGTCTGTTGTTTGCTCTGATGCTTTCTGTTGTACTTGTCTATATGGTGATGGCTTCCCAGTTTGAATCCTTGCTGCATCCGTTTACGATCTTGCTGACTATTCCTCTGGCTGTAGTAGGTGCTATCTTACTTTTCTTCATTACCGGAACTACTATCAATATGATGGGAGTCATCGGTATTGTCATGCTGGGAGGTATTGCCGTCAATAACTCTATCATTCTGGTAGACCGTATCAATCAGCTTAGTCAGGCGGGAATGGAGTTGACTGATGCCATTGTAGAAGCAGGGCAACAGCGTATCCGTCCGATCATCATGACTACTTTGACTACGATTCTGGCCATGCTTCCGATGACATTCAGTTTTGGTGAAGGTGCATCTTTACGTTCACCGATGGCTATAGCTGTGATCGGAGGATTGATAACTTCTACTCTGATGAGTTTGATGGTTATTCCTTGTGTCTATTATGTCTTGGAGAATATCAAAAGACGTATAAATCGCCGAACTAAAAACAGCTGAAGATGAACTTTTTACTAAATAGGAGAATAACGATTTGTATGCTGTTTATTGCACTCAGCCTGCTGGGCTATGTGTCGTATAAACAACTTCCGGTGGAGTTGCTGCCCAACGCAGAACTTCCGGTTCTGTTTGTCCAGGTGTCGTCACAGCAGGATATGGACCCTTCGTATGTAGAGTCGGAAGTGATTATTCCACTTGAAGGAGCGGTCAGTGCGATAGGTGGAGTAGACAAACTGCAATCCTACATTGACAGGAGGCAGTCCAGCATACAGATTGACTTTAAAAAGAATATCAACTTCAAGATGACCAGTCTTAAACTGCAAGAGAAGGTGAATGAAATCGCTGCCTCCCTGCCGACCGGTTTTACCGTACAGGTACAGAAAGTGGATATTGCTCAGATGAATAATAACTTCATGGTGCTTCAGGTGCGTGGTACGGGAGGAACCGACCGTGTCCGGAGTCTGGTAGACGAGGATGTTCGTTCCGATCTGGAGAATATAGATGGGGTAGCTTCCGTCAATATCTACGGAGGACGGCAGAAAGCCATTGAAGTGCGTCTGAATCCGGAGGCTTGTAAGGCTTTGAACCTCACTGCTTCCAAAATAAGCGGTTTGCTCTCGCAGAATACCCAGGAAAAGACATTTGTAGGCTTCGCAGATGAACCCGACAGTAAGAATTTTGTCCATGTCAATGCGATGTATACCAAAGTTTCTGATTTGGAGAATATAGTTGTCGCTCCCGGTCCTATTCTGCTGAAAGACGTGGCAACCGTCTTTTTTGACTTGAAAGATGAAACCACTTATAGTCGTGTGAATGGAAAAGAAGCCGTCTCGGTTGCTTTGATCAATGATTCACAGGCTAATCTGATTGAACTTTCACATCGTGTATCCGATGTGATTGAAAAGCTGAATGAGAAGCTGGCTCCGCTCGAACTGGAAATTGTCATTCAGGAGAACAAGGCTGAAACCATGGAAAATAATATCAACCAGATTATTAATCTGGCATTGGTAGGGGGATTATTGGCTGTGTTCGTTCTTTGGCTTTTCCTGAAGAATATGCGGCTGGTGTTTTTTATCGCACTTTCCATACCGATTTCTGTCTATACGGCTTTCAACTTCTTCTACGCTTTTGGTATCACTATCAATAGTCTTACCTTGGTAGGAATGGCGTTGGCCATCGGAATGCTGTTGGATAATAGTGTCGTGGTGCTTGAGAATATTTATCGTTTGTCGGGAAACGGCTATACGCCCGAACGTTCGGTAACGCAGGGAACAAAAGAAGTGTGGCGCTCCATTGTGGCGGCTACCCTGACTACCATTACTGTGTTCCTGCCGTTCGTTTTTTCTGATAATTTCCTGATAAAACTGATCGGACACCATATCGGAGTATCCATTATATCAACTTTGACGATCTCGCTGTTTGTAGCTTTACTTTTTATACCGATGATTACTTACCTTCTTTTGAAGAGTAAGAGTGGGAACAGTGTCGTCTATGAAAAAGTATCGATCGTTCAGCGTCCGATGCAGGTCTATCTGGTCCTATTGAAGACTTGTATGCGTAATCCGGGAGTGACAGTCTTTGGGGCTGTAATCTTGCTTTTTGCAACATTGATTTTGTCATTGACCTTGAATGTGCAACAGATGAAGGAAGTTGCTTCAGACCGGTTCAACATCAGTGTCGTGATGCCTACCGGAAGTACGCTTGAAAATACGGATAAGATTGTAAAGGTACTGGAAGAACGTCTGGAGGATTTTCCGGAAAAGAAAGATCTGATTTGCCGTATTCGGGAAAAAGAGGCGACTCTGACACTCGTTTTGCAGGAAGATTACACAAAGATCGCCAAACGGAAAATAGCCGATATAAAAGCGGATGTGCAGACTAAAGTCGCCAATATCAATGGGGCGGAAATCTATGTCTCTGATGCTATGGGAGGCGGAGGAGATAACTCGGCTCTGAGCAGTCTGGGCGGATTCATGCGTTTGTTGGGCATTGGTGACAACAGTGAACGGGTGGTGATCAGGGGATCTGATTTCGAAATGATGCAGATGGTGGCAGAGGAAGTGCGTTATTTGTTAGACGAACAGGATTTTGTACAGCATACTCATGTTTCGTATACTCCCCGTCAGGCAGAAATAAATCTGAACTTTGACCCTATTCTGCTGACTGCCTATGATATTAACCGTGGCAATATTACCACCGGATTGACTGCGCTTAATAATGAATACTCTTCCGAAGCTACTTTCAAGGTGGGAGAGGATATTTATGATATTATTATCCGTGACGAAATACCGGAAAAGGAAACTGAAGAAGAGGCACAGGAAAAAGCTCAGAAAGAGAAAACTGTGGATGACTTGCGTGCTATCCGGATAGAAAATGCCAATGGCGGTATGCACAATCTCGAAGATATATCGTCTCTGAATTATGGACGTGGGCGTTCGCGCATCATCCGTGTCAATCAAGATAAGCAGATTGAGGTATACTATGCTTTTCCGAGAGATGTTCAGTCTTCGAAAGATTTATTGGGAGGATATCGTTCCGATATCGACCAGTTGATTGCCAGTTATAATCTTCCGTCCGGAGTCGCTGTGCAGGTATTCCATGAGGAGGATGAATTCGGGGATTTCAAATTCCTTATTTTGGCAGCTTTTCTTTTGATATTTATGATCCTTGCTTCAGTCTTCGAGTCTGTAGTGACGCCTTTTGTGTTGCTTTTTACCATTCCGTTGGCCGCTATCGGTTCTTTGCTGGCATTATTGCTTTCGAGCAACAGTCTGATGAATGCGAATACACTGACAGGGTTCCTTATTCTGTTGGGAGTAGTCGTCAATAACGGAATCATTCTGATAGATTACGCCAACATTTTGCGTAAACGGGGATACCGCCGGAACAGGGCGTTGATGACTGCCGGTATGTCACGTATTCGTCCTATTCTGATTACTTCCATCACCACGATTGCTGCCATGCTTCCGTTGGCTATGGGAGATACGGAGTATGCAGGGGCTATCGGTGCACCTTTTGCCATTACAGTGATAGGCGGACTTTTCTTTTCTGCCATGCTGACGCTGATTTTAATTCCGACAGTTTGTATGGGACTGGAAAATGTGCTTCAGTGGTACCGTTCGTTATCCCGTAAACTATGGACCATTCACCTGATTCTTTTTGTGTCCGGTGTAATCTGTATCTGGCTATACACTGACGGAATGCTTTGGCAGTCAATCTATCTGGTAGCACTGATTGCAGGCATACCGGGGATGACATACTTTGCGCAAACCAGTCTTCGGAGAGCTAAGGCGGAGGTTATCAATCCGGATGAAGAAATACGTATTTCTGTCCGCAATCTGGTTAAGATCTACGATTGGCCTGGACACATCAGCCGTCAGTGGAACAGTGGCTTGCAATTACGCAAACGTCTGGGATTGAGCAATGAATACCATTCTCTGAAGGACTTTATCAATGTGCTATGGCAGTTTGGTATCTTACTGTTTGCCATTTATTTCACCTATTTCTTCATTCATAACAGGCTTTGGATATTCCTGTTCTCGTTCGCTATTTATGCAGCGATACTGTATTTGTGGAGAAAGGTACGTTCCTATTTATATTATCGATACAGAGATAATCGGGTAACAAAGATCGTAAACCGGGTGATATTCTGGAGTCTTCCTCCCCTTATCCTGTTTCAGTTATTCCGGAAACTGGATAATAACGGGCTGGTCATCATGATCGGATTGTTATGGCTGGTGGGTATTGCCATCTATGTCACTTCTCAGTATCTGTATGATCACGATGTAAATATAGAGCGTGTCACCGGACGATTTGCAGGGCTTCGCCGTTCCTATTTCCGCATGGTGAAGAGTGTTCCTATGATTGGAAAACGACGCAAACCTTTCAAAGCATTGCGTGGGGTGTCATTTGAGATTCAGACAGGTATGTTCGGACTACTGGGACCCAATGGGGCAGGTAAATCGACCTTGATGCGTGTCATCTGTGGTATCTTTGAGCAGAGCTATGGTAGTATCTGGATCAATGGTCTGGATACACGTATCTACAGAGAAGAGCTACAGAGTCTGATAGGTTTCCTTCCACAGGAATTCGGAACTTATGAGAATATGACTTCGTGGGAGTTTCTGGATTATCAGGCTATACTGAAAGGGATTGTAGACGGTGAGTTACGAAAGGAGCGTCTGGATTATGTACTGAAAGCGGTACATATGTACGAGCGGAAAGACGAAAAGATAGGTTCTTTCTCGGGAGGTATGAAACAGCGTATTGGCATTGCGCTTATTCTGCTTCATTTACCGCGTATCCTGGTTGTGGATGAGCCTACAGCGGGACTCGACCCTCGCGAACGTATCCGTTTCCGTAATCTGCTGGTAGAGTTGAGTAAAGACCGCATCGTTATTTTCTCCACTCATATCATTGAGGATATATCCAGTTCCTGTAATCAGGTAGTGGTAATCAATAAAGGTGAACTGAAATATTTCGGTGACCCTTCGGACATGGTGGAAATGGCTAACGGGAAAGTATGGCAGTTTAATATAGATAAGACAGAATTTGAAAAAGTACTGGACAAATCGTTGGTAATACATCATATTCAGGAAGGCGATACGATTCGGGTGCGCTATCTTTCTGTCGGACAGCCTTATGAAGGGGCTGTAGAGGTAGAAGCTAATTTGGAAGACGCTTATCTCTGTCTGCTGAAGAATATGAATTAAAAAGAAAAGAAGGATATGACATTCAAACAATTGATACAACTGTTGCCTAAAGTAGTCAGGTATAACCTGAAGATTATATTTGCCGGGAAGTTTTTCTGGTTTCTGTTGGCTGCATTTGGCTTTTTTGCTCTTTTCATGTTTCAGAATGCCTGGAAACGGGAGGAGATTAACGAGGGACTCATCTATAGCATCCTGATGTTTCCGTCTATGCTGCTTATTTTCTATCCGGCTGTATTCGGCATTCAGAATGATGAAGATAGCCGGATATTGGAGATTCTCTTTGGAATTCCCGACTATAAGTATAAGGTTTGGGGCGTGCGGTTATTGATGATTTATGTGGCAATTTTTGTTATTCTGATTGTCTTTTCATACATAGCCATTTTATTGCTGTATCCGGTCAATCCGCTTGAGATGGCATTACAGTTGATGTTCCCGATACTCTTTTTCGGAAACATGGCTTTTATGCTGTCTACCATTACGCGGAGTGGAAACGGAACTGCCGTATTTATGATTATTATAGGCATTGCATTGATGTTCTTAGGTAAACCGGATTCTTTCTGGAACGTTCTGTTGAATCCTTTTCGTGTTCCCGATAATGTTCATCCGATCATTTGGGAAGGAATCCTTATCAAAAACCGCATTTTCCTTTTATCCGCCAGTTTAGTCTGGATGATGATCGGATTACTATATCTACAGAAAAGGGAAAAGTTTGTATAACAGCAGATTAGGATACTGAATATTCTCAAGTGTTCTTGCTGCGATGAGAAAAAATTCTCACTATGATGAGAAAAAAGTCTCATCGCAGTGAGAACTTTTTCTCATCATGGTAAGTATAGTCCTATGTATGCAGGAACCGAAATAGTGACTTAGAAGTAGTATCCCAGATTCACATAACAACTTCCTTTGTCAGTCTGATTGGAATACCCGAACGTAATCTCCAACGGACCGAACATACTGTCCATACCATATCCGGCACTGATACCAAACAGTTGTTTCCCTTTCAGTATTTCGAAGAAGTGACTGTCCGTCAAGCCATAATTACCTGTCAGAGTGAGATAATGAATGCTTCCCATCCGTTGTCTGAGTTTCACGGATGCAATCATGATAGAATTGTCCATCAGTTCCATATTGGTCACACCGGCAAATGGCAGTTGCTGTGGAATGTAGAGTCCGTATACTTCGCCGCCAATGGCATTTTGCAAGGGATAGGCGATGTCTTTTCCAATCAGAACACGACCATAGATGGATGGAATGATAGAAAAACGTCGGGTTACGGGAACTACGCTGGCCCACGAACCGCTCAGTGCGGAGAACGGGGCGTGATCATTATACTGAGCCATATTATCGGTGTAGAGCGAATAGGCAGCTTTGAATTCGGTTCCTTTGGAAGGGAAATATCCTTTGTCGAATGTACTATAGTATACCTGAGCGAAATAACTCAGGAAATGTTCGGATTCTACATCCAGCCCAGTGAGTTCCGGTTTCTTGAAAAGAAAATCTTTGTATTTATAATATTCGAAACGAAGTCCGAGTCCGAAGCGGAGGTTTTTGTACCAGACATCCGAAAAGCCAAATTCAGTTAAATGATACTTGTAAGTAGTGTTATAGGCACGTTCGCCTTCATCATAGATGTTGATGTCATTATATTGAAACATATATGAGAAATTGAAATTGCGTTGCTGCATCGGTTCGAGAGTGTAATCGATGCGTGCGGCATATCGCTTTCCTAATCGGCCGGTCAGGGATAATCGGGAAGGAACATGAGTTTTGAGATCCGCTGTGGCATTAATCAGCAGGGATGCTATTTCTTCCGAGTCGAAACGGATGCCCAGATTGATTCTTTTCTCATATTTTTCTTCTAACAAGAAATTAAGGTGATACCCTTCGGGAGTGTCGGTAAGTGTGTAGCTGGCGCTTGAGTAAGAATGACTGCCACGCAACTGATACACAGCTTGTTCTATCTGCTGAGTGGTAATGTTACTGTTCTCTTTGAGATTACACTTCTTCATCAGCCATTTTTTGTCATCAGCCTCTACGCCGGAGAAAGATATATCTGTGACGTATACTGTCCGTGAATTGGAAAGAGAAGAGTACGGTCCATGTTGTTTGGGGACATAATTGTCCGGTATACCGATTTCTTTTTTTAAGGCAATCAGGGAATTCCACTGTGCACGTGCGGCTTCTTCGCCCCGACGCATCAGGGAGTCGATGGCTGCCGGAGTGAAGCTGGCGGAAGAAAATCCGTCTACATTTACCTTGATATAGGTATCAGTGAGTTCTACATTCTTTTCATGATTGGTCTGGCAAGTGAGATCAACAATCTGCCCCAATATGTCCGGAGCGCTGTTGAGTTTGTCGGCACTTTTCAGCGCATTCTGAACATCGACTCCGATAATAATATCGGCTCCCATTGCTTTGGCCACATCTGCCGGATAATTATTGACAATTCCACCGTCTACCAATACCATACTGTCTTTGCGTACCGGTGTGAATACACCGGGGATAGCCATACTGGCACGCATGGCAGTAGAGAGTACGCCATCATGGAATACGATCTGGTCCCCATTGACTACATTGGCCGATACACAGGCGAAGGGGATCGGTAACTTATTAAAATTGATCGAGTCATGGTAGCCCATTGTCAGATCAGAGAACAGATTGGCAAGATTCTGTCCTTTGATAATTCCTCCGGACATGGCAGCTTTCGGGTTCTTTGTGAAAGGAAGCGAAACAATGTATTTTGCAGAGCGTTCGCGTTCGGTGAGCGACATGGCACTGCGTTTGATACGATCGCTCAAAAGGAAAGTCCAGTCTTGCTTGCGTACCATACTGTCCAGTTGTTCCGGAGTATAACCGATGGCGTAAAGTCCACCGACTATAGATCCCATACTGGTGCCTACTATATAATCAATCGGAATGCCTGCTTCCTCGATGACTTTCAATGCTTTGATATGTGCCACTCCTTTGGCACCGCCGCCACTGAGGACGACGCCGACCTTCTTCCGTTGTTCCTGTGAATAAACAGAAAAAGGTAATATCAGGCACATTGCAAAAACTAATGTTGAAAAGATTTGTTTTTTCATTAGACATGTTATTGTGTTGATGTACAATATAACTACAAATGTAGGGGATAAATTGTTTAGTTGATGAAACAAGAACTATAAAAAATGTTCTAAAAGTCGGAAATGTGGATAAATTCTACACTTTAAGGATGTTTTCCACACTTCCGTCTTCAAGAGGAAAAATGTAATATGTTGATAATAAACAGATAAGATAAAACAGGATATTTTGGTATGTGTATTGCATAATAGAGTGTAGAACAAACATAAGTTAAATTAAATAATAAGATTCGATATGAGATTATTCTTTTCGAAACATGAGTTGAAACTGAGGAGAAAGAGAACCATTGCTGCTGTAGTATGTATGGTAATTGTGTTGGGAGTGTATTGGATACTGACCCGACCTCAGAAGGCTGCGCCGGAAATGCCGACAGTGATTGTTGAACCGGTTATAAAAGATGATGTAGAGATATTCGGAGAATATGTGGGGCGAATCCGTGCCCAGCAATTTGTCGAAGTACGTGCCAGGGTAGAAGGCTATCTGGAAAACATGCTTTTTGCCGAAGGCACTTATGTAAATAAGAATCAGGTCTTGTTTGTGATCAATCAGGATCAGTATCGCGCGAAAGCCGACAAGGCACGGGCTCAGCTGAAAAAAGATGAAGCACAGGCATTGAAAGCTGAACGTGACTTGAAACGTATCCGTCCGTTGTACGAACAGAATGCTGCTAGTCAGCTGGATCTGGATAATGCGGAAGCAGCTTATGAAAGCGCTGTTGCGACAGTAGCGATGAGTGAAGCGGACTTGGCGCAGGCTGAACTCGAATTAGGCTATACCATCGTTCGTTCACCTCTTGCCGGACATATCAGTGAAAGAAATGTAGACTTGGGAACGCTTGTTGGTCCGGGAGGAAAGTCTCTGCTGGCTACAGTAGTAAAAAGCGATACCGTATTGGTCGATTTCAGTATGACGGCACTTGATTATCTGAAAAGTAAAGAACGTAATATTAACCTCGGACAACAGGATTCTACCCGTTCCTGGCAACCGAACATTACTATTACTTTGGCGGATAATACGGTTTACCCCTATAAAGGATATGTCGATTTTGCAGAACCGCAGGTCGATCCCCAGACAGGTACTTTCTCCGTACGTGCAGAGATGCCTAACCCGAAACAGGTATTACTTCCGGGACAGTTTACCAAAGTAAAACTACTTTTGGACGTGCGTGAAGGAGCTATCCTTGTTCCGATGAAAGCTGTTACCATTGAAAAAGGCGGAGCTTATATTTATACAATGCGTAAAGATGATACAGTAGAGAAACGTTTTATCGAGTTAGGACCCGAAGTGGGGAATAACGTCGTAGTGGAAAGAGGACTTGCTGTAGGAGAGACAATTGTTGTAGAAGGTTTCCATAAGTTGACCCCGGGTATGAAAGTACGGATCAGTCAGCCGGAAATGGAAGTGAAGGATACCACTATGGTGGCAGGTGATTCTACAACAGGAATGAAGGATAACGCAAAAGGAGAATAATCAATGAAAGTTAGTTTTTTTATAGACAGGCCGGTATTTTCGGCTGTCATTTCCATCGTGATTGTGATTGTCGGAATCATCGGGCTGACCATGCTTCCGGTGGATCAATATCCGCAGATCACGCCTCCGGTGGTAAAGATCAGTGCGTCTTATCCGGGTGCGAGTGCGCTTACCGTGTCACAGGCGGTGGCTACTCCGATTGAACAGGAAATCAATGGTACGCCCGGTATGCTTTATATGGAATCAAACAGTTCTAACTCCGGTGGCTTCTCGGCAACAGTTACCTTTGATGTATCTGCCGACCCGGATCTGGCTGCTGTGGAAATTCAGAACCGTGTGAAGCTGGCTGAATCCCGTCTTCCGGCGGAAGTGATTCAGAATGGTATTTCCGTAGAGAAACAGGCACCCAGTCAGTTAATGACACTTTGTCTGACTTCTACCGATCCTAAGTTTGACGAAATTTACCTGAGCAACTTTGCTACGATCAATGTGCTCGATGTGATTCGCCGTATTCCGGGAGTAGGACGTGTATCTAATATCGGTAGCCGTTACTATGCTATGCAGATATGGGCAGAGCCTGATAAGCTGGCTAACTTCGGATTGACTGTACAGGACTTGCAGAATGCCTTGAAAGACCAGAACCGTGAATCGGCAGCCGGTGTATTAGGTCAGCAGCCGGTACAGGGACTGGATATAACGATTCCTATCACTACTCAAGGACGTCTTTCTACAGTAGGGCAATTTGAGGATATTGTGGTACGTGCCAATGCCAATGGTTCCATCATCCGGCTGAAGGATGTGGCACGTGTATCCTTGGAGGCTTCTTCATACAATACCGAGAGTGGTATCAATGGTGAGAATGCAGCGGTACTGGGTATTTACATGTTGCCGGGTGCCAATGCGATGGAAGTAGCCAAGAATGTAAAGAAGGCGATGGAAGAAATCAGCGAGAATTTTCCGGAAGGATTGAGTTATGAGATTCCGTTTGATATGACAACGTATATCTCCGAGTCTATCCATGAGGTGTATAAAACATTGTTTGAAGCATTGGTGCTGGTTGTGTTGGTAGTGTATCTGTCTTTGCAGAGCTGGCGTGCTACATTGATTCCGGTGGTAGCGGTACCTATCTCCCTGATTGGTACTTTCGGATTCATGCTGATTTTTGGTTTCTCTATTAATATATTGACCTTACTCGGTTTGATTCTCGCCATCGGTATCGTGGTCGATGATGCGATTGTAGTGGTGGAAGGAGTAGAGCATATTATGGAAACGGAGAAGCTGAGTCCTTATGAGGCGACAAAGAAAGCGATGAACGGATTATCAAGCGCATTGATCGCTACTTCACTGGTATTGGCGGCTGTGTTTGTTCCGGTAAGTTTTCTGAGTGGAATTACCGGGCAGCTGTATCGTCAGTTTACGGTAACTATCGTGGTATCTGTACTGATTTCTACTGTGGTTGCTTTAACGCTGAGCCCTGTGATGTGTTCGCTCATTTTGAAACCGGATAGTGGCAAGAAGAAAAATATAGTATTCAGAAAGATCAATGAGTGGCTGGGTATCGGAAGCAATAAGTATGTAGCTGCCGTCACCCGTACTATCAAACATCCTCGTCGGGTTTTGAGTGCTTTTGGTATGGTATTGATTGCTATTCTGTTGATTCACCGGATTATTCCGACCAGTTTCTTGCCGGTAGAAGACCAGGGATACTTTAAGATTGAACTTGAACTGCCGGAAGGAGCTACCTTGGAGCGAACCCGTGTAGTAACGGAACGCGCGATTGCTTATCTGGAGAAGAATCCATATATAGAATATGTGCAGAACGTGACCGGAAGCAGTCCGCGTGTAGGCAGTAATCAGGGACGTGCCGAGCTGACCGTTATTCTGAAACCTTGGGAAGAGAGAAAGAGTACCAGTATTGAAAAAATTATGGATACGGTAGAAAAACATTTGAGAGAATACCCCGAATGTAAAGTCTACCTGTCTACTCCTCCGGTCATACCGGGATTGGGCAGCTCCGGTGGTTTTGAAATGCAGTTGGAAGCTCGTGGAGAGGCTACTTTCGATAACTTGGTTGATGCGGCAGATACGTTGATGTATTATGCTTCCAAACGTAAGGAACTTACCGGTTTGTCTTCTTCCTTGCAGTCGGAGATTCCCCAACTCTACTTTGATGTGGACAGAGACAAGGTGAAAATGCTGGGAGTACCCTTGGCAGATGTGTTTTCTACGATGAAAGCGTATACAGGTTCGGTGTATGTGAATGACTTTAATATGTTCAACCGTATATATAAGGTATATATTCAGGCGGAAGCTCCTTATCGGGAACATAAAGACAATATCAACCTGTTCTTTGTGAAAGCTTCCAATGGAGCGATGGTGCCGCTGACTTCTTTGGGTAATGCTTCTTATACGACAGGACCGGGAAGTATCAAGCGTTTCAATATGTTTACTACTGCCGTTATCCGGGGTGCTGCCGCACAGGGATACAGTTCCGGTCAGGCAATGGAGATTATGGAGCAGATCGCCCGTGACCATCTTCCGGATAATATCGGACTGGAGTGGAGCGGACTTTCTTATCAGGAGAAACAGGCAGGCGGTCAGACGGGGATGGTCATGGCATTGGTGTTCTTGTTTGTCTTCCTCTTCCTTGCCGCACAATATGAAAGTTGGACAGTGCCGATTGCTGTATTGCTATCCTTGCCTGTAGCAGCTTTGGGAGCCTATCTGGGAGTCTGGGTATGCGGACTGGAGAATGATGTTTATTTCCAGATCGGATTGGTAATGCTTGTCGGGCTTGCCGCCAAGAATGCCATTTTGATTGTAGAGTTTGCCAAAGTGCAGGTAGATAGAGGTGAAGACTTGATTCAGTCGGCAATCTACGCAGCGAAATTACGTTTCCGTCCTATTCTGATGACTTCCCTTGCATTTGTACTGGGAATGCTTCCGATGGTACTGGCGAGTGGTCCGGGTTCGGCGAGCCGTCAGGCGATTGGTACGGGCGTATTCTTCGGAATGATATTCGCTATCGTATTTGGTATCATTCTCGTGCCGTTCTTCTTTGTGATGGTGTATAAAACAAAGTCGAAAATCTTAAAACATAAGAAATAATGAAACTGAATAAACTATATATTGCTATACTACTTTTTGCAGGAATACTGACTTCCTGCAAAGTAGGCAAGAGCTACGTCCGTCCTGATCTTCATTTACCCGATAGTCTGGCTCAACATCAGGATACGGTCAGCTTTGGAGATCAGGATTGGGAGGAAATCTACACGGATTCCACACTTCGCAGTCTTATAGACCGTGCGTTGGACCATAATAAAGATATGTTGATAGCGGCTGCCCGCATCAAGGAAATGGCAGCTCAGAAACGGATATCCACCGCCGCGCTGCTTCCCGATATTAAAGGTAAAGTGACTGCCGAGCGTGAACTTGAAAATCATGGGGGAGATGCTTTTAAGAAATCGGATACTTTTGAAGCGCAGTTCCTAGTTTCATGGGAACTCGATCTTTGGGGAAATCTGCGATGGGCACGTTCTGCCAGCATCGCCGAATATCTGCAGTCAGTAGAAGCGCAACGTGCGCTTCAGATGACGATTGTGGCGGAAGTGGCACAGGCATATTATGAGCTGGTTGCCTTGGATACGGAACTGGATATCGTCAAGCAGACTTTAAAAGCTCGTGAAGAAGGGGTTCGTCTGGCACGTATCCGTTTTGAAGGAGGACTTACTTCGGAGACTTCTTATCGTCAGGCGCAGGTAGAGTTGGCACGTACAGCTACTTTGGTTCCTGATCTGGAACGCAAAATATCGCTGAAAGAGAATGATATTGCTTTTCTGGCCGGAGAATACCCGAATCGCATAGCCCGTTCCCGTTTGCTTCAGGAGTTTAATTTCCCGGAAACTCTTCCGATAGGGATGCCTTCCACTTTGCTGGAACGCCGTCCCGATATACGTCAGGCAGAGCAGAAACTGATCGCTGCCAATGCAAAAGTAGGTGTGGCTTATACGAATATGTTTCCTCGTCTGGCACTGACGGGTGGTTTCGGTAGTGAAAGCACGTCTTTGTCAGAACTTCTAAAATCGCCTTATGCCGTTATGGAAGGTGCTTTATTGACTCCTATTTTTGGCTGGGGAAAAAACCGTGCTGCGTTGAAAGGCAAAAAAGCGGCCTATGAAGCAGAAATACATAGTTATGAGAAAACAGTCCTGACGGCTTTCAAGGAGACACGTAATGCGATTGTCAACTTTAATAAGATAAAAGAGGTGTACGCGCTTCGTGCCAATCTGGAACGTTCGGCTAAGAGTTATATGGATTTGGCGCAGTTGCAATATATCAATGGAGTGATCAATTATCTGGATGTTCTTGATGCCCAGCGTGGTTATTTTGACGCACAAATTGGTCTGAGTAACGCTATTCGTGATGAACTGATCACCGTAGTACAACTGTATAAAGCACTTGGCGGTGGCTGGAAGCAATAGCCTCTGTAACTATGCAGCGAAATAAAATGAGGGCTTCTCTTTCATAATTCGAGGAAAAATGCGAAATTTGCAACGCTTTTCAAGTTTGACAAGAAACTTACTAACACCTTTAAATAAAAAATTAAAGAAAATGACTAAAAGTGCATTGCAAATCGCAAGGGCTGCTTACCAGCCCAAACTTCCGAAAGCATTGGCATCAGGAGCTGTTAAGGCTGTAGCAGGTGCTGCTACTCAATCTGTAGCCGATCAGGAAGCTATCAAAGCATTATTCCCTAACACGTACGGAATGCCGTTGATTACATTCGAAGCTGGTGAAGCTGTTCAACTTCCTGCTATGAACGTAGGTGTAATCCTTTCCGGCGGACAAGCTCCGGGCGGACACAATGTAATCTCTGGTTTGTTCGACGGTATCAAAAAGCTGAATCCTGAAAGTAAGCTGTACGGCTTTATCCTGGGTCCTGGCGGTCTGGTAGACCACAACTATATGGAACTGACTGCTGACATCATCGACGAATACCGTAACACAGGTGGTTTCGATATCATCGGTTCGGGACGTACGAAGCTGGAAACTGAAGCTCAGTTTGAGAAGGGATTTGAGATCATCAAAGAATTGGGCATCAAAGCACTGGTTATCATCGGTGGTGATGACTCTAATACAAACGCTTGTGTATTGGCTGAATACTATGCTGCCAAGAAGTACGGTGTACAGGTGATCGGTTGCCCGAAGACGATTGACGGTGACTTGAAGAACGATATGATTGAAACTTCTTTCGGTTTCGATACAGCTTGTAAGACTTATGCAGAAGTAATCGGTAACATCCAGCGTGACTGTAACTCAGCCCGTAAATACTGGCACTTTATCAAATTGATGGGTCGTTCGGCTTCTCACATTGCACTGGAATGTGCTTTGCAGGTACAGCCTAACGTATGTATCGTTTCTGAAGAAGTGGAAGAAAAAGATATGTCTCTGGATGATGTAGTAACATCTATCGCTAAAGTGGTAGCTGACCGTGCTGCACAGGGAAATAACTTCGGTACAGTATTGATTCCGGAAGGACTGGTGGAATTTATTCCGGCTATGAAGCGTCTGATCGCTGAGTTGAACGACTTCCTGGCTGCAAATGCAGAAGAGTTCTCTCAGATCAAGAAGTCTCATCAACGTGATTACATCATCCGTAAGCTGTCTCCGGAAAACTCTGCTATCTATGCAAGTCTGCCGGAAGGTGTAGCTCGCCAGCTGACACTGGACCGTGACCCGCACGGAAACGTTCAGGTATCACTGATCGAAACAGAAAAACTGTTGTCTGAAATGGTAGCTACCAAATTGGCTGCTTGGAAAGAAGATGGCAAATATGTGGGTAAGTTTGCTGCACAGCACCACTTCTTCGGTTACGAAGGACGTTGCGCTGCTCCGTCAAACTTTGATGCTGACTACTGCTATTCTTTGGGATACACAGCTTCTATGCTGATTGCTGACGGTAAGACCGGTTATATGTCTTCTGTACGCAACACAACTGCTCCTGCTGCCGAATGGATTGCAGGTGGTGTGCCTATCACCATGATGATGAATATGGAACGCCGCCACGGTGAAATGAAACCGGTGATCCAGAAAGCATTAGTGAAATTGGATGGTGCTCCTTTCAAAGCATTCGCTGCACAGCGTGACCGTTGGGCTGTTGAAACGGATTATGTATATCCGGGTCCGATTCAGTACTTTGGTCCTACAGAAGTTTGCGACCAGGCAACTAAGACTTTGCAATTGGAACAAGCTAAATAAGAAAACTTCACCGGACTGTACTAAGAAACAGTTGCAATGAAGAGCTCTTTCAGGCACGGATTACGCGGATTGACGCGGTTTTAGTTATACTATTTCTTAAAACCGTGTATTCCGTGTAATCCGTGCCTATCTATATTACATTCATCACTCAAAGTAAATGTCGTCACGTAATAATCCGATTTCTGCTGTCCAAAAGAAAAGAACTGCTTCCACTACCCCAAAAAAGAGGACGGTTTCTTCTTCCAGGCCTTCCCGTGCTCCGAAAAAGGCACCGGTGAAGCAGCATTATTCGATGCCCGGTTGGCTTCGAAATATATTGGCTGTGGCAATTGTCGGTTGTTTCTCTATGGTTTTCTATTATTTCTTTATACGTCCTTATGCTTATCGGTGGAAACCTTGTAATGGTTTAAAGGAATATGGAGTTTGTATTCCTTCCGGATATGATATTCATGGGATTGATATTTCCCATTATCAAGGAAAAATAGACTGGGGGAGACTTTTACAGAATAAACAGACGGCAACTCCTTTGCACTTCATTTTTATGAAAGCGACGGAAGGGGGAGATCATAACGATACTACCTTTCAAACTAATTTTGCTAATGCGCGTAATCATGGCTTTATTCGTGGCGCTTATCATTTCTATATTCCCGGTACGGATGCTTTGAAACAGGCGGACTTTTTTATACGTACGGTCAAACTGGATTCCGGCGACCTGCCTCCGGTTCTTGATGTGGAAGTGACCGGACGAAAAGAGAAAAAAGAATTGCAGCAAGGCATTAAGCGCTGGTTGGACCGTATAGAATCCCATTATGGGGTGAAGCCCATTCTTTATACTTCTTATAAGTTCAAGACCCGTTATCTGGACGATTCAATTTTCAATGCTTATCCTTATTGGATCGCTCACTATTATGTCGATTCGGTGAAATATCAGGGCAAGTGGGATTTCTGGCAACATACTGATGTCGGAAATGTACCCGGTATTAAAGAAGATGTAGACCTCAATGTATTCAACGGTACATTAGAAGAACTCAAAAAGCTGACGATCAAGTAGGATGATTGATCTGTCATGCAACTAATCTCTTCTCTTATTTGTTATAATCGTATTATTACTAAAAAGATACGATTATGAACTTTGATATAGCTATTATTGGTGGTGGCCCTGCTGGTTACACAGCTGCCGAAAGGGCAGGGGCAAACGGACTGAGAGCCGTTTTGTTTGAAAAAAAGGCAATAGGTGGGGTGTGTCTGAATGAAGGATGTATTCCTACTAAAACGTTGTTATATTCTGCTAAAATTCTGGATAGCATCAAGAGTGCTTCCAAATATGGCATTTCTGCCGAATCTCCTTCGTTTGATTTAACTAAAATAATGAGCCGTAAAGAGAAAACGGTGAAAATGCTGACTGGTGGGGTAAAGATGACTGTGAACTCTTACGGAGTGACGATCGTGGAAAAAGAAGCCTTTATAGAAGGAGAAGAAAACGGGCTGATCCGTATCATCTGTGACGGAGAAAGATATGAAGTGAAATATCTGCTGGTATGTACCGGTTCCGACACGGTTATTCCTCCGATACCGGGACTGTCGGAAGTTAGTTACTGGACGTCAAAAGAGGCTTTGGAGATCAAAGAGCTTCCTGAAACGTTGGTTGTTATAGGTGGTGGAGTCATAGGAATGGAGTTTGCTTCTTTCTTCAACAGTATGGGAGTGAAAGTGTATGTTGTCGAGATGATGCCGGAGATACTGGGAGTCATGGATAAGGAAACCAGCAGTATGCTTCGTACGGAATATGCAAAACGTGGAGTCACTTTCTACTTGAATGCAAAAGTAATAGAAGTGAAACCTGAAGGAGTCGTCATAGAGAAAGATGGGAAGGCTTCTACTATCAAAACGGAAAAGATCTTGCTCAGTGTGGGGCGTAAAGCCAATATTACCAATGTCGGATTGGATAAGCTGAATATAGAACTTCATCGGAATGGGGTTAAAGTAGACGAATATCTTCAGACTTCTCATCCCGGAGTATATGCGTGCGGTGATATTACAGGCTATTCTTTATTGGCGCATACGGCAATTCGGGAGGCGGAAGTGGCAATCAACCATATTTTAGGAGTGGAAGACCGGATGAATTATAACAGTGTGCCGGGAGTTGTCTACACCAATCCGGAAGTGGCCGGCGTAGGTAAGACAGAAGAAGAGCTGACCAAACAGGGCATTCCTTATCGTGTTACGAAGTTGCCGATGGCTTATTCCGGACGTTTTGTTGCGGAGAACGAACAGGCAAATGGAATATGTAAGCTGATACTTGATGAAGCTGATCATATTATCGGTTGTCATATGCTTGGAAATCCAGCGTCGGAATTGATTGTGATTGCCGGAATAGCCATTCAGAAGGGCTATACGGTTGAGGAATTTCAGAAGAATGTATTTCCCCATCCTACGGTTGGAGAGATTTATCATGAGGTGCTTTCATAACACTTTTACAGATATTTATTTTCATCTGGCGGCAGAAGAGTATTTGCTGAAGCAGGAAACAGATTCTGTTTTTATGCTTTGGCAGGACACTCCTTCTGTAGTGATGGGAAAACACCAATCTGTACAGTTGGAAGTGAACCGGGAATGGGCGGAAGAACAACAGATTCGAATAGCCCGTCGGTTTTCGGGTGGGGGAGCTGTATATCATGATTTGGGTAATGTCAATTTAACTTTTATCGAAACAGTGTCCCGCTTGCCTGATTTCAGTCTTTATCTTCATCGGATACTGGATTTCTTAAAACAGATAGGACTGCCGGCAAAAGGAGATGAGCGTCTGGGTATCTATCTTGATGGTCTGAAAATATCGGGGAGTGCCCAGTGTGTACACAAGAACAGGGTGCTTTATCATTGTACTTTGCTGTATGATACGAATCTTGCTGCTTTAAACAAGGTACTGAATCCGAAGAGGAACATTGAGACGGGCGTGGCATTGCCTGTGTATGCTGTTCCGTCTGTCCGTAGTGAAGTCACAAATATCAGTCGTTACTTACCTATGGAAACGGTTGATCATTTCAAAGCGATACTTTTCGAATATTTTAGTCAGAAGGGATGTGCTGATACTTTCAGTGAGAAAGAATTGGAAGCAATCCATAAACTTCGGACTGAGAAATATATTTGCGAAGAATGGATCTTCAGTCGTTGAGTCCGGTTAAAAATACTTTAACTTAAAACTTTCTTTTTCAGCGGGTTGTTCTAATAGTTCAAGGTTGAATAATAAATTTACTGTCTATGTCAAGATTCGAAATAAAAATGCCTAAGTTGGGCGAGAGTATAACCGAAGGGACGATTGTCTCTTGGTCTGTGAAAGTGGGGGATGTCATTCAGGAAGACGATGTTCTCTTCGAGGTAAATACGGCGAAAGTCAGTGCTGAAATACCTTCACCGGTAGCCGGTAAGGTAGTGGAAATTCTGTTTAAGGAAGGAGATACAGTCGCTGTAGGTACAGTGGTTGCTGTTGTAGATATGGGAGGTGAAGAGGCATCCGATGAAGAAACTGCAAGTGGAAAAGAAACTCCAGAAAGTAAGGAGAATGCTTCTTCTGATGCAGGAAAAGTATCTTCTCAGGTAGCAAAGGCTGAAGAACGCTGGTATTCTCCTGTGGTGATTCAATTGGCACGAGGTGCGAATATTCCGAAAGAAGAACTTGATTCGATACAAGGCACAGGATACGAAGGCCGGTTGAGCAAGAAAGATATAAAGGATTATATTGAGAAGAAGAAAAGGGGAATTTCCGAAGTCTCGAAGGCGGCGATACCTACCGGTGATGCACTTACGGCTTCTATGCCTTCTTCGACTGGAGGGGCTGGCTCTATGACAACTTCTCCTGTGGCGGCTTCCGTGCAAACTCCTGTTGCTGCACCGTCTGCTCCATCTAAACAAGCACCTGCAGCTGCCAATATTCCGGGAGTAGAAGTGAAAGAAATGGATCGTGTCCGCCGGATTATTGCGGATCATATGGTGATGTCCAAGAAGGTTTCACCACACGTAACCAATGTAGTAGAGGTAGACGTAACCAAACTGGTACGCTGGCGTGAAAAGAATAAAAACGCTTTCTTCCGTCGTGAGGGAGTGAAACTGACCTATATGCCTGTCATAACAGAAGCTGTTGTAAAAGCATTGGCAGCATATCCTCAGGTCAATGTATCTGTTGACGGATATAATATTCTTTTCAAGAAACATATCAATATCGGTATTGCTGTTTCTTTGAATGATGGCAATCTGATAGTTCCTGTGGTACACGATGCCGATCATCTGAACTTGAATGGATTGGCTGTAGCTATAGACTCGCTGGCATTGAAGGCTCGTGATAACAAATTGATGCCGGATGATATTGACGGAGGTACGTTTACCATTACTAATTTCGGTACATTCAAGAGTTTGTTCGGTACGCCGGTGATCAATCAGCCCCAGGTTGCCATTTTGGGAGTGGGATATATTGAGAAGAAGCCTGCCGTAATAGAGACACCGGAAGGTGATACGATTGCTATCCGTCATAAGATGTATCTGTCCCTGTCTTATGACCATCGTGTAGTTGACGGTATGCTGGGAGGCAACTTCCTGCACTTCATAGCCGATTACCTGGAAAACTGGAAGGGCTGATAACAGATTGTTTCATTCATTAAGAACTTCATTAACTATGAAAAAGAAATATGATATAAAGACTACGGATGTTGAAACACTGAAAAAGTGGTACCATCTGATGACATTGGGGCGTGCTTTGGACGAGAAGGCGCCGTCTTACCAGCTGCAATCCTTGGGTTGGTCATACCATGCTCCTTATGCGGGGCATGATGGTATCCAACTGGCTGTCGGTCAGGTTTTCACATTGGGAGAAGATTTCCTGTTCCCTTATTACAGAGATATGCTGACTGTGCTTTCTGCAGGAATGACTGCGGAAGAGATTATATTGAACGGTATTTCGAAAGCAACCGATCCCGGTAGCGGCGGACGTCATATGTCGAATCACTTCGCCAAACCGGAATGGCATATTGAAAATATATCTTCTGCTACCGGAACGCATGACCTTCATGCGGCAGGTGTAGCAAGAGCAATGGTATATTATGGGCATAAAGGAGTAGCAATCACTTCGCACGGAGAATCTGCTACTTCCGAAGGCTTTGTTTACGAGGCTATCAATGGAGCTAGTCTGGAACGTCTTCCAGTGATTTTCGTTATACAGGATAACGGATATGGCATCTCTGTTCCTAAATCCGAGCAGACTGCCAATCGTAAAGTAGCTGAGAACTTCTCCGGTTTCAAGAATCTGAAGATTATCTACTGCAATGGAAAAGATGTGTTCGATTCCATGAATGCCATGACTGAGGCACGCGAATATGCGATCAGTACCCGTAATCCTGTGATTGTACAGGCTAACTGCGTTCGTATCGGTTCTCATTCCAATTCGGATAAACATACACTTTATCGGGATGAAAACGAACTGGAATATGTGAAAGAAGCCGATCCGCTAATGAAGTTCCGCCGGATGTTATTGCGCTATAAGCGTTTGACGGAAGAGGAACTGCTGCAAATTGAAGCTGAATCAAAGAAGGAACTATCTGCTGCCAACCGCAAGGCGCTGGCTGCCCCTGAACCTGATCCTAAAAGCATTTACGATTTTGTGATGCCCGAACCTTATCAGCCGCAAAAATACAAAGAAGGTACTCATCAGGAAGAAGGAGAGAAGACTTTTCTGGTCAATGCAATTAATGAAACATTGAAAGCGGAATTCCGCCATAATCCGGATACCTTTATCTGGGGACAAGATGTGGCTAACAGAGAAAAAGGCGGGGTCTTTAATGTGACCAAAGGCATGCAGCAGGAATTTGGCGAGGCGCGTGTATTCAGCGCACCGATTGCCGAAGATTATATTGTAGGTACAGCCAATGGTATGAGCCGATTTGACCCTAAAATCCATGTAGTGATAGAAGGAGCTGAGTTTGCAGACTACTTCTGGCCTGCCGTAGAACAGTATGTGGAGTGTACTCATGAATATTGGCGCAGTAACGGTAAGTTTGCTCCGAATATCACTTTACGGCTTGCTTCCGGAGGATATATCGGTGGTGGATTATATCATTCCCAAAATATAGAGGGTGCTCTGACAACGTTGCCGGGTGCACGTATTGTCTGTCCTTCTTTTGCAGATGATGCAGCCGGATTGTTACGAACCAGTATGCGTTCAAAGGGATTTACCTTGTTTTTGGAACCGAAAGCTCTATATAATTCGGTAGAAGCAGCAGCTGTTGTTCCGGAAGATTTTGAGGTTCCTTTCGGAAAGGCACGTATTCGTCGTGAAGGAACGGATTTGAGCATTATTACTTATGGCAATACGACCCATTTCTGCCTGCACGTAGCAGAGCAACTGGAAAAAGAAAGTGGCTGGAAAGTCGAAGTGATCGATATTCGCTCATTGATACCATTAGATAAGGAGGCGATTTTCGAATCGGTGAAAAAGACTAGTAAAGCATTAGTTGTTCACGAAGACAAGGTGTTCTCCGGGTTCGGTGCGGAACTTGCGGCTATGATCGGAACGGATATGTTCCGTTATCTGGATGGTCCGGTGCAGCGTGTCGGATCTACATTTACTCCTGTCGGTTTCAATCCGATTCTGGAAAAAGAGATATTGCCGGATGAGGCGAAGATCTATGAGGCAGCTAAAAAGCTATTGGAATATTAATGGAATAAAATGGAGGTATAGTATATGAAGAAGATTGGTTTGTTTTATGCCACCAAAGCTGATAAGACTACTTGGGTGGCAGAGAAAATTCAGAAAGAATTTGGAAAAGATAAGATAGAAGTGGTGCCTATTGAGCAGGCATGGCAAAATGATTTTGCAGCTTACGATTGTTTTATAGTAGGTGCTTCGACCTGGTTTGACGGAGAACTTCCTACCTATTGGGATGAGTTATTGCCGGAACTTCGTACATTGGATTTGAAAGGGAAAAAAGTAGCTATCTTCGGGTTAGGAGATCAGATACGTTATCCCGAAAACTTTGCTGACGGAATCGGGTTGCTTGCCGAGGTATTTGAAGGAGACGGGGCTACACTGGTCGGTTTTACTTCTTCCGAAGGATACACTTTCGAACGTTCCAGAGCGTTGCGTGGTGATCGGTGGTGCGGTTTGGTCGTCGATTTGGATAATCAATCCGAGCAAGCGGAAAAGAGAATCAGGGAATGGTGTGAACAGGTAAAGAATGAGTTTGATTCAAAACCTTAATACTTTATATCTGTTTCCCAGTAACATAACAGAAGGAATATTATACCATACCATTCTTTTCATTAAAGGATGGTATGTACCAGATGCTCATCTTGTACACTACCGGATGAGCATCTGGTGTATAACAAGATGAGCATGCCGTACAGCACGAGATGAGCATCTCGTACATCTTATCTCTACCACAAATATATGCTGTCTTTTAAAGATACGTGGTCTGTGTCTTCTTGAAACAGATAAGGAAGATTAATGCTTAATATGTGAACTTTACTGCTGCCCAGCGGTTTTTCTCCTTATGATGTACGAAGGTCAGTCCATTCTTTTCTGCTTCCCGGCGGATGAAAGGAATGTCGTCCACATAAAATCCACTCATATAAAGTTCCGATCCCGGATGCATACAGGCGACATATTGCTTCATGTCGTTCAATAATATATTCCGGTTAATATTAGCGATAATTATATCGAAGGGACCTTTGTCTGTGAGCAATGAAGCGTCTCCTTGTGAAACGGCAATGTCGTCTACACGGTTTAACTCGATATTTTCGATGGAGTTTCGTACACACCATTCGTCAATGTCGATAGCGGTACATGGACGAGCTCCCCGCATACGGGCGAGAATTGCTAAGATCGAAGTTCCGCAGCCCATATCCAGAAGTGATTTATCTTTCAACTCATTGTCCAGTAACTCTCCGATAATGAGGCTTGTCGTTTCATGATGTCCCGTGCCGAAAGCCATTTGCGGATTAATAACGATATCATAAGTTGCCTGGGGTACATCTTTATGGAAGGTACTATGGATAACACATCGGTTGTCGATCACAATCGGCTGAAAGAAATTCTTTTCCCATTCTTCGTTCCAGTCTTTGTCTTCCGCTTCAACGTACGTATAGGAGATTTCCGTATCAGGCAGTGGGAAGTCGGCTATTGCATCTTTTATTGTATTTTCATCGCATAATGCCTGTTGTATGTATGCAGTCAGTCCGCCTTCGCTTTCGACAAAACTTTCAAATCCGGCCTCGCCTAATACGGCAGCCAGTACGTCATTTACTGTTTCTGTGCATGGACTTGTATGGAATGTGAACTCAAAATACTTCATAGTTGTTTTTAATTTGGTGAATCTTTTGCAAAGATAGTCAGAAATAGGGATTTCCCTATTATCCTTTGGGGAAAATCTCCCTAGAGTGGCGAATCTCTTCCTTATCTTTGTAATGTGAATAAGTTTAAGTAATTACATAAACCGAGATGATATGAAAAAGATTGTTTATTTCTTGCTAATTGCTTTATGCCTCCCTATAGGCTTGATGGCACAAAGCGTTGATGACGACCTTTATTTCGTACCTTCTAAAGACAAAAAGGAGAAGAAAGAAACGACTCCGGAAAAGAAGGAACCGAAAAGACAAGTCACGACCAACATCTATACATCACCGGGCACTACCGTTGTAGTTCAGGACCGCAAGGGAAAAACACGGGATGTGGATGAATATAACCGCCGTTATGACGCTCGTGAGAATGAATTCGTAATGGAAAACGATACCTTATATATAAAAGAGAAAGCTCAGCCAGACTTGGAAGGAGAATGGGTAACCGGTGAATTTGATGGTTCGCAAGAGGACTATGAATATGCCGAACGTATTATCCGTTTCCGTAATCCACGTTTTGCTATCAGCATTAGCAGCCCACTCTATTGGGACGTAGTTTACGGACCTAATTCATGGAACTGGAATGTATATACCGATGGCATGTACGCTTATGCTTTCCCGACATTTAGTAATCCGCTTTGGTGGGATTGGCGTTACAACTCCTACGGTTGGGGATGGAACTATGGCTGGGGCTGGAATCGTCCTTACTATGGCTGGGGATATTACCCGGGTTCATGGGGCGGCTGGTATGGTGGCTACTGGGGTGGCTTCTATGGCGGCGGTTATTGGGGACATCATCACCACTGGGGTGGTGGTCCTAGCTGGGGCTGGGGCGGTGGAGGAAGACCCTACGGGCGTACTGTGCTGAATGCTAATAATCGTTCACGTTATAGTAGTTCTGGTTCCTTCAATTCATCACGTGGTACAGGTTCTCGTTCCTCATATCAAGGTACACATACAAGGGCAACTTCTGGTCGGGTAGTAGGAACTCGTAATGGAGAAGGGGCATCTTACATTCGTTCAAGTTCGCGCTCAACATCACGTTCACAAGGAGTGCAATCTTCACGTACAGAAGGTACACGAGGAGGTACATACACTCGTCCTAGCAGCACGCGTAGTTATACTCGTACTTCTACTACGGGTTCTAACAGTAGTTCTAGAACGAATACAAACTCTGCTCCTAATCGTAGTAGGTCGACATATTCCCGTACAGGTTCTACCACGCGTAGTAGTTCAACTTATTCCCGTGGAAGTTCAACTTCTCCATCACGTAGCTATGATAGTGGAAGTTCTAGTCGCTCTTCTTCTACGTATACTCCTTCCCGCAGTAGTAGTTCTTCTTCATATACTCCGAGCAGCAGTTCTTCTCGTAGCAGTGGAGGAAGTTATTCTGGTGGTTCATCTTCATCATCGCGTTCATCAGGCGGTGGTAGTAGCAGAAGTAGTAGAAGATAATATATTATTAAAAAGATATAGTTATGAAAAATATATATAGAATAATCGTATTCGGTACATTCTTGCTTGGAATAGGCGGCATGTTGAATGCTCAAACTACCATTTATGATGCAAACCGTTTAATGGGGAGCGATCTAAACGGGACGGCGCGCTTTGTTGGCATGGGTGGGGCGATGGGAGCTCTAGGTGGTGATATCTCAACAATGGGAACTAATCCTGCTGGCATCGGTATTTATCGAAGTAATGATGTGATGGTATCTTTTGGCTTTGTTAATGTCGGATCTAAAGATGCGGGTGGATCTAGTATTGATAAATTTCATGGGTCATTTGATAATGCAGGCTTTATATTTACCAATAAGATTGGAAATTCAACTCCTTTACGTTATGTTAACTTTGGATTCAATTATCACCGTACAAAATCATTTGATAAGAATATGGTAATGAATGGTGTTTTTGGGCAGTCTCAAACTACTTTTATGGCAGATTTGCTGAATTTCTATGATGGTGAGTTTTCGCCTGTAACGGTAGAAAGTATAAAAGCAGCAGGGGCTTATGAAAACCCAGATATCCCATGGCTTGGTATACTAGGATATGATTCGCAATTGGTGCGTCCCGGTTATATTAAAGAAGAAGGTAAGGAAGATGTATTTGATGGTTATGATCCTTATTTGCATCCTGGTGATAAAGTGAGACAAGCTTATACTGCCCGTGAGAGAGGAGGATTACATTCATACGATTTTAATGTTTCATTCAACTTGTATGATCGCTTCTATCTAGGTGCTACGATTGGTGCATATAGTTTAGATTATAAACGTACAAGCCTTTATAAAGAAGATTTCATAGGGGCGGATGGCAATGATTATGGTGGTTATGATTTAGGAAATGACTATTGGACAAGTGGTGGTGGTGTTGATTTTAAAGTTGGATTTATTTGGCGTCCTATTGAATCTTCTTCTTTTCGTATCGGAGGTGCTATACATACGCCGACTTTCTATTCTATAACAGAACATAATCATGCATATATTGCTTATGATTTAGCTGTAGAAGATTTAAAACCAGGCTCTGCGGAAATTGTCAACCGTAATGGAAATCCGATGGATGGTGAATATGAGTATCGTTTGGTTACTCCATGGAAATTTAATCTGAGCACAGGATATACTTTTGGTTCTGTTGCAGCTTTCGGAGTAGAGTATGAATATAGTAACTATTCTTCTGCAAAATTAAAGGATGTGGATGGGATTACTTTGGAGCAAACTGATGATATAAAGTCAATGATGAAAGGGGTTCATACATTTCGTGCGGGAGTCGAGTTTAAGTTGGCTCCGGAATTTGCTTTTCGTTTAGGATATAATCATATCACAGCATCGATGAAACCGGAAGCATATAAGTGGATTCAAAGTAACTCCATTCGTACTGACACAGAATATTCCAATTTGGGTGCAACTAATAACTATACATTAGGATTTGGATATCGTGGATCAACTTTTTATGCAGATATGGCATATCAATATAATACTTATAAAGAAAGTTTTTATGCATTTGATAATTTGGATTTAAGAGCTACGGAGATAACCAATAATAATCATAAAGTGCTTCTTACAGTTGGTATGCGTTTTTAATTAGAAACTGTTTTCAATTTCAATAATAACTTTTGTGTGTTAGAGTCCCTGGAATGCTGAGTGTCTACAGCGGTTCCAGGGATTTCTTTATTATCTTTTCATTTAATGCAAAAGAAGGTTCATTCTGTTTTGGATATTGTAATTTTGTTAGCCGATATAATTATTCTTTTTGTTTAAAGAAAAAAAACTACTTATTTTCTTGTTATTTAAAATAAATTCATATTTTTGTAATCGTAGTCAGAACCAAACTATGAAATATTGACGTCCTCTCTACACACAGACAATTTTTATTAACCTTAAAAGAGCAGTATTATGTTTAAACCACTCAAATCAGTAAGTGTGCTGTTGCTCTTGTTTGCCATGCCGGCAGCAATCTCCTATGCAGCCTCTGAGAATGGAGCAACAAGTGTGAGTGTCACACAGCAAAACGGTACGTGTAAAGGTGTAGTAAAAGACAAGGCAGGTGAAGCGGTTATTGGAGCTTCAGTTGTAGTCAAGGGTACTACAAATGGTGTAATTACCGACTTGGACGGTAATTTTGTTCTTTCCAATGTTCCTGATGGAGCAACGATTCAAATCTCTTATGTAGGTTATACCCCACAGGAAGTGAAGTTCACGGGTAAACCTTTAGACATTACCTTACAGGAAGATACGCAGACACTCGATGAAGTTGTAGTGACAGCTTTGGGGATTAAGCGTCAGAAAAGGTCCCTCGGCTATTCTACAACGACAGTAGGAGGAAAAGATTTCACGGAAGCTCGTACAACGAACATTGGTAACGCACTTTCCGGTAAGATTGCCGGTGTTTCCGTTTCCGGAAATGCAACAGGTCCGGGTGGTAGTAGCCGTGTCGTAATTCGTGGTAATGCTTCTTTGACGGGAAACAACCAGCCGCTTTATGTTATCGACGGTGTTCCGTTTGATAATACTAATATCGGTAGTGCAGGTCAATGGGGAGGTAAAGATATGGGCGATGGTTTGTCAAGTATCAATCCGGATGATATTGCAGATATTCAGGTGTTGAAAGGTGCTGCTGCATCTGCTCTTTATGGATATCGTGGTGGTAACGGTGCTATCTTGATTACTACTAAATCCGGTCAGAAAGGAAAACCGGTCTCCGTTGAATTCAACAATAACCTGGCTTTTGATGTGATTTATGATTACCGAGATTTCCAGAATGTCTACGGGCAAGGAACTCAGGGTAACCGTCCGCTTTCTGCAGATGTGGCAAAAGCAACGGAAACATCCAGCTGGGGTGAAGTAATGGATGGAAAAAAAGCAGTAAACTTCTTGGGTAACGAATATGCTTATTCTCCGGTAGATAACTGGAAGAACTTCTATCGTACGGGGATTAACAATACGACAACCTTGGCAGTAAGTGGTGCTTCCGATAAGATATCCTATCGTTTTGGTGTTTCCAATATGGCGGTAAAGGGGATACTTCCCAATTCCAGCATCAGTCAGCAAGGTATTAATATGAATACGACTTATGACATTTCTTCAAAAGTTCATTTAATGGTGAATGCCAACTACGTATTCGACAAGAATAAAGGTCGTTCTAACTTGTCCGATGGTAACAGTAACACGAATGCCGCACTTCTTTATCATGCCAATTCATTTGATATCCGTTGGATGGAACGTGAAAATCCGGATTGTGACTGGGGTACCGGTGCTGACGGCAAAGAGTTGTTAGGCGGTACGAACGGTTATTTCAATAATCCGTATTGGTTGCAGTACAGGGTTACTAATGAAACCAACCGTAATCGTCTGACTGGTGGTATGACTTTGAAGTATGATATCTTTGACTGGTTATACATTCAGGGTGCTGTGACACGTGACGGTTATAATCTGGAATATTCCGAAGTGAAGCCAATCGGTTCCGCTTCTCCGGAAGATCCACGCGGTTATATAAAGGAATACACTCAGAACTTCTCTGAAATGAACCTGAACTATTTGATCGGATTCAATAAGACATTCGGAGACTGGAGTGTCGGTGCTACTTTCGGTGGAAACCGTCAGAGAAATATTACAAAGAAATACGGTCTGGATGATAAGGCCTCTTCATTCTTTGTGCCCGATTTTTATTCAAGTAGCAACACTGCGAAGCATGTGTATAAGAAAGAATATACAGAATATCGGGTAAATTCAATCTATGGTACTGCAGACCTTGGTTATAAGAATCAGGTATTCTTAAATTTAACCGGACGTAATGACTGGTTCTCTACACTGGACCCGGATAATAATCATTATTTCTATCCTTCTATCGGTATGTCATGGGTATTTAGTGATACATTCAAGACTCCTGACTGGTTTACTTTCGGAAAGGTGCGTGCATCTTATGCAGCTGCATCCAACGGAACCAAAGCATATCAGAATCTTCTTACCTATAAAGTAGATAATTACCAATCGAACGGACAGCCTGTAGTAACGATCAATAACTCGACCGTACCTAACAAAGGACTGAAACCGGTTCAGATTTCCGAATGGGAAATTGGTTTGAATCTCTCTTTCTTGGATAATCGCCTGTCATTGGATGCTGCATATTATGTAAAAACAACCAAAGATGATATCGTGCAGGTAACCACCAGTGGTGCGTCCGGTTTTGAATCAGCTATCCAGAATGTCGGAGAAATCAGAAATAATGGTGTGGAAGTAATGGTGAATGCCGTTCCTGTTCATACAAAGGACTTTAACTGGAATTCTACATTCAATATCGCTTATAACAGCAGTGATGTGAAATACCTGGGAATAGACGGAACGGGAGAAAAGATAAAGAGACTTACTCTTGACGGAGCCAATTCACGTGTAGGTAGTGTTTCTGTTCAGAATATCTTGGGGCATCCTTATGGTGAATTAGTAGGTTATGAATACAAACGTACTTCGGATGGACAAGTTATTTTTGAAAACGGTCTTCCTGTACACTCAGACGAGGTACAGGTATTAGGAAACGGCGTTTATAAGGTAACCGGTGGATGGCGCAATGAGTTTACTTACAAAAACATAACTCTTTCTTTCCTGATTGACTTCAAGGCAGGAGCTAAGATGTTCTCCGGAACCAATCTGTCTCTTTACAGCAACGGTCTGCACAAGAATACTTTGCAGGGACGTGGTGCTGACGGTAAAGGAACAATGGTGGGCAATGGTGTAATGTCTGATGGTAAGGGGGGCTATGTGAAGAATACCGTAGCCGTTTCTGCACAAGACTACTGGCAGGCTATTACCAGTCAGAATATTGCTGAAGAGTTTGTTTATAATGCGAGTTTTATAAAACTGCGCGAACTGTCAGTCGGATATACTTTGCCGCAGGCATGGTTGAATAAGCAGACACTTATAAAGGGGGTAACCCTTTCTTTAGTCGGTCGTAACCTTTGGACTATATTGAAGCATACGGATAATATTGATCCGGAATCTGCTTATAATAACGGTAATGCTCAAGGTCTGGAATTGAACGGATATCCTGCCACGAGAAATGTGGGATTCAATGTAAATGTTAAGTTCTAACATCTTAAATACTGTAACAATGAAAAAGTTTACTTTATATATATTGACGGCTTTTGGTCTGATGGGATTAGCGACGAGCTGTAATGACTTTGGGGATGTGAATAACGACCCTATGAACCTGAATCCCGGAGTGGTGGATTATAAAATGGAATTTACTCAGGTTGAAGCACAGATATGTGGCTCCGACTGGGACGTGTGGCGTAATGGCTGTATCTACACAGCCAACATGATACAGCATACGGCTAGTGTAGATTGGGCGTATGGAGTTTTCTATACATGGAACGATCAGTATAGTGGTGCTTATTGGGGAGGATTCTATTCCGGTGGGCGTGCAGCTATTCGCAATATTATAGATGTGATGAATAATTGGGAAGGAAATCCCGCTTATGCGAATGAATATCAGATGTGCCGCATTCTGAAAGCATATATGTTCCAGAATATGACTGACCTTTATGGAGACGTTCCTTATTCTGAAGCAGGGCAGGGGTATTCTACCAATCCGATTCCGTATCCTAAATATGATACACAAGAAGCAATCTATAATGACCTGTTGAAAGAACTCGATGAAGCACAAGCTGCATTAAGCACTTCTGCCGGTAATACGATAGGGGCTGCCGACGTTATCTATAACGGTGATGCTGCGAAATGGAAGAAATTTGCAAACTCACTGATGCTCCGGGTAGCCATGCGCTTGACCAAAGTAGCTCCTGATAAAGCGAAAACATGGGTAGCTAAAGCGGTTTCGAATGGCTTGTTCGTAAGCAACGATGATAATGCAATCGTCAGACATACCAATGGTTCACCAAGCGATGACTCTGCCGAACCTTACGGAAAAGTATTTTCCAGTCTGGATACTCAGGCGTTCTATATCAGCGAAACATTTATAAACATCCTTCAGGACGATCCTCGCCTTCCTTTGATTGCTACAGTTTGTACCAGAGATCCTAAACCGGGATGGGGAGATGCTGATTTTGATTTAGGTGACAACGCGGCTGCTAAGCAGAAAGGTATGCCGGTTGGTTATGATGTGTCAGGAGGAGACTGGGACTTGAGTAAAGCTCTGGGATATCCGGGAGAAAATTGGAGAAAAGCATATTCTGTTCCTAACCGTACAGTTTATGCACGCCCGGATTCACCCTCTATGCTTGTCACTCATGCCGGTAACTTGTTATTATTGGCTGATGCAGTGAAACGTGGACTCTATACAGGAGATGCAGAAAAATTTTATAGAGATGGAGTAACTGCTGCCATGAAACAATTCTCCTATTATGAAAAAGCCTCAGCTACGATTACAGATGATGCGATAACTGCCTATCTAAATGCTAATCCATTGGATGCTGATACGGAAAAAGCGCTGGAACAGATTAATACGGAATATTATATTCATACGTTCTGTAATGAGTATGAAGCTTTTGCAAATTGGCGTCGTACCGGATATCCTAAATTAACCCCGTCTCGAAATGCAGCCAGCTATCCTAACAATGTGACAAATGGAGAGATTCCTCGTCGTTTCATTTATCCGGCAAGCGAGATAACGGCTAATCCTGTTAATTACAACGATGCAGTAAAGAGACTCAGCGACGGTGATAAGATGACATCACGTGTATGGTGGGATAAAAAATAATACGCTATAAATAAGTCGGTTGGTTCCTAGGAGCTGACCGGCCTTATATAGTTTTTAGGTATAAATAAAAAACGGGATTCATCATGAATCCCGTTCTTTTATTTATATAATCTGCAAGATTGCCTTTAAGTGCAATCTTCTTATCTGTACAATGGAACATTGCCATCAATAATACCTCCGAATCTTTTTGATAATCTGACAGAAAGTGTGCTTCCGGCTTTTAAATCAAGATCTTCTACTGCACTGATCTTCTGAGTGACTCTTCCAACAGTGATCGTTCCTATTTCCTCTCCGGCACAGATCTTTTGCGGGAGAACATTGGTAGTAACGCCTTCGGATACTTTCTTTACTTCGATATTCTCTGACAGCGCATTTTCGTTGATTTCTATGGTACCGTTCAATAAATCCTGCGTACCTTCGTTTTTCAGGCTGAGCTCAACTTTAGCTTCGCCTTCATACGGACGATCGTTCTCATCAAGTATAATAACCGGCACGGTCATTCGTTTGAATTTCAGCGATACATTCTGGCTGCCCGGAGCTGCTTCCGCTGTTCCGAACAAGTGCTCCTGACCTCCTTTTAAATAGCGTTTGTTACCGCCTGATCTGGTAGCGGCTTCGTCTGTCAATGCCGGATAGTGGGCGTAGAAGGTTACTGTGCCTGTGGCAGTTCCTATTTCGTTCCATGCGCGGCTGTCTTTGCCAACAATAAACGGAGTATAGTCCTGACCGGAGGCAGCCATGGAGATAACTTCTCCTGTAGTGATGCTATTTCTGGCAGGGAACAGATCATTGCTGGTACGGGTAATCGGGTCAGAGAGAGCGTCGTCGATAGAGATAGAGAAGTTGGTTGCTTCTTTACTTGTTTCTTGCAGTTCATCCTGTTGCTGACAACTGAACAAACATCCTGCGGCTAGAAGAATCAAAAAGTTTTTTCTTTTCATTTTACTAAGTATTAGTGAGTTTAAGTGAGATTAGATGCTAATATTCTACTTTGTCTTCTTTGGACATCCAGGCTTCGAAGGCTGTAATGGCTTCGTTGTGCAATAATACTTCCGAGGGAAGTTTTCTGTCGGCAGGTTTTAGAGCCAGCTCATCATAAATAAAGGAATCGTCGAAACCGATGTTTTTGGCATCCGTCTTATTGTTCCCATAATACATTTTGTCCAGTCGTGCCCAATAGATGGCACCCAGACACATCGGGCAAGCTTCGCATGAAGTATAGATTTCGTATCCGCTGAGGTTGAATGTTCCCAGTTTGGCGGCTGCGGCACGTATGGCGCTAACTTCGGCATGAGCAGTGGGATCACATGAAGAGGTTACTCTGTTGACTCCTGTAGCTATAATTTCTCCTTCTTTTGTTGCAATGACAGCTCCGAACGGGCCTCCACCATTAGCAACATTTTCCTTCGAAAGCTCTATTGCTTTCCTCATTAGTTCTTCTTTGGTCATAGTTATAAAAAATAAATATCGTTAGTTTTGCTTTTATTGCTACCTTTCGCAAATATAAAGAAAACTAACGATAGAATATAGTGATTAAATTATTTTAAGAAACAAACGAGGGAGCTTTATCTTAGAGCTTCCCTAATATTTTGTCCATTACCCAGTTAGTCAAGGTAGCACTTTCTCCGTCGCATGAGCAGACTGACTTACCGAGCAGATGATCTACTACTGCCTGAATAAGAGGCTGTTGAACATGCTCAGGATTACCGATACAGATTTCCTCCCGGCCGCGTTCGGTGTGCAGACCAATCGGCTCGTACGTAAAGACAGAGAAGCAGATCATACCTTTATCTCCGATAATTTCGATGCGGTCTTCGCGGGCGGAATCATGGGCGACAAAGCACCATGAACCACTGCCGACCAATCCGTTGTCGAACTGGAAGCAGGCGCTCAGCGTATCTTCGGCAGGATAAAGCCCTCCGCGATTGCTCTTATATCCGCTGGCTTCGAGGATGCAGCCGAACATATCTTGCAGCAAGTCGATCTGATGCGGGGCGAGGTCATAGAAGTAACCGCCACCGGCAATATCAGCCTGTACACGCCAAGGAAGATTTTCACGGTTGTAATCCAAATCACGTGGCGGCTGTGCAAAGCGGACTTGTACGTTGATGACATTACCGATAGAACCGTTCTCTACCATTTCTTTCACTTTCTGAAAGTAGGGGAGATAGCGGCGGTAATATGCGACGAAACAGGGAACACCCGTTTCCTTAGAAATACGGTTGATACGTGTACACTCCTCATAAGTGACAGCCATTGGTTTTTCAATATAGGCAGGCTTGCCTGCTTTCATAGCCATAATGGCGTAGGTAGCGTGTGAAGAAGGAGGAGTGGCGATATAAATGGCGTTTACTTCCGGATCGTCTATCAGTTCCTGAGCGTCATCATACCATTTCCTGATTCCTCTTTCTTTTGCATAAGCCTTTGCTTTGGCGCCGTCGCGGCTCATTACAGCTACTACTTCAGAATGTTCTACCTTTTGAAAGGCGGGGCCACTTTTGGTTTTGGTTACTTCTCCGCAGCCGATGAAGCCCCATTTAATCATCTTTTCACTCATAATATACCTATTGTGCTTGTTTTAACAACTCCCAAAGATAAAGCTATTTTTTATTAAGAACAACTTTATTGATTGTTAACTGTCAGAAATAGGTAAGGGTCTGAGTATTTACTTTACCAGTACCAGCATACACCGAAAGAGAACGGATAAAGTTCGGGACCTTTGTTCTTCTCAAAGAGGCCGTAGGTGGAGTAACGCATATACACTCCTAAATCTGCATAACCGGCTTGTGCAAGTAAGTTGATACCTAGCGGGCGCCCGTTCAGTCCCTTGTCAATCGTCTTCTTCGATCCATTGACTTTGGCTTTGGATCTGAATCCGTGACGTATTTCGGCTTCGGGACCTACAGCAAAAAACAAAGGACCTTTGCCGTTGAGCCGTGTTTGCCATTCGATAGAGAGCGGAATGCGGAAGTAGAAATAGCGCAGACGGCTTTTGCTGTACTCTGTAGGTTCTTCTGCCTCCATGCCGGAGTAAATTTCAGTCACTCCGTCTATTTCACGAAAAGCATAATTGCCGTCCAGGCGCATACTGCGGTATCCCCATCCTAGTCCGATGGTGATCCCCCAGTTATAGGTAGGTGCAAAGGCGTGCGAACCGGTAAACAGATTGCCGCCTATCTCCCATGAATGACTGGTGTTGAGGTCGGCACCGTTCGACGGATTGAATGAGAGGAAGTCATTGGACAGTCGGGTGTAGCCGATGTAGAATCCGCCGGCATGTGGCTCGAACCTGTTTCTCTTGTTGTTTTTTTTCGAGAAGGGGAGAGCGCTCAGCACGGTACGGCTTTCCGTACTCTGCCCGTTCAGGTAGACTCCTTCGAAGATTTGCGCGTTTGTTATCGTATCTCCGCCGGATGCGCTTTCGTAGAGTTTCACTTTAATCTTGTCGCCTTGTTCCTTGATCACGATCTTCCGTCCGTTGACGTAAAGTGTTGTATCCTGCGGTGTACTTTCATTTTGTGCCATTCCGCTCATTGGAGCTATCATGAGCCATAGTAATAATAGTTTTTTCATATCAGTATTTCTTTATCTGTTTTTTTATTCTTTCTTCATGAACAACATGGTGATCAGGTCGTCGGCATCCAGTTCTCCTTCGATATAGATAAGGGTAGCCGAATCTTTCTTTCCGGTTTTGAAGAGGATAAAGCGGTTCACATCCTCCTTGAGCTGGGGAAGCTGGTAATAGCCGGACTTGATTTGCCCGTTGGAAACCACTTCTTTCACCTTCTTTGCTTTCTTCTTGTCGGCTTCCAGGCAACGGAGAATCGTAGGTAGTGCATCACTGGCATCCTTGAACACAAGACTTTTATAGAGAGTCATCTGGTAAGTTTCCAGCATTTCATTGGATAGCTCTACCATAGTTACCCCTTTTTGCTTTCCGTACTTCTGAAAGACGGTAGCAATCTGTAGTCCCTGTTGGGCGGCCGCATGGGCGGCGAATGTAAGTAACAGGGCGATTAGTGTGGTACGAATGATTTTATTCATCATAATTATATGCTGTTTTTATATTATTCATCAAATAAAGTAGCGAACACTTCCTCCTCGCTGAGGCTGACGTCACGAAAGGCGACCATCGCCTGTTCGCGGATTAAATGAACGTCCGTATATTCCTTCCCGTCAATGATTACATAGTTGGCCGGTGCAGGGGATAGATGACGGTAGATACCGGAGATGCCCACCAGTAGCAGAATGGCGGCAGCGGCAGCACTGAGACTGTAAGTCAGATACTGTCTGATCGTTTTTGTCTTTTTCTCGAATGGGGCGAGTTCCGGCATTTCGACGGCATTACCTATACCGGAGATTTCCGGAAGTTCCTTCTGTTCCGCTTCGAAGAAAGCGAACATCGGGCGATATACCTCCAGATGTTCCGGTACAAGTCCTTCGGCAAAGAAACGTCGTAGCCTGCGCTCTTCTTCGCAAGTGGTTTCTCCTTCGAAATATTTGTTTAGCAAGGTTTCTATATCTTTCATGCTTTGTTCCTCCTTTTTCGTTCTTGTATCGTTTGCAAATAGACGTCCCTTACTTTCTTCCGGGCCCTCGACAGATTACTGCGGATGGCTTCCGCATTGCAGCCGGTGATTTCGGCAATCTCTTCCGTCTCGTACTCTTCGATGTCTTTCATGCGGATAATCGTTCGTTGCAGCGTAGGCAGGGAGTCGATAATTTCCCGCATCAGTCTGAACTCATCTTTCTCTTCCAGCAGTCGCTCCGGAGTAGCCGAAGGGGTGGGAGCCTGTACACGGTCGAGCGATAGAGTGTCCGGTCGCTTGGCACGCCACATATCCATGCAGAGATGATGCGTCATGGTCATGGCTACGGCTTCGATGCTTCTGTACTCGTCTAGCTTCTGGCGCAGATTCCACAGCTTCAGCATGACTTCCTGTACGGCATCTTCCGCATCCGAAGGATCATCTGTCATCCTTCGGGCGTAGTTCAGCAGCTTGTCTCGAAGGGGCACAACGGTTATTTTAAATTGTTTCAGTTCCATTTACACTGATAAGACGGTGGCGGATTAAAAACGTGACATCGAAAAGGGAATTTTTTTCAAAAGTAGAGCAAATTTTTGTCAAGAGCAACTTTATTGATTGTTAACTCTTGGGAGCTGTCCGGAAACAGAGCTTCTGTTTTTCCGGAACAAAGCATCGGTTTATGGATAACAAAGCATCTAATTAGTCATAACAAAGCATCTAATTTTCATAAGATACTATGTTAAGTATAGTAACAACCAAGGTAAAACGGACTAAGATCGGGGGTAAAATGAGCAAAAAGCAGGGAAAAAGACTGATTTTCATTCATTGTAACAAAAAGAAAGGAGGGAACTGCGATTCCCTCCTTTACGTGTAGTTTAACTGAAACTACTTTATGATTACGTTGACAAAGATACGACATTCAAAAGCGAAAGTCAAGTCTTCAGCGTATTATTTTTATCTATTTATCACCATAGTATTTCCGGTAAATCTTTTGATACTCTTTTTCTTTTTGGAATTTATCCAGCCATGTATTCAAACTATCGAGCAATGCGGGTGATTGCTTACTGACTGCCCATGAGTAGAATTGAGTAAAGCTGATTGCGGTATTGATATCTACCTGAGGCAATGAATCTGCCACTGCACGGGCAATGCTTTCATCACAGACGGCATAATCGATATCTCCATGAGCAACTAACGAAATCAACTGCTCTGAACCGTATTTCTCTATTTCCTTTATATAAATAGTATCTCCGATTTCATTTCCCAGATTCTGAATACGTAGAATAGAAGGCGAGCCTTTTACCACATGAAGTGTCTTTTGGGCAAGGTCCAATTGGTTTCGGATATAAAGTGAATCATTCTCCCCGTTCGCTTTTCGTTGCACCAGCACCTGCTTGTTGAGTATGATGGGGGAGGTGAGAAGCAGAGAATCTTTCAGTTCGCTGGTTGCCAGTATTCCGTATGCTATAACATCGTAGCGTCCGTCGCTTAATCCTCTCAGCCGTTCGTCGAAGCTCATGACAGGAGTGATTTCAGTTTTCAGCCCCTTGTCACGTGCGAACGCTTCTATCAGTTCATAATGGAATCCGGAGACAGTGTCACTGTCTACATAAAAACTGATTGAATTATATTCGGTGGCTACACGCAGGATACCTTCTTTGGCGATGGCTGCATAATCACGCGGATGCCCCAAAGGCTTTTCCTGCTTACCGCAATAGCGGACAGAGAAGATGAGTGCCAGTACAATGACTACCGGCAACAGATATCTGAATAGTCTCAATTTCGGGCGCGTTTTCATAAGCCATAGAGGTTTTGTTAATCATAGAAGTTCCATGAAAGTCCGAATTTCAGTACACGTGGGTTAATGGGGTAATGAGGTGCCAGGAAGTAGTTAGGTTTGCTCATTCCCTGATTGACGTGATACATCATCACATAGAAACGGGTACGTTTCAAGTGTAAGTTAGCATAAACATTCACTATCGGATAACCGCCTATCTCTACTTTACCTTCTTCCGGTTGCAGGTAGAACTGCTGTGTAGCAGGCATATAGGCCGGAGCATCATATTTAGTGAAGTAACGTACATCAGCACCTAATTGTACACTCAATACTTTTTTCGCCAGCTTGAACTGCATATAGAAGTTATGATATAGCGAAAGTTCCGGTAATGGAAGTACAGCCTGATCACTGGATTTCTGCCAGATCACTTCATTGTCCAGATGGAAGATTCCCACTTTGAAATCCTGATTGAAGCAAGCTGATACTACCTGCAAGCTACCACCTTTTTGTTCCGGTAATGCCTGCTGGTTGAAGTAAGTATAGTTCTTTATGTTTTCAACGCCGGCTCTTAAGCGGGTCCCCCAATTGGCTATGCTCAGCTCGCCTTCGATACGGGTGCGGAATTCCTTATCCATATCATCATCCCACCAAAAATGTTTGGAGTGGTAATGACGCATGTAGAATGGCGCAAGTTTATTACTGATTTCTCCGCGTGCAATCACACTGACGGTATCTTTCCATAAAGGGATATTTAAGTCGATATCTCCTTTGACATCAAACTGTCCGATAGCCTTTCCTGCCATTCCCACTTCACCGATTGCATGATAATGAAGAAAGTTTCCCTGTTTTTTAGTCAGTTCGCCACCGATATAGATTTCTGTCTCATTGTATTTATCCTGCTTTAGCGGGTCTAGGCTCATTAATGAATATTTGCTCAGCTTATGTGAGGCAAAGGCTGTCAATCCTGCTTTTGCATATTTATTGAAGCCTTCGAGCAAAGCAATACCTATGGTATTCTTGACTCCGATATAGACAGTACTGTCTCTGACGAATGTATTCTCTTTATCAAGGAGAGTTTGCTTGTAATAGTTTTCTACATTATCATCCGAACGGAAATTATGGCGCGAACGTTCTACCTGAATGGTATGTATAAAGCTGGTGACCGGAACAAATTCCTGTTTGGCAGGCATCGTATCATTTTCTGCCTGTGGAATATCCCGGTGGAATCCCAGATTATAGCGTTGTGTCAGAAAGACATAGAAGTCATGATTACGGTTGGCACTGGCATTGAGTACGGTAGGGATATTGACAGATTCATATTCTTTTCTTCCTTCTGCCATTTCTTCCGGTGCGGTAATGTATCGGTCGTCAGTGATACCACCGTTCTCATTTGTTTTCAGATAGTTGTTGCTATAGATTCCCTGCACCTGATAGCGGTCGCCAATGTAACTACCGAAAAGCGCGGCATTAAAATAAGAAGTGTTTTGATTATTATAGTAGCCTCGGCCATACAGATAATCAATATTAAAGCCGAAAGCCAACTTCTTGTTTACATTGACTGAAAAATAAGATTTGAAACGTTCTTCTCCATTTTGCTTATTTCCGGCCTTGTGATAGGTCAGGTTAGTATAAGGAACATTACTGTTCGTAAAGTTAAATTCCGTCGGGCGAATGAAAAAGCTGGAGAAAGGCTCCATAAAGATGGTTGGTTCCGGATAACGGCGCTCAAAGAAGATACGCGACAGACGCGGTGAACCTAAATTGGCCAGATAATTATAATGTCCGGTGATCCCTTCTGTAAGATTCGTATTCTGAAAGTGATGGTAAGTTGTATCTGCCGGAATCATTGTCCGGTCGCCTAATTGGTTCTTGATACGCCACATATATAGTGTAGGCGGCAGTCCCTGTACTTCAACATTGGCACTATCCAGTTTGTCCGGAATCATGGCAGGGTCTACCTGATTACCATATTGGTCGCGTCCGTTCTCGTCGATTTGCTGGCGGGCAGGGTTGAGCTGTGCATGGATAGCACTCAGTCCTACAACGGAGAATAATATATATAATAGTAAGATTCGTCTCATAATTGGAGGCAAAGATACTTACTTAAATTGAGAATTGAGAATTGAGAATTGAAAATTATGTTGCATCGCGCTATTATCTAGCAAATAATTCTCAATTCTCAATTTTAAACTCTTAATTTATTAGACTTCGTGGATTAATTCCATCCCTTTTTTGATTGCTTCCTCGTTCATAGGAATCAAGTGATGATGGCGTTCCGGAAGAGTTTTCTTCAATCCTTTGATGACGTTTTCCAGAGTCACGATAGGACGGAGTTGCAGTAAACCGCCAAGTACGATCATATTGAAGGCTTTTGCATTATTCATTTCGTTGGCAGCATCCATTGCGTCGATGCGATATACTTTGATATCCTTACGAGTAGGAGGGTTGATAATCCCATATCCGTCATAGATCAGGATACCGCCCGGCTTTACTCTGCTTTCAAACTTTTCCAGTGAAGGCTGGTTCAGTATGATCGCCGTATCATATTTACTTAGGATCGGTGAAGAGATTTTGTCATCGCTGACAATCACTGTCACATTGGCTGTTCCGCCTCGTTGTTCAGGACCGTATGCCGGCATCCAGCTCACTTCTTTTCCTTCCATCAGTCCGGAATAAGCAAGGATTTTACCCATGGACAATACGCCTTGTCCACCGAATCCAGCAATAATTATTTCTTCTTTCATTGTTCTGTTGACTTTTGCGTTATTCTTTATCTTTTAAATCACCCAGCGGATAGAATGGGAACATATGTTCCTCCATCCATTTATTTGATTTTTCCGGAGTCATCTTCCAGCCGGAGCTACAAGTTGATACGATTTCTACCAGATTGGAACCTTTGCCGTTCATCGAATTTTCGAATGCCTTGCGTATTGCCTTCTTGGCTTTGCGGATGGCGGGCACTGATTGTACCGACTGACGGGTAACGTAAGCAGTTCCTTCCAATTGGGCGGCAATCTCGGTAATCTTCAATGGATAGCCGTGCAGTTCGACATCACGTCCGTAAGGACAAGTAGAACTCTTCATGCCTACCAGAGTCGTCGGAGCCATTTGTCCGCCGGTCATACCGTAGATAGCGTTATTGATAAAGATAATAGTAATGTTTTCGCCACGGTTCAGTGCGTGGATTGTTTCGGCGGTACCGATACAGGCCAGGTCACCGTCACCCTGATAAGTGAAAACGAGACGGTCGGGCCATAAGCGTTTGATAGCCGTAGCTACTGCAGGTGCACGTCCGTGAGCGGCTTCCTGCCAGTCTATATCCAGATAGTTGTAGGCGAAAACTGCGCATCCTACCGGAGAGACTCCCACTGTTTTTTCTTCCATGCCCATTTCCTCAATGACTTCGGCAACGAGCTTGTGTACCACGCCGTGACTGCACCCCGGGCAGTAGTGCATGGCATTATCATTCATCAGAGTCGGTTTTTTATAAACCAGATTCTCAGGTTTGATTATTTCTTCTTTAGTCATAACTTCTTCTCCTTATCTGTTGGTGAACCGTATAAAAAACTCCATCAGCTTGACAAAGATTGCCGCGCCGCATACGTAGATAAACATTTTAAAATCTTCCTTTCCTACTACAAAGTAGACAATGATAGCGGCAAGTGCCAATATCATGAAAAGGATGTTCAATACGTTTCTTATTTTATCGGGATTCATCGTCGTTTCGTTATTTGATTATTTTTTCTTCCAGAGCAGTTACAATTTCATCCGGATCGGGAACAATACCGCCGAGACGTCCGAAATGTTCTACTTTTACTTTACCATTGACAGCCAGGCGGACATCTTCAATCATCTGTCCGGCATTCAATTCTGTAACGAGCATACCTTTCACTTTGTCAGCGTAGGCGGCAATGGCTTTGGTCGGGAACGGCCACAAAGTGATGGGGCGAAGAATACCTACTTTGATTCCTTTTTCGCGGGCGAGTTCCATTGCTTTCTGACCGATACGTGCCATGGAACCGAAAGCTATGATCAGATATTCTGCATCTTCGCAGTTGATTTCTTCGAAGCGTACTTCGTTTTCCTCAATCTGTTTGTATTTAGCCTGGAAACGGATGTTGTTGATTTCCATTGCTTCCGGCTTCAGTTCGAGTGAAGTAATAATATTCGGTTTACGACCTTTCGCTTTTCCGGTAGCAGCCCACGGGCATTGTTCGATGACTTCTGCATCGGTGCGGCGTGGCTTCTGTGCAGGAAGAACTACCTTTTCCATCATCTGTCCGATTACACCGTCGGCAAGGATGATAGCCGGGTTACGGTATTTGAAAGCAAGCTCGAATCCCAGTGCCACGAAATCCGCCATTTCCTGTACAGACGCCGGAGCGAGGGCAATCAGCCTGTAGTCACCGTGACCGCCTCCTTTCACTGTCTGGAAGTAGTCTGCCTGACTCGGCTGGATGGTTCCCAATCCGGGACCGCCGCGCATTACGTTTACAATCAGACAAGGAAGTTCGGCACCTGCGATGTAGGAGATACCTTCCTGTTTCAGACTCACGCCGGGACTTGAGGAAGAGGTCAATACCATCTTTCCACTACCTGCGCCTCCATATACCATATTGATAGCTGCCACTTCACTTTCTGCCTGGAGAACTACCATGCCGGTTGTTTCCCACGGTTTCAGTTCGGCAAGCGTTTCCAGTACTTCCGATTGGGGAGTAATAGGATATCCGAAGTATCCGTCCGCACCGCAACGGATAGCTGCGTGGGCGATGGCTTCGTTTCCTTTCATTAATACAACTTCTTCTGCCATATTCTTTTTCTTTTATTCTACTTTTACTTTATACACTGAGATACATCCGTCGGGACAAACCATTGCACACGAACTGCATCCGTTGCAGGTATCTTCTTTTACTTGCCAGGCATAGTTATAGCCTTTCATATTCACCTCTTTGTTGAGGGCGATTACATCGAGCGGACACGCTACTACACATAGGTTGCATCCTTTGCAACGCTCCGTGTCGACTACGATTGCTCCTTTAATTTTTGCCATAATCTCTATTTTATTACGTTATCTTTGAATTCGGTTATTGATTATACATATCTTTGTGGTAGAAATTCAGGATATCTATCGCCATTGTTCTGGCTTGAACAGCGGGGCTGTCGGGATTAAGATCGATAGCATACTGGTAGTTATCCAGCGCCTGCTTCCAATCTCCTTTTTTTCGGTAGGCATTTCCCCGTAAATAGTAGAGCATATCTTTATCTTTCTCGACAGAATCGTCTTGGAGAAGTTGGTCCAGTTGCTTGATTGCTATGTCCACATCCCCTTGATTGATAAGCTCTTTTAGGTTGTCTATTTGCTCCATTTTCTTTCGTCTTTCGGGATTCTGAATCGCAAAGATAGTTTTTATTTATGTAAATGGGGGAAAATGAGAAAGGAAATTTACCTCCTTTTGTTTTTATTGCATATTGGGTGAATAAATAATCAATATTAAATATGCCTTAAGATAATTCTTGAGTATAAAAGACAGAATTAGAGAAGAGGTATTTATGTTAATGACAGGTAAAACCGTATATTTGCAAGCCGTTTATCTGCAAACAATGCATAGGCGGTAAGGTGAATAACATCTTTATTTATGTGCTGAATCAAAGAATAATATGGAAATAAAAGAACGTATACAGTTGCTGCTGTCTGAAATGAACAGGGGGGTATATGAGAAAGAGGCTGAAATCGGTTTGTCTTTGCTGGCTGCTTTGGCGGGCGAAAGTATTTTGTTGCTGGGACCTCCTGGGGTGGCAAAGTCGATGGTGGCCCGTCGGTTGAAGAGAGCTTTCGTAGATGCAAGGGCATTTGAATACCTGATGTCCCGTTTCTCCACACCTGATGAGATCTTTGGTCCGGTGAGCATCAGCCGACTGAAGGAATCGGATAAATACGAGCGTGCTGTGGACGGGTATCTGCCTACAGCGGATGTCGTGTTTCTGGATGAAATATGGAAAGCCGGTCCGGCTATTCAGAATACGTTGCTGACAGTCATCAATGAAAAACTGTTTCGGAACGGAGATACGGAACTGAAACTTCCGTTGAAGCTGCTGGTGGCTGCCAGTAATGAACTGCCTACGCAGGGCGAAGGACTGGAAGCTTTGTGGGACCGTTTCTTGATTCGCATTATCAGCACCTGCGTGAAACAGGAGGAAGCATTCTATCAGATGTTGCTGGACGATGGTGACGAAGAAGAACAGGAAGCATGCCGGTGGCAGATTTCGGATGAGGAATATGCCGGATGGCAGAAAGAGATACGACAGATCAAGGTACCTGCCGAAGTCCTGTCCTGCATCACAGAAATTCGTAAGAACCTGGAGAAAGTCGAGATTCAAGGCTCGGAAATACATCGGAATGTCTATGTGAGCGACCGTCGCTGGAAGAATATCGTGAAGCTGCTGAAAGCTTCTGCTTTCATTCATGGTCGGAAGGAAGTCTGCCTGACAGATTTATTACCTGTTTACCACTGCTTGTGGAATGAACCGGAAGAGTGTGCGGATATCCGGCAGATCGTTGTCCGTGCGCTGTTTGTTCCTTATGTGAAGGAGATAGCCGCTATCAACTTATCATTAAAGTCGGACCTGAAAGTGAGCCGCGTGCGTGAAGCATTGGAGAAAGCCCGTCAGAAAGGTGACCGCAGGGACGATGATTTGATGATCATCGATCATTTCTACTATCAGATAGAGAATCATGGTACGGGAAATACCTACATATTTATTGTGGATTATAAGAATCTGAAAGAATACAGTCCGAAGGATGTTCCTGTGACAGGAGTCATGTATGCCGATCCGCTGAATCCGAAGCGGACGATTATACGTACTTTTTCTGATGCCACCAAAATGAAGGAACAAGGTGCCGAGAGGGTGACACTTTACAGGGATGAGAAGAATCTTTATATCAATGGTGTCCGCTTTCCGATGCGTCGGCTGAAGAGGGGAGAGCAACAGCAGTTGTGGCTGGGCAATATGACTCTCACCGACCGGGATTATGAGACGGAGTTGGAGACAGCCCACGGCCGGATTGAGAAATTAGTAAAAGACTTGTCTGAGAATATTTTCGTCTCCGAAGAAGATAAGAAAGGAGTGGCACAATATGTGGCGACCCTTCGTAAAGAGATTGCATGGGCACGGGTGGATGTCCGTAAACTGAGATACGGCGATGAGTCTTAGATATGATGCTGCATTTTATGTGCAGGTGCTGGATAAGTATGTAGCGACCGGAGAGTGTGCGGAGGCGGATAATGAACCGTTGTACGCTTACCTGCTTTCCGTTATGAACGATCCGATGATAAAGATACAAGTCCTGAGTGATGAACTATGTGCCCGAATCTTTTACGATGCGATGAGCCAGTTTATCCGGCTGAATCTGGAAAAGCAAAAGTACAATATGCAGAAAAGCCAGTCGGAACAGCAAGGAATGGAACTTGTGCTGGAATGGTCCGAGACCAAGCGGAAAGACGGATGGCAGGCTTTAGTGCAGGAGGTTGCCGGCAAACATGAAGGTAATGGTTTCGACAGGGCGTTTTATCAGGGGCAGTTCGGCAATGAAGGGAGATATGCGGATGAGGAAGTTTGGGAGAGGATGGTGGACGACTGGAAAGAAGCTTTCCAACGGGATTTGCAGGAGCAAAAGGAAAAGGAGATAGAACAGCGTAAAGATGATTTCGAACGCAGACTTCATGCCAATCTCAGGAATATCCCCGAATATATCCGGCAAAATAACATCGAGAAAGACGAGTTCTATCAGGCTTGGGGCTTGATGAGCGGTATGTGGAATACGGTGGATTTTGAGCGGATACGCAAAATCGTCCGCATTCAGAAAGAATATCCGGAAGTGGTCAAGGTTGCCAATAAGATGGGGCGTATGGCTGACGATGAAGGACAGGAGCAGCTGCATGTCGCGCAGGGGAATGTATATAAGATGGAGCATTCTTCTAAAAGTGACATTTTGGGTATCACAGTAGGGAATGACCTGAACGCATTGCTTCCTACAGAACTGGCGCATTGTGCCGATGATGAGCTGGAAGATTTGTTTGTCTATAAGTACGTTACCCGAAAACTTCAGACCTTCCGTTATAAATCCGAGATCATGCAACCGGCACGGCGATTGGAAATAAAGCCTGCTACGCAGAAAGGGCCGATGATAGTCTGTCTGGACACTTCCGGAAGCATGGTCGGGAAACCGGAAAAGATTGCATATTCGCTGCTGATTAAAATACTGGAAATAGCTGACAGGCAACGTCGGGACTGTTTCCTGATTGCCTTTTCTGTATCCATCAATCCGATTGATGTGCGGAGAGAGAGGGCGCGGCTGCTTGAATTTTTCTCCACCACCTCTTGTGGAGATACGAATGCTACCCGAATGCTGCAAGCTACCTTCCGGTTGCTTCAGTCAAAAAAGGAGTATATGAATGCGGATGTGCTGTGGATCAGTGATTTTAAGATACCTTTATCCGTACCGGAACTGACTGACAAGATGCTGGAATATAGAAAAGTGGATACGCATTTCTACGGTCTGCAACTTGGGATTGCGGAGAATGAATGGAGTCCTTTCTTCGATCGTATTTATAGAATTGATTATACTCCTTCCCGACGTTACTGATTGTTTTTTGGAGGATTCGGTTTATTTGCTTAAATTGCCACCGGATATAAAGTACGTCTTTCAAATGAAATAAAACGATGTTAGATATTATTCTGATTATACTAGGTGTGTTATGCCTCATTACCGGACTGATGGGGTGTATACTTCCATTCCTGCCCGGTCCTCCCGTTGCTTATTTGGGATTGGTCCTTCTTCATTTTACAGATAAGGTTCAATACACCACCACACAACTTATTGTATGGCTACTGATTGTTGTTGTCGTGCAAATCCTCGACTACTTCACGCCCATGCTTGGCAGCAAGTATAGCGGTGGTAGCAGATGGGGCAATTGGGGATGTATCATCGGGACCCTTATCGGCCTTCTTTTCCTGCCTTGGGGAGTGATTTTCGGTCCGTTCTTGGGAGCAGTTATTGGCGAATTGCTAGGGAATAAAGAGTTTTCTCAAGCACTTAGATCGGGGGTAGGATCATTGATTGGATTTCTACTGGGAACATTCCTGAAATTTGTAGTTTGTGGCTATTTCTGTTATCAGTTTATAGTCGGGTTTATTCGATCATAGAATTCGTTTTGTACGGATTTGAATTATAAGTTTTTGCTTCTTTTCGGAACAAAAAGGGGCAAAACTCGACCTCGCCAACAAAGAAACGACATTCCGTATTCAGTCCTTTCAGCCTTGTCCGCAAATGCCCAGTCAGAAGGGGATAGCGGCTGAAGGGGGCATTTTATACCCTGTCTTTAGGAGCTTCTGAACGGTGCAAGTGGCTTCAGTCCCTTCAGCCTGAAAAATAATCCATTCGAACGTCGGTAGTTACTGACTTAATAGAGCCTGTGTTTATCTCAAACAAAGGTTCTGTTTGGAATAAACACAGGCTCTGTTTGAGGTAAACAGACCTTCTGTTTTTTATCTGAACTATTGGTTAGTTTATTGATTTGAAGTAAGCCGGTATCCCACCAATCTTACCCTCGGTGTTGAGTACCCTTCGCCTCGGTACTGAGTGACGTTTAGCGCTGAGCTTATAAAATTCACCTCGCATGCGGAGTAGCTACAACTTGCATGCAAAGAGCTATAACCAATTAACTATGGATTTATTATTGAGGATGAAAGGACTGAAGCCACTTGCACCGTTTAGAAGCTCCTAAAGACAGGGTACAAAATAGTGCCTTCAGCCGCTATCCCCTTCTATCAAGTCGTTTGCGAGTAAAACTGAATAGTCTGAATACTGAAAGTACTCCAATTGTAGCAATGGCATTTTTATTATTTTCATCCTATTCGAGTACTAAATTGATGTATGCCCGTCCTAACTATAATAGCACATTGAGTTTGTACCATGAAAAAGACAATCGTTGTTCTTCTTTTTATGGCTTCTTTAGGTTTATTTTCCGTTCTCGTCGCAGGCGAGGTTTATGTTTCTCCGCATGGGAGTGACAGGAATGCAGGTACCAAAGAAGCTCCTTATCTTACCTTGAATCGCGCCATCAAGCAGGCTCGTGAATGGAGAAGGCTGAATCGTCCCGAGGCGGCCGGAGGAATTTGTATCTGTTTGGAAGACGGGGTTTATGCACAGTCCGCTCCTTTGTTTATCCGACCGGAGGATAGCGGCACGCCCGATTCTCCGACACTCATCCGTGCGGTGGAGAATGCGCATCCTGTCATCAGTGGCGGAGTGGCAGTGACCGGATGGAAGAAGGGATGTGATGATCCTCGGATTACAAAGGAATTAAGATCAAAAATATGGGTGGCAAAGGCGCCATCCTTTGGAAATAGAATCGTAGAAACCCGCCAGATGTGGGTAGACGGCAACAAGGCCCAGCGAGCGGCACAGTTTCCTGATGGAGTGATGGAACGGATGATTGATTTCAATCTGGAAGAACAGACGATAATAATCCCTGCTTCTCAGATCGGAAACCTCCTCAATGCCCGTCGACTGGAAATGATAGTTCATCAACGTTGGGCGATTGCCATTCTGCGTGTGAAGAGTATAGACGTTAGGGGAGAACAGGCCGTCATTCGCTTTCACGAACCGGAGAGTCATCTGGAGTTTGCCCATCCGTGGCCTCAGCCCGTCATCGGGGGAGAGAAAGGCAACTCTTCCTTTTGCCTGACGAATGCTCTGGAACTGCTGGACCAACCCGGAGAGTGGTTTCAGGAATATCCGTCGGGGACAATCTACTATTATCCCCGCTCGGAAGAAGATATGGAGACTGCCGAAGTGATCGTTCCTGCTCTGGAAACATTGATGATTGTAGACGGCACATTGGAACGCCCGGTGCGGCATATTCGAGTGGAAGGAATCACCTTTGCCCATACTTCATGGATGCGTCCTTCCTATCAGGGACATGTCACTTTGCAAGGAGGTTTTCCTCTGCTGGATGCTTATAAACTGCATGAACCGGGACTTCCGGAGAAAGCGGAACTGGAGAACCAGGCGTGGATTGCACGCCCCGAAACGGCAATACGTGTACGGGGTACTGAACATCTTACGTTCAGTCGCTGCACGTTCCGGCATCTGGCATTTACCGGACTGGATTATGAATGGGCTGTCTCATCTTCCGGCATAGAGAATTGTGTCTTTTCGGATATCGGCGGTACAGGCATACTGATTGGTGCATTTCCCGACGGAGGTTTTGAGACGCATGTGCCTTTCATCCCTTTGGAAGAACGTGACTTATGCACGGACATTACTATTAAAAATAATCTGATCACCGATGTGACCAATGAAGACTGGGGGTGCGTGGGGATCGGTGCGGGATACGTCAGCGGTATCGACATTTCCCATAATGAAGTCTGTCACTTGAATTATTCGGGTATTTGTGTCGGCTGGGGATGGACGCCCTTGGAAAGCGGAATGAAGAACAACCGGATAGAAGCCAACTATGTACATCACTTTGCCCGCCGTCTGTATGATGCCGGAGGACTTTATACGCTTTCCAACCAACCGGGCTCCGTGATGCGGAATAATCGGATCGAACATCTCGAAGAAGCACCTTACGCCACCAACGACAGGGCTTTTTATATTTATCTGGATGAAGCTACGGACGGATATACGATTGAAAATAACTGGTGTCCGACTGAACGTTTCGACTCGAATCGTCCCGGCAACCGGAATGTATGGAGTAATAACGGATCACAAGTGGCAGACAGCATTAAAAATAAAGCCGGAAGATACAACTAATAATAGATCATAAATGAAACCTACTAATTACCATTTGTTCGATTTCCTTGATTTCGATACAGAGTTATTAAGGGATGAGTCGCTTTGGAAAGCCTGTAAACCGATAGCCGTTTACGAAAAGGATGGGGATATCTGTGTCACGGTCCCCTTTCAGAAACAGCTGTTAGCCAATGATATGGCTGCGGATACGACTGTCCCCCGAGAAGAATATACGTTGATCATACGCCAGTATAATATCGGCATTACCCGTCTGTTTCTTGGATTTGGTGAATATGAACTGACGGATCAGTCGGAAATGCTGCAATTCAGCGAACGGATACGCAGAGTACCTTTGTCTGTAGAGAAGCAGGGAGGCAAATGGATTCTTTTCACGCAAGACGGAACGAAGCGTGCCGTTATCAATGTAGAAGAACCGGCTTTGGACCGATGGAGCGAGTTACTGCCCGATCCTCAGGAAACACTGGACATCACTCTGTATCCTGACGGCAAACGGGAAATCCGCCTGGCAGCATACGATCATTTCTCACCTCCCCGCTATGACGGACTGCCCATTGCCTTCTGCAAACGGACGGGCAAGAAAGAACGTGCCACTCTTTCTTTCGAGAGCCGGCCGGATGAATGCTTTGCAGGAACCGGAGAGCGTTTCTTCAAAATGGACTTGAGCGGACAAACGCTTTTCCTCAAGAATCAAGACGGGCAGGGAGTAAATAACCGGCGTACCTATAAGAATATACCTTTCTATCTCTCCAGCCGGATGTACGGGACTTTTTACCATACCTGCGCCCACAGCAAACTTTCGCTGGCGGGACATTCCACCCGCTCCGTACAGTTCCTGAGCGATCAGGCTATGCTGGATGTATTTGTCATTGCCGGCGATACGATGGAAGAGATACTTCGCGGCTACCGTGACCTGACCGGATATCCTTCGATGCCTCCTCTCTGGAGCTTCGGAGTGTGGATGAGCCGGATGACTTATTTCAGTGCCGACGAAGTAAATGAGATCTGCGACCGTATGCGTGCCGAACATTATCCCTGCGATGTCATCCATCTGGATACCGGATGGTTCAGAACCGACTGGCTGTGTGAATGGAAGTTTAACGAGGAACGTTTTCCCGACCCGAAAGGATTCATTCAGAGATTGAAGAAGAACGGTTATCGTGTGTCCTTATGGCAGTTACCTTATGTTGCTGAAGATGCGGAACAGATCGAGGAGGCAAAGGCGAATGAGTATATAGCTCCTCTGACGAAGCAGCAGGATACGGACGGTTCCAACTTCTCGGCTCTGGATTATGCGGGTACTATCGACTTTACTTATCCGAAGGCAACCGAATGGTACAAGGGGTTATTAAAGCAACTTCTGGATATGGGAGTCACCTGTATTAAAACCGATTTCGGAGAAAATATCCACATGGATGCTGTCTACAAGGGCATGAAACCGGAACTGTTGAATAACCTGTATGCCTTGCTCTATCAGAAAGCAGCTTACGAAATAACAAAGGAGGTAACAGGGGACGGCATTGTCTGGGCACGTGCCGCTTGGGCGGGTTGCCAGCGTTATCCGTTGCACTGGGGAGGTGACTCCTGCAGTTCATGGGATGGCATGGCCGGTTCACTCAAAGGAGGCCTGCACTTCGGTTTATCGGGCTTTGCCTTCTGGAGCCATGATGTCCCCGGATTCCATACCTTGCCCAATTTTATGAACTCAATCGTAGCGGATGACGTCTATATGCGCTGGACCCAGTTTGGGGTGTTCACCTCACACATCCGTTATCATGGAACCAATAAGCGGGAACCCTGGCATTATCCGGCTATCGCCCCGCTGGTGAAGAAGTGGTGGAAACTGCGCTACTCGTTGATTCCCTACATCATAGAGCAAAGTAAACTGGCAGTAGAAAGTGGCTGGCCATTGTTACAGGCACTCATCCTGCATCATCCGGAAGATAAACTCTGCTGGCATATCGATGACGAATATTACTTCGGCAATGATTTCCTGGTAGCTCCGGTGATGAATAGCGAAAACCGTCGCGACATTTATCTCCCCGAAGGACAGTGGGTGAATTTCTTTACCGGCGAACGGTTGCAAGGCGGACGCTGGCTGAAAGAGGTGTATGTGCCCTTGGAAGAGATGCCTGTTTATGTGCGTGAGAATGCCGTTATCCCGATTTATCCGAAGGAAGTGAATTGTACGGACGAGATGGATTTAAGCAAAAGTATTGCCTTGCGCATAGATCATAATTACAAAGGATTTTGGACTAAATAAAGAATAGCGATGAAAACTTGGAAAACAAACTTAGAAGAAACGAAACAGCGTTATATAAATTGGTGGAATCATAAAGGAATTATTCTTTCTATGTGGGAACACTTTCAGGAAGGCGTGAAACCGCACGCCGACATTGCTCCACCTGCTCCGGCAAGGGATTTGTCGCAGAAGTGGTTCGACCCTCAATGGCGGGCGGAATATCTGGATTGGTATGTCGCTCACAGTAGTCTGATGGCGGATATGCTGCCTGTTGCAAATACTCAGTTGGGTCCCGGCTCACTGGCTGCTATTCTGGGCGGAGTGTTTGAAGGAGGCGAAGATACGATCTGGATACATCCCGATCCGAACTTTAATGATGAGATCGTATTCAATCCCGAACATCCGAACTGGCTCTTGCATAAAGAACTTCTGAAAGCCTGTAAGGCTAAAGCCAACGGAAACTACTTTGTTGGTATGCCCGACCTGATGGAAGGACTGGATGTATTGGCGGCTTTGAAAGGTACGGATATGGTATTGCTGGATACGGTGATGCAACCCGAAGTGCTGGAGCAACAGATGCAGCAGATCAATGACATCTATTTTAAAGTCTTTGATGAACTCTACGACATTATCCGTGAAGGGGATGAAATGGCATTCTGCTATTTCTCTTCATGGGCTCCGGGCAAGATGAGTAAGTTGCAGAGCGATATTTCTACCATGATCAGTCAGGATGATTATCGTCGTTTTGTGCAGCCGTTTATTCGTGAGCAATGTCAGAAAATCGATTATACGCTCTATCATCTTGATGGAGTGGGAGCGATGCATCACCTTCCCGCCTTGCTGGAGATTGAAGAACTGAATGCCATCCAATGGACGCCCGGTGTCGGCGAGCCGCAGGGAGGTTCTCCGAAGTGGTACGATTTATATAAGAAGATACTGGCAGGAGGCAAGAGCGTAATGGCTTGCTGGGTGACTCTGGAGGAACTGAAACCTTTGTTGGACCATATCGGGGCAGACGGATTGCATCTGGAAATGGATTTCCACAATGAGAGGGAAGTGGAGCAGGCAATGAGAATCATTGAGGAATATACCGGCTCTTCTTCGTCTGTGTCTGCAGATGTTCACACGAATCAACCCGTTGGAGAACAGGATAATGCACAGGAAAGTATTCGGATCAGAGAAGAAAAGTCTCAGGAAGAGGATCGGATGAAACCTTTGTATGATGCCATTGTAGCCGGAAAATTGGAACCGGCTGTTGAAGTTACAAAGGATGCCATTGCTGCCGGGGTACTCCCGCAGGATATTATCAATGGTTATATGATTACGGCTATGGGCGAAGTCGGTCAGCGTTTTCAGGACGGCAAGGCCTTTGTTCCTCAGCTTCTCATGGCGGGGCGTGCCATGAAAGGAGCTTTGGAACTTTTGAAACCTTTACTGGCGGGGAATGCATCTGCTACTATCGGGAAAATTGTGATCGGTACTGTAAAAGGAGATTTGCATGATATTGGAAAGAACCTCGTGGCTTCCATGCTGGAAGGTTGTGGCTTCGAAGTGATTAATATCGGTATTGATGTCACTTGCGACAAGTTTGTTGAAGCGGTGAAGGAAAACAAAGCGGACATCTTATGTATGAGTGCCTTGCTGACTACCACTATGACTTATATGCAGGATGTGATTCGGGCATTGGAAGAGGCGGGGATCCGCGATCAGGTGAAAGTGATGATCGGAGGAGCACCCGTGAGTCAGGGATTTGCCGATGAAATCGGTGCTGACGGGTATAGTGATAATGCTAATACTGCCGTGGCGGTCGCCAAAGTGCTGATGGGGAAAAGAGATTAAGAATATTTTAATTGTTAATACTTGAATTATGCATGCGAAATTCTTAGACACACTGGATTGGGGCATTCTGATTGCCTATTTTCTGATTCTTATCGCCATTGGTATATGGGCAAGTTCCAAACGAAAGAAGGGGAGCAGTCTCTTTTTGGCGGAACATTCTTTGAGATGGCACCATATCGGATTCTCCATGTGGGGGACTAATGTGGGGCCGTCTATGTTGATAGCTTCTGCCAGTGCCGGATTTACTACCGGCATCGTTTCGGGCAATTATGCCTGGTATGCCTTCGTTTTTATATGCCTGCTTGCTTTTGTTTTCGCTCCCCGTTACTTGGGTTCTCGTGTTTCCACCTTGCCGGAGTTTATGGGAAAGCGGTTCGGACAGTCTACCCGTAATATCTTGGCATGGTATACGATTGTTACAATCTTGATTTCCTGGCTGGCATTGACATTGTTTGCGGGTGGCGTTCTGATTCGTCAGGTATTCGATATACCGATGTGGCAATCCGCTTTGATATTGCTGATCATATCCGCATTCTTTACGATGCTCGGAGGATTGAAAGCGGTTGCCTACACGAATGTTTATCAGATGATCCTGTTGATTCTTGTTTCGGCTGCGTTGGCTATTGTAGGAATCTATAAAGTTGGTGGTATATCGGCTCTGACAGATGCCGTTCCGGCAGACTTCTGGAATCTGTTCAGACCGAATGATGATACCGCTTTCCCTTGGTTGCCGATTATTTTGGGATATCCTGTGATGGGAGTATGGTTCTGGTGTACGGATCAGTCGATGGTACAGCCTGTGTTGGCAGCCAAAAGTCTGAAAGAAGGACAGTTGGGAACGAACTTTACCGGATGGCTCAAAATACTGGATGTTCCTCTTTATATTCTTCCGGGTATCATCTGTCTAGTCTTGTTCCCGCAGTTGGAGAATCCCGATGAGGCGTATATGACGATGGTCACTCATTTATTTCCTGTCGGGATGGTGGGACTGGTGTTGGCTGTGTTGACTGCTGCGCTCGTCAGTACTATCGGATCGGCATTGAATGCTTTGAGTACCGTGTTTACGATGGATATTTATGTGAAGAAGATTCGTCCGCAGGCGAAACAGAAGGAGATCATCCGGATCGGACAAGTGGTGACGGTAGCCGGTGCTCTGATATCGGTAATCATAACAATCGCCATTGACAGCATTCACGGACTGAATCTATTCAATGTTTTCCAGTCTGTATTGGGATTCATCGCGCCTCCTATGGCAGCAGTTTTCCTTTTTGGCGTTTTCTGGAAGCGTACGACTACGTTGGCTGCTAACGCTGCCCTGACAGTGGGGACGGTATTCAGTATAGGAGTAGGTGTATTGTACCTGTGGGTATTTCCTGCGGATCAATATCCTGCATGGCCTCACTTTATGCTATTATCCTTCTATCTGTTCGTTATTATCGGGATAGGGATGGTAGTTGTCAGTCTATTGGATAAGACTCCTCAGACGGCAATATTGAATATGGAGAAGATCGAAGAAAGGCCCGCTCGCATTGTACTTATCTTATGGGGGGGGCTTATCGTAACTATGATAGGGCTTTATATCTTCTTTAATGGTCATTAAAGAAGATATAAAGCTTACTAAAAGTCGGTAGTATCTTAAATCTCCTCCTTCCCGAAGGAGGAGATTTAAGATACTACCGACTTTTAGTAAGCCCCCGATCACAAATTTATCTGTGTTTTCTTTTGCGATAACAGTTTTCATAGGTGCACAGTCCGCAAGTGTATTCAAGCTTGCGGACATTAGTGCCTGTTCCGATAACACCACTAACTGATTTGATGGGGACCATGAGGCTGGAATCTGTCAACCGGATGCCACCGGGAGCAGCTATGGGGAACAATGGGAACAGTTTTTGTTGTTCCGAAACGTGCCATCCACAGTATCCTGGACTGTATCGGTTGGTATGTTTCCAGTTCTTCTCCCGTATATATTCAGCCAAAGCGACTTCCATGCAATCAGCCGTCTTTTCTGCAATAATACTCCCTAACGAGTCTGCTATGTATATTTTGACCATATCTCCTTCTTGTTGCAACGTATGCTGAAATACCTCAAACTCAGTTCCGGCAGTAGCTGCAAAAAAGGCAAACGCTTCCGATCCTCTTAATTGACGGGCGATGGTTTTACCAACAGAGAAAACGGTACTTTTACTTTGTGTAGAAAAAGTGTTTTGCTCAGGGCTCCGTGTGGGAATGGTGTCTTGTATAGGATTGACAGTGGGTGGATGGATGCTTTGTACGCTAAGAGTCTCTTTTTCGATATCAAGTGTACCTTCCATAAAGAAGAATGCGAACCGAGGGCGAAGCAGGGGAGTAATCCGTTTTAGCAACGTATTAGTCTCATCTATCACCATCTGATCCGGTATAGAATCTTTGTACCCCATCGCTTCATAAATTTCGGACGATAGGATTCGTAAGTCTTGATAAGTGAGTTCTTGCTCAATCATTATTAACTGACATTAGCTGAATGACGGCCTAATTTCGAGTTTCATTGAACTCTTCCAATGCTGTATAAAAAGCATTTATATTAGCTAATGGCGTATATGGCGGTATATCGCAACCGCTCGACAGAACGAAGTTCGGATATGCGGAAGTGGCTTCCAATAACTGGAGAGTCGCTTTTTTCATTTCCTCCGGACTCAACATCTTAAAAAGGCTGACCGGATCAAGATTACCCATCGCAAGAGCATCGGCAGGAACTTCTTTCAATGCTTCTTCCATGTTGATTTTATTTCCGAAATGATAGGCTGCCGCACCCGTATATACCATAGCCTGGGTGCAATTTCCTGTATTCCCGCAATTATGAAGTACAACGGTGAAATGATCATCCTGAACCTTCTCAACTATTTCTTTTACGAATACAGAAGAGTATTGCAGGCAATCTTCATTGGATAATAATCCGGCAGCAGGTTCCGCCATTACCACTCCATTCACTCCGGTCGCTTTCAGGGCCATACAGTACCGAATAATGAAATCGGTACATTTGCGCAGCAAAGTGTTGGCTGCCTCGGGGTTGATATAAATCAGCATCATGATCTCAGACATATCATATAAGCGTCCCGCTAATGAATAAGGACCGATACAACCAGCCAGCACCGGACGGTCTGTGATATTCTTTGCAGTCAGCATATTCGCTTTGAGATATTGTGCAATCCTTCCTTTATTCAGTGCCGGTATTTCCAAGGTCTCAATGGCAGCTTCGTCTGCGAGCAAACGACCGGATACGCTTGGAACTTCATTCTCCGGAAATACAATTTCGGCTCCGAATGCTTCCGCCTCTACCGTTAAATCCATAATAACCGTTGCGGCAGCAGAAGGATATTTGTCGCAGAGCGCTTTGATTGCTTCATAATGCACCTGTCCGTTCGTTACTGCATCATGAACCGTCTTTCCGATAAGCTCGATGCCCGGATGTGTCATGATAGGAATGGAAATGACCTTTTTATTCAGGATCGTCTGATTGATCCAGTCTTTCATATTCAGTTTACCCATAACTTCTGTTTTTTAACTTCGTCATATAGTAAGACGATGCAGGTACCCTTTTGTAATCAGTACTTATAAATAAAGCTGTTCTTCAAGAAAGAAGAACAGCTTTATTTATATTTGAATGCTTATCAGGCTTTATTTTACCGGAATCTTATCAATACGATTCTGATGACGTCCCCCCTCAAACTGTGTTGAGAAGAACTCTGTCAATATCATGTCCGCCTCCTCAGTGCTGATGAAGCGTCCCGGCATCACGAGAATATTGGCGTCATTATGTTGACGGGCCAGATGTGCGATCTCTGCATTCCAGCAAAGAGCAGCACGTATTCCCTGATGCTTGTTCAGAGTCATGTTGATTCCGTTTCCGCTGCCGCAGATCGCAATACCGGGATAACATTCACCCGATTCTACTGCTAGGGCCAGCGGATGGGCATAGTCCGGATAATCTACGCTTGCGGCAGAGTTGGTTCCGAAATCTTTGTAAGCCCAGCCTTTTACTTCCAGCCAGCCGCGAACATATTCTTTTAGTTCAAAACCGGCGTGGTCGCATGCTAATCCAATTGTTTTCATTAAATCATTGCTTTTACCTGATTATATACGTTCTCGGCAGTAAATCCAAGTTTTTCATCCAATACTGTGTAAGGAGCAGAGAAACCGAAAGATTCCAATCCCCATACTTTGCCGTGGCAACCTACCAGACCTTGAAGAGTGACAGGCAAACCGGCAGTAAGACCGAATATCTTGGCATCAGCCGGAAGAACTGATTCCTGATATTCCTTAGACTGGCTGCGGAACAGACCTTCTGATGGTGCAGATACGATACGAACTTTTACGCCATCCTTGCGAAGCAACTCTGTACCGGCTACCAAAGTAGACACTTCGGAACCTGAAGCTACCAGGATTACATCCGGATTTTCGTCTGAACCGGCTACGATATAAGCACCCTTGGCTGCTTGTTCGTAATCAGTTCCGGCAGGCAGGTTAGCGATATTCTGACGGGAGAAGATCAGACCTGTCGGAGTAGACATATTTTCCATGGCAAGTTTCCATGCGATAGTCGTTTCTTCCGCATCAGCCGGACGAAGTACCAACATAGAGTTGTGTCCCTTGTGGTTTTTCAGTTTCTCCATCAGGCGGATTTGAGCTTCCTGTTCTACCGGTTCATGAGTAGGACCGTCTTCACCTACGCGGAACGCATCGTGAGTCCAGATGAACTTCACAGGTTGTTCCATCAGAGCAGCCATACGTACGGCAGGTTTCATATAGTCGGAGAATACGAAGAAGGTACCGCAAGCAGCGATCACACCACCGTGAAGTGACATACCGATACAGATACAAGCCATTGATAATTCAGATACACCGGCCTGGAAGAATGCACCGCTGAAATCGCCCTTCTTGAAAGAATGAGTTTTCTTCAGGAAACCGTCGGTCTTGTCGGAGTTAGAAAGGTCGGCAGAAGCAACGATCATATTTTCTACCTGCATTGCAAGAGCACCCAGAACAGTTGCAGAAGCGGCACGAGTGGCAGTACCTGCTTTTTGTTCGATGGCAGCCCAGTCTACTTTAGGAGCTTTGCCGGAGAAGAATGCTTCCAGTTTAGCTGCCAGTTCCGGATTGGCTTTCGTCCATTCGGCCTTCTTTGCATATCTTTCAGCTACGATTTTCTTTAATTCTGCTGCTCTCTTTGCATACAGTTCGGCTACTTCCGGGAAAATCACGAACGGATTGACAGGATCGCCACCCAGATTCTTGATTGTATTTACATAGGCGTCGCCACCGAGCGGAGCACCGTGTGTAGCACAGTTGGCTTCGTAGCTGCTGCCGTCTGCCTTGCGTGCGCCTTTACCCATAACGGTTTTACCGATAATCAGGGTCGGGCGCTCTTTTTCTGCCTGTGCTTCTTTGATAGCTGCACGGATTTCGTCAGGATCATTACCATTGATGCTGAGTACGTTCCATCCCCATGCTTCATATTTCATGGCAGTGTCTTCAACGGTTACATCTTTCGTTTCTGTAGAAAGCTGAATATCGTTGGAGTCGTAGAACATGATCAGGTTGTCCAGTCCCAATGCACCGGCAATACGTCCGGCACCCTGAGAGATTTCTTCCTGAATACCACCATCGGAAATGTATGCGTAAATAGTCTGATTCATTACTTCATTGAAGCGTGCTTTCAGGAATTTAGCTGCGATAGCGGCACCTACAGCGAAAGTATGTCCCTGTCCCAGCGGACCGGAAGTATTTTCGATACCACGCATGATGTCTACTTCCGGATGTCCCGGAGTAGGGCTTCCCCATTGGCGGAATTCTTTCAGTTCGTCCAGAGTGAACTTACCGGTCAATGCCAAAGTTGAATAAAGCATCGGAGACATATGACCCGGATCAAGGAAGAAACGGTCACGACCTTCCCAACGCGGATTTTCAGGATCGTATACTAGAAATTCAGAGAAGAGTACATTTACAAAGTCAGCACCACCCATGGCGCCACCCGGGTGACCGGAATTGGCTTTCTCAACCATTGAAGCAGCAAGAATACGGATGTTATCCGCTGCACGATTCATAAGTTTATTATCGTTCATATCTTTAATAATTAATAGATTTGCTAGTCTGTCAATGTGCCAATTACTTGGCATATTTCTCATAATGTTGGCAAAGATAGCTCTTTATGTGTAATTAACCATCCAAAAGAGCTATCTTTTTTGTAGGCTTTTTAGCAGCCTTCTTGTTTACAATACAGTAAGTATTTACTATTAGATTACTGTAACTCTAAAGTAACAATTGACTTAGCCGGTAGTTTTACCTTCATAATTCCTTTATTGATTTTTACCTCTTTGAAGGCAGCCGGTTTTACAATATTAGGTTTTTCGAAGGAGTTGTAATCGGTCAGATTAGCAGAAGTCAGGATTTCTCCAATCGCCTTTTTGGCATTTACGTCCGGAAGATTGACTGTGATTTCCTGTGCGTTGTCTGCATTCATGTTGGAGAGAGAAATATGGATCACTCCGTTTTTGTCCTTAGAAGCTGTTGCGCTGACCATAGGAACTGTACGATTATCGCGTACGTTCATTTTCTCGCAAGTCAGGTCGAGTGGGAGATAGGTTGCATCCTGGTGCACTTTGTACATCTTAAATACATAATAAGTAGGAGTAAGTACCATATCTTTGTCTTTAGTCAGGATCATAGATTGCAGAACGTTGACTATCTGAGCGATGTTCGCCATTTTCAGACGGTCGGTATATTTGTGGAATACATCGAGGCTTAAAGAAGCAACGAAGGCATCACGCAATGTGTTTTGCTGATACAGATGACCTCTGACCGTTCCCGGTTCTTCGTCCCACCAAGTGCCCCATTCATCAAGCAAAAGGGCAATCTTCTTGTCTTTATCATATTTGTCCATGATGGCGCAATGTTTTTTGATGACATCTTCCACTTCAAGACATTTGCCCATCGTCCAGTAATAATCGTCTTTGTTGAATTTGGTTGCCGCGCCTTTGCTGCCGCTCCATCCTGTAACTGTATAGTAGTGTAAGGATAATCCTTGCATCCGGTGGCCGACACGATTCATCAGTACATCCGTCCAGTTATAGTCGTAATCACTGGCACCACTGGCTATCTTAAAAAGATGATTACCGTCATAGTTACGGCAATAAGTAGAATAACGGCGATACAGATCGGCATAATATTCAGGACGCATGCTGCCGCCGCATCCCCAGCTTTCATTTCCTACACCGAGATATTTTACTTTCCATGCCTTGTCTCGGCCGTTCTTGCGACGCAGATTTGCCATTGGAGAATCACCGTCGGAAGTCATGTACTCCACCCATTTGGCGAGTTCTTCTACCGTGCCGCTGCCTACGTTTCCACTTATATATGGTTCGCAGCCCAGCATTTCGCAAAGGTTCAGAAATTCGTGTGTTCCGAAACTGTTGTCTTCAATTGTTCCTCCCCAGTTGTTGTTCACCATCTTCGGACGATTTTCTTTGGGACCGATTCCGTCCATCCAGTGATATTCATCGGCAAAGCAACCGCCCGGCCAGCGGAGAACGGGAACAGACAAGTCTTTTAATGCATTAAATACGTCTGTCCGGTATCCTTTGATATTAGGAATATCCGAATTTTCGCCTACCCAAAGACCACCGTAGATACATGAGCCCAGGTGTTCGGCAAATTGACCGTAGATTTCCTTCGGGATGATTTCTTTGCCTTGGTCGGCATGTACAGTGATGGTAGCACTCTTTTGTGCAGAAAGAGATACCGAGGCTGCCAGAAAGGCCGTGCTGACTAATAGTTTTGCTTTCATAAATGGAATTTGTTTAAATGATTATATAGAAGTTTGATTTTTACGATGATCATTCTCTTGTTCTTACGGTTATTTCAGTAAACGTACTTCGTAAATGGCAGAAGTCCATTCTGTTCCGTCCGGCTTAAAAAGAATCTCGCAGCTTCCTGCTTTTAACTTACGGGGCAGAAGATAGCAGAGTGTGATAAAACCGTCTTTGTCAGCTTTGCTGATAGTGGGATGAACGGCCAGTTTTTCGTTATTCAGCAGGATCACTGCTTTGTTACGGTCTTCTTGCCGTACGGTAATCATAAGCTGGCTTGCTTCTTCTTTTACTTTCAGGTTATAGCTGAACCAGCCTTTAGCCCGGCGGAAATGACGGTCTTTGTGGGTTCCGGTTTCGGATGCTTCATATTGAATGCCATGATCAGATTCCGGTTGCTGTTCACCGGGGAAGATCAGGTCAACTGTCTGATTCGCCAGTTCGGTCGCTTTCTGTTCGGCTGTAGCCATTTCTTCCTGAATCGTTTTGAACTGTTCTTCACTGGCTTGGCGGAAATAAACGGCATAACGGGAATTATGCAGGCGGAAGAATGGAATAAGCTCCAGTGATTTACTCTTTTGTGTCGGATAAACGTTTCCGTCATAACTAAAAGCTAGTTTGCTTCTGGGCTGTTTGTGAAGAGAATGACGGATAGAATCGGGATTCCCAATCAGCATCGGAACCTCTTGCAAAGGAATTTGCCGGCCGTGGGCAATGTGACCGCCGCGGCTGTCGTCTGCATAGATGCCGTCAAGGTTTTCTGTTCCTGTAGAAGCTGCAAGAACGATGGGACCGTATAAGAAAGCATAGTAATCTTTCTTGTCGGGAATCTGCTCCAGACTGACCTTCATAGGCAGATGGAAGGTGATCATATCTCCTTTCTTCCATTTACGCCGGAGGGGAAGGTATGTACTGGTTCCCGCCTGTATGTCAGAAAGGTGCTTCTTACCGTTGATGGTGATTTCATACCCTTCTGAGTTTCCTGCCCATTCTGGTATACGAATCATTAATGTCAGTTTCTTCTTAGCGGCTTTGTCTATTCGTAAGGTTACTTTTTCATCATCAGGGAAGAGAGTTTCCTGCGTTAATGTAACGCCTTGCTCTTTCCAGTTCAGTTGTGAAGGAATAAAAAGATTGACGTAAAGCGTATCTTGTTGATGCGCATAAATAAATTCACCATACTTGGTGTGATTTTCCAAGCCTGAACCGACACAGCACCACATCGATGTTTCCGGTTGCGAATAGACCCGGTAATGCCCGGGACGCATTGGAGTAAAGTAGACGAATCCGCCTTTATCCGGTTCTTGTGATGACAGGATATGATTGTAGAGTGCACGTTCATAATAATCTACATAACGTGGGTCCGGTTTGTTGGAGTTGCCAACGTCTCCGGAGTTCTGATAAAGCATTTTGGTCAGCCGAAGCATATTGTAAGTATTGCAAGTCTCCGGTCCCTGAACGTCATTCAGCATAGACGTGAAGTTGTCCGATGGATGAAAATGTTCGCGTACGCTATTCCCGCCGATACACACAGAACGGTGATTGACTACGGTATTCCAGAAAAAACGGGCTGCATGATCCCATTCTGCTGCATGATTCCAGTCTTTGTCATCCTTTGAAACTTCGGCTACCCGTTTGTATCCGATTACTTTAGGAATTTGTGTGTTGGCATGCATTCCGTTTAACTTGTCTTCGTTTTTGATAAGCGGGTCGAGAATGACTTTATGAGAGAAACGGCGTGCCAGTTCCAGGTATTTCTTATCGCCTGTTATTTCCGCTACATCCGCAAACGTTTCATTTAAGCCGCCATGCTCACTACGGAGCATATCCTGCATTTGGCTGTCGCTAAGACCGGAAGTAATATCAATCATCCAGTCGGTGAGATTAATCAGCATCTGACGTGCCAGATCGCTGTGGGCATACAGGTAAGCGTCCCGCAGTCCGGCATACGTTTTGTGTATATTATAGAGGGGTACCCATTTGCCGTTTAAGCTGAAGCCTCCGGCACGAATGTCACCTGCTTTGATTTCTTTCCAAAGTTGGAGGCTTCCGGGTGTTCCTCCGATAAATCCTGTGCCGACAGCTTGCTGTGCACGGTGTAGTTCGTTGAGCATATAGTTGAGCCGGTTGTAAATCACCGTATCTCCGGTGGAGGCATACATCATGGAAAGTGCGGAAAGGTAATGTCCGCCGATGTGACCGTCCAGTCCTGTATTCTCCCAGTTGGTATAGCTTGGGGCTTTGGGTGTCAGTCCGGCTTCGCGAAGGAAAGGAGCTGATAATCTGTCCGGATCGAGAGCTAAGATATAATGTAAATCAGTCTGTTGAGCTTGCAGAAAAGGACTGTCTAATAACTTCACATCTTGAAGGGAAAAGTAAGAGACCTGATGGTTCGTCTGGGCTTTTCCGATGGAGATGGATATAATAAGGGCAAGTATGAACGAGGTGGTTTTCATGATAATAGCTTCCCCCCTGCCCCCCTCCAAAAAGGAGAGGGAATGAGGATATTTATGTTAATACTAAATTCAGGGAAAGGGGGAGAAAGGTCTCCGTGAAGCCGCTTATTTGAATTTGACAGCAGCTTCTTCTATAGGCAAACCTGCCTTGTAGCTTTCAATGTATGTGTTGAAGCCGGCTACATCTTCGGGTGTGGGTGATACCTCGACACCAGCATCGCTGACAAATACACTTTCATCCAGGAAATCGGCGAGAGATTGTCCCTTTTTATTGTTTACCAGGTAAGAACCCAGCAGGGCAATTCCCCATGCACCGCCTTCACCGGCTGTTTCCATAACAGATATGGGCGAGTTGATGGCTGCTGCAAGTACTCTTTGACCGACTCCTTTGGTTCTGAACAACCCTCCGTGAGCTGTGATTCTGTCGACTTTGATCTTTTCTTCGTTGAACAGGATGTCGTTGCCAATCTTGAGAACTCCGACTGAAGCGTATAAATGAGCCCGCATAAAGTTTGCAAGGTTGAACTTGTCATTGGCCGAACGTACGAACAAAGGTCTTCCCTCGGCAAGTCCCGTAACGGGTTCACCTGAAATGTAGTTGTAGGAGAGGAGGCCACCGCAATCGGCATCACCGGTAAGGGCAATGTTATAAAGTTTGCCATAGAGTTCATCCATATCTACAGGTATACCCAGAAGTTCCTGGTATTCTTTGAACAGGTTGACCCATGCGTTAAGATCCGAAGTACAGTTGTTGCAATGTACCATGGCTACGAGGCTTCCGTCGGGAGTGGTGACCATGTCGATCATTTCGTATGGCTTCGATAATTCTTTTTCCAATACGATCATAGAGAAAGAAGAAGTACCTGCCGATACGTTGCCGGTGCGTTGCTTGACGGCGTTGGTTGCTACCATGCCGGTGCCTGCGTCTCCTTCCGGCGGGCAGACCGGTATTCCTGCTTTCAGATGACCCGATGCATCGAGCTTTTTACAGCCTTCCGGTGTGAGGACACCGGCATTTTCACCAGCCGACAATACTTTGGGCAGAATGTCTTCCAGTTTCCAACTGTATTCCTTCGAAGCAATCAGTTTGTCGAATTTGGCCACCATTTCGGCGGAATAGTTGTTGGTAGTCGGATCTATGGGGAGCATACCCGATGCGTCACCAATGCCCAACACCTTTTCGCCTGTTATTTGCCAATGTACATAACCTGCAAGAGTTGTCAGGAACTTGATGTCTTTGACGTGCGCTTCGTTCTCCAGAATAGCCTGGTACAAATGAGAAATGCTCCATCTCAACGGGATGTTATAGACAAATAATTCGGATAATTCCGCCGCTGCACGCCCTGTATTGGTATTTCTCCAAGTGCGGAAAGGCACGAGGATTTCTTCTTTTTCATTGAAAGGCATGTAACCATGCATCATGGCGCTGACACCAATGGCTGCCAGTGTTTCGATCTCTGTGTCGTATAATTTCTTCACGTTGGAACGGAGGTCGGCGTAGCAATCTTGCAGTCCGGACCAGATGGCATCAATGCTGTAAGTCCAAAGTCCGTTGACCAGTTGGTTTTCCCAAGTGTGGCTGCCTTGAGCGATAGGTTTGTTTTCTTGGTCAATCAGAACAGCTTTTATTCGTGTCGAACCGAGTTCTATGCCAAGGATGGCTTTACCTGTCTCGATGGTTGATTTTGCATCTAATTTCATGTTGAAACCGATATTTTAAGGTATAACAATAAGTGTGGAGAACAAAGACTGAGTCTACTTTCAAAAGGCGGAAGTGTCTTTAATTCGGGTTGAATTAAAAGTCGCCAGTATCCATATTGTGTGTGACTAAAAAGTCGATTCTATCTCCAATCTCCTCCTTCGGGAAGGAGGAGTACCCATAGGGGGAGGTGGTAGGTGAATACATAACTCTATCATTTACAATAAAATAGGAATACTGATCCTTTTTCCTACCACCTCGGTCTTCGACCACTCCTCCTTCCCGAAGGAGGAGAATGGAGATGATACCGACTTTTTAGTCAGTCCCAATGGAGATGGTACCGACTTTTAAAAGTGAACTCAGTGATTGATTTTTAGCAAAGCGCTTTGTTCAGCATATAATATACTTCATTCATGCGCAGTTCTTTCTTGAAGCAGCTGATAGTCGTATCTTTATTGATATGTACCATTTCGATGCCTGCGATTTCCGCATAATCTTCCCAGTATTCTGCTGTCAGGTCATATGAGAAGCAAGAGTGGTGAGTTCCACCGGCCAGAATCCATGCGCCTGCGCCTACTTCGAGGTTAGGCATCGGAATCCAGAGTGCGGAAGCAACCGGCAATTTCGGAAGTGGTTTCGGTTCGATACATTCTACATCGTTTACGATCAGACGGAAACGATTACCCATATCCACTACAGTTGCGGTGCAGCCCGTTCCTGTCTTTGAAGTGAACACAAGACGGGCAGTCTGGCTCTTACGGATACCTATGCCGAGGAAGTGTACTTCCAGACGAGGCTTGTTAGCTGCGATAAGCGGACAGATCTCCAACATATGTGATTGTAGGATAGAACTGTTGGCACCATCAAAGTTTAGTGTATAGTCTTCGAGGAATGAACATCCTTTCGGAAGTCCCTGATTCATTACCCATACAGTGCGATAAAGAGCAGCCGATTTCCAGTCACCTTCAGCACCGAATCCGTAGCCTTCTGCCATCAGGCGTTGAGAAGCCAGTCCCGGAATCTGATCGAAATAGCTGCCGTCAGTCTGACCCAGATCGTCAAAGTTGGTCGTGAATCCTTTGGCGCCTTTCGCTTTGAGGATAGCACGGAGAGCAAGCTCGGCTTTAGCTGCATTCCATACTTTCTGATAAGCTTCGGTTGATTTGTCTTCCAGAGAAGCGTCGTGATCGTAATCATTGAAGTAAGTAGCTACCAAAGCATCTACATCAGCATCTTTGATTTCTTTGTGATATTCCATCAGCTCGCTTGCCGGGCAATAATCTACATGATAGCCCATGCGTTGTTCTGCTTCTACTTTGTCACCATCGGTTACGGCTACATTATTCATCTGATCGCCGAAACGGATAATCAGCATATCCTGAGAGTCAGCCCAACCTGCGCAAACACGCATCCAGACAGCAATCTTATGCAATGTTTCTTCTTCTTTCCAGTAGCCTACCACTACTTTGCGACGGATACGCATACGGGTACAGATGTGTCCGAACTCGCGGTCGCCATGAGCTGACTGGTTCAGATTCATAAAGTCCATATCCATTGTATCCCAAGGAATTTCCTTGTTGAACTGAGTATGCAGGTGCAGCAATGGTTTCTTTAATTGTTGCAGACCATGAATCCACATTTTAGCAGGAGAGAAGGTATGCATCCAAGTGATGACGCCTACACATTTGTCATCGTTGTTGGCAGCTTTGAATACAGCTTCCACCTCTTTAGAAGAGTTGGCCGTTCCTTTGTACACTACTTTTACAGGAAGTTTGCCTGATTCATTCAGACCGTTAACCATTTCGTTAGAGTGTGCGTCTACTGCGATTACTGCATCACCTCCGTACAAGAGCTGTGCTCCTGTTACGAACCATACTTCATACTGATCAAATACGTTATTCATAATGTTTTAATTTTTAATTGATAATCTTTACTCGTTTTATTGTCCGTAGTAAGCGTTCGGACCATGCTTGCGGCTGAAGTGTTTCTCTACCAGCAGCGGGTTCATTGTTAAATTGGGATTCACGGCATAAGCAATGCTTGCCATTTTGGCAACTTGTTCCATCACTACTGCATTGTGTACGGCATCGTGTGCGTCTTTTCCCCAAGAGAAAGGCCCATGATTCTTGACCAATACTCCCGGTGTATGTACAGGGTTCAGTCCTTCGAAACGTTTTACGATCACGTTTCCGGTTTCCAGTTCATAGGCACCTTTTACTTCCGCTTCCGTCATATCCGCTGTGCAGGGGATTGCATCATGGAAATAGTCAGCGTGAGTAGTCCCGATATTAGGGATATCACAACCGGCCTGCGCCCATGCGGTAGCATAAGTAGAGTGGGTATGCACCACTCCGCCGATTTCGGGGAATGCTTTGTAGAGTACCACGTGAGTAGGAGTATCTGAGGATGGCTTCAGCCGTCCTTCGACGACTTTGCCATCCAGGTCCACTACTACCATATCTTCCGCTTTCATATCATCGTAACTGACTCCACTGGGTTTGATGACTACCAGTCCCGTTTCACGGTCGATGGCAGAAACATTTCCCCACGTAAAGATGACTAATCCATGCTTTACCAATTCGAGATTGGCATGAAATACTTTTTCTTTCAGTTCTTCCAGCATATTGATTATAATTTAAATTTCGGGTCCTTTCGGTAGGCTTTGCCGTTGAATTTATACAAGGCTGCACCCCGTTTGGAACCCAGTTTATCTATTTTATCCGTCTTTTCGATAAAGTCCATTTCTGCGACACGCTTGCGGAAATTCCGTTTGTCCATCGGTTCGCCGTAAATAGCTTCGTAGAGACTTTGCAGTTGGGACAGTGTGAACAGTTTCGGCAACAGATTGAATCCGATAGGCTCGACAGATGCTTTCTGTTTCATCATCTCCCGTGCTTTATCGACCATCTCCGGATGGTCGAAAATTAGTGCGGGGAGTTCGTTGATGTTTACCCAGTAGGCATTGTGCTTCTGAACCAGTTCACGGTCGTACTCATTGATGTTGATCAGCGCATAGTAGGCAATCGAAACTACCCTTTCGCCCGGATCGCGGTCGATGGCGCCGAAGGCTCCCACCTGTTCCATGTATACGTTTTCCAAACCTGTAAGTTCAGCCAATACACGTTTGGCAGCGTCGTCCACGCTTTCGTCTTTTTGCACGAATCCTCCCATCAGTGACCATTCGCCCATTGCCGGTTCGAAGTTTCTCTTCAGCAGCAGCAGGCTTATTTCGCCTTCATTAAAACCGAAGATGATGCAGTCGATACCGAGATAGAAGGTAGGATTCGAGCTATAATAGTTTTTCATCGTTTGAATGAATTTATTTAATTACCAGAAATACCAGTAGAAGGCACCTGTGATAGCAAGGATGATTACTGTATGAATGATATCCCAGTGATCCCAACTTGCGCGGGTAGCCGCTTTTTGTTCTTTCGTTGCCGTACCGAATACCAGTCCCTGAATCTTTTCAGCTGTCGGAGCTTCCGTGGCAAGGCTGACTACGATGACTACGATGATACAGAACAGGAACATCCATCCGCAGAAGAAGAGCCAGTTCATATCGTAGAACAAATATTTGAAGGTAGAATCCGCCACTTCACCTGCGTTGCTGTAATATACTTTGGCACCCAGACGAGTCAGACCGATGACCATACCGGCGATCAATCCCCACATACCACCTTGTGCGGAAGTGCGTTTCCAGCAGATACCCAGCAGGAAGGCAGCGGCAATACCCGGAGCCAATACAGACTGAACGTCCTGCAAATAAGTATAAAGTACATCACCTACGCTGCGCATGATAGGAATCCAGAGGATACCGAGGATTACGATCACTACAGTTGCTATCTGACCAATACCTACCAGTTTCTTTTCCGGAGTTTCCGGACGGAAGCGTTTATAGAAGTCGATTGTAAACAACATGGCAGATGAGTTGAACAGTGAAGCCAGAGAGCTCATCAAGGCAGCGAGGATACCGCACACTACCAGACCTTTCACACCGGCAGGAAGTAATTTAGCTACCAGAGTAGGGAAGGCGGCGTCAGCGTTGGCAGTACCATTGGCAAGCATCGGAAGGAAACCTTCGCCACCGGCACCGATATATTTCTGATGTAATGCGAAAGCAATCATACCCGGAATCAGGAACAGGAATACAGGCAACAGCTTCAGGTAAGCGCCGAAGATAGTACCGCGACGAGCCTCTTTTTCATTCTTTCCGGAAAGTACACGTTGTACGATGAACTGGTCAGTACACCAATACCAGAAGCCGATAATGGCAGAACCGATAAGTGCACCCAGCCAAGGGAAGTTCGCGTCATCGTTGCTGCGGATCAGGTTGGTCATGGTATCACCGTAATCATTGACCGTCACAGCACCGCACACTCTCATCATTTCGTCCCAGCCTCCCAGTTCTTTGAAACCGAGCACAAGGATAATCAACGAGCCTAACAGAAGAATCGGAGTCTGAAGTACAGAAGTATAAAGTACCGATTTCATACCACCGAAGATTGTATATAGGGCAGTGAGAACTACCAGTCCGATAGCGGCAATCCAGAAAAAGTCGATTCCCCAGAGTTCCTTGATGCCGAATACTTGCTGGAATACCAGTCCGCCGGCATATACTGTCACTGCTACCTTGGTCAATACGTAACTTACCAGTGAGATGACCGATAAGATGGTACGTGACTGAGGATTGTAACGACGTTCCAGAAATTCCGGCATCGTGTATACCATGCTTCGTGAATAGAAAGGTACGAATACCCATCCCAGAATCAGGATCATCCATCCCTGAATTTCCCAGTGAGCCATCGCCATACCGCTTGAAGCTCCTGCTCCCGCCAGTCCGATCAAGTGTTCCGAACCGATGTTTGATGCGAAGATAGAGGCACCGATCGCAAGCCATGTTGCGTCACGTCCGCCTAAGAAATAATCTGCCGAGTCATTTTGTTTTTGTCTGACTACCCAAACAATAATACCTATCAGAGCCAAAAAGAAGACTCCAATTACTAGCCAATCTAATGCTTCCACAATAAATTTGATTTATGAGTTAATATTATTTCTCTGTCGAGAATTTAAAGATACATTCGCTGTTGTACGTTTGTCCCGGTTCCAGCACAACGGACGGCCAGTCGGCTTTGTTGGGGCTGTCGGGGTAGTGTTGTGTTTCGAGGCAGACAGAAGCACGTTGGTTGTAAACGATGCCTTTCTTTCCGCTTACGGTTCCGTCGAGGAAGTTACCTGTGTATACCTGAATACCCGGTTCGTTGGTATATACTTCCAGTGTGATTCCGGTTTCGGGAGATGTCAGTCTGGCAGCTACCTGAGAGATGTCACCTTTGGTGTTGAGCACCCAGTTGTGGTCATATCCGTTGCCGTTCTTGAGTTGGACGAAGTCGTAATCCTTGATATCTTTGCCTACCGCTTTCGGAGTAGTGAAGTCCATCGGAGTATCTTTGACCGGAGCGATTTCACCGGTTGTCATGAAGGTGCTGTCTACCGGAGTATAGTAATCTGCATTTACATACATGATGTTGTCTGTCGATGTTTTTGACGGATCACCAGCCAGGTTGAAGTAAGAGTGGTTGGTCATGTTGATGATTGTCTTTTTGTCGGTAGTAGCGCTGTACTTGATGTCGATGGCGTTGTCATCTGTCAGTTGATAGGTTACTTTAGCAGTCACATTTCCGGGGAAATTCGCGTCACCGTCCGGAGAGATAAGAGTCAATTCCAGTGTTGTCGGATCGATAAGGTTGGCTTCGTATACTTGGTATTGCCATCCTTTCGGGCCTCCGTGCAGGCAGTGGCCGAAGTTGTTTTGCGGCAGTTGGATAGTATCTCCGTCCAGAACAAAACGCCCTTGGTTGATGCGGTTGGCGTAACGGCCGATAGAAGCACCGAAATCACTGGGTACATTAATATAATCAGCAATGCTGTCAAAACCTAAAACTACATCCTGCATCTTGCCGTTCTTGTCGGGCACCATGATGGACACGATGCGTCCGCCGAAGTTAGTGATGCATACTTCCATACCCGCCTTATTCTTTAAGGTATAAAGAGCTGTTTGGGCATTGTTCACTTCTGTTTGAAATTTTGCCGGGTCAAGACCGGATAAAGTCAGCTCGGAAGCCGGCTTGTTATTGCACGCAAAGAGCATCAGCGCGGCAATTCCTGCAAGTAGAAAATGTTTTTTCATGGTTTTATTTTTAATGTAAATGAGATGCTTATCTTATTTTGGGTGTAAAAGTAACACTTTTGTTTGGTGTGTCAAATACACTCTTATATGTTGTGCAACATAAAAGGATAAGAACTTTACTGTTACGTATAAAACTATCGCATGTTCCTGTCTTCGGAGCGGGATCGTTATATTGCATTTTCTCTTTCTATATAGAGCTGGATAGTTTCTGGGGCTTGAAACAAGAGTTTCACCAGCTTGAAACTAAAGTTTCTTCAGTTTGAAACTAAAGTTTCCTCTGCTTGAAACTAGAGTTTCATCCGCTTGGAACCGTTGGTTCCGGCATATGGAAACGAATGGACCTACGCATGACCTGTCGGCAAAGTCCGGTAGATATAGCAGCACTGTGACAGCAAAAATTGCCATCACAGTGCTGTCACTAGTTGCTGTCACTGCTTTACTTCTTCATTATAAGTGAGTTATGCTCTGCTTTGTGACGGTGACAGCAAAACACATATTTATTTTTCTATAGAGGGTTATTGGAGTTTCTTCCCCCAATATGTCTTTTGATTACCCTGGGCCGCATACACAATCGTATGTGTCCGCGGACTGGCTTCCCAGTCGACTTCACGTTGCAGATAGAGTACTACTCCGGCGCTTGTCGTGATGGTTTGAGTCGCTGCATCAAATGTCCATGTAGCATTTTTCCAGCTGCCGGAAGTTATCTTATGCGTACCGAGATCATAAGTCATCGTTTCGGACGTTCGTTGGGTGCCCGTACTGGTGGTCAATGCCAGATGTTCCCAGTCTCCGGCTATTTCATTTTCCGTGATAGGCGCTTGCGGAACGGCTCCGTAACGTTCGGGCATAACGAGAGGCCAGCCGTTGGCATCCCAGCGGATGCTGCGTACATGTCCCATCATGATGGCGTTGGAGTATTCATTGCCGCCTACGTTCACAGGGAAACGTCCTTGTGAAGTATAGAACCAGTTGCCGGCTCCGTCATCGAAGATGCCGCAATGGGAAATTCCTACCCAGCCGTAGCTGTTGTCGAACCGGTAAGGAGCAGTCAGTATCGGATATAGTTGCGCGCTTCCCATAGCGGAATTTCCGTGTATGTCTACATAAGGGCCGTCGATGTTTCTGGAACGGCAGACACGTGTATTATATTCTACCGACAGTGAACCGTAAGCCAGGAACAGATAGTAATAACCGTCACGATAGATCACTTCGGGACCTTCGGATGCCTGCCAGCGGCTGGTGCCACGTGTGGCGATTATCTTTCCATAACCCGAATTGTCTTCCCCTGTGATGTCCCAGGGATTTCCCAAAGCATTCAGCGGTTTGCCGTCTTCCGGATTTACCTGTAGGGCAGCGATACCGCTGTGCCATGAACCATAGATCAGCCAGTGTTCGCCATTTTCCGTTATTATATAAGTAGGGTCGATCGCATTGATTTTAAAATACCCTTCCCAGTCATTGATGCTGCTGCGCCCATAATCCGTCTTTCCCTTATCGCTGGCAGAGCAGACAACGAATCCTTTGTCTTCCCATATATTACTTGCCGGATCGGAAGTTTCCATCAGTCCGATAAACGCGCGTTCGGTCCATGAACCGTCAAAGTTGCCGTTGTTCTCAATTTCCGGTTTTCCGGTTTGGATGTAGTTCGTGATTACGATGGAATAATACATACGGTATTTTCCGTTCGATACTTTTCGTGCAACAGGTGCCCAGTATCCGTAAGACGGATTGTCAATCGGTTCCAGTCCCATCTCCTGACGGTAGGCATTCAGCTTTTCTTTGATCCATGTCGGGGGCGTTTCACTCATGGTTGCTCCCAGATACTCCCAGTTTACGAGGTCTTTGGAACGCCGTGCGTGGAAGTGTCCGTTTCCGCTGTGCGCGTTGCCGTAAGAAGCGTCTGTCTGATACATATAGTAATATCCGTCATCGGCTTTCATTACCGTAGGGTCGTGTACGTTGGCAAGGTTCCAGTCATAACGGTTGCTCCAGGCTGAGAAACTTGTGTAGTCGTCTACATACGTGGGTGCTTCGTACGCTGCCAGTTCATCGCTCAGTGTCTCGGCTGGAGTTGTGAAAGAAGTTTCCTCCGAGTATCTGGGCTCTTCGTTGTAAAGGGTGACAAAGGCTCTTACGTAATACGTCGTTTGTGGAGTCAGGCCGGTCAGGGTCGTACTGATTTCCGATCCTCTGACTTCGGAGGTCGTGTCATAAATGTCCGGATGGGATGCCGTGGCGTAGCAGAATCCCCGTTTGACGATATTCACTCCTTCCGTTCCGCTGATATTGGCGGATAAGGTTGCTTTGTTATACCCCACATTCGTATATGCCGGCGTTGTGATGCTTAAAGCTCCTGATGCGGAGTTTTCATCGTCGTCGCTGCACGCTGCCAGAGCGAGCGTGCAACAGAGTAGAAGATAGATGGTCTTTAAGTATTTCATATCTCAGTCTTTCTTTTTTTAGATCGTTTTGATGTTTATTCGTTAGAAGCGCTTCCGGTGTCCCATCCCGGATTCTGTCCCAGATTGGGTGCCCGTTTCACTTCGTTGGCAGGTATCGGGAAGTAGTAACTCTTGGGATTGACAAACGTGCGTGAATTGACCGTTTCTGCCAGTCCGAAGGTATAGGAGGGAGTATCTGCGCTGCCGGTGACTTTCACTCCATAAAGATTCAGCAACTGGTTGTAACGGGGCTTTCCGGTTTCTCCCGTAGAGGTTACATTGTCATATAGTTTCCAGCGGCGTACATCGAAGAAACGATGATCTTCGAAAGCCAGTTCGATGCGTCTTTCGTTGCGGATACGTTCGCGGAGTTCACTTTGCGACATATCTGCGTAGGCCGGCATACCGGCACGGGCGCGTACCTCATTGATGTAACTGTATGCCTTGGCAGGACCTTCCGCTTCATTATAGGCTTCGGCGGCATTCAGCAGAATTTCGCCATAACGGAAAATCATCCATGCGTGAGGATAGGTGGCCGGTTCTTTGCAGGAAATGTTATTCACGAACTTTTTCAGATAGTATCCGGTGTAGGTGCCTCCCATGGCTGAGGTGTAATCCACTCCTTTGTCCGCATCCGAGTTGTAGCGTACATCGATGGCACGTCTTTCTTCTTTGTCGGCACGTCCCCACATCATTCCCTGATAGAAGATGGTTTGTGCCAGACGCGGGTCACGGTCTTTATACGGATTGGCGGCATCGTAGGTACTGCCGTTCTCATCGATCCGTTTGCCGTTGCTCATTTCGTATGCGTCCACCAGATTCTGTGTCGGGTTGGTACGTCCGTTTCCGGAGAAGGAACCGGTAAAGCCTACCGGCAGGAATACTTTTTCTACCTGATTGGTATTCCATACGGAGCGTGCAAGGATAGTTTCATTGTTGTATACCGGATTGGTCGTGAAACATTCGTAATAGTCATTCTCCGGATTTCCCGTATTGTACAGTCGGTAAGGGGAACCTTGCTTGTTATTCTGAGTGATGAAGTCGGCTGCTGCCTGTGCCGCATTCGCCCAGTATGCGGTGTTGCCGTCCGGATTGTTCAGCTTGGAAGCACGGTAGAGCAGGGCTCTTGCCTTTAAAGCATAAGCGGCGGCTCCGTTGACACGTCCCCAGTTGGATGCTTCATCGCTGTAGCGGAAAGGGAGCTGGTTTTTAATCTGATCGCATTGGTCGGCTACCCATTCAAGTGCTTCGGCAGCGGGAGTACGGGACATGTTCATTGCCGAAGGATCGGACAAGTCGAAGATAATCGGTTCGCCGGATTCATCTTCCGCAATGACAGGGGCAGCGCCGAACCAGCAGATTAAGTCGAAATGGAAGATAGCGCGAAGCAGTCTGGCTTCTGCGCAGTAACGGTCGTAAAGGCGGTTGTCGTCACCGTCTTTCTCCGTATTTCCTACTACGGATGCCTTGGCGTTCTTCAGAAACATATTACATTTCCGAATCCCGTATAAGTCGGTGTTCCAGAAACCCAGCAGGGGATGGTCGCCGGCGGTGTATCCGTCGCTGCCGATCTTTGTATAATAATGAAGTCCCCAGCAGGTCACTGCATTATCCGTCATACAGTCGCGTGAAGCACCTGTGAACTGGTCGTCCGACAATGGCGCCAGCCCGTCCGGCAGATTCGTGTAGATGTTGGCGAGGAACTCACGTGTCAGGTTCTGGTTATTGAACACTTTCTTTTCAGACAAGGAGGCGTCGTACTCTTTGTCGAGGTAGTCGCTGCACGAACTGCCTGCGAGTGCGAGGACCAGAGTAGCTATATAAGTTGATATTGTTTTCATAATTCTTTGCTGTTTTATTGAATGATTAGAATCCGATATTCACACCGAACGTAAATGAACGTGTCTTGGGATATGCCCAGATATAGTTGGTCGGGTTTTCCGGATCAAAGCCTTTAGGCAGATGGCTCCAGTTGCACAGGTTGTATCCGCTGAAGTAAAGACGGCATTTCGTCATATTGACTTTAGAAATCAATCGTGCAGGAAGCGAGTAGCCGACTTCCACATTACGCAATGACAGGAAATCTCCATTGACTACCCAGATGGTAGATTCATTGTACGGATAGTTCCGGTCGAGGTCGCTGAAGGAGGTAGACAGACGCGGATATTTGGCGTTGATATTGCGCGGGTCTGTCGGATCATCAGTATATAGGGGGCTCAGATTAAAATGTACCATGATGAGATGCTGAGCGGCTGCGCTG
>CAMQVH010000001.1 GCA_947038155.1 uncultured Bacteroides sp. | reverse complement strand
TGAGCTATTTCCGCATTTTTTCGTTTGCGGTTGCAAAGGTAGGGATTTTCCGTAATTCTGCAAACATTCTGCATATTTTTTTCACAAGAATCTGCACACTTTGTTTCCGCAAACAAACAATTGTTTTGATTATCAACTCATTCGGTCCCGATAGTCTTCGTAAGAAAATTGCTTGTATATTTCCGCTTTCCCTTCTTTTGTCCACAAAGCGATGGCGGGATGATGGATTCCGTTAAACATATTTGTCTTGACCATGGTATAGTGAATCATATCTTCGAACACAATCCGCTCTCCGATCTGCAACTCGTGATCGAAACTCCATACTCCCATATAATCACCACTCAAACAAGAATTACCTCCCAAACGATAAATAAATTCTCCTTCATTCCCCATCTCCGCACCACGAACGGCAGGCTGATAAGGCATTTCCAGACAATCGGGCATGTGGCAGGTGAAACTCACATTCAGAATAGCCGTCCTGATACCGCGACTCTCAACGATATCTACCACTTCCGAAGTCAAGACTCCTGTCTGCCATGTAAAAGCAGAACCGGGTTCAAGGATGATCTGCAAATGAGGATATCGTGCTTTCAGGTCTTGCAATAATTTAATCAGATGTTCCGTATCATAATCCTTTCGGGTCATCAGATGCCCGCCTCCCAGATTCAGCCATTTAATTTGCGGGAACCAGCGGGAGAATTTCTCTTCCAGATGCTGCAAAGTACGTTCCAGCTCGAAAGAAGAAGATTCGCAGTGACAATGACAATGGAAACCTTCGATTCCTTTGGGTAAGGTATCGGGCAATAAATCGGCGGTCATTCCGAAGCGGGTACCGGGGGCGCACGGATTATAAAGTTCAGTCTCTACTTCCGAATATTCGGGATTCACACGGATACCGCAGGAGATTCCGCTTCCTTCGGCCACTGTCATCGGATAGAAACGACGGAACTGTGCCATTGAATTAAAAGTGATGTGGCTGCTGCAACGCATGATTTCCGGAAAATCCTGTTCCGTATACGCAGGAGAATAAGTATGGGCTTTACTTCCAAATTCTTCCAATGCCAGACGTGCTTCATACACGGAACTTGCTGTGGAATGATCCACATATTCGCGGAATATCGGGAATGAACGCCACATGGCGAATGACTTGAAGGCGAGAATAATCTCCACTCCTGCCCTGTCGGCTACGCTTTTTATCAGACACAGGTTCTTTCGCAAGAGCTCTTCCTCCATGATATAGCAAGGAGAAGGAAATTGAGTGAAATCTATCATATATAAATTTATTATCTAAAGTAACGTCTTACGGACGTGCCTGCAAAAATACAAATTCAAAAGCAAAGAGAGATTCTTTTATTTTTAATTAAGATATTGAGTTTCGAAAACTTTTTCTTATTTTTAGACCTTTATATTATAGATGTAGTTGTTTCATCCTAAATACCCGATTGATTATGAATAAAGATTTAAGAAAAGTGGTGATTCTCCTGGCGCATCCCAACATTAAGGAATCACAAGCAAACAAAGCACTGATTGACGCAGTGAATGATATTGAAGGCGTAGCAGTATTCAATCTTTACGACCAGCAAGGCGCTTCTTTTGATGTTGACGAATGGAGCAAAATCATTTCCGATGCTTCCGCCCTCATTTATCAATTTCCCTTTCATTGGATGGCTGCGCCGTCATTGCTCAAAAAATGGCAGGACGAAGTATTCACCTTCCTTTCCAAGACTCCGGCAGTAGCCGGGAAACCATTGACAGTAGTAACCACCACAGGTTCCGAATATGAAGCATACCGCAGCGGAGGCAGAAACCGCTTCACAGTAGATGAGCTTTTACGTCCTTATCAGGTTAGTGCCATTCATTCGGGGATGTCGTGGCAAACGCCTATTGTTGTTTACGGAATGGGAACCGCTGATGCGGGAAAGAACATCGCTGAGGGAGCTAACTTGTATAAGCAACGGGTAGAGATGCTGATCGGCAGCAGCAATGCAGGAAATAACTGGTAAATTATCTCCTATACCTTATTTCGATTAGCTATTAGCAAAAACAAATTAGCTATTAGCTAATCGAAATATGCTAATAGCTAATTTATTTCTTCAAGGATTCTTCCCCATCATCTTCTTTTTATTCAAAGTCAGTACCGGCAAGAAAATAAACACGCCGATCACAGACATCACCAGTCCACCGATAGTACCTGCAGCCAAAGGAAACCAGAAACCTTCTTTCTCTGCTCCCACCATAAAGGGGATAAAGCCAAGGATGGTAGAAACAACCGTCAGAAAAATGGGAATCACTTTCGTATTCCATGCCTTCACGTAAGCACGAAGAGGTGAAAGGCAGGGAAAGCGTTTTCGAATCGCATTGTACTCATTTAAAATATAAATACTGGCGTTTACCGTAATACCGCAGAGCAGGATGAACGAAGCGAAACCACCCTGGTCAAAGTTCAGCTTGAACCAGTAGAATGTCAGAAACACACCGATATAAGAGATCGGAATGACAAAGATAATCGCTAACGGCTGCTTCAACGAATTGAACAGAATACTTGTAATAAAGAAAATGATAGCAATCACAATCAGGAGCAAGCGGTACTGTTTGTTGGCACCTCCACCCCATGACCAATTATTACTTTCCGCTTCCGCCTTATATCCCATCGGGAGAAGTTCATTAAACTCTTCCAGGTCTTTTTTCAGCAACTTATTTCCCTGTTCCGACGCACCGATATACTCATATTGCAGGCATAAGCGGTATTGTTGATTCTCCTTCGCCACTTCCTGCGGCATCTGTCCCTTCTCGACTTTAGCCAGTTCCGCCAGTTTATACTCTTTATCGCCTACACGGAAAGGATAATACTGCATGGCCCATATATCCCGCTGATCCGACTGGCGGGAAGAGAGTTTGATTTTTTCCGTTCCATCTTCGGTAACAACGGAACCGATTTCCTGATTCCGCCCATATATGGGACGAATAGCAGCAAACAGTTCTCCGGCTCCGATCCCCGCTCCGATCATCCGTTGTTTATCCAGCTCAAAATAAAACTCCTGATAATCGTCCTTCCACCACGAGAAATTGGAACCGACCGTAACTTCCCTGATACGACGATGAGACAATAAGACCTCTTTCAGTTTTGTAGCCCAGCTATAAAGTTCATCATAATTATATCCGTACATTTTCACCCGGAATGATCCCGCATTCTCGCGTACACTATTACTGAATCCCTGATCCTGCAATCCATAGATACTCCAATCTCCTCCCCCCAACTGGAGAGCTTTACTGATCATGTTAGCTTTCAGCGTATATGGGAACCCGCTTTTCTGATTTTCCTTTGTGAAACGAATGCTGATAGATGCCCTGCGGGCGCTTTCTACCGATGTCTGAAACTGCTTGATCTCCTTGAACTCACTCAGATAAGTTTCCATTCGCTTAATCAGCGTATTCATCTGTTCAAGCGTACTGCCGTTCGGCAAATTGGCGTTGGCATAAAGCACCACCTCCTCATTCCGGGTAAAGTAGCTCCCTTCATACACCTTTTGCACAAACAGCCTCAGACTTCCTCCCAACGCTTTATCCACTATCGGTTTCACCTTTTCCTTATAGGTAGGAGTCCCTAGTGTCTTATTATAAATCTCTGCCCATTTGCCATCCCCATCCATCTTTTCCGGCAACAGAAAAACCGGTAATCCGAATGCCAGCAACAGTAGCAGGCAAACCGCCACTCTCCAGCGACAAAGCCTCTGTATCAGCCACCTGTAGAAACGACTAAAGTAGACCGGTCCTCTTCGCATCTTCGAACGCAGCCATCCAAAGAAACGGGTATTCCCCATTTTCCATTTTCTCTTCACTCCCGTCAGAGAAGACTTCCTGCGTCGTTTCAACCCGATTTTATCAATCAAAGAAGGCACAAAGAACAGAGCAACCAATAATGAAACTCCCAGATTAATCATCACCACTGCGGCAAAATCCTGTAGATTCAGACGAATCCTTTCGTCCAGAAAGAAAATAATGACCAACGCTCCCATTGTTGTCAGTGTAGCCGCCAATACAGACATGAACGCCTTCCGGTTTTTACATCGAAGATAATGATCACTCATCACAATTGTATTATCAATCACCAGGTTCAGTGAAACCGTGATGCCCGCCAAAGAATACAACTGCATTTCCAGTCCGAAGACATAATAAAAGATGACGGCTATTGCCATATTCACGGTCAGACTGGTGACAATCAAAAACAGATATTTGGGGCTGAAAGTAATCAGCAGTACAAACAAGAGCAAGATAGCCACCGTCACTCCCGTACGCAAATAAATCTTGTTCAGCTCGTCATGTATAAACTCTGTAGTATCATAACTGGTATGAATCTCGTATCCTGCCGGAAGCGACAGTCTGATGTCATCCATGCACGCCTGTACCTTTTTGCTCAGTTCCAGCTGGTTAGCCGCCTCCTCAGCGACAACAGACAGATAAATCGAATTCAGCCCATTGATCCGGTAATAGCTCTGAGGCTGCTCTTCCATACGGACGACCTTCACCAGTTCGTCCAGGCGGATGATTCTCCCATCCTTCACTTTCACCTGTATCTGCCCTGCGTCAAACTCCCGGTTATCATGTTCGGGCATCAGCACCAAGCGAATCCATTCCTTGCCCGAAGCCGCCTGTTCCATATCATAAGTACCCAAGAATTCTTTCTGATAATGCAGACCGACTGCCTGACTAATTTCGTCCGTACTCACTCCCAACGCACGCAACTGCTCATAATCATACTCCAGCCGCCATTCCATCGGTGTGGCTCCGCTGACGTTTATCTTATAGATACCCGGAAGCTGCGCAAGGCGTGTCTTTATATGTTCCTCCGCATACTTCTGAATCAAACTGGGAGTGGCAGGCGCATTAATCGTGAATGCGATAAAAGGTCCCTGACTTTTCTGCTCCGGACTCGCCATCTGAATGTACGGGTAACTAACTCCCGCCGGCAATTCCGGCCATGTCTGACGAATGATGGTCGAAGCCTCAAAACGTGCGACAGCCGCATCTGCATGCTTGTCCAGACTCACATTTATACTTCCCCAGCCATTGCCGGAAGTCGAAGATATACTTTGTATTCCCTTGACACGGGCAAGCATCGCCTCCAGTTTGCTGGTAGCCGTCATCTCCACGACACGCGCCGAAGTCCCTCCCATGCCGAACCATACAGAAAATCCGGGTAAGGTCCGTGACGGATTCAGCTTCACCGGCAGCAACGGAACAAGTGCCAGCCCGACCAACGCCACACTGATAAAAGCGACAATGAGCGTAAAAGCGGAAGCTTTTGATGACTTTTTAATTTCAGAACCTATATCTTGCATGATTCATTTGTCTATATCCCAAAAGAAATTACTATCTGATCAGTCTCCCTCCATTAAAGTCGAAACGATCCGAAAGAGAAAGCTTCGTAGCAAAATCGAATAAAGTCAGACGACGTATTTTATAATAATTCAGCCAGTAGTTCTGCAAGGCAGAAATGTAGTTGCGCTGCGCCTCCTGCTGCCTGTTGAGCGAAAGCGTGAGACTATTAATATCCGCTTTACCAATAATAAAACGTTGCCTTGTCTCATTATAAGCCAGTATCGCCAGGTCCAGCGCTTCTTCCGCACTGGCAATCAACTGCTGCTGGATATTAAAATCACTCACCGTCATGATGACTTCCTCCTCAATACTGATCTCATCCTGACGTGCCGAAATCTTCACTACATTCAGATTATTCCGTGCCATGTTGTATTTGCCCTTACGAACACCCCAGTCCACCAGCGGAATCGATACGCTGACCGCTACCAAATCCTGCTGCATCGGTTTATGATACACATCTCCGAAGGTTTCCGCCACCTGGTTGAAACCGATACTGGCATTCACGCTGGCATTGAAACGGGATTCCTTCTTTGTTCTGTCCACACTCCGTTCCGCTTCCAGTACATTCTGCTTCAGTTCCAGCAACTGCGGATTATTGCTCCTTCCCCATCTCAAAGCCTCATCCACCGGAATCTCCATCATACTTGGGCGTGAAGGAAGTTCCAGTTCGATCTGGGTATTCTTGTCCAGATTCAGAAAAGATGCCAGTGAGAACATTGCCCGTTTCAAGGCGCTTGCCCTATTCTGTAATGTATTCTGTGCATTCACTTTATCCAGCTTTAAAGTCAACAGGTCCGCCTGTGAGATAGCGGCGATCCGATGCCGTTGCTGTCCGATGCGGTACAAAGTATCTGTAGATGCAAGATTCTCCTTTGCCAGTTTGTATTCCGCCTGCGCCATCGCCAGCGAAAAGAAATAATTCGTCGCCGTCTCCGAAACCTTTTCCACATTATAAAGAAATTCCTTTTTCACACGCTCGTATTTCAGCGGTTCGATCTTCCGGTCCCATTTGAAAGGGTTATACCCGACCAGGCTCTGCGAATAACCAAGCCGTATCGGGACGCTGGTAAACTGCGTCGCACTATTATCCCCGAAATTACGCATATAGGCAAGGTTCGACTCCAGATAGAACGTACCGCCGGTCAGGTCCAGATTCTGACGGACACTTAATCCTCCATAGGCATAGTATGACTGTTGCGTACGGTAGACATCCAGGTCCTGTCCCGAATCATAACGTTTCGTGATATCCCGGTTATATTGTGCCGGGGTAAGGTCCATTGTCAGACTCGGCAAACGGTTTGCCCGGTACGTCCGGTATTCCCAATAACCGGACAGGTACATATTTTGTGTGCGGAATGACTCCAGCGAGCTGTCGTTAGCTAAAGCGATGGTCTGGTTCAAGTCCAGCACCAGACGTTTCTGGGCATATACTGAAGAGAAACAGATCCCCGATGCTGCCATCAATACAAAAAGAACGGATGATTTCTTCATAATTCAACATGTTTTTCATTTGGTTTGTGATTCCCGCTTTTTCCCCGATAGATAAACCAGTAAAGCAGCGGTATGATAAAGAGGCTGACCGCCGTACCGATGGACATCGTGCCTATCATGGCGATAGACAACGGCTTTTGCAGTTCCGATCCCATATCCGAGGAGAACAGCAACGGCACCATGGCAAAGATGGTCGTCAGCGAAGTCATGATAATCGGCCGCAGACGCCTGCGGCCTGCTTCGTGAATAGCTTCCAGCAAAGGAACGCCTGCCTTGCGCAGTTCATTGATAGCATCCAGTTTCAGGATAGAGTCATTGATTACAATACCACAGGTCACAATCAGACCGATGGCAGACATCAGATTCAGCGTATGCCCGCATATCCAAAGCAATAGTAAGGCAAATGCCACATCAATCGGGATTTCCGCCAGTACCAGCAACGGCTGCAGAAAACTCTCGAACTGTGCGGCAAGAATGAAATACATCAGCAGCAGTGAGATCAACAGGATCACGACCAGTTCATCCAGCATCTCCTTGTTGGAGAAGATACTGCCGGAGAAGCCCGTATCCCAGTCCCCTGTTTCCTCCGCCACCTGTTTCACTTCACGCATCAGCCGGTTCGCATCCTGCACGCCGTAAAAGTCGAACGGGACATACTCGCCGTTACGTCCGGAAGTAATACTTTTCAAGTCTTCGGCGGGAGCTACGTTGATCAATTCCCGAAGCGGGATAAAGTCGACATTCCCGGAGTTATCCGGTTGCGTCTGCACCAGTGTTTCCTGCAACACCTCGTTCACAGTCTTTTCATCCCCGGCAATGTTGATCGGCAAATACTGCTGATAAGAGTGCAGCATCGTCACACTGTTTTCCCGGAAAGCCGTTTTCAGTACCCGATACAGTTCGTTGTAGGAAACACGGTAGAGCAAGAGTTTCTCTTTGCTGATACTCAGATTCAACTGGTTTTCGAAGGCGATACCTGTCGGATTGATTCCGGTTTTTCGTCCCAGTTCCTGTTCAACGCTACGGATTGCTTCCGCTTTGGGGGCTTCCGCTTTATTACGGGTGTAAAATTCCGCCACCACATCCGGTTCACCCGTCACAAAGAGTTTCTCAAATACCGTTTCCGGCGGAGAGAAAGAAATGACAGAGAGCGGATAACGTTCCTTCAGTTTCCGATATACCGCCTGTTCCAAAGAGGCAATAGCGTCGGAAGTCTCCGTACGGAAATAAAGTTCCGCTTCGGAAGAAGACAGTTCCCGTTCCCGATTGAGAATGAAATCCTGTCTGCCGATAGAGGCTGTTTGCTCCAGTACTTCATCCTTCAGTTCTTTGAAAAGTTCATCCACCCGTCGTTTGTTTTCATCCACATGGATATTCTCATTCCATTCTATCCGGGCGATCAGTTCATTTTCCTCGATATCGGGCATCCGTTCTTTGTCTATAAAGAAAAAGAAGAATACGCAAAGCGGGATGGAAATCACACAGAACAGTACACTGAACGTTTTATGGCGGAATACCCAGTCAACACCCGCATCATAGAAGCGGTCCAGCGTGTGATCCTTGATCGGGTTATTAAAATTGAAAGAAAGCCACTTCCATTTCCGGGTGCGGACACCTGTCCGGTAAACCAGCAGATAAAGTACGGGAAGCAGCATGATACCAGTGAGATAAGACACCATCAGTCCTACAGTGACAGAAAAAGCCTGATCAAAGAAAATAGCGCCTGCAATACCGCTCATAAAAATCAGCGGGGCAAAGACGGCAATAGTCGTCAGAGAAGAACTCAGCATGGGGGTGACCACTTCACTGGTTCCCGTCACACAGGCACGGCGCAAGGAGTATCCCCGTTCACGGTATTGCGATATATTCTCGGTCACAATAATCGAACTGTCAATCATCATTCCCAATGCCAGGATCAATCCGGCAAGTGAAATGATATTGAGAGACATATTGCAAAGGTAGAAAAAGACAAAGCTGATCACGATGGACACCACCATACTGAGTCCGATGACCAGCGGAGACTTTACATCTCCCAGAAACAGAACCGCTACCAGACAAATAAAGAGAAAACCCAGGGAAAGATTCTGTTGCAGATTAGAGATGGTGTAGTCCAGCAGTTCCGTCTGATTACGGCTGATGCTGAAATCGATTTCCGGGTATACTAACTGAAAATAGGTCATCGTGCCTACCAGCGCCTGCTTCATCTTATCCATGTTCTCATCCGCCTGTTTGATGACGGCAAGGCTCACCGCCCGTTTTCCATTGGACAAGGATACTCCTTTTTCTTTTACGGGTACGACGCTTACTTTGCAAAAGTCTTTTAACTGTACGATGCGGTCACCCTTACGCAGATAGATATTTTCCACATCCTCCGCCGTACGCAGCAATGTCGAGAATTTAATATTGTATTCATAATACCCGTCGCGCACTGTCATGCTGCCCGGTTCCACATTATTAGAAGATAAAGCCGATTCGATATCTCCAATGGAGAGTCCCATCATGGCGAGCTTGTCCTTGTCGGGCACTATTTGTACCTGCCGTTCCAAAATTCCGGTCACGTCCACCATGGCAACTTCTTCAAGCTGCTCTATCCTGCGCTTGATGACAGACTCGGCAAACTCACACAATTCAAGGAAGGAGTGCTGTTCCGTAGCTCCGTAAGCACTGTCATTCTTCAGTGTCAGATTCAGATAGAATACGGGAATATCCGTTGCACTCGCTTTGATTACCTTCGGGCGTTCCGCTTCTTTCGGAAGATAGTTCATGGCGGCATCTATCTTCTCATTTACCTCGATAAAGGCAAGGTCCGTATTCGTTCCATATTCAAATGACAAACGAATAATGCCCGCCCCGTCTCTCGATTCACTATGGATATCCTTCAGGGTAGAGACCTGAATCAGCTGCCCCCGCAAAGGTTTGACAATCGTGTTTTCCAATTCCCGGGCAGAGGTATTGGCAGACGCCACCTGTACCGTAATCTCAGGAATAGCGATATTGGGAAGCAGCGATATAGGCAGCGTAGAGTATGTCACCAGCCCGATGATGAAACAGGCGGTAAAGGCCATCAATACGGCAATAGGGCGCTGAATTAAGAATTTTATCATAGATTCATTATTTAATTCTTAATTCTTCATTTAACATAGACTTCCGCCTCATGCGCCAGATTCAGATTTCCGGTGACGATCACCGTATCTCCTTCCAGCAGACCATCCTCGATACCTTTCTGCGACTTGTCGGAGACGACACATTCTGTCGCATTCTCCAGTCCCGTATTCACATAATTCCACATTGCCTTGCCGTCTTTCAGGGTAAATACCACTTGTTTGCCGGAACGCAATACAACGGCACTCTTCGGAATAACCAGCCGCTCTCCCAGCGAACGGCGGACACTTACCCTTACATTCATTCCGCTGAACAGTTTTCCTCCCGCATTTACCAATGCTTTCACTTTCACCATGCCGTTGGCATCCACCAATGGATTTATCTCTGATACACTGCCTTCAAACGCATCTCCTCCGGCATAAGGAGTAATTACCACTTTATCTCCCATCCTGATAAAAGCAAGTTCATTTTCCAGCACTGTGAAATCAGCTTCCATTCCTTTGGAATCAATAATAGTACAGAATGCTTCAGAAGTATTTGCCGGATTATAAGGCTTTGAAAATAAATTGGCTACCACACCGTCAAAAGGAGCAATCAACGTAGCATGCTCCATCTCTCTTTTCGCCAGTTCATACTGGGATTTCGACTGTTCATACCCGCTTTTTACTTTGGCGATTTTCATTGTTTCGGCAGGGACTTTACTAAAGTCGTCAGGAGAATATCCCTGCCCGATCAGTACGTCTTTCAATTCAAGCTCGGCTTTCAGTAAAGCATCTTCCGACTGAGATAATTTCTGTTCCAGACGGAATTTATCCAGATCAGCTAGTTTCTGCCCTTTCTGTACACGGTCGCCATTCTTCACATAGATATGAGCGATGACTTCACCGGTTTCAAAACGCAGATCAGCTTTGCCACGGGCACTGATTTTGCCGTTACTCACCAGTTCGTGATTAAAATCACGCTTCTTCAATATCTGAAAAGCCACTTCATTCTTTGCATCCGGAAGGACTGTGGAGACGCCTTTCTCCGATTCATTTGCAGTATTCTTCTTGTCGGAACAAGAGAGCGTCATCATACATGCAAGGCACAATAAAATCCATGTAGAATTATTTTTCATCGTATTTATTGGTTTGTTTATTCTAAATTATCTCACATATAATTTCTTATATATTGTATGTAAGTTTGTATCATGTTTGCCAAATTTAGACAAAAATATCTATTAATCAAGTTTGTACAGTCATTTTTTTTCTTCACCCATTTATTTTAGCAGTTTCACTTCTTCTCTCATCTCCCTTATTGCAGTCGATTGTACCTTTGGTTCCTTCGTCAATACAATCTGAATCGCCTGTTTTAATTTCTCCGGATGTCGATATTCCGGTTCCGCATAAAGCTTTGCCAACAAGTAATATGGATAAATTCTTCCCGGAAGCCGATGAGTAGATCGTATGAAATACTCTTCAGCCTTTTCATATTTTCCTATAGCCTGATAATTCTTTCCTAGTTATGTTCAAAATCATAGGATCGCAACTATGTGCCATTGCCTCTTTCAAAATTGCTGTAGAACTATTATATTCTTTCAACTTATGTAAAGAATGTCCATATTCAAACAAAAATGCTCCCCTATCATTCAATTCCGGATAAATTTTCTCATACCCTTCTTTGGCTAAACGAAATGCGCCTATATTATAGTGCATTTTATACCTAAACCATTCTTCACAAGCATTATACTGATTATATTTCCAATAATAACTTCCCAATAAAGCAATCATTATAATAAAGAACAATATTTGTAACCGTGAAGAACCCACTACACAAGCAGCCAATAAAAAATAGAATGCTATAGCAAATCCGGGTATTTGCATCGGATAAGATGAAAATGCAAATACTAAAACAGAAATCAAACCAGCGCATGCACTTAGTCTTTTCTCTGTTATTCCTATCCAAAGGCAAAAAACAATAATCAATAACACAACCAATAGAAATAAGGCTCCATATTCTACAGCTATTTGCAGATATTCATTAAAAGCGTATTCAGGACTTCCAGCTACTAATTCTTCTGTAGATGTAAACTCTTTTTGGGAGAAATATTTTTCCTGAGCCATTCCATAAGCCGATGCAAAGTTTCCAGTACCATGTCCAAGGAGAGGTTTTTCCACAATAGCCATAACACTCACTTTCCAAATTAACAGACGTCCATTAGCCGAATCTACTTTTAATTGAAAAAGAGCATAACCAACTATTATCAATACCATTCCCCCGGCAATAATAGCCGGAAATACTCTTTTCTTATATTTTCTGCCTATCTTCCTTAAACTAGTTCCCCATGAACGATATGTAGCATATACCCATATCCCAGAAATCGCAACAGCCATCCATGCCGAACGACTCATACCTGCCGGTAAAACACAAAGAATTAATAGCAAGACTCCCAAAGCCATACAATATTTACCTTGCTCGATCCAAGTACGTTTCTTCACCTTTTTTAGATTCAACCATTCACTCAAACAAATAGGAAATACCATTGCTAAGTATCCGGAATAAGGCCCCGGATTGTAGAAAGAACCTGTTAGCGCATATAATGAATGATTGGATACAGTTAAACCATATATTTGTCTTAACCCCCAAACAGCCTCAACCCCACCTAAAATAATAAGAGACCAAACGACTGATAAATAAAATATATTTTTCTTACAATCTAAGCACAAAGACATAAGAGTACATATCACAAAGACAATAGACATATGCCCCAAATATAGCTTCTGATATGCCATATCTCCGACCGCAATAGTATAAGATGAAACAGTCACAACACTTAAAAGTGCAATGACTCCAAACAACATTAATAAATGAACGATATATTTATTCTGTAATAACATCTTCTATCATCTCCCATTTTTATTTGATCTTCATGAAAATCCGTTCCCAACGTATCTGATCGGTATATTTTTCTTTTGAGTTCCAAATACGGATAGCTTTACCTACAATATATTCTTCCGGCAACATCCCCCAATATCTGGAATCCTGCGAATTCGCCATATTATCACCAGATACAAAATAATAGTTCTTTTCAAAACGGTATTGATGAATAAGGCTATCACCAATAAGCACCTATCCTTCTTTTAGTTCTATTTTTTCTTTTGTTCCCATGCTATCAGTTGTCTATATAAAAAATATAAGATTAATTGAATCTAATCCCTCTATTATCTCCTTCTAGCTAATAATTGTAATCCACAACTATGTACCACATTACATCGGCATAATTCAATATAGAGTAGGTAAATCATTCTCTTGTATAATTTGTCCTCAAAGCCATATATCGAAACGGCAGGTTCGAAGCTCGTTATCAGTTTTTTTATGATACCTAAAGTCCCTTCCACTAGAACAGGGGACGGGTCTGTAACTTGTATCCCTATGCCATTTCTCAATTTTTTATTAAAGCAGAACGACTGTACAAATCAACTCTCTTCCTATACAATATTTTGACGTTTACTCAAGAATGGCACATTTCTTTAAAATCAAAGGGACGTTGTTTTGAAGAAACGTGCCATTCTTGAGTCTATATCAGTATAATTCAATATTAATAAATCATAAAGTCACCTCCATCATTTCGAAAAGAATGTAAACTAATCATCCATAGAAAGACATTTCTTAATAAAGTCATCTAATTGTTTTTTATCTTGTGATATTTCGAATATACACGCATCTCTTATTCGACAATTATTATCAACAATTATCATAACAGGAGTCGGTATATACCTCAATTCTTTTCTTATTAAATCATTCTTATCTTTATAAATAAACCCTCTATATGAATTCCTTTTTTGAGTAGACGTAACTTCATGAAACATACTTACAACTACTTTTACATATTCTCTTTTTTTACTATTATCAATGAGGTTTACTATTTCAAAGCCTTTATCTATGCATGTCTCACAGTCATAATAATTAAAAATATATACAATTACACACTTTTCAGTCTCCCCCACTACAGAATCCAAAGAAAGAATTTGCCTTCCTTTCAGCCTATCAACATCCTGATTCAACAAAGATGAAATATTTTGCTCTACCATTTTATTTTTTTTATTGCTATTACAATTAGGAAACAAACAAAGAAAAAAACTAAAAAGGCATATTAATCTTATATATTTCCATAGCACACTGCTCATAATTCATTGCATAAATATAATTTTCATTAGCACAAATCGTATTATATATTTTACCAGGCAAACGGCAAACATAAGATGGGGTTAAAGCCGAGTCTAGAACAAGAATAGTATTTACTTCATACCCTTTTTCCCAAGTAGCACACAACAAATATAATTTATCTTTATTCCAATAAGCATCGCATAAATATGTAAAAAAGCTTCTAGAAGATATATTTTTCTGCTTTATATAAGATAGATTATTTTTAATAATATTAATATCTGAGAGATCACATGAAGCAAGTAGTCTATTTTCATGCAAATCATATTTTTCTATTACAGGATAACTTGGACATATAGCATACAAACAATCTTCACCTTTTACTAGATGGCGTTGATTACGTAATATATTCATATCTGTATGTTCAGTTATAGAAAATACCTCCCCACAAAATTGTATGTCGCCACTATTTATACGGTCCCAATTTCTTTCAGTCTTAACATAACATGAACTATCAGTCATTGTTGTTGCATAAATAGTGTCATTTTCTATAAAGAAACGAAATTCATTACATGTTGGAACCGATACTGATTCTATGAATCCCTTCCCATCATAAAATTTCAAAGCCATTGAACCAGCATCTAAGATACCAATAGTATCCTTCTGTACATAAAATCCTGTTGGCGATACCACTTCTTTAGGGCCTTCTCCAAATTTGCCAACAGTATAGAAAGTATCTTTATCAATATCCAGAATAGCGACATCAGCCCTTGACGGATCAAACATATAAAGTTTACCATCCTCAAAATATAAGCATGAAATACTCTTAAAAAAAGTTGAATCAGGATAAGTTCTAAAAGAGGAAAATAGAGAACATTCAAGTTCCATTAAGTTTCTTTCCTCTTTGCAACTCATGATATTAAACACAAATAAAAGAGTACAAATACACAATATAATCAGCCTCATTTTTCTATTTATTTAGCAATATGTCTTCAATCCGTCACATTCAACCCATCGCTTCTCTTTTATTATGATAGTGCCACTCTTATCAATCCCTCGATGACATTTTTCAGTCCCCGTACACTTAACTTCACCGTCTCTTTGGCCCGACGAATTTATACAGTCATAACTAATAGAGCATGTAGCTGTTCCGGTCTCAGGAGTTCCCAAAGCTTCAATATTAACTATATCCATTAAACTAAAAAGAGAATTAGTCGAGCTTTTGCTACAATAAGCCCATGAATACACACTAAAAACAGCAACACAAATAGCTAGCAATACATTTACTTTTTTCATAACACTAATTTTTAAATAATAACTATAATATAAATACATATTTTTCAATAAAAAAAACAGGATTCAATAAACTTTTCATCCAATCAATACGATTGAAAAAACAACAAAATAGGAAAATTCTTATAAGCCTCTCTGACATTTCATCAGAGTGACACAATATTAGCATATTCTATTTTCCATAATTTATTATATTTCCATCCATTATTTATTTCTAAATCTTAGCCAATTCTCTTCATTATCCTTTTCCAACGCACATTCTCTGTATACCTTTCTTTTGAATACCAAACCCAGGTAGCTTTACCTACAATATATTCTTCTGGCAACATGCCCCAATATCTGGAATCCTGCGAATTCGCCATATTATCCCCCGATACAAAATAATAGTTCTTTTTAAAGCAATACTGATGAATAAGACTATCACCAATAAACACCTGTCCTTGTTTTAGTTCTATTTTTTTCTTTTGCTCCCATGCGATCAGTTGTCTGTATAAAAGATAAGTAGTATGGTTCATTATTACAATCTGATCCTTTTGTGGGATAGGCAATGGCCCGAACTCTCGAATATTCCATCCTAGGCTTTGATCATAAGGAAATGTTCCTACTACGATTCCTTGTTTTTCCGGTTGCTGTAGTCCGGCAAGATATTGCTGAGCTTCATAATTTCCCAACTGTTCGCGACATCCACGCACTGTATAAAATCCTCCTCTGATTTCCAATGTATCCCCAGGCAAAGCTATACAACGTTTCACATAATACTGCATTACGTTCATCCGGATGCTATCCCACCGATTCATCTGATAAGGAAAATTAAAAACCAGTACATCATTTCTTTTAAAATGCCCCAATCCCGGCATCCGGTAAATAGTAACATCTTTGTTATCCAAAGCAGCAAACACATTAAACAATCTGGCTCCTTTTATCATTTTATTAACCAATATTCTATCTCCATCTTTTAATGCAGGTCCCATAGAATCTGATGGAATTTTAAACGATGTGAAACAGAATAACTGTACCAAGAACAAAATTACTATCATGCAGAATATCATGAATATTAAATTCTCTATTATTGCTAGAAATTTCTTCACTTTATTCATATGCATCCTTTAGTTGAATCAATTTATGATAAGCCATCAATCCCAGCACACATTTCACACGTTTGTCATTTGCATCTAATAACTCAATAGAAGGAAGAACTTCACCTTTCATCTTTTCTTCCAGATAATTTGCCCACAAACACAAATGACTCCAATGCAATTCAGCATAACTGAAATCTTGTTCTGCCTCCACAATAGCAACCATCATCATCAACATATTTGCAGCAGCCTCTTCAGCACAATTATCCACTTTTATTTGTTTGCTTGCAACCGGATATAATCCAATATCGTAAGGCGGATATTTTCTTTTCCAATGTTTATCTTCACAATATTCAAATATTGGATTTAATAAACTTTTCATCCAATCAACACGATTAAAAAATAACAAAGCAGGAAAATTCCTATAAGCATCTCTAACATTACCCAAAGTATCTCCGAAGCAGAATGACTTATTATCCGAAGATAACACAAACCTATGGGAAGAAATAAAATTACGATATGAAGGAAGAATCTGTTCTGCAAATGTCTTATCACCCACTTGAAATGCTTTATTATTCCACAAATTATCCAATTTATTACATTCTTCCTTAAGTTTCTGATACCTGTTTCCGACAGCCTTCATTAATTCTTTAACCTCCCCTTTTCCATTGTCATTCCCAAGAGGTTGTAAAAGCTCACCAACATAATGTATCCTCTGCTCTTCTCCGTATCCTATTAACAATATGCCTTTATTTCCATTTTCTGCACACAACTTTTGAGACAGAACAACATGACTATCATCGCATGAAAACGATGTTCCATCCGCCGTCATACCTAAATTTAAACTATCAGACTTGACAAACCGCCACTCTTGTTCAACCCAACTATCAATCTTCCTCCTACCAAACATCCATTCCATATCCACATCGAACAAAATTTCCACTGTATGCTCCTTTTTATCTTCTGCATGAACTTGATAGGAAAGGAAACCGACAGGCCATCCTGTCATATTCCACTTCTCTGACAAAGAAGGTGAAACAAAATCAATCTGAAGTTCTACATCCCCACATTGAAATACATAATGAGTTTGAGTAGCTTGTACATCTATTTGCTTCAATAGGGCCATATCTGCTTCACTATAAGTTTTATTTTCAATATACAGACCAAAATCTAACAACGCAGGGCCTCCTGTATTACGTCCATAAGCAGCCAAAACATTTGTTCCATTACCAATATGAACAATAGCTTCATCTGTTAAACGTCCACATTTTGTTTGATATGTTATTTCTTTTTCAAATAAAAAATCTCCATTCCAAAAAAGTTTTATCTGATCATCGCAAATATAACAGACGTAAATTTTATGCCCTTCCAAAGCATCTTTATTATCTATCTTAATATGCCTGCGGACATATATATTTTCCGCCCCCCAAGCGGTACGAATCTTAGAATTTCCTTTTACAGGTCCAAAAGCAGCATTTCCTTCTTCCCAAAAAGAATCATCATATTCCTTTTGCTCCCACCCTTTTCCAGGAAACAAATAAGAATATTTCCCTGACCAACTGACGCTGTCATTTGCAAGAGAAGCTATAGGGGATATACGTAAAGAATCTCCTCCCATAAAACGATAGGTCCTACCATCCACCTGCAAAATCCCTGTCACTGGAAATATCTTTCCAGACTTCAATCGTAGATAATGTTTATTCAATGTATCTCCTGCCATTTTTATAGAGAATTCCGGCGTAATCGCCAGTAACGTATGCTCATCAGGAATAACGGCAATAGAAGATACAACCTCCTTCTTCGAATGGAAACAAGCAGATAGCAAGACAATTATTCCTAATAAGACGATTGTCTTCCACAACACAACTAATTTAATTTTAAGTCCTATTTCCATAGTTGCTCTCCTTTTTCATAAACAAAGACTCTCTCATCTACGCCGCGCGTATGGTTACGTAAGAACAAAAGTGCATTCTGGGGAATCCCTCTGTATACTAATGAATCAACTGTAGCTTTAACTCTTCCGGCGGATTTCCAATATCGGTCACAATAATATAACTCGTAGATATCACCAGGACGAATATAATTATCCCTGTTGCGCGGAGTATATACAATACGGTCTATCTGCACCTTTCTACCCAAATCAAGTCCTGCCCATCCCCCGGAAAATTTAAAATAATCAAAAGAAGTCCACGTTTTTCCATCAAACACATTTGTATATTCATGCGTCCCGTCATGTTGATAGCATCCGGGAGTTCCTATAATTTTCCCAGACAATGGAAGAGTATCATTTTTTTCATAAAATGCGACTTCAGCCACATTACATAATCCTCCGGGAGGACCTACATATCTGATATAACGATATTCTTTATTTGAAGAACTTCTTACTGTCGTATTCAAACGATCAGGTTTACACTGTATGATAAACAAGGTATCGCTTACTGCAAAATCCAGTTGGTTACTGCCTTCAAAAACACCCCCTATCATTCGGTCACGGAACATATTTTCTCCGTCTATATTACATTTAGCATACAATACCACATCTTGTGTATCTCCTTCGACCGAGAAATAATGCTGCTCATTCTTTTGTTTATCTACATAAAAAGGATCAGTCAAAAAGTTCAAAGTACCATTTTCATAAGTAGCCACCCTCATAAGCGTACCATTTCGAACATTTCGAAAAGCCAGATGCTGTGCGTCATATTCAGTCCAATCAATGGGTATCCAGTTATCTCTATTAGTAACACATAAATAAGCTATTCTCCCATTACTTTTATTCTTATAAAGTTTTTCCAATGGAATAACCAGTTCCTTTTCAAAAGAGTAAGCATATTCATAAGTAACATCCATAAATTTCGGTAAACTCCAAAATGGATATACCTTTTCATTATATTGCGCCATTCGCTCATATAATTCTTTGTTTATATCAAAAGCATATCTATACACTTTGGGACTATCATCCCAACGATACCACCAATTTTTGCGAACCATTCCCAAATTCTCCGGGAAATTAGCCATATATGTTTCGCCATATTTATTCCATGTTACCAACCAAAAATGCCCGGCATTAACATAGCTACGTACAGGAACAAAATCAATAGCACAAGGAATTCCCAAAGCCCGAAATAGATATACCGCAAAGTCAGTCACTTCACGACACGTTCCTGATAAGTATTGTACATACTCAGGTCCGATATGCCCAAAAGAATAAGGAGTCGTTGAAGTATAATAATGCCACTTATCAGGCAATTTATTTATTAAATAATTAGCAGCTACTACCGGATCTTCTATATCTAGCGAATCAGACATCTTTAATGAATCCAATAGTTGATTATATTTCTCATAATACATCTCACGCCAATAGCCTAAAGACTCATCACCAATACGATAAGGCAACAAATTTTCACAAAACATATCGAATGATATGTTCTTTCCCCAAGGTTGTTCACGCCAAACTTTAAAAGCCCATTCTATATTACTACATAAATAAGCTGAATCAATTTCCTGCAGATCATATTTTATGTCTAACTTTCCAATTGAACCAAACGTTTTTATTATGGAGTCCACCACTTCTTCAGGTGTTTTTCCATGACTGCCCTTCAGCCATGCATAATATTTTTTATATTCCTCTAATTCCTCTCCGTATGTATAAGAATAATATGGCATATTTTCTATCAAAAAGCATGCGGCCTCATATTTCAGGCTATCTGCCAAATTCTTTTGATAATAACAAAGCACTTTTTCAAGCTCCCTACGATTATTTTTTGCCACACGCAAAGCAAATTCCAAAGAAGATATAGACTCTTCCTTGAAATTTGCTTTATTTACGACTAACCATCCCAACCCTATTATCAATATTATCACAAGAATATATTGAACATTTCTCCAATACTTTGCCATATATTATGCGCTACTTATTTTGCATTACCACTGATCTTCAACCGAAAAGGCGCTTTTTCAGCATTACAATGTACTATGATAGTTTTATCAAAATGCTCGGGATGCTCTGCTTTATATTTTATTCTCAAAGTTAAATCTTTACCTTTTAGTACAGGTTGTTTTGAGTATTCGACAGTAGTACAACCACAAGAGGTTATTACATCATTAATCACTAACGGTACTTTTCCACAATTAGAAACGACAATCTCAACAGTCTGCTCTTCACGCCAGGAGAAATTTCCTATATCGACAGAATCTTTTGACAAAGATGCGATAGTCAAAGGTTGATTTATATTTGACGAGGGCATTACTTCACCAGAAATTACATTTAAATAAATTTCCTTTACCTTAGAGTTAAGAACAGGATTTCCTATTACTACTATTTTATCGTCCTTGTTAAGAAGAAATGTACAAAAATGTTCTTCATGCAAAAATTTATTCATCAGATTTAAAGAGTCCATTTCATCAATATATACAAAACGATCAAACCGTTCATTTCTTAAGTATTTAATCAATTTTGTTCTCTCTTTCGGATAAAAGACCATTAAAAAATTTACTCTATTAGGATAAATAGAATCTAGATATCCAACCATTTCTTTCCATTTTGGCAATTGTAATCTACAACTGGTACACCCTATTGTATCTACATAGCTCAAAATTGTATATGAAGATTGTTTTCTTGTGCACTGCGTTATAACCGTATCATTGACAAAAGAAGTAAGGCACATCTGACTAGGAAATTGAATGGTCTTTCCAATCCATACATTGACCAAACGAGCTATTCTATCTTGTTCTGATTCTTTACAAGATACAAATAATATAGCTATAAACAACAAAGACATTAAACGTATCATTTTTTCAACTCAAATTTGACTATTGCAAGACTATTATATTGTATTTTACATAGGTTTGAACCATAGTATCAATTAAGAATAATATATTTACTATCGTTAAAATTATAGTAACTCTAGTTTTTCTAGGTTCTAATAATCAGCAATAGATCAAAATATGTCATATAATTCATAAGTATATATGACATTATCTCTATCATTACTGATAGCATATATTTTTTTATATTTCTCTGAAACAACAAAAGTATCTACACTTTGGTTTAAAATATAATGCGCAATTGGAACACCTTTCCACGACCACATTTGTAAATATTTCCGTCCACCCAATTCATTAGCTAATACATATATATATTGATCAGTAGCATATGGAAAAGTTGAATAATAAGCAAATCTACTTTCATCATTAGTTACGTCAGTAGGTTGTTCCATTAGTAGTTCTTTCAACATATTTCCATTCTTATCATAAATCTTCATCATTTTAATATAAGCATAAAAAGATGCGAACTTTTCACCATCTGGTTTACCTACAAGCAACTTATTATATAAGTAAGCTTTAGCTTCTTCATTTCTCCCATATAATAGATCAGGGTAAGGACTAAACGAATGAATGTTATTTTCTTTATCTAATAATGTATATTCATATTCTTCATTATTAGATAAAAAACAATAAGAACTGTCAGATAGAAAAGTAAAACGATTGAGTGGTATTTGGTCTATCGCCAAACGTTTATCAGCATATAGTTTTAGTCTACCATCACCTACGATATCAATTTTCAAATCCTTTATCTTATTTGAAGGTAATTCGAAAGTTTTAAAACCATTAGCTGTTTCAACGAAAACTCGATCTAACAGTAATAATTCATCAGGTCCCTCTCCTTTAGAACCCGCACTAAATAAATATTGGCACTGAGGCAACTTCCAAAAAGAAAACAAAGTATCTTTCTGTTGTTCATAAATTACCAACATATCATGAGCTATAAACATTCGTGTAGCAGATAATATTACTGGAGGTACTAAAATACTATCCGAATGAATTTCAGCAGGTTCTGGTAAAGACAAAAGTTCTTTCTTATGAGAAGTACAGCTACATATAAGAATACCCATAAGGAACAATGCAACAATGTGTGGCTTCATATATTAATCATTATTTTGAGCATTCATTTCTTTGCCCTGCCTCTAATAGCCAATATGATTCGCAATCTTGACATACCCAATCCCATATAGCCAAAGCATCTTGAGAAGATGCCTTTCTCCACTTTCTATAGCACTTTTACTTATTGGGGTTCGATTCATTTTGTGCTAAAGCTTCTACATTTGCTAAAGCCAAATCAGATAATCTTATTTCAGATCGCGAAGAATACATATTATATCCTGCAACTGCTGCAACAGCAACTATAGAAATGATACCCATTAATTTATTTTTCATTTTTCTCTATTTTTTATAAATTATTTATATCCAATTTCCCTTCAATCAGAAAATCTTTTCCACAATTCATTTTTATGAAGTTAAGGAGCAAGATAATGTATATCAATCCGACAAGATTTAACAAATCATTAGCCTGCCCCTTTCTTTTCTTGACAATTAATAATCTCATATCTAATCATCATTTCCTCATATCAAATTTAAAAATATCACTTCCCCCTTCCTCAGACATTTTAATGCCATATATGTATTTATTTGTAGGATTAACTGATATTTTCTCAAGTTTCATATCAGTTTGCATGACTGATAAGAGATTTCCTTCCCAATCAAATTTAAAGACACTAGAGAATCCAGATGCATCTGCATTATATAAACAATACAAGAAATCGTTAGTACCAGTCATTGATACAAAATATTTTTTTGCATTGGGAAAATCTAAATATTGCGGATCAGGTTCTGGATAAGTTATTTTATCTCCAACAATCAGTTCTTTTTTTAAATTTCCTGTTAAATCAAATAAATACAAAGCATTTACATTAATCATACCTACACAAACCGCATCTGCACGCTCATTAACAACCAGGTGATTTTCAAACAGATAAGGCATTATTTTAGAAGAATATTTATTAGATATTTCCTTATCATCATAATAGTAATCCACAGAGGATATGTCTTGAGTATTTTTATTATATATGAAAAACAAACCATGCTGCATGTCAGCGTCTATTCCATAAATACAAGAATCAGTTTCATTATACTCTTTTATGGCTGGCATTATCGGTAAAGGTAATACAGTATCAATATTTATTCTTGACAAACTGTTATTATTGCAGGGATTGATTTCCTTCACACTCCAAGAATTCAAATCAACTAATTTTATCTTATTATTTCTTGATTGAAATGAATTGCGCATAAAAAAAGGAAAAAGCAAATCATTTGGTCCTTGACCTTTCATACAATATCCAATCAGTGAAGAAGAATTGATACTAGGAAAAACTTTCAATATTGAATCATTGTAAAAATCTAAACAATAGACAAAAGAATCACTAGCACATATATCATAAAACACATTTAAGCTTGCATTCTCTGATAAATATAAAGTTCCACGAATTTTCTCCGTTGGTACATCTGAAATAAATATCTTTTTATTTTCTACATTTTCACTACAAGCACTAATAAACAATACAATACAATATATTAGCCATCTTCTTTTCATATCAATATTACTTTACATTTTACAATCAGCAGCAGTCGAAACATTTATAAGGAGTTTAAAAATACACTTACCGTTATCATCGTTTATTCTCTTCAAGCTTCCATTAGATGAAAGAGTACCTTTTACTGCTGAATATAATTTAGGAGGATTTTCATCTTGCGCTAAAGCTTCTACATTAGCCAATACCAAATCTGATAAGACCACATATCTCTTCTGAGAAGAATACGTATTATATCCTATAGCCATAACAATAGCAACAAGACTAATAATACTCATTATTTTCTTTTTCATTTTAATTATTTTATTTACATATTTTCATTTATACTATTTCTCTAAATCCGGCAAAACGCATTTGCTACAAATCTATATTATTTCTATCTTTGCCTGACCTCCTTTCTAACGTGGTTAAGGAGCAGATGATGTAGAAGAAAATCCGGCAAAATTAATCAATTCATCACCCTGCTCCTTTTTAATTAAATTAACGATCTCATCTTCAACCAAAATAAAACTCCACTATTGGTTGATCATTATTTACATCCGTCGCCATAATAGTTTTAGTAGATTCATCTACCCAAATACCATATACATAATGGTCAAGTAAGTACTTGCATCGTGGTTCCCCTTTCAAACTGAATACATAGATATACTTTCCCCCATCTGGAAGATGACCGTTATTCTTTGCAATCTCTTTAAAAGTAGTTCCATTAAATACTACATAAATAGCACTATCTGTAACCTGTACATCACTAAATCCCATAATTCCTGTTGGTATTCCATACCCATCAGATATTTTAAACTCAGGCTCACCATTTTTTCCAACACGAATAACAGACGTGCTATCTTTTAAATTATACACTTCAAGCACTTCACCTAATTGAGTAACCATTGCCAATACACCGCTATGAGGATTATAATCAAGAAAACTGCGCCATGCTTGTGCTAAAGCCGGTCGAGCATTTTGCAATACCTTCTTCTTTACCGTTGGAATGGTACCAATCTTTCCAATTAACCTCCCATTACGATTTACCGTACATAAACGGTTTTCACCTGAATAATCAGGAATTATAAAGGTAGTATCATTATATATGGCAAAATCAAGCGATCTTAAAATATCTTCACCCAATGTTACCGCTTCGTCACGGAGCAGTGAATCACTGGATGAAGAAAAACCTAACCGTGCTAATTCTCTTTTATTAGCATCTAATATCCATACTTGATGATTGTAAAAACGGACATTCTCTATTGATAGCATTTCTGTAGGTGAATCACCACGTCTCCCAAAAGAAGACAAATAGCGGAAACTAGGATATTGGAACAAATGAGCATAATAATCAATACCATGCAAATCCATTACAATGGCTTTATCTCCTTCAACTCGTATCCGGAATGGACAACGAAATAAAGCAGTATCAAGCTCTATTACCTCTCCCTTTAACTCCTTCTCTAGTGGAAATTCTGAATAAGGAAGTACATTTTCGGCATATTCCTTATGCTTTGTTCCACAAGAGACAAAGATAAAAAGAAGGAGAAAGCTAATATAGATCTTCAAGACTATATCCTCCAAAAATGTATTCAACCTTATCATGAGATACAGGGCAATCTAAAGTACCCGTCCCATAACATCGACCCTGTTGCGCATGTTCGCCAGCAGCTAATGCTTCTATATTATATAAAAGCAATTCACTCTGCACATTTTTATGAGATGAAAAGTATTTAGCAGACAAAACTGCTACTATACATAAAAGAAGGAAAATTATTTTTTTCATACTACTTTTGTATTAAAGATTAATTATTTGGGCAAAAGTAGTAATGAAACGTTAGATATTCAAAGAATATCGCTAACCAATCCTAACCTAGCATTATTTTTTATTTAACAAAATCAAGCCATAATCCAAAAAGTGCCATTTCATCGACATTTTTTGCGACTTCATTTAACAGGGGGCTTCTCTGGAATAATTAGCTGATATGTACCATTTTTATTTATTATACTAAATGAAGTATCTATTTTTTTGAGCAACAAACGTAAACGTCCAATCGCTGAATGCATTCGTTCACCATACCCTGAATAATTAGGCCATAATTTCTCCTTGATAAAATCTTCCTCTAAAATGTATCCATTATCTTTTTGATTAATAAACAACTCCAAAAGTAAGCTAGTTTGAGCCTGAATATTTTGCTTAATTCCATCTACTTCTATCAAATTTTGATCTGCATAAAATATTATATTTTCTCGCAATAGATAGGAACGCAAAGGAATATTCTCCACTCTCTGTACTTCTTTAATTACCTGTATTTCTACAGGAACTTCCTTTATAATTTCTACAGATACCTCTTTAACAACTTCCACAGGTACTTCTTTAACAATCTCCACTGTTTCTTTGGTACGTAATAATTGCATTTTGTGGCTGATAATAATGAAAGACTTATAAAATCCGTACCCTAAAACTACGTATAAGAATAAGTATAACAGCATTTCCCTGCATATCATACTCCACATAGTATAATATAAATAACCCATTACCTCAATTTCATAACCATAACCTATATAAAATGTAAAAACTAAATTTGAAGTATTGCACCATTCACTCTGATATGTATTTGAAGATCTTACATTACCATCTTTAGTTGTTAAAGAAATACATAAAGCCGATTTAAAGGAAATACCTGATATCAGTAACTGTTCTCTCCATTTAGCATTCAAAGAGTCTGGAATAAGCGGTTTTTTCCCAAATGCAATTGAATGTAAAGAACGTACATTAGCATCATTATTTATATTCTTATGTTTTTTCTCAAAATCAATTTGATACGAATACCTCCCTGACTCATCTTCCCAATAAACAGTATCTGGTGTTTCAGAGACTACATTTCCTAAGTTTAAATAAACTGAAAAATTTCCTTTCAGTTGTCTATCTTTTAATTCTCGGTCCACCGCCTCAACAAAAGTCTTTTTTGCTTTCTCCTTAAGTTCGGCTACTTTGGATTTATATGTATATCTAGAAGCGAAGAAGAATGCAATTCCTCCAATGCAAGCTATAACAGATAACAGAATAATGCTTTTAGGTCTCATTTTATTTTAATTTATGTTGTTTTACAACACAAAGATAACATCTTTCATAACATTTGAAATCTTTTCGTTTAAAAGATATAATTCATTCTACTAAATTAAGTACAAAAGTGGTATTATAGCCCAATAAATGTTCATAATATAAATAATACCGTATCATTATCTTTGGTTCTTTACGCCATGATTGTTTAAATATTTCTCAATTCCACAAGTTCAAAAACACATTTTCATAAACACCTGATTACAAGCCTTATACAAATCGCTATTTTTTCTTTAAAACCAAAGTATCGTTCCTTTAAAACCAACGGGCCTTTGGTTTTAAAGAAACGGACCATATTAAAGCAAAAAGAATAAGTTTGTTAACAATATTCAATATCCGATAACATTACTGGGCACTTATTCCCAGATGATTTTCAATTGTTTATAATTTAGTTCTTTGACATTTTTGTAATCGTGCTCAGTAAGTATCTCATTTACAGGTGTTCTATCCAGTAATGATACTCCTAAAATCTATAGAATTTCGTAGATCGGTCGGCCTACTTTCAATTTGTCAGCAACAATCGCCACCAAGCAGTACGTGATGAGCGCACAATAGACCTGCGTCTTAACAGCATTCATCGTTGTACCCCAGAATGACAAACCATGCCTCAGACTGATCTATGCGATACAAGCGGGAGAAGTCAACGTACCCTCTGTCGAAGATATAAAAGCTTCCACTCTCATAATGTAGCCAGTCCATAGCATTGACGTCATGCATCTTAGCAGGAGTTATTAGCATAAAGCTTGGAATGGAAGTCTTCACATCATATAAAGTATGCAGTTTGATACCTCCTTTATGGTTTCTGAATTCAGCCCACCAAAAGACACTTAAACATAAGTTAATGGTAGAAGAATCAAAAGGATACACATTACCTTCAACCGCTGTCTCAAAATCATCCTTGTAGTAACGCTTACGAGCAGTTTCTATCAGTAGATAAACAAACTCTTCAAAGATTTTACAATTACGATTGCGGTTAGCTTTCTCAAGATTTGTACGGGTAACAGTAGAACCGAAACCTAAGTGATAACATTTTGATTGATGGGTTTCTAAAGCCAACATCAAATCTCGCATACTATCGCATGCCATTAACTGACCGAAGACCATGTAGAGCATCTGATTCCAGCAAGTGAAACTTTTCACATACTTGTTGCCGGAATATCTTGCAACGATGTTGTCGAACTGTCTACGAGAAAGAAAATCTGTAAGTTGAGCGAAGATATATTTGCCTTGATTCATGCTTTAAGCTTTTGGACAAAGCTAAAAAGAACAAAGTCAATTCTAATCGTCACGCAATAAAAAACTTCTGAAAACATTTTCCTCTAGTCATAATCAAATCCCATATTTTTCAATTAATATATCTATAGCATTTTTCTTAAAGTAATATTGATAAACGACAGGGTTATCATCTTCTAACAAATTGCCAACCAATTTAGCTAGAAATCTATCATTACCTTTCAATATTAGCTCCTTGTTAGCATAAAGAAAATCTGCAGAATAAAAACCCAGATGCTCATCTGATACTCCACCAGGCAAAAGTAAGTCAGAATAAAGATTCAAATTAGGATCATAAATATTAGATATTTGAATTGATCTTTTTTTATCCCATATCAACGTACTTTTATTACTAATTGACATAAATAATCAGAAGAAGACTCAACAGCAGTGATTCCCCAACCTATATTACTTTTTTTTAAAGTTTCAATCAATTCAAAAAAGTTCAAGTCTTTATGTTCTTCTATAAAATCTTCACTTGGCTCATTTTCTGGTATATTTACGTAATATCCAGGCATTATTTGACCTCCCTCATATACAAAAAGCTCATTCGACAATGCCGATATAAAAATACATTGATTATCTAATAATGCTATTGGATAATGCAAAAAAGGATAATGTATATTTTGAGTTCCTATTTCTTTTGCTTTTAACAGCGTTTCACCAATGAATGAGTTATTCTTGATTCTGAACACACTGTATTCACTTTTGCTTTGAGAATAATTATTTGGTAACGGATAATATGCAATAAGCTCACCTTCACCACACATCAAGGCAGATTCAATGTTAGCATCTTTGGCATCTAATTGAATTGTATTAAAGTAAGTTCCAGAATAAGTATATTGTAAAATTTTTCTCATAGAATTACAGATAAGACATACCAATTTATTATCACGATCCAAATAGAAATTATCCGAATAAACATATTCATCCGGCCCTATTCCTCTATGACTTATTTCATTAATAAAATATCCTTCTTCATCAAAGACAAATAATCCTCTTGAATCTTTTACAAAGTAAAAATTTCCATCATTCTTTATACATTCAATATCACTTAATAAGCATTCACTTGTTCTCAATGGAACATATTTGACACTATCTACAATATCGTACAAATTGATTTGTATAGGATTATTTCTATTCAAAACATCAATAATTTCAACATCACCTTTATGATTTGAAACCTGTCGTTGACAGGATGACATAGTTAGAAAAATTATCATAATAATTTTTCCCACATGTACCACTTCCGCCAACGAGCTATTATTTCCAGCAATCATTATTACTACTTAATATAATGTGAGTTAGATATAAGATTAAAATATTCTTTTGATTATAAGAAACATAGCGATAAAAGTATTAAATTTATAGTGCTCAATTATAACATTTAAACGATTACCACTATGTTCACAGAGGCTAAAGGTACAGAGATTTATTGTATGGCGGATGATTTCTGCAAGGAATTTGCATTGCAACAGGGAAAATATATGTTCGAAGATACGACTCATACGCATCAGAACAAACCGAACCGTATGAATGATGCGGAAATAATGATTATCCTTATCCTGTTCCATTCGGGAGGATTCAGATATTTCAAGCATATTACAAGGAATATGTCTGCAAGCATTTAACACATCAACTTAATATAGTATAAGGAGATATAATTCTATCTTTCTTCGTTTCCTTACACGAACACAACAAAATAATGACAAATATAAGACCTAGAATACGTATCATTTTTTCAAATAGTATTTCAATATTACAGGATTATCATCTTCTTTCAACTGTGTCATTTTTAAAATATCCTCAGATGACATGAATTTGGGATCTGTATACATAGCGACTTCGTCTGGATGACAAATTGCCATTAAAATATTATCTACTATACCAAAACAAAATTTCATAATAAAAGGCTTCTTATCCCTCAGTAAAAATCCCTCTTTCTTTTTTCTGTTAAATATAAAATTACCGCCAGTATCTCTATTCTGTACAAAAACAACATAAACATAATCATCATTAAAGAATTTAATCAATGGAATAACATAGTTAGAACTTCGTAAAAAATCAGCTCTCCCTGCTGTTTCTTCTGTTAATTCCATCATTTCTTTATCTGATTTATATTTTTTTGCAGTTGCACATCCCGGTAAATCGTCTTCTTCTATCATTGAATCCCCAAAGTCTAGATACATAATAGGAGTAAGCTCCATTGCTTTGTCATCAATCTGATAAAAATAATAATTAACACCATTAGGTACAAAATAGAACTTTTCACCTATTGTATAAAATATCTCCTTGTCCATCGTATTTTCTACAGAAATAGTTCCACTATAACCAACATTAGTAATTTGCTGAGTTTTCAAATTTGCAAATAACACTTCTTCATCTGTCCAAATAAAAGGATTAGTAAATACATATTTATCAAGACTTAAGGCCATAAGACTATTAAGCGCAAATTTTGATTTAATTTTTCGTTTTGATAATAATTTAAAATCAAGGCTATATGTATATATTACTCCATATGGATCCAACAAATCAATTCCTTTTAAAAATGGATTAAATTTTATATCTACAGCCATAGAATACTCTTCAGGCCCTTGACCTTGTCTATTTATTGAATTAGAAATAAATTTACCTGTACCTGAAAATGTAGAGACAACTTGATCTTTATCATAAATCGCATATATATCCATTGTTTGGTCATACATGACTTTTTTAAATTTACCTATTAATGATGAATCTTTCGTTTCTAAAGGAGTAATTTCTATTTTCTCTAGAAACACGGAAGCATCAGAAGAAGCATTACGTACTTCAATAGGTATTTTTTCGATACCATCAATGATTTTTTGTTTATTAGATGAGCAAGCACATATAATCATTAACAATAGAAGTATAATTATCTTATTCATAATATAAATTGGGTATTTTCAATTATTTCTCAGGGGTAATCCACTGAGAAATAATCCATTAAACTATTCAATTCGGGCATGTAGTGATACATGAATATATTTTAACAGCAAACAATGCTGTGATACTTAAAAAGATTTTATTCATAAACTTTTTTATTATTTATAAGAGCCTGTTAAAAAATGATTGAAATAAAAAATAAGAAGATTTTCGTACCTGCCAAGGTATTCCTTTATTTGTAGTGACCAAACTATAATAAAGAGTTTAACGGAAACCGAATCGCAATATATAACAAAAGTATTGAACCTGCAAGTCCGAAAGCGAAAATATGATTTACGTATGATATGAACGCTTACGTGGTAGGTACTTTATTAACATTATTCGATTTGCATAATTCTATTCAAATAACTACCTTTACGGAAAATTGAAACAGGTATGGCAAAAGAAATTAACCCATTTATAGTAACTGGAAAAATAGAACCCGAGTACTTCTGCGATCGCGTGAAAGAATCAGAGAGGCTGGTTAAATCATTAACCAATGGCAATAACCTTGTCATTATCTCACCCAGAAGAATGGGTAAAACAGGACTAATCCGTTTCTGTTATGAGAAACCTGAAATAAAAGAAGAATATTATACTTTCTTCATTGACATACTCCATACATCAAGCTTAAGAGAATTCACTTATCTGCTTGGCAAAGAAATTTATGAAACACTATTGCCCCGCAGTAAGAAAATGGCGAGCCTGTTTATCCAGACACTTAAATCAATCAATGGTAAATTCGGATTTGACCCGCTGACCAATCTACCTACTTTCAATCTGGAACTGGGGGATATTGATCGACCCGAATATACACTGGAAGAAATATTTCAATGTCTGATAGCAGCAGACAAACCTTGTATTGTTGCCATCGACGAGTTTCAACAAATTGCTAAATATCCCGAGAAGAATATAGAAGCATTACTACGCACACACATACAGACAATAGAAAACAGTAACTTCATCTTTGCCGGAAGTGAACGGCATATGATGCAGGAAATGTTTCTATCTTCATCCCGTCCATTCTACCACAGTGCCGATATTTTGGAACTGAAAGCCATTGCACCTGAAATCTATATACCGTTTATCGCAGACCATTTCCAAAAAAGAAAACGGCATATTGAAATCGAAAACATAGAAAAAGTATATCGGCTATTCAAAGGACATACCTTTTATATCCAAAAAACATTCAATGAAGCTTTTGCAGATACACCGAAAGGGAAAGAATGTACACTGGAAATTATCAAAACAGCTATAGATAACCTTATTGCATATAATGATACAATCTTTCGGGAAATCTTATCTAATATTCCCGAAAAGCAGAAGGAATTGCTTTATGCCATTGCCAAAGTAGGTGAAGCAGAAAACGTCACATCAGCGAAATTTATCAAACGATACAGTCTGACATCCGCAAGCTCTGTACAGTCCGCAACTAAAAAACTGCTTGAAAAAGATATTATTACAGAAATAAATAAAGTATATTCGGTTACCGACAAGTTCTTTGGTATGTGGATCAATACTATTTATGGCAATAAATATACCCTTTAGTAAAGATGCAACTAAAATTACCATCAAATAAATTATAAAGTTAACACAATATATGGTAATTACCGAATGCCAATTATATTATTATGTTCTCATTATAAATATTTTAGCCCTATTTCTCTTCAATATCCTTGTTTTTCAAAACACATACGTTATCTTTGTAGTTATAGTACAAAATAAAGCAAAACAAAATGAAATCTAAAAACATCATTCTATTGTTTACTTTGGCATTGCCATTGTTCAGTTGTAGTGAATCACAAAAAAGAGTATCCTTTAGCGAAAGCACATCTGCTAAATCTACCGCTTTGAAGGAAGCCTTTATCTCCATTCCAATGGATATAAAAAAGAAAGGAGATATCTTATATGCCGGTGATTTTAAAGGAGACAGCCTTTTATACTGCTATAGTCTTAGTGAACAACGCTTTGTAAATCAAATGCTACCACAAGGACAAGGACCTGATGAATTTTTAAGCCCTGTCGAATTCTTTCTGTCTGATTCGTCTGCCTTCATACACAATCGATGGCACTTCACAGCGCAAAACTATACATTCAACGCGAAAGACTTTTCCATCCGGCGACAAGGAGAATTGATACACCTGCCCATGAGCATTGACAGAGTCTATCCGATAAGCGAATCACGCTTTATAGCGTCCGGCGTTTTTGAAGATTGCAGATTCCTTATTTTAGATAATGACGGCAATGTTATATCCAAATCTGGCGACTTCCCGAACTATCAAAGTGGAGAAGAAACCATACCCAATACGGCTAAAGGTATGTTTCATCAATCACAATTCGGTTACAACACCGACCGGAAACGTCTGGCATGTGCTACCAGTAATGTACTTGAGCTATGGGACTATAAGCCGGAAACATTAACGCTCCATAAAAGACTATTGTTAGCACCCTATCATTATCAGTTCAATTCAAGCCCAGACGGTGTGTATGCGGAAAGTGATAATCCTGATGCCGAACTGGGAGCACGAGGCATTGCCGTTTCCAATAACTATGTTTATGTACTGTATAACCCAAACACCAATCGGATGCACGAAGAACAAAAAGAAACTCTAAACAGCGAGATTTGGGTTTTCGACTGGGAAGGAAAACCGATACGTAAAATTTTGACAGATACTCATATAGAATGCTTCTGTGTAGATGAAACCGATACTTCATTTTATTGTGTAATGACTGCACCGGACTATTGTATTGGGATAGTGTCACCATCCCATTAACATAGTGACAGTATGTGCCAAGGATAGTGTCACTATCCCGAGCACATACTGTCACTATAACAAATCGAATATTTTGAGCTATTCTTGTCCTATTCCGCCCGCTGCGTAGGCAGCGTAAACTCCTGAGAATCACAGATTACTCCATTCTCATCGGACACCGCTACGCGGAAAGTCACTTCACCATCTTTCAGCTTACTTCCAGCATAGACCGTAGCCGTATAGCGGATACCCTCACCCGGAAGAATTTCTTCTATCATTACAGTAGGAGAAATGCCGATATGTTTCACTTTCCCGACCGTCTCTACAATAGGAACCACGTCATAAACCGGATTTCGTCCTTCATTCATGATTTCAAAGATGATCTTGCTGCTTTCTCCCCCGTCTATCGCATGATTACGGTTATCGTCAATAAAGCGAATCTTGCGCAGTTTCAACTGAGTCAGTTGCTGCTGAGTCTGTGTCCGAGGTTTAAACTTAGAGTGAGACTGCCCTTGTCTGACTTCCGGAACGTAAGCATATTCCTCTATCGGGTCCGGCTTCGGAGCAGTCAGCGCATTCCCTATCGCTGCACCGGCAATGGTGCCAACAATATTTCCAATGGCAGAGCCGCGATATCCGCCCCTCCAGCCACGATTATTATCTCCGATAAGTCCGCCTATCGAACTTCCCAGACTTCCCCCAATTGCAGCACCACCTACAATTGCTCCGGGATTTCCCATACGTCCCGATGCACATCCGCTCAACATCAGAGCAGAAAGCAGAATTACAGTTAGTTGTTTCCTCATGATCATCTCTAATTTTACTATGATTACTCTATCACTTTAAAACGTGCAAAACGCAACAATAGTTGCTTGTCCCCTGCATTTTTAAAATGAATCGTTGCTTTTGCATTATCACCCGTTCCTTCTACCCTGATCACTTCGCCCAAGCCGAAACGTTCATGTTCTATCATCTGCCCCGCCTGCACCCCTGTTACAGATGCCGAACCAGCTGAAGCCGACCGTGTACTGCTTCCACTCACCGCACTGACCTTCTTCAAATTCTTCGGCACACTGGGTGCAATCACCTGAGTCTTCGGACGTTCACGATCAGAAAATTTAGTACCATAAGGCATTCGTGTAGGAGATGCCGTACGCGTAAATCCACCTTCGATCTCCCTGCGGAAACGCCCCGCACCTTCGTCTACCGACCGACTGACTCCCGCCTCATGCGGCAACCGCAAATAATTCACATCGATATCGCGCAAGAAACGGCTGGGACTTCCAAACTCCATCTTTCCATAACGGAAACGGGTCTTGGCAAAAGAAATATAACAATGTTCTTCGGCACGGGTAATGGCCACGTAGAACAAACGGCGCTCCTCTTCCAGAGCACGGGGAGAATCGCCCACCATACCACTGGGGAAAAGATTTTCTTCCAGTCCCACTACGAATACGTTTTTAAACTCCAGCCCCTTGGCCGAATGAACGGTCATCAACGTTATCTTTTCTCCATCATCCGCTTTGTCCGAGTCCTGATCAGTAAGCAAGGCAATCTCCGAAAGGAAATCTGTCAGAGAAATATTCGGGTTGCCTTCTTCCTGCCGCAACGCGCAGAAATCATTCATACCATTCACCAATTCCTCAATGTTTTCCTTGCGGCTCAGATTCTCCGGCGAAGTATCCTGACAGACATCATTGATGATGCCGGACCGGCGGATAATATCCGTTCCTATCTCATACGCACTCTTGTCTGCCTGATCGGTCATAAAGCCTTCTATCAGTTCACGGAAACCTTGCAGTTTGGTGTGCGTACCTTTATTGATATTCAGCCCATAGCTCAATGGTTCGCAAAGCGCCGCCCAAAGACTGACACCATTTTCAGTGGCAGCGGAGATGATTTTTCCAACCGTCGTATCACCGATGCCACGGGCAGGATAATTAATGATTCGCTTGAATGCTTCTTCATCATTCGGGTTCACTACCAAGCGGAAGTAAGCAATGACGTCCTTAATCTCCTTACGCTGGTAGAATGAAAGTCCGCCATAGATTTTATAGGGCATACTCCGTTTCCGAAGAGCCTCCTCGAAAACACGGCTCTGCGCATTCGTACGGTATAATATGGCAAAATCTGCATAGCCGTAACTATGTTCCCGACGCAGTTCAGCTATCTTATTGGCTACGATATCCCCTTCTTCCACATCACTGTAAGCCTGAAAAACGCCAATCGGTTCGCCACGTTCTTTTTCAGAGAATACTTCTTTCCGAATCTGACGTTCATTCTTTTCGATCAGACTGTTGGCAGCACAGACGATGGTTTGCGTAGAACGATAATTCTGCTCCAGTTTAAAGACTTTCGTGTTAGGATAAACCTTCGTGAAATAAAGGATATTATCAATATCCGCTCCACGAAAAGAGTAGATACTCTGCGCATCATCGCCTACCACACAAACACGCTGATTTTCTTTCGTCAGCTGGAGTACGATACTATGCTGGGCATAATTCGTATCCTGATACTCGTCCACCAGCACATAACGGAACTGCTCCCTATAACGGGCCAGCACTTCCGGAAAATCGCGGAACAGAATATACGTATACACCAGCAGATCATCGAAATCCATAGCTCCCGCCTGACGGCATCTTTCCCAGTAACGGGTATATATTTCACGGACAGCGGGCACTTTGGCTGCCATATCTCCTTCATACGCTTCTTTGTTGGCAGCATATCCCGTAGGAGAAACCAAATGGTTTTTGGCACTTGAAATGCGGGCCTGCACCATCCCCGGCTTATATGTCTTTTCGTCCAGTCCCATCTCCTTGATGATGGAACGGATCAGACTTTTACTATCCGCCGAATCATAAATGGTAAATTGGGAAGTGAATCCGATATACTTTGCTTCGGCACGGAGAATGCGGGAAAAGACGGAATGGAAGGTACCCATCCACAAATAACGTGCCCGCTCCATGCCCACCTGACGGGCTATACGTCCTTTCATCTCACGCGCCGCCTTATTGGTAAAGGTCAGTGCGAGGATGTTCCACGGTTGATAGCCGTTTTCCAGCAGATAGGCAATTTTATAAGTCAACACACGTGTCTTTCCCGAACCTGCACCGGCTATCACCAGCGAAGGCCCGTCGTTATAAGTCACTGCTGCACACTGACTCTCATTTAATTCCTCTATATAGTTGGTATTCATAACAGCATTATAAAAACAATGAGGATTTTTAACAAACCCTTGGCGTTCAAATTTGTTTCAATACGACAAAAGTATAACATTCATTTGACAATGAAGATATTTTTATGATTTTTCATCACTAACTATTTAACCTAATCACTCAAAGCAATGAAAAAGAGTATATTTTTATCATTTATTTTATGTTTGTGCCTTATTGCCTGCATACCACAGCAAGCAATGGCTCAAAAGCAAAGCCGCATGGAAAAGCTGCTAAGGTATCTGAACGACAATGACGCCGACAAATGGCAGAAGAACAGGGAAAAACTGGATGACGAGACAAAGGCGTACTATGCCGAAGATTTATCATTGATGGACGTCCTCAACGACCTGTGGAACGGACAGAGCGAACAGGCAGCCACCCTCTATTTCGGCTGCTACGAGAAAGCCGCCCAAAATAACTTCCCCGGTATCTGTGAAGGGGAAAAGATTCCGCTTTCTCAGATACGGGACAAGGCGGACCAGTCCATTATCAACCTGCTGGAGGCCTCGAAAGATAAAATTCCTTTCAGCCGGGCACTGCTGGACAGCATTCACGCCACCGAATATCCGGTTGACTCCGCCATGCTGCAACGGCTGCAGAACATCCGCGAGGTGGCACTGCTGGAAGGAATGCTCAAAGCCCCCACTCCCATCATTTACCAGACTTACGTCAAGGAGTATCCCAACGGCAAATTTATTGCACAAGTCAACGCCTCCGAAAACGTACGGCTCTACCAACTGGTGAAGGCCGCCCCGACTCCTGCAAACTTCAAAGCCTTCTTTGAAGACCCCGAAATGCAGAAGTATTATCAAGACAGAGGTCCGCGCCCCTATCTTGCCGAGGTCCGTACCTTATACGATGATTTCCTGTTCCAACGTATCGACAGCCTGAAAAAAGAAGGAAATGCCACCGCCATCCGGCAGATTATCGATGATTATAAGAACACACCTTATCTGGCCACCGGTGCACGGACTCACCTGAACGATCTTGAATATCTCAGTGAAAAGGCAGACTTCGAGCTTCTGAAGCCGGCAATAGTCAACTCCGAATCGCTCGGTTTATTGCAGGAATTCCTCAAAACACACAAGTATAAGGAATTTCGTGACCAGGCAAAGAATTTGCGTGCTCCATTTATCCTGCAAGCCATTGTTTCCACCCCAACTACCGTGAAATATTACACTCAAGGACGATTGATAAAATGCTGCGAAACCGACAGCACCGGCAATATTACGACCAGCTACACCTACAATGACAAGGGGCAGCTTACCACCACATTATCCGTGACCGAAAAGAACGGACAACCCATCAACGAAGTGCAAACCAGCAGGCTGTACGACCCGCAAGGCCACTGCATCTTCGAAGTGAAAACAAACCCGAAAACCAAAACGGACTTCTACCGCCGTGCACGCCGCATCGGTATCGACGGAAGCATCGAAAGCGATTCTCTAAAATACATGGACGGCAGATATACCGTCAGCAGCTACAACAAGCAAGGATTACTGACGGAAACCAAAGAGTACAACAAGAACGGGGAAATGGAGGGATATACAGTCAACAAATACGACGACAAAGGCAGAATGACCGAATCTCAGCATCAGAATATGCTCTTTGTCAATTCGCCCAACCAGATTCTCTCGCAAAAAGAATTGTATGAATATGATAAATACGGATACCTCACCCGCATCGTCTACCAACGTATCTTCGGCAACAGCCAGAAGACGTCCGGCTGCCTGACCTGCCTGTACGACGAGTACGGAAACCGGATCGACGGTGACTCCTATTACGAGTATGACAATACGGGGCAATGGATATGCCGCACCAGCTATGACAACCCGCAGCAAGTGGAACGTATACAGTACATTTATAAATAAAAATAAAATACCGTGAACCTTTTGCGAACTATGGCTGTTATTATAGTATAACAAAACCATTTAAAGTTTTGACAATATGAATACTATATTAATGTCTTTAATAATTATGACCATGACTTACGAAATGCCTAAACTTCCTTACGCAAACAATGCGCTGGAACCTGTAATCAGTCAGCAAACGATAGATTTCCATTACGGAAAACATCTGCAAACATATGTAAATAATCTGAATAGCCTTGTGCCCGGAACAGAATATGAAGGCAAAACGGTAGAAGAAATCGTTGCCGCCGCTCCAGATGGAGCTATCTTCAACAACGCCGGCCAAGTGTTGAATCACAATTTATATTTCCTCCAATTCGCTTCGAAACCTTCGAAAAAGGAACCGGCAGGCAAACTGGGAGAAGCCATCAAACGTGATTTCGGCAGCTTTGAAAACTTCAAGAAGGAGTTCAATGCAGCAGCAGTCGGATTGTTCGGTTCAGGATGGGCTTGGCTGTCAGTAGACAAGAACGGTAAACTGCATATCACCAAAGAAGGAAACGGCAGTAACCCCGTACGCGCCGGACTGAAACCACTTCTGGGTTTTGACGTGTGGGAACACTCCTACTATCTGGACTACCAGAATCGCCGCGCCGACCACGTAAACGCCCTGTGGAACATCATCGACTGGGATGTGGTAGAAAAACGAATGTAACCGGACTCATTAAAATTAAGCTAAACTATACTATTGAAAAGGTCGTTGTGAATTTCACAGCGGCCTTTTTTCTACAACAAAAAACCTAAGCTTTCTATTGTATTTCAAAGGCATAAATTGTATTTTTGCAATAGCCGAAAATCAAAACAGACAATTATGACACTTCAACAAAAAAATAAAGAATGGCGCATTTTCTTTGTTGCCTTCTTCCTTTTGCTCTCTTTCATCAGTAACGCGGCTACCCCGGAAGAATTGGAAGAGGAGATACTTTTCGTGACGTCCTACAATTCCGATACTAAATATACCTACGATAATATCAACACGTTCGTAGAAACGTACCGCCAACTGGGTGGCAAGTATTCCACCATCGTAGAAAACATGAATGTTACCGACCTCAATCAATCCAGAAAATGGAAGAAAACGCTTACCAACATTCTGGACAAACATCCGAACGCCAAGCTAGTCATCCTGCTGGGTGGCGAAGCATGGAGCAGTTTCCTGCACCTCGAAGACGAGAAGTACAGACAACTGCCCGTATTTTGCGCTATGGCATCGCGCAACGGCATCCGTATTCCGGAAGACTCTATTGATATACAGACCTACGAACCTCAGAGCATCGACTTAACGGAAAGAATGAGCAAATACAATATAATATATTGTAACACATACGAATATGATGTCGATAAAGACATCGAAATGATGCGAAGCTTTTATCCGGATATGGAACATTTAGTGTTCATCTCGGACAACACCTACAACGGACTTGCCGAACAAGCGTGGGTGAAAAAGAATATGAAACGCTATCCGGAAATATCGACGACCTATATTGACGGCCGTATCCACACCCTTGATGCTGCCGTCAAACAACTACGCGATATCCCCAAAAATTCGGTTGCACTACTGGGTATCTGGAGAATTGACAATCGGGGCATAACGTATATGAACAACTCTGTATATGCTTTCTCCAAAGCGAATCCAGAGTTGCCTGTTTTCAGCCTGACTGCTACTGCCATCGGGTATTGGGCAATCGGAGGGTATATCCCCCAATACGACGGAATAGGGAGAAGCATGGGAGAACAGGCTTATCAATTTCTGGACAAGGGGAAAAACAATGTCAACCACATTCATTTGTTGCCCAACAGATACAAATTTGATGCCAACAAACTGCATGAATGGGGATTTCAGGACAAGAAACTACCTTTCAATTCACTTATCATCAACCAACAGGTGCCTTTCTTTCAGGCATATCGGACGGAAGTGCAATTCATCCTGTTTACCTTCCTTGTACTGATAGGCGGACTGTTTATCTCACTGTATTATTATTACCGGACAAAAATCTTAAAGAATCACCTTGAGAAGACTACAGCCCAACTAAGGGAAGATAAAAAGAAACTGGAATTATCGGAAATTGCACTACGTCATGCCAAAGAGCGTGCCGAAGAAGCCAATCAACTGAAAAGTGCCTTCGTATCAAATATGAGCCACGAAATACGGACACCGCTGAACGCCATTGTCGGCTTTTCCAGCCTGCTGATCGATACCGTGGAAACAACGGACGAGCAGAAGGAATATGCGGATATCATCCAGACTAATTCCGAATTGTTATTGCAACTGATCAGTGATGTACTGGATGTATCACGCTTGGAATCAGGCAAACTGCTGTTCAAGTATGAATGGTGCGAACTGGTAAATCATTGCCAGAACATGATCACACTGACCAGAAAGAACCGGACAAGAGATATAGATGTCAGGCTTCAGATGCCGAAAGAGCCTTATATGCTCTATACCGACCCGCTACGTTTGCAGCAGGTGATCATCAACTTACTGAACAATGCCCTGAAGTTTACTCCCGACGGCGGAAGTATCACGCTGGATTATGAAATAGACGAAGAAGACCAGTGTATGCTGTTCTCTGTGACCGATACAGGCGCGGGCATCCCCGAAGACAAGCAGGAACTGGTATTCCAGCGTTTTGAGAAGCTCAACGAATTTGTGCAGGGAACAGGCTTGGGACTGGCGATCTGCAAACTGACCATACAACGCATGGGAGGCGATATCTGGATTGACAAGAATTATAAGAACGGAGCACGGTTTGTCTTTTCTCATCCTATCAAAAAGCGGGAATCGGAAGAAAAATGAAAAAAAACCGGATAATTTGATGAATCTTTGTTTCTTTTTCGCTTACTTTGCTCCCGTAAAGACAAAGGGGTGCCCCCAAAGAGGGGCTGAGATTATACCCTAGGAACCTGAGGCAGTTAGCACTGACGTAGGGATTGTGTTTCTTTCTTATCGCCTTTCTATATAAGCACGCTCTTTGTATTTACTTTTAACTTATTAATACTGATAGGACAATGAAAGTACAAGTTAACAACAAAGAGGTGGAAATGACTCCTGCTTCTACCCTTACACAACTGGCTGCCCTACTGGAACTTCCGGTACAAGGCATCGCTATTGCCGTAAACAACAAAATGATTCCACGTTCCGAATGGGAGAAATTCGCGTTACAGGAGAATGATAACCTCGTGGTCATCAAAGCGGCTTGTGGAGGGTAAAAGTATGGTAAGTCTACAATTTATCACCCACCAGACCGATCGGTATACTTATTTCGAATCGGCACTCATGGCACTTGAAGGAGGATGTAAGTGGATTCAGCTACGCATGAAGGAAGCTCCGTGTGAAGAGGTGGAAGCTGTTGCCCTCCAACTAAAGCCGCTCTGCAAAGAAAAAGAAGCGATCTTACTTCTGGATGACCACGTCGAACTTGCCAAAAAGCTGGAAGTGGACGGAGTGCATCTGGGCAAAAAAGACATGCCGATAGATCAGGCACGACAATTACTTGGAGAAGCATTTATTATCGGAGGTACGGCAAATACATTCGAAGATGTCGTACAGCACTACCGTGCCGGAGCAGATTACCTCGGCATCGGTCCTTTCCGGTTTACCACTACAAAGAAAAACCTGAGTCCTGTTCTGGGACTGGAAGGTTATGCCGCTATTTTATCTCAGATGAAGGAAGCGAATATCGAACTGCCGGTAGTAGCCATCGGAGGAATCACCCGTGAGGATATACCTGCCATACTCGAAACCGGAGTGAACGGAATCGCGCTTTCCGGAACGATTCTTCGGGCGGAGGATCCGGCAGCGGAAACACGAAAGATTTTGAACATGAAACGTATAATCAAATAAAATAATTGAAAAGTGGAAAAGTTAGTAATTGCAGGCCGTGAGTTCAACTCCCGCCTTTTTCTGGGTACAGGAAAATTCAATTCCAATGAAGTAATGGAACAAGCCATTCTGGCATCGGGCACTGAAATGGTAACCGTAGCCATGAAGCGCATCGACATGGATGACAAAGAAGACGACATGCTGAAACATATTATTCATCCGAATATCCAGTTGCTACCCAACACATCGGGAGTACGTGATGCGGAAGAAGCTGTTTTCGCCGCACAGATGGCACGTGAAGCTTTTGGCACCAACTGGCTGAAACTGGAAATCCATCCGGATCCGCGCTATCTGCTCCCCGACTCTATCGAAACCCTGAAGGCTACAGAACAGCTTGTTAAACTGGGCTTTATCGTATTACCTTATTGCCAGGCCGACCCTGTGCTCTGCAAACGACTGGAAGAAGCCGGTGCCGCTACCGTAATGCCGCTGGGTGCTCCCATCGGAACTAACAAAGGACTGCAAACCAAAGAATTCCTGCAGATTATTATCGAACAGGCCGGTATCCCCGTTGTCGTAGATGCCGGAATCGGTGCACCGAGCCACGCTGCCGAAGCAATGGAACTGGGTGCTTCTGCCGTACTGGTAAATACCGCCATCGCCGTAGCAGGCAATCCGGTAGAAATGGCGTTGGCCTTCAAAGCCGCCACCGAAGCCGGAAGACGGGCATACGAAGCAGGACTGGGTCTGCAGGCTGATAACTTTATAGCAGAAGCAAGTTCACCTTTAACTGCATTTTTGGAATAAGTAATAGGTGATAAGTAATAGGTAATAAGTAGGGAGTAGTGTTTGTTTCACTATTCTTAATGATATGATAATAAAATTCTATGGAACAAAAAATAAAATTTTCCCGTTCTCAGAAAGTATATCTGCCGGGTAAACTCTATCCGAACATCCGTGTAGCCATGCGGAAAGTTGAACAAGTGCCCAGCGTCAGCTTCGAAGGCGAAGAAAAGATAGCTACTCCGAATCCGGAAGTATACGTATATGACACCAGCGGTCCGTTCAGTGACTCGTCAATGAGCATTGATCTTAAGAAAGGTCTTCCCCGCTTACGGGAAGAATGGATTGTGGGACGCGGTGACGTAGAGCAACTCCCCGAAATCACTTCGGAATACGGACAAATGAGACGTAATGACAAAAGTCTGGATCATCTCCGCTTTGAACACATCGCCCTTCCCTATCGTGCCAAAAAAGGAGAAGCCATCACTCAGATGGCATACGCCAAACGAGGAATCATCACTCCGGAAATGGAATATGTGGCGATCCGCGAAAATATGAACTGTGAGGAACTGGGAATCGAGACTCACATTACTCCCGAATTTGTCCGTAAAGAAATAGCAGAAGGACGTGCGGTGCTGCCTGCCAACATCAATCATCCGGAAGCCGAACCGATGATTATCGGCCGTAACTTCCTAGTGAAAATCAATACGAATATCGGAAACTCCGCCACCACTTCCAGCATTGACGAGGAAGTGGAAAAAGCTTTATGGAGCTGCAAATGGGGAGGTGATACGCTGATGGACCTTTCAACAGGAGAAAATATTCATGAGACACGTGAATGGATCATCCGCAACTGCCCTGTACCGGTAGGCACTGTACCTATCTATCAGGCACTTGAGAAAGTGAATGGCGTAGTGGAAGACCTTAACTGGGAAATCTATCGGGACACACTGATCGAACAATGCGAACAGGGAGTAGATTATTTTACGATTCATGCAGGTATCCGCCGTCATAATGTTCATCTTGCCGATAAACGTCTGTGCGGCATTGTCAGCCGTGGAGGAAGCATCATGAGCAAATGGTGTCTGGTGCACGATCAGGAAAGTTTCCTGTATGAACACTTTGACGATATCTGTGATATTCTGGCTCAATACGACGTTGCCGTATCATTGGGAGACGGACTGCGTCCGGGCTCTATCCATGATGCCAACGACGAAGCACAGTTTGCAGAACTGGACACGATGGGAGAACTGGTACTTCGTGCATGGGAAAAGAACGTGCAGGCATTTATCGAAGGACCGGGACACGTACCGATGCACAAAATCAAGGAGAATATGGAACGTCAGATCGAGAAATGCCATGATGCGCCATTTTATACACTCGGCCCTTTAGTGACGGATATCGCTCCTGGCTACGATCACATTACCTCTGCCATCGGAGCTGCTCAAATCGGCTGGTTAGGTACGGCGATGCTTTGTTATGTCACTCCGAAAGAGCACCTTGCCCTGCCAGATAAAGAAGACGTACGTGTGGGCGTTATCACTTATAAGATTGCCGCTCATGCTGCCGACCTTGCCAAAGGACATCCGGGAGCACAGGTACGCGACAATGCCTTGAGCAAAGCTCGTTACGAGTTCCGCTGGAAAGATCAGTTCGACTTGTCTCTCGATCCGGAACGGGCACAGGGGTATTTCCGCGCAGGACATCACATTGACGGAGAATACTGCACGATGTGCGGACCTAATTTCTGCGCCATGAGATTATCCCGTGATCTGAAGAAAAATGCCAAGAGTGATAAATAATGAATTGTGATTATACCAAAACCAAATCACAACCTCATTTCTTTTTAATTTTCAACTTTCAATTAATTAAAATGTTCTCAGACGAATTAGAAAAAATATCCTGGGAAGAGACGACAAAAGCCATCTATTCCAAGACAGATGCCGATGTGCGCCGTGCATTAGGCAAAAAAGAGCATCTGGATGTCAATGATTTTATGGCATTGATCTCACCTGCCGCCACTCCCTATCTGGAAGTGATGGCCCGTCTCAGCCAGAAATATACGATGGAGCGGTTCGGCAAAACAATCTCTATGTTTGTGCCGCTCTATATCACCAATTCATGCACCAACTCCTGCGTCTATTGCGGTTTCCATATCAGTAATCCGATGAAAAGAACGATTCTGACGGAGGAGGAAATCATCAACGAATACAAAGCAATCAAACGGCTGGCTCCTTTTGAGAATCTTTTACTCGTGACGGGTGAAAATCCGGCAGCAGCAGGTGTACCTTACATCGCCCGTGCTCTCGATCTGGCAAAACCTTATTTCAGCAACCTTCAGATTGAAGTGATGCCCCTCAAAGCGGAAGAATACAAAGAACTTACCCATCACGGGCTGAACGGAGTCATCTGCTTTCAGGAAACTTATAATAAGGCGAACTATAAAAAGTATCACCCGCGAGGCATGAAGTCCAAATTCGAATGGCGTGTCGATGGTTTCGACCGTATGGGACAGGCCGGTGTCCATAAGATCGGCATGGGTGTCCTGATCGGTCTGGAGGAATGGCGGACGGATGTGACAATGATGGCTTACCACCTCCGCTACCTGCAGAAGCACTACTGGAAGACCAAATACAGCGTCAATTTCCCCCGTATGCGTCCATCCGAAAACGATGGCTTCCAACCTAACGTTATCATGAACGACCGGGAACTTGCACAGCTTACTTTCGCCATGCGAATCTTCGATCATGATGTAGACATCTCCTATTCTACCCGTGAAAGCGCCGAGATACGAAATCACATGGCAACACTGGGCGTGACAACCATGAGTGCCGAAAGCAAGACAGAACCGGGCGGATATTACAGCTACCCGCAAACACTGGAGCAGTTCCACGTGAGTGACGAACGGAAAGCGGTAGAAGTGGAACGTGACCTGAGGAAATTAGGACGTGAACCGGTCTGGAAGGATTGGGACCAGTCTTTTGACTTTAAAAGATAAAACAATGCGATACGACAGGCAAATGATCCTTCCCGAAATCGGAGAAGACGGTCAGCAGAAACTGAAGCAAGCAAAGGTTCTTATTGTAGGTGTGGGAGGGCTAGGCTCTCCCATAGCCCTCTATCTGACCGGAGCAGGAGTAGGCTGCATTGGACTGGTAGACGACGATGTAGTCAGCATCAGTAATCTGCAACGGCAAGTGCTCTATTCGGAGAAAGAATTAGGTAAACCCAAGGCAATATGTGCCGCCGAACGACTTTCCGCACTTAACAGCGAGATAACTATCCGGACTTATCCAACCCGTTTGACGGAGGAAAACGCACAGGAAATTATCAGTCAGTATGATATAGTAGTAGATGGCTGCGACAACTTCTCTACCCGCTATCTTATCAACGACATTTGTGCGGAAATGGGGAAAGTGTATGTCTATGGAGCCATCTGCGGCTTTGAAGGTCAGGTATCCGTTTTCCATTACGGAGAAGAGAAAAAAAGTTATCGGGACTTATATCCGGATGAAGAAGAAATGAGGCGAATGCCTCCGCCCCCCAAAGGTGTAATGGGCATTACTCCTGCGGTAACAGGAAGCATCGAAGCAACGGAAGTGCTGAAGATTATCTGTGGTTTTGGGGAAGTATTATCGGGTAAACTATGGACTATTGACTTGCGCACATTGCAATCTAACAAATTTTCACTATAAACGTTGGTTTCTGAAATAGTTAATTAGTAACTTTGCTAAACTTTACAACTTTACAAAGGAAATGAAACTAATTGTAGTTACCACGCCCACGTTCTTCGTTGAAGAAGATAAGATTATTACCGCTCTTTTCGAGGAGGGACTGGATATTCTACATCTCAGAAAACCTGAGACACCGGCCATGTATTCCGAACGATTACTGACGCTGATTCCGGAAAAATATCATCGCCGCATTGTGACACACGAACATTTTTATCTGAAAGAAGAGTTCAATCTGATGGGTATTCACCTGAATGCACGCAACCCGAGCGAACCGCATGATTATGCCGGACACGTCAGTTGTTCCTGCCATTCCGTAGAAGAGGTGAAGAACAGAAAGCATTTCTATGATTACGTTTTCATGAGTCCCATTTACGATAGTATTTCGAAGGTTAATTACTATTCTACTTATACGGCAGAAGAACTTCGTGAGGCACAGAAAGCTAAGATCATTGACTCAAAAGTAATGGCACTTGGAGGTATTAATGAAGATAATCTACTAGAAATAAAAGATTTCGGATTTGGAGGGGCTGTTGTATTGGGAGATCTTTGGAATCGATTTGATGCCTGTCTGGATCAGAATTATCTGGCTGTGATCGAGCATTTCAAGAAGTTAAAGAAATTAGCGGACTAAGAGGAATATAGGTGTACTTTCAGTACTTATATACCCGATGGTTCATCTGCAAAAGGGTATATCAGAGCCCTTATAAATTAAAAATCACCCTCGCTACAGATTGAACTGTAGCGAGGGTGATTTTTAATTTATAAGGGGAGTTTTAATACGCCCCCTTGTGTTTATATACTTTTACCAGAATTTGTATCCTACACTGATTGCGAAATTCAAGTTCTTTCCGGCATCAGTATCTAGTTTTGTTAATCCGAACTGTCCGTCAAGTCCTACAATAAACTTTTGATATTCCAAAGCAACACCGACTCCTAATCCAAAGTCAAAACGATGCAAGCCTTTCATTTCAGATAAATCATATTCATCCGGATCAATAATATCTCCAATAGAAAAGTCATGGCTCTGTCCTCCTGCTTCAATAGTAACTTTATCAATCTTACCAAAAGTGTTAAACTTTGCCGTAGCTTTTTCTCCCTCGTATTTGATTGTCGCTTTGGTTTTACCTCCTACACCGTAACCTAAATAAGGACCGGCAGTTATAACGATATTCGTATTGTTGGCTACATTAAAACGGGCAGCAGCCATAACAGGTAACTCCAGATACATCTGATTCATTGTGACTTTGGCACTTGCTCCCAGCATCTCACCACTATCCACCTTTCCACCTTTGGTAGAAAAGAATAATGAAGGCTGCAATGACCACATATCATTAAAAGCATATTCCGTTCCTACTCCAACTCTAAAACCAACTTTTGCATCTACCCCATCAGTTGTCCAATTACTAACGTTCATACCTACTTTAGCATTCCAACCTGTAATCTGTGAGAAGCCTGCAACCGATACCAGCGCAAATAAAATAAACAAAACACTCTTTTTCATAATTTTCTAGTTTTAATTAAGTATTAAGGATTGTTTCATCCCGTTTGTTTTTACGTCACAAATATATGCCAAAATATCAAGAAAGCAATCTTTCTGTGAATAAACGTGTAAAATATAGAGATAATACATAAAGAAAGGGAATTCCCTATTTTAGAGAATCCCCTTTCCTATTTTTTTATTATCTACTACTCGATTAGAAATTGTAGTGGAAACCAATAGACAAATCTTCGCTAGTCAACATCAGACCGAAAGAATCTCCGGAAGTGTTCACATTCTTACGATATCCCAAGAAACCATACTTAGCGATAAAAAAGAAATGATCGTTCAATTTAACAGCGATACCCGGTCTCAAACCGATCTGACCTGCTTTAGTGGTATCACCATCTTTGATTTTCACGAAACCAATAGCAGCAGTTCCGTCCAGGAACAGACGTACAGCATCATTCTGATAGTAAGACCAACGGATGTACGGAGCAACAGTAACTGTATTTGCAGTCACTTGTTTCACATATTCGTGTGAATAGTTCAGTTCAGCACCCAATGCCCATGTTTCATTAAAATTGTAGCCGATTTCCGGAGCAACTTTAAAAGAGGTAGTGTTGCCTGTGCTGTTACGCCATACGTTCAAAGACCCGCCTACGTAAATGTCTTGTGCTTTTACAGCGATAGTTGCTAACATTACAACTACCAATAATAAACCCTTTTTCATCTTCTTTCTTTTTAAGTTATAAAATAAAAACATGTTTTGTTTTCGGGGGCAAAATTAAGCTACTTCTTCATCTTAAACAAATATTTAGTTAGTTTTTTATAATAATCACCAAACAAATCATTATTAATGGCTGATTATCAGAGCTGAACAAATACAATTAAAAATAACATCATCCAACAAAAAAGGCTGTAATCATTCTCTCACGAGACGATTACAGCCCAATTATCAGAAAGTTAACTTTCTAACCAGTTTATCTTTCTATCCTTCAATTGCTGCCTGCGCCGCTGCTAATCTTGCGATAGGCACCCGGAACGGAGAGCAACTAACGTAATTCAAACCTACTCTATGGCAGAACTTCACTGAAGACGGTTCACCACCATGTTCGCCACAGATACCGCATTTCAAATCCGGACGGATAGCACGGCCCTTTTCTGTAGCCATACGTACCAACTGACCTACACCATTCTGATCGAGCACCTGGAACGGGTCTACTTTCAAAATCTTCTTTTCCAGATAAACCGGAAGGAAAGAAGCGATATCGTCACGAGAATATCCGAAGGTCATCTGAGTCAAGTCATTCGTTCCGAATGAGAAGAATTCAGCAGATGAAGCAATACGGTCAGCAGTCAGAGCTGCACGAGGAATTTCAATCATAGTACCTACTTTGAAATCAATGCTGTCGCCCACTTCTTCAAACAACTTGGCAGCCTCTTCACGAATCACCTTCTCTTGTTCCTTGAATTCATATAAAATACCGGTCAACGGAACCATGATTTCAGGATGAGTCTCTACTCCTTCTTTCTTCAGTTCAAGAGCAGCACCCAAGATAGCGCGTGTCTGCATCTGAGTGATTTCAGGATATGTATTTCCCAGACGGCAACCGCGGTGACCCAACATCGGATTGTGTTCACACAGCGATTCTACACGTTGCTGGATATATTGCAGGCTTACACCCATCGTATCAGCCATTTCCTGCTGTCCCTTCGTATCATGAGGAACAAACTCATGCAAAGGAGGATCGAGCAGACGAACAGTCACCGGACAACCGGCCATTGCTTTAAAGATGCCCTTAAAGTCGGCTTGCTGATACGGAAGAATCTTTGCGAGTGCTTTACGACGTCCTTCTGCATTTTCTGCCAGAATCATTTCGCGCATTGCCTTGATCTTTTCACCTTCGAAGAACATATGTTCCGTACGGCAAAGACCGATACCTACTGCACCAAAGTTACGTGCTACTTCCGCATCGTGCGGAGTATCCGCATTGGTACGTACTTGCAGACGGGTATATTTATCCGAGAGTTTCATCAAATCGGCAAAGTCTCCGGAAAGTTCGGCAGCTTGAGTTTCTACCTTACCATTATATACTTCGCCTGTACTACCGTTCAAAGAAATATAATCGCCTTCTTTCAAAACAATGCCGTCAATTTCTACTGTACGAGTCTTATAGTCGATGTTCAATGCTCCTGCACCGGATACACAACATTTACCCATACCACGAGCTACCACAGCAGCATGAGAAGTCATACCACCACGAGCAGTCAGGATACCCTCGGCAACTGCCATACCGGCCAAGTCTTCCGGAGAAGTCTCGATACGTACCATTACCACTTTCTTTCCGGCAGCATGCCATTCGGCGGCATCATCAGCGAAGAATACAATCTGACCGGTTGCAGCACCCGGAGAAGCCGGAAGACCGCGAGTCAGCACTTTCGCCTGTTTCAAAGCGGATTTATCGAATACCGGGTGAAGAAGTTCATCCAGTTTGTTAGGTTCTACACGCATCAAAGCAGTCTTTTCATCAATCATGCCCTGACGGAGCAAGTCCATTGCGATTTTCACCATAGCCGCACCGGTACGTTTACCGTTACGAGTCTGCAGGAACCATAACTTACCTTCCTGCACGGTGAATTCCATGTCTTGCATATCTTTATAGTGGTTCTCCAATTTAGTCTGCAATGCATCCAGTTCCTTATAGATTTCCGGCATAGCTTCTTCCATTGAAGGGAATTTTGCAGCACGAATATCTTCAGTTACACCTGCCAGTACAGCCCAGCGCTGAGAACCAACCTTCGTAATCTGTTGTGGAGTACGGATACCGGCTACCACATCTTCACCTTGTGCGTTGATCAGGTATTCACCGTTGAAAAGGTCTTCACCTGTACCGGCATCACGAGAGAAGCAAACTCCTGTTGCAGAAGTGTCACCCATATTACCGAATACCATAGCCTGTACGTTTACAGCTGTTCCCCATTCATCGGGTATACCTTCCATCTTACGATAAAGGATAGCACGTTCGTTCATCCATGAATCAAATACGGCACAGATAGCTCCCCAAAGTTGTTCGTAAGCACAAGTCGGGAAATCTTTTCCGGTCTGTTCTTTCACAGCGGCCTTGAACTTCTTCACAAGTTCTTGCAGGTCTGCTACTTCCAGTTCGTTATCAAGCTTTACTCCTTTTGATTCTTTTACTTCTTCAATAATTGCTTCGAACGGATCGATATCTTCCTTGTTCGTCGGCTTCATGCCCAGAACAACGTCACCGTACATCTGTACAAAACGACGATAAGAGTCCCATGCAAAACGGGCATTACCAGTCTTGCGGATGATACCTTCCACCACCTCGTCATTCAGACCCAGGTTCAGAATAGTATCCATCATACCCGGCATAGACGCACGGGCACCTGAACGTACAGAAACCAACAATGGATTTTCGATATCACCGAATTTAGATTTCATCAATTCTTCTACACGGGCAATGGCCTTTACTACTTCATCTTTCAGCAACTCAACCACTTTATCACGTCCCAACGTATTATACTCCGTGCAAACTTCTGTAGTTATTGTGAATCCGGGAGGAACGGGAATTCCAATTAAATTCATCTCGGCAAGATTGGCACCTTTACCACCTAACAAATTCTTCATGTCGGCCTTTCCTTCTGCCTGACCATTTCCAAAGGTATAAACTCTTTTTTTATCCATAATATTGTGTTTAAAGTTACATTATGATTTTTTTCTGTTCGCAAATCTAAGTATATTTCGCAAACCAGAAAACTTTTTGAGAAAAAACTTTCTATTAAAATGCAATTTCGACATTACAATCTGGAATATTTTCATAGACACGAAAGTTTTCCAAAAAAAATACCTACTTTTGCATCATAATTATTAGATTGGTGTAAAAGTGGCAAGAAAGAGAAAAGAACTTCCCCTGCTGGAGAAGGTAACAATAACGGATGTGGCTGCCGAAGGAAAAGCCATCGCAAAAGTAAACGACCTGGTGATTTTTGTTCCTTATGTAGTGCCAGGTGATGTTGTAGACCTGCAGATCAAGCGCAAAAAGAACAAATACGCCGAAGCCGAAGCTGTGAAATTCCACGAGCTGTCGCCCGTACGTGCCGTTCCTTTCTGCCAACACTACGGCGTATGCGGCGGTTGTAAATGGCAGGTGCTCCCCTATTCGGAACAAATCAGGTATAAGCAGAAACAAGTAGAAGACAATCTGAGACGCATCGGAAAGATTGAACTTCCGGAAATCTCACCGATTCTGGGTTCTGCCAAAACAGAGTTCTACCGGAATAAACTGGAGTTCACTTTTTCGAACAAACGCTGGCTCACGAACGATGAAGTTCGGCAGGATGTGAAGTATGATCAGATGAATGCTGTAGGTTTCCATATTCCCGGAGCTTTCGACAAAGTGCTGGCTATTGAAAAATGCTGGTTACAGGACGACATCTCCAATCGTATTCGTAATGCTGTACGCGATTATGCTTACGAACATGATTACTCCTTCATCAATCTGCGTACTCAAGAAGGGATGCTGCGGAATATGATTATCCGCACTTCGTCAACAGGAGAGCTGATGGTCATTGTCATCTGCAAGATTACGGAAGACCATGAAATGGAACTATTCAAGCAACTGCTGCAGTTCATTGCCGATTCATTCCCCGAAATCACTTCTCTCCTATACATTATTAATAATAAGTGCAACGATACGATCAATGATCTGGATGTACATGTATTCAAGGGAAAAGACCATATGTTTGAAGAAATGGAAGGACTGCGTTTCAAAGTCGGTCCGAAATCATTCTATCAGACTAACTCCGAACAGGCATACAATTTATATAAGATAGCCCGCGAATTTGCCGGGCTGACCGGAAAGGAACTGGTATACGACTTATATACCGGAACGGGAACCATTGCCAATTTTGTATCCCGCCAGGCTCGTCAGGTGATTGGTATCGAGTATGTACCGGAAGCTATCGAAGACGCAAAGGTAAATGCCGAGATTAATGAGATTAAGAATGCCTTGTTCTATGCCGGAGATATGAAAGATATGCTGACTCAGGAATTTATCAATCAGCATGGACGTCCGGATGTGATTATCACCGACCCCCCACGTGCAGGTATGCATCAGGATGTGGTTGATGTTATTCTGTTTGCCGAACCGAAGCGGATTGTGTATGTAAGCTGCAACCCGGCTACGCAGGCACGCGACTTACAACTGCTGGACGGGAAATATAAAGTGAAAGCTGTGCAACCTGTAGATATGTTCCCGCATACGCATCATGTGGAAAATGTAGTGTTGCTGGAGCTTCGATAATACGTTAGTTGAATTGTTCGCAAAAGAAAAAAGAAATGGAAAAAAGACCGAGAAGAACTCCTGCAGAAAAAGCACGTGCCCAATATACGAACTATGCAGTCAAAGAGCCCATGGAACTAATGGAGTTTCTGGCTGCTAAAATGCCGGACGCAAGCCGTACGAAACTGAAGTCATTACTGAGCAAACGGGTGGTATTGGTAGATAACGTAATCACCACTCAGTTCAACTTCCCGCTGCAACCCGGAATGAAAGTACAAATCAGCAAGGAAAAAGGAAAGAAGGAATTTCATAACAGACTGCTGAAAATTGTATATGAGGACGCTTATATCATTGTAGTGGAAAAAATGCAAGGACTCTTATCTGTCAATACCGAGCGACAAAAAGAGCGCACCGCTTATACGATTCTGAATGAATATGTACAGCGTTCGGGCAGACAGCACCGTGTGTTTATCGTACATCGTCTGGACAGGGATACATCAGGATTAATGATGTTCGCAAAAGACGAGAAAACACAACGGACATTACGTGACAACTGGCATGAAATAGTGACTGACCGCCGTTATGTAGCTGTTGTTGAGGGAACAATGGAGAAGGACTATGACACTGTGGTTTCCTGGCTGACGGATAAAACTCTTTATGTAAGTTCCAGCGATTACGATGATGGTGGTTCAAAATCCATCACACACTACAAGACAATCAAACGTGCTAACGGTTATTCACTGTTAGAACTTGATCTGGAAACAGGACGTAAGAATCAGATCCGTGTACATATGCAGGATTTAGGACATCCTATTATAGGTGACGGAAGATATGGAGGCGAAGAATCGCTTAACCCGATCGGAAGACTGGCACTCCACGCCTTCAAACTTTGTTTCTATCATCCGGTGACGGGAGATTTAATGGAGTTTGAAACACCTTATCCGGGAGAGTTTAAGAAGTTGTTCCTGAAGAAATAAAATAATAAAAATTCCCCTTATTTGCTGGCAACTCTGTACATAGATTAGCCTTCAATAAGGGGAACTTTTATAAAAAAATCGATATTTTTTCCAATTCCACAATTCTTTTTTAGATCTTCACTAATTACTCATTTCTAAAGTAACGGTTCCTTGGTCTATATTATTTGAATACAAACGCCCTGTAAGATATCGGCCTTCAACATAAACATCTGCTAATATTAATAAAGGATAGCCATTACCATAATCCAAGAATAAATCTCCATCTTCAATCCACCAGCGGACATCTAAAACAGCAGCTACTCTATCCCAATCATAATACCATTGTTCATCTACACCAAAACCATTACTCTTAAAGGTTATTCCACTTTCCACCGGACTATTATCTACCCAAAATCCTAAATCACCAACCCATGTACGCCCTACTATGTGATCAAATATAGTTTCATCATCTTCGCACGAAGTAAAGCCGACCAATAAAGTCAGCAACATAAGAACACCTACGTATTTTTTCAAATTCTTCATAATTTTCTAGTTTATTGCGTTTATTATTGCAAAATTAGCGTTTTTATTTTACTATACGCCTTAAGACGCAAGTTTTTTGTACCTTTGCCCCACTAACAGTAAAATTTACACATGAAACTTCTTTGGCTTGATTTAAATAGCTCCTATGCGCACTCATCGCTGGCATTGCCTGCATTACATGCTCAAATAGCAGATGACACTACCATTGAGTGGTGTACAGTATCGGCAACCATCAACGAAAATACCGGAATGGTAGTCAACCAAATCTATCACCATCAACCGGATATTATTGCTGCTACCAACTGGCTATTTAATCACGAGCAACTGTTGCATATCGTTTCACGTGCCAAAGCTTTGCTACCTCATTGCTGCATCGTACTCGGCGGTCCGGAGTTTTTAGGAAATAACGAAGCCTTCTTAAGAAAGAACAAATTTGTCAACGGAGTGTTTCGGGGAGAAGGCGAAGAAGTATTCCCTATTTGGTTAAAAGTATGGAATCACCCTGTGAATGAGTGGAATCAGATATCCGGATTATGCTATCTGGACGAATCAGACCAATATAAAGACAACGGTATTGCCCGTGTCATGAACTTCTCTCAACTTGTCTCACCGGAGAAAAGTCGTTTTTTTAATTGGAGCAAGCCTTTCGTACAACTGGAAACTACCCGAGGATGTTTCAACACATGCGCTTTCTGCGTCAGCGGAGGTGAAAAACCGGTTCGCACCATTTCATTGGAGGCAATCCGCGAACGATTGAATGTCATCCATCAGCATGGCATCAAAAATGTGCGTGTACTCGACCGCACTTTCAACTATAATAATAAGCGAGCCAAAGAACTTCTTCATCTCTTCCGTGAATATGCCCCGGACATCTGTTTCCATTTGGAAATTCATCCGGCACTTCTCTCCGAAGAATTGAAAGAAGAACTTGCTATTTTACCTAATGGTCTGCTACACCTTGAAGCAGGTATTCAAAGTCTTCGTGAACCCGTATTAGAGAAAAGCCAACGTATCGGAAAATTATCTGATGCCCTTCAAGGTCTGAAATATCTTTGTTCTCTTAAGAACATGGAGACACATGCTGACTTGATAGCCGGACTTCCTCTCTATCATCTATCCGAGATATTTGAAGACGTTCGTACACTTGCCGAATATGGTGCAGGAGAAATACAACTGGAATCATTAAAATTACTTCCCGGCACGGAAATGCGAAGAAGGGCGGAAGAGTTAGGCATTCAATACTCTCCTCTCCCTCCCTACGAAGTTTTGCAAACTAAAGAAATTTCCGTAGAAGAATTGCAGACCGCCCACTATCTGTCCCGTCTTTTAGACGGATTCTATAATACACCTACATGGCGAAGTCTGACTCGCACCCTCATTTTGGAAAATCCGCATTTCCTGCACGAATTACTTGACCATTTAGTACAGACAGATGTCATCGGCACTCCTTTGAGCCTGGAAAAAAGAGGACTTATCCTCTATAATTTCTGCAAGAATCATTATCCCGATTACGTGACACAAGTCAGTATTGCATGGATAGAAGCCGGTATGTCGTTAAAGAAAATTCCCGCTGAAAAAGTAAAGACAAAACGCCAAGTTCCTCCTGATAATTGGGAAATTATATATGGTTCATATCGTGAGAACCTACGGTTATGTTTTCTTCCTATTGATGAAGAAGGACATGGCTATTGGTTCGGATTTGAATCGGAGATTCAGAAGATAGAACCGGTATTCAAAGCAAAACGATTATCTTAAATACAAACATCACAGAATGATAACAAGAACTATGAGTCCTGCAATGCTCAGAAAAGAAGTGCAAACAAATATATTCGAAGACATTGCCCCCTATCTCAAAAGAAATTATGATAACAAAATACGGAGATATTATCAGCCGTCAAGAACGTATATACATATTTAAGACATTTGTCTCTAAAGACTTATTAAGAAAAGATCAAGTTTTTGCAAAATTGTATAGTGATATGAAAGAAAAAAGACTTCTGAATTATATTGTGTGCCTGAATGATCCGGAATCATATTTGCTCAAGCTATGCGGTTCTCTTTTAACCTCAAAATTATAAATACACCTATACAAAAAAAGAAAAGTATTCTCATATTATGTAAAATAGCCATTATTTATTCATTACACAAAGCAGCATTTTCACTTTTTCACCGTCCATAGAAATAAACTATACTAGCACACTATATGGACGTTTACAAATATCAGTTAGGTACTCTTTGTCTATTATTACTCCCTTTATCCGTAGCAGGACAAGAGTGGAGCAAACAAGATTCATTGAGGCTACAGCAAACATTAAATTCTGAGCAAGAAATCAGAATCAATAAAGAATTCGTAAAGAAGACAGAACAGAACATGCTATATCATACAAAACCCTTTGTTGACTTTGATCCAACATTACCGACTCTTAAATCAACGATCATATCTCTAAAATTACCTTTTCACACTCATAACATCTTTCGACAGACTAATTCGACCTTCTTACCCACTTACTCACGGCTCAAAATAAACAAAAATTTCACTCTGCATAGTAAAAGTAACTTTAGTGAAAGTTCAAACCATTTTCATATCCAAACTCAAATGGATTATAAGCTCTCTAAAAAATGGTTTCTTAGTATATATGGTGAACAAAATCTGGACACCCGAAGATATCGTGGACTTTCTTCTGAAGCAATACCAACCACACTAGGCAGCGACATTGTTTTAAAAGTAGGTAAAGGCTGGAAATTGAAAACCGGCGTACAATACCAATATAACACCATACAAAAGAGATGGGAATGGGTGCCTCAGATCAGTATTTCTTATGAATGGTAAAAATCCTTTTTATTATTGTTCAAACTACAAAAAAATAAATAAACTAAAAGCAAAGACTGACCTTATTATTCTATAAAACTATATTTCAAGAATCAGTATATAATTAAAACCACCTTCATATATAAAATAATATCAAAAATAAAGTACTCTAGCCAGTTAAAGTCTTTTTCATTAGTATCAGAATAGCAATCAATCAAAATACGAAATCACAAGTTTTAATTCCACAAGGTCCAATTAATACTTATTACGGTTATAGCTGCTATCATAGTAATGGTGTTTCAATTCCGCAAGGTCCAATTAATACGAACTGGCAGGACCGTAAACAATAATATAACGATGTTTCAATTCCGCAAGGTCCAATTAATACTTACATGGAAGATACCGATGCCGTTTCAGGCATATGTTTCAATTCCGCAAGGTCCAATTAATACCTGGTAAACTGTTTGAAGGCTGGATCGGTGGAAGGTTTCAATTCCGCAAGGTCCAATTAATACATCTATCAGGCTTTGCAGCAGGTTCTTGTTTTCGTCGTTTCAATTCCGCAAGGTCCAATTAATACGAAGGTTATGCTAGACCGTGACTTGGCTGATATGTAGTTTCAATTCCGCAAGGTCCAATTAATACACCCGACCGTTACACCCAAAATGCGGCGTTTTGCAGTTTCAATTCCGCAAGGTCCAATTAATACACATAAGGACGCATGGCTTAGAACGGAATACGACAGTTTCAATTCCGCAAGGTCCAATTAATACTGTGGCGCACCGACGGCACAAGCCGGTATAACAATGTTTCAATTCCGCAAGGTCCAATTAATACCCTCTCATTAATCCAACAATCACCATTATAAATGAGTAAGTTACAATTCTAAAAAAGTTTTTTTAAAAGAACAAAAGAGTGTCGATCCCTAAAAGTATAAAAAGTACTGGAGATCGACACTACACTTATATTGCTGTAAATCAACAAGTCAAAGAGCTCTTAAAAAGTATCTTCCCTGGGAAGGAAGCTAGTATTAGAATCATCGACAACTAAGTTACAGAAAATTATCTATACTACACCGTTCTTTCCCTACTATTTCTTTTTCCAAAGAGCTATGATTAGGTCCTTTGAAAACAATGATACTATCTTCAGATTCATCTATAAACTTTTTAGCTGAAGATAAGAGTTCTTTTAAGCGTACTTCAGATATTTCACCTTCAAAAACAGAATTCTGTATCCAGTTTAAATATTTACGACACAGTTTCAACATTTTAGCTACCCTTCTCTCTCCGCAATCATATACTAAAATGACATACATACTCTACCAATACATCTTAAAAGGTTTATACTCTTCAATTTCCAGTAAGTGTTTTGCCAACTTATAACACTCCAATTTTATCAAATGTCTATAACTTACATTACGATTCAAAGTCCGATGCTTTATTGTTTCTAATAATTTATCTTCTACAGCCTTCACAAATATCTTTTTCCCAGATTTATTAAGCAAGCATTTATTCAACTTTCTATCAAAATGTTTTTCCTGAATTTCTTTCTTATTCAATACTTTAAAAATAACCCTATCAATAATTACAGGTTTAAAAACCTCTGCAATATCCAATGCCAAGGAATAACGTCGCTCACCCGGAGTATGCAAAAAACTAATAGTCGGATTCAACTGAGTCTGATGAATTGCACGCAAACATAAAGTATAGCACATCATATTTCCAAAAGATATCAGTGCATTTACTTCATTCTGAGGAGGCTGTTTGGTTCGGCTACCCATTTCAAAATCATTTAATATCAAGTTAAAAGCATCATAATAGGTCTGACGAATCATGCCTTCCGTCCCCATCAGCTCTTGTACAGAAACAGTTTGAGGAAGTTTTGCTGCATATCCTTTTATTATATCAATTATATCTTCCACGTCCTTCCCCCGGCGATTATAATACTGCAGATTCTTAATCATATTATAAGCGGCAGATTCTATGAATTTCTGAGCAATCAAAAGTCGTTTTTTCTTATTCTGAAAAGCAGATGTTTGTGCAAGAAGCATTCTACCACTCAATAAGGAATCTTTAGGCATAAAGGATCCAGTATAATTCTCATAATAATCGAAAAAATGTACAGCAATATCTTTCTGTCCCAAAAAATTAAATAGCGAACTATTAGCTCGCAAAGAACCGAAAACATAAAACTCATTAATATCCTCGACAGGCAAGTATCGCGGCGCCCCAACAGACTCTTCGCCATTACCATCTTCAACGACCGGAGTAAATTTCAGAGTATTATCTTTTCGTTCTAATTGTCCCGGATTAAATAAATAATATGTTTTCTTCATTCTTCTTCCTCTCCGCTATAACAAAAATCTAAGTAACTACAATTTTTACATACCCTCTTCTTTTCCAACGGTGGACAAGAATCCGATTCTATTATCTGCAAAATATCATGTTCCATTTCGCAAATCATTTCACGATCAATATCGCTAAGATATATCAGATCTTTTTTGCGTAAAACCGGATATTCTAATATTCCGGTTACTCCTTCCATTCCATTCCGCTCAAATATGTATATATAATATTTCAACTGCCATTCATGAGCCCGTTCTATCTTGTCTGACTTTTTGATCTCATGAATTATCTTATTTCCAGTATCATAATAATCAACTTTAATACCATCTATCTCAACTTCTTCATACTTGGCCGAACGTTGTGGATATGATTCCTCATGAATTAGTTTCCCCTCATAGACTAAATCTGAAGTATGCTCCATTGTTATACCGTTAGCAAACAACCAAAGTTTACGTTTACAAACTTGATAATAATTAAAATGAGTACCGGTTACTTTCATCTTCTACCTATATTTTGAAAAATCAGGCAGAGTAAAATGCTCTGCCTGAAAATATAAAGAGTATTTTATTTCTGATTTTCGTAATCAAAAGCAGATAGTAATTCTATCAAACGTTCTTCCGCTTTCTGTAATGCATCTGCAGATTCTGTTTCAGTCACCATATATCCGGAACACGGCAGGGTTACAAACAACTCTGCTCCGGCCGTTTCATCCACCATGGGCTTAGCTTTTGTTTTTTCCGAATCATCAATTAATTTAGCACGTATAGCTCCAGCCAAAGTATTCGCATTATCACTAATTGCAATAGCTAATGTTTCCATCAGACTGAACGTCCTTGATTGATTACTGGAAATCCGCCAATTGATTAAAGCCTTTGCTATAGCTGGTATTGCTTTATACCGACTCTCTTTAGGCATAATTAAACACTCTCCAAATACATTTCGGGAACTTATCCATCCTTTCCCTTTCAATTCATCAATTTTCTCCTTTGTCAGTTCCGGTTCCATCTGATTTACAGAAACGGCAAACAAAGTTCGTAAATCAATGGCTACGTCATAAACAAACAATCCGGTAGCTCTTGCGTTATCAGGAATCCATTTACGATATAAACTTCTATCCGTACCTGCCAATAATTCTTCAACTGCCTCTTCGGACATAGGTTTACCTGATGCATCTCTTACAACAACCTTATGAATTTCAGGTTTGTCACTCCGATCAAAGGTTGCATTCTCTGAAAATCGTCCACCTAACAAAGGATGAAGCAGACGCATGGCAGAAATAGAAAATGGACTTCTTCTTTTAAGAGTTCTCTCCTTCCCTCCCTTGGCAGCTTTCATCCAACCACCAAGAAGTTGGTCAAAGTATTGAGGATCACAAAGCGAGAGAACTTCTCCTTCTCCCAAAGCACCCTTATTGTTCACATCAAAAACAAAAGTGACCGAAGAAGGATCTACTTGCAATTCGCTGTTTATAGTATCCAAGATACTTCTTTTCACTTGTTGACCACTGGAGAAAGGCACCCGTACATTGAACACAGGATCCCAATATGATTTTTGACCACTCTCTACACAAAATACGGACAGATCTACATGACGCAATCCCCTCAAATAAATGTAAGGTTTCATAGTAATAATATTTTTATTTATTCAGTAATGCATATTGAAATCTAATGAGCGTATTAAAATACGGAAAATTATCCTTTGGCATCATATTTACCATTTTCCCTATATTTTCATATCCAGTTCTTTCTTCTTCATCTTTTACAATAGGTATAAGATTCAAAAGAAACTGTTTTGTCGAAACTGATTCAAGCAGTTGATTAACATTATTTGTTCTATCCTTTCTGCCCTTTCCGGCACCTGCTTCATATTTTAAAAGCAGTTCTGCAAATTCACGGGACATATCCCATAGCTTTTCGTTGTTCAACATGGCTAATATCCAAATTAAGTAAGTATTAAACGTTATTTCTTGTTCCTCGTCACCTTTATAGGAGATCTTTTTCATGCCTTTTTCTGTCGGAAAAAAAGCTCTAAGTCCTTTAGGTTCCATAGCAGGTATCCCGATACATCCGGCTTGACACGCTGCCCTAAGCCCTATGGCAGTTCCATATAATGCCTCTACCTTCTTTCGGTTTTGCATCCATACAGATTCACCAAATATCTTTGCATATAACTGACTGGGCCGTATGATATCTTGAAGTTTAAAAGGAATAAAACCAACGGTAGTGTTTGTCTGTCCGATACTATACAGATATCCCACCATATTTGACGTCGGATTATTTCGGGCAATCCCTGCAATTACCTCCGCCCAAGGAACCGTCTGCAAATTGAACAATCCATCGCTCATCGGCACCAAAGGATTAAAATTCATCAACGGATCATCCGAATCATATTCCCGGTCATAACGTTGTGAGATCCAGCGTCCATTCCATGTATTTATCTGGTTCCCTTTCAATAAAGGATTTTTCTCCAAATATTGTCGATAATAATGCCAACCTTCAAATATATCCAATAGGATTTGCTCATGATTAAAGAGAATGGTTAATCCACCTACAACCCCAATTCCAAGTCCGGCACCAATCCACGAAAGATAAATATCTTCTTTGTTATCAGGAAAAGCGATGCTTGAAATTTGTCCGGTAGTGGCAGCTGTAGCATCAACAACTCCATAGCCGATAGCTAAATCCGGAAAAACCAGACGTGCCGATTAACAAAAACGATGCGTTTCAAAAAGTACAAAAACGACGCGTACAAGAAAAACGGTGAGCGCGGTCCTATTCTGCACGACCAAAGCCCACCGTTTGTCTTTCACTTGAACCCTCTTTGAACGCCTTAAAATATCATTTGAAAGCCATTGCAGATTCAAAATAATTCACTATCTTTATGCAGTGTTAAGCTGCTATACCCGGCACTTCATCCGGCTTCGTGTACAGCATCATGTCTGTATATTTAGCTTGATAGTTTACGTTTGCACTAAACTCCACTCTCCTGCATTCCTTGAATGGGCTACCGACAAATGGGTTTCGGTCCATCCAGTCGCACAGTTCTAAAATGGAGGACTTGTTCGAAGTGAAGTACACGAACGAATGCCCTTTCAGAACGGTCAGTACATCCAGATAGTCGGCCAGACGCCAGAACATCTTATAAGTACCCACCTCAGTAGAAAGGTACGGCGGATCCACAAGAAACACCACACCCGGCGCATCCTTGTAACGTTTGAACACTTCCTTGTAGTCTTCGCCGGTTATAGTCAGTCCTTCCAGATAATCCTTTGCTTCGGGATAGTCTGTCTGCCGAATCCTATTGTAGATGGCTTCTTTCTTCATTCCTTCCAAACTGGTCACATATTTCATGGCGAACAACAAGGATGCGGAAATCGTGATATAATCCACGTAGCCGTGCTCCTTCTCTTCCCTCTCAATACGGGCAAACATTTTATCGCGAACCTCCCCGGTTATACGTTTGTTTCTGGGTTCCCCTTCAGCTATCCGGCGCAAATCGGATAACAGCACATTGGTGGCCGGGATATTTGCAAGCCGCTGGCGGTAGTTGTCGAAGTCGTTATACACAACGACGGCATCAGGCCTGACACATTTGGTAATATGTGACAGCAGGCCCGAGCCGCCAAACAGGTCCACAAATACGGTGCTGTCCGGGAACTGTCCCAGCACCTTGATAAATTCCTTCGCAAACATGCGTTTCTGCCCCACGAAAGGAAGCGGGGCGGACAAATACATCTTTTTCATTTCATTCTGCTTTAAAACGGCCGCAAAGGTCCCCAAAATAAACGAAAAACAGCGGGAAACATGAACTGTTCCCGCTGCAAGATACATACAGCAAACTACACGTTCAGCCCGAAGCGGACCGTCTCGTCACCGCCGATCAGCGCACGGGTGCCCGGGATATTGTTCTCATAGATATGCACATTACCCAGGTAAAGTGTGATCGATTTCAGGGGAAGTTCTATCTGCCGCGCCATCAGGTACAGGTGGTAAATATCGGAAGGCAGCCCGAGGTTCGCGTCGCTGCTGCGCTGGTAGGCGGACAGAACCAGTTCACCACCGTCCAGCTGGAACTGTACCAGACTCAGACAGGGTGCCTGGTTGCTTTCCGCACCGGTCTCACCCAGGAAAAGCACGTAGTTCTTGCTGTTGCGTTTCTCCCGGTTGATTTTCGCTATCAACGGCGGCAGCTTCTCGAAATAGGTCGGATAACTGTTCACCAGGATAGAACCGCAATAATCCCACCAGTTGATACCGGCCTCCCGGTACTTCTCCACGTTACGTTCCCCCTGCATGAACAGCTGGAGCTCGCTGCGGAGTTTCTTGCGGGCGATATTATGCCCCTCGAATATGTCGAGCAGGTCCGCCGGTGTCAGTGACAGCTGCTCGTTCAGAAGGTACTGTATGTTTCCCTTCTTGTTGGTCTGTGTTTTTCCCGTGGCAAGAATCTTGTCCAGGATACGATAATACTTGTTCATAGCCATTTCCTCCTTCTAAAATTGAAACACCCTAAAGATAAGGGGAAACGGCACTCCCTACGGCATAAAACACCCCGTTCACACTGCAAGCGTCTTGCAGTCGCTCTGGAAGCGTTTTACCAAGGCATAAACCTTGCGCTCGCTCACCGAATACTTTTCGGACAATACGGCCACAGCATACGAGACTTTTTCACCCTGATCCAGCAGGCGGGTATAGTCCGCATACAGGTCAATATACCGGGCATCCTCCAGACGGATGCCGGCCGCCTGGAGCCTTTTCAACAGCTCCCGGTTAAAGTTTAGTATCTCAATCACTTTCATACAACAAAAAAATTATATCTTTGCATCGCCAATCATTTTTTAGACAACAAAAAAAACGTCAAACCGTGACAGAGGGTATTTGCCCCCGGTCGCGCGGTTTGGCGTTTCATGTTTATAAAAGTGATTGGCGTTACTTTTTAACAGGCCGGGGGCTTTTTTTCTTATCCTCCCCCGAAGGATTTATTCCACCCGGTACTTCTCCGGATCAAAAGCGTCTTTCTTTTTCCAGCCGTCAGCCAGTGTATCCTGGATGTGCTTCATGGCTTTCGTATAGAAGTCCGTCAGTTCCTCCAGTTTCCCGAACGTCCGGTACCGGGGCTCCTCATCCGTCCCGAACTTGAACGTCACCGGAAGCGTCGCGCCGCCGTTCTGCACGGCAAGGTCGTGGGCCGCCTTGTAGTTGAACTGGTTCTCGCTTGACAGCCACACCGGCATACCCTCGTAAACGAAGCCGGAAAGTATCTCCCGGTCGATCTCTTCGTTGTACCAGCCTAGGATAACGGTTCTTATTATCTCACGGGAGGGCTTCCCTAAAATGTTCTCCTCCATATAGTCGGCAGAACCGTCCTCCCTTTCCCGCACGTCCCAACGGACGCGCCACGTGTTCTTCACCGGGTTCACGCATTCCAGCAGCTTCACCCCAGCTGTTCCTTCAACTCGTTTCATGTAAATACGTATTTGGTTCGACCTTTCCCGAAGGTTTCCGTCTTGATGGTTGTTTCAAAAGGAAAGCCGTCGGGCATCTCTTTCACTTGCGAGAGGATGTTCTTCATCTCCTCGCTGTTGGTGAAGAACTTCTTCGGCTCACCGTTCATCTCGATGGCCACGATACAGCGGTCTTCTCCCTGCTCGGTCTTGATGCCCGTCTCGAAGTCCTTCACTACAATCGGTAAGTTTACCAGTTCCCGGATGCTTACCACCACCCCGGGAAATCGCTTTTTGCCGTCTTCGGGCTTATAAGCGACGTTCAAGTCTTTGAATGATCTCATGTCTTTGCCTGTTAATTTTTTAAACAACGTATGACAGTCGGCGTGCTTGGCCATCCCGTAGAACGACGCTATCAGCTCACGCCTCCTTCTTCTCGATTTTACCTCGTGCATTTTTCGGGCGAATTTCTGCTTGATACGCTTGCGCAGGCGGACGTGGTCCGCACCGAAAGTCACATACCCCAGAAAATCAACGCCCTCGCCCAGGGGAAACACGCGCTCGTTCTCCTTCACATCGAGACCGACCCGCTGAACATGCCCATGGACGGCATCACGAATCTTCCACAATTCCGCTTTCGTTTTACCCAGTATAACGCCGTCATCACAATAACGGTAGAAATGACGGACGGCGTACCTGTCCTTCAAATAATGGTCCAAAAACACAGACAAAAGCAAATTACCCAGCCCCTGGGAGCTACGCAGCCCGATACTCAAACCCTCGGGCATCAGACGGACAAAACTTTCCAGCATAGCCATAAGTTTGAAGTCCTTGAAAACCCGGTTCACGCAATACATCACGAAATCCTGTTTCACACTTTCGTAGAACTTCGTGATATCGAACTTGTAGCAGTAACGCGTACCTTCCGGATCCTCACGCATATCACGACGGATATACGCCAGAAGGTCGTGCATCCCCCGTTTCTTGATACTGGCAGAGGTAGTACGGATGAAACGTTTCCGCAAATGGCGGTCCACCACCGCCATGATGGCATGCACGGCAATACGATCCTTCATCGGGATCACCTGAATCCGGCGTAGTTTCCCGCCCTCCACAATATCACGCTCACGGTAGTCTTTCACGCGGAAAGTGCCGGATGCAATTTGTGCGGTCAGTTCCTTCAATACCTCGGGCTTATGCGCAAGCAGATAGCACCCCTGGCGGCTGCGTTTACGTTTCCTGCCGCGAAGGACCTGCCGGAACGAGGCCTCCATGTTGGAAGGCTCCACAATCTCCTCGATGATATGACCAACTCTGCGCATAAATACCTTTTCTTGTTTTTAATACGGGGCCTTCAATCCCCCGGGCCCGGCTTCTTCGAACCGTTTCCGGCCTACCAAACCCTACCCGACACTCTATTTTTCAGTTTTCCAGCCCCGAAAAGGCTGCTGTTACTGAGGCTTGCTTCCCTCGGCACCACGGTGGGGACAAGTCCCCGGTGTTGTACGCCGATTAAAATTTCTTTTCGATTGTTGTTCAGACGAGAACCGACGTTCGTGTTCGTATTCGAGAAATCGTTGTTCGCATTCGACATCGAGACACCGCCATTCGGGTTCGCGTTGTTGTTGCCACGATAAACCACACGGCTTATGGGGAAGCGCCACCTTTTAATTTGAATGCAAAAGTACGATTTTTCATAAATTATTATTTAACAAACAGCTACAAAACCCCGGAAACAAAAATTTTTCAACGGGCTGACGCCCGTAAAGAACGGCGTTCCCCTTGTTCGGGGAACACCGGACGTTTTGTCGCTTCGCTCCCGCTTTGACGCTTTACGCGGCCGGTCATGCCACCTCGCTTATCGACTTGAACGCAGCGACGCTTGCCGCCTTGACGAGCCGGCCGCGGAAGGCCAGACGAGAACCGACGAACGTGTCCGTATGCGAGAAATCGTTGCTCGCATACGACATCGAGACACCGCCATTCGGGTTCGCGTAGTTGTAGCCACGATAAACCACACGGCTGGCTGCGGTGGATATGTAGTACATATCGCAGTAATGCGTCGAGGAAGAACCCGAAACGGAACCCACCGGAACCACGTCCATGTACTTGCCATGTGCAATGGCCGTTATCCATACGCCCGAGCTTGTGCCTCCTTTCACCATACGGGTCGTGCCGTCAGGCATCCAGATGCGCCACTTGCCGGCGTTGCCGCTATCATTAGGAAGGTCAACGCCGTCCATCATGTCATACTTATGACCGTAGATATCCTCGTAGCCAAGGCAGCAGATATTGTTCACCTGCGTGACAGTAGCACCGCCGTAGTCATCCTCGCCGCGATACCAGGCGTACTGGTGGACCATATTGTCCACAAGCGAGTTCGTCACGTTCGGGTTGATGGCGTGCGCCTCTTCATAACCGATCGTATCGGTCATGCCGTGTGAAGCGGTACCGCCGGTGGTACGGTTGTTAGTATGCTGACCCGCGCCGCATTGTTCCTGGCTGTCACGACGGCCATAGGCGGCGTAGAAGAGGTTGGCGATACGGGAGTGCATCAGCGCGTCAATCTGCTGCATACCACGCTGTACCGAGTAATAATGGAAGTCGGCCCAGCTCATGCTCGCCGTAGTGCTGCCGCCGGTGATACAGGCGCGGAGCTTGGAACCGACAACCGAACTGCCCACAACCGCGCAAAGGTGCTCGTCATTGGCTACCCAATCCGGCTCCATGTCCTCGATCCTGTCGGAATTGGAAAGCACTACCTTGTCGAACTCCGCGGTGTTCAGAACGGAGAAGTGCAGCGCTGTGGCACCGGCAGGAACGTCAGCGATCAGGTACATGCCCGCCTCGAACTTGTTGGAGAGGGTCGGAACAACGATGGAACTGACTACGGCGCCGGTATTGTCAGTGAACACGCTGCCGACAAGGTTCGTACCGGGAACGCTCGGGAACCGGACACGCTTGTGCCCGCTGACGTTCACCTTGCAGACGGAATACGTGGTGTCGGCACTGTAGCTGTTCGCGAGCGTGTCCTTGCCGCTCATGATTTTACGACCGCTCAGGTAGCCGCCGGCTTCCTTGATGTCATCCAGCGTGAGGATATCGGCATCAGGAACGGAGGGCATGTCGTCCCGGCCCTTGCTGCTGTAGCAGGAGTAATGCTTGCCATTCAGGTAGTCGTTGATGCCCTTTGACCAGAAAAACGGCTCGAACATCATCCAGTCGCCCTCGCTGCCGTCAAGTCTGGCGGCGCTGCCGTCGGCGTAACGGTTGGAATTGCCGTCGTCCAGCGGGTAATAGGTCATCTCGCCGTCGAGGTTGTTCACCGTCGTATCGACATTCGCGATCTTCACGCTGCGCGTGGTAGGCTTCCTGGTCACTTTCGCCAGTACACGGTGACGATGTTTCAGGATGGCGGCGATATGCCCGCTCGTCCTGTAAGGAGTACCGTACTTGTAACCTGTCCTGTTGTCCGGGTTACTGATATTGGCATCGTCGGCCACATCATCGTCGGACTCGATCATCGTGTATTCGGGCTGGAGGATGTTCAGTTCCGGGAAATGGGCTTTCAACGCCTCGTATCTCTCATCCTCGACATAGTTGGTAAGACGCACCGTACCCACCAGCGCGCACGTGTCCGTGGCGTTGCCTTCAGCGTCCACGCCGCCCATCTTCATGAACCGGTTCAGCCACGTGCCGTCATCCTTCCGGTCGATGCCGGTCACGCGGATGCGTTCCACGCCGGAACAGCGGTTCAGCAGGGTTTCCCAGTTCAGTCCCGGACAGCCGTCCACGATAAGCGTCCTCACTTTACTGTAGTTCTCCAGCGTGAGCCCGCTTGTGGCCAGTTTGCCCAGATATTCCAGTTTCAACACGGTCAGCGTGCCGGGAAGCCAGGCCCTCGTCAGAGGGGCACCCTTGGCGAAGGTCACGCTCTGCACCTGCGTGCCTCTCGCGTCAAGTTCCTCCAGCTTGGTCTGGTTCGTGAAGTCAAGCTCGGTGCTGGTGTTGCTCCCGGTCTTGGCCTGTGCCTGGTTGCGCAGGTTCACCTTACGCAGCTGGCGGCAGCTGCCGAGGTTCAGCCACCAGCCCGTCGAGCCGGTGGAGGGGCTTTGCAGGTTCAGCTCACGCAATACGGTACATTTACCCAGGTCAAGGCCGTTCTTCAGGCGGTCCGAGGCGCCGGTCATGTCAAGCACCCTCATGCGGCTCGCGCCGTAGATACGCAGGGGGTCGTTTACCGTGTAGGCCCCCGTGATTTGAAGGGTGGCCACCTTGCCGCCCTCCACGATGCCGGTACCCCCGATATTGGGGCTGTTGTTCGTGCCGTAACCGAAAGCGTACACCTCGCTCGCCGTGATCTTCACCACGTCGGCGGCATCGGAGGCGGTACGGGCCATGTAAAGGTCGATGTTGTCACTCGTGAAGTTGCTCGTGCCGTATTTGGCGTCCAGGAGGGCGAAACGGTTCTTCACGAAGTAACTGCGGTGCGCGGCGTTGCTTCCCTGCAGGGCGTAGATGAACGGCCATTTCTTGCCGTAAACCTCTTCCATGTTCGGGCGGATATACTTCAGGTAGCCGCTCTTGTTGTACGCACGGTCGCTCCAGTTACCCGCCTGCTCGACGTCAAGCATCGACAGCACGCGCTCGACCGTCATTTTCGCGCGGTAAGCGGCGGCGCAGGCTTTCAGCTCGTCCTGCAGGTTGGCCAGGACAAGGTTCCAAAGCCAACTGTCGCGGCCCTCGAAGGCGTATTTCCCCGCCTCCGCGTCCCACGTGTCACGGTCGATCGTGTAGTCGTAGGCAAGGAAACAGTCGTTCCTCTTGGCAAGCTGGGTGTCACCGTCGTAATAGTTGGTGTACCAGATCAGCCCGTCCCAGGTACGCAGGAGGATGTTCTTCGCGCGCTGGTCAACGCTCGCGAAGTAGTCGGTGTGCACGTAGTAGGTCAGCAGGTGGTCCACGTCAAAATACTGCCCGATTTCCTTCCTGAACTTGTCGCTAACGAAGGTGGCCAGGTCGTCCGCGGTAGCGTTTGCCGGGACACATGAACGGATCCAGCCGAAAAGGCGTTTCAGCGCGGACTGCTGGGCCGCGTTCAGGCCCGCCCATTTCACGTCGTCCGGATAGTTGGTTTCCAGGCCGGCATCGAAACCGGCGGCAAGGTCCGCGTCGCTGGAACTCTGGAAAAGGCAGACCCTCTCGCCGTTGTTCAGCGTCTCCAGCGTCATCGGGCAGGAAGGGGTGAAACCGTCAAGCCCCTCCATGCCGAACAGCCGGCCGCTCTTGCTCTTCTCGTTGTTGAAGTTGTACTGCCCGTAGTAGGTGCTCTCCCCGTCGGCGGTCTCCGCGCTGAACACGTCGATGGGGAAACCGTCGATGCTCTGCCGGATCTTCACCGCGTTCAGGTCACCGCCCGCCTGTTCCAGCTGGTAACGCTGCGGAGGGGTCAGAAGGCCCAGTTCGAGCATCGTGTCGTTGTACAGCTTCGCCCCGCCCGTGTTCAGGGACATGGACGAGTCGGAATAGTCGGACTTCATGCAGAACAGGTCCATCGGGATGCTCCCGGGACGCATCATATACCTGTTGCCACCAAGGGGGTCCGGGGTACCGTTGATCTCGAAACTGAGGTTCGCGCCGCCCTTGGTGAAGTAGATGCGGATGTTCTTGCTCGGGTATTTCGTGGAACTGGTACCCTGGATGCGGATGTAGCAGTCGCGGAGGACGAAGTCGTACTCCTTGCCGAAAGGGGACCAGAAATAGACGTCGGCGATGAAGTCGGTCTTCTTGTTGTTCGTCTCGTTCACCTCGTCAAGGCCGCCCTTGCGGACGATGCGCATCACGCCCTTCCCCTTGGAACGCAGTTTGTCGATATCGACGTCGCCGCTGCCGCCCAGGATATCGTTCTCCTCGTACAGGCGCATCATGTCGTCGCTGCTGCCGGCATCCACCATCCGGTTATCCAGGACTTCGTCATCGCTCAGGGCACGGTTGTAGATACGGATGTTCTTCAGTTCCACATCGGCGGACGCGCTGTCGACGGTGATGCCCGCCGGGGTGTCCTGGCGGAAGTAGTAGCTGTTGTCGTAGATGTCAGCACCGGCACGGTTGCCGTTCACGTAAAGTTCCATCAGGCGCCCGTCACCGCGTTTGCCGATGACGAAGGCGACCTTCAGCCACTTCTCGGGGGCGAACTTCGTGCCGATCTTGATTTCACGGCTCGCGTCCTCGCCGTCCTCGTTCGTGTAGTGCAGGATGGTGCCGGTCTTGACGCTCGCCTCCTCGCTCGTGACACTAAGGCCTTTCCCCTTGTCCATGCAGCTGATCACCTCGCCCTGACGGTCCGTCACGCCCGATACACGGAACTCCATCTCGATGGTAGCGCCGGAGGCGCCGGCATCGTCCTTGAACAGCTGGTAGCCGATGACGGCCTTCGCCCCGCCCGTCAGTTTCAGGCTGTCACCCGTCCAGCCGTTGCTGCTCCAGTCGAAGCCCTCGAAAATTGTTTTCACGCCGTTATACTCCCACCGCGCCGGGTCGCTCTCGCTGTTGCTGCGGCCGGACGGGCTAAGCTTCACTTGAAGGCCGTAGGTGGCCTCGCTGATGTCGATGCCGCTCTCGACCACGTCTATGTGGAAAGTGTAGGCGGTGGCACCGACCTTCAGCTGCATCTGCTGCCGGCCCTGCTCCGTGAAGCGGTTCCGGTAGGTCTGGGCGGTACGTGGGACACTCACCGTCTGGAGAAGCGTGCCGTTCCTGTAGATGCCCACACCCGCCGGGGTGGTACCGGGGTCGTAGGCGGCAAACTTGAACTCGCAGCTCTCGTACTGCCCCACCTCGATGACCGGGGAGAGGTGGTCGGCACCGGTAAGGATACGGCCGTCCCGGTGGGTGACCATCAGCCCCACGTAGGGGACGCTGCTGCCGCTCTTCAGGATATCGATATGGATACTCTCGCTTTTGAGCGTCAGGCCGTCACCGGCATCCATCTCGGCGACCATCTGGACGGTATGCCGGCCTACCGCCAGGGAGGACATGGAGAGCGGGAAGCTGCTGTTGGTCGTACCGCTGCGGGTGACCGTGTGGGCGTTCTGCTGTTTGCCGTCCACGTAAAGGGTCACCACCTTCGTGCCGGTGCCGCTCACGCCGTAGGGGATGTTCACGGTCTCCTGCGCGCCATAACCGCCGGAAGCCAGGCCGGAGGCGATATTGTAGCTGCTGGACAGGGCCAGCGTCACGCTGCGCACGCTAACGTACGCCTGCCGCTTCTGCGCCTTGCCGGTGGTGGGGTCGGTGGTCTCGGCTATCACGTAGATGTCGCTCGTGCCGGAAAGGAGGTATTTCGTCAGGTCGAGCGTGTACGTGCCCTTGCTCACGTCCCGCGTCGTCTCCGAATAGGTGGTGGTGGCGCCACGCCTCACCTGGACGGTGATTTTCGCTTTCTGGCCGGTACTCTCGCCCTTCTCGTCGCCGCTGCCGTACTGGTGGTCGTAGGTATAGGTCAGCCTTACCGGGTCGCCTTCCTTGACGGTGGGCCTGTCAACACTTGCGCCAAGCACTATCTTCGTCGTGCTGCCCTCACCGCCGCCACCGCCGCCTCCGGCAGGGATGTCGAAACCGGTCACCTCGACACCGCTTTTGTTCTTCAGGCTCACGTGGACGGTGGTCTCGTCGTCGCTCAGTTCGGCGGAGCTGTCGAAGATGGTATTCGCTTCCACCTCGCCCAGCTTCGCCGCCACGGCACGGTTCTCGACCGGGTTCGTGCTTTCGGCGTTCAGGCTCTCGTCAACCTCCAGCTTATCGATGGTCAGGCTCACGTTGCCCTCCGCATCGGGGATTTGCTTCTCGCCGTTCACCGTCAGGCTCTTCATCGTGCCGGCCCCGCCGAAATCCTCCCAACTCGCGGCCTGTTCCCAGCTCTCCACGCTCGTGCCGGTGAACTGTTTCGTCTCCCATCTGCCCTGCGCAACCTCGTAGGTGATGCAACGGCCCTTGTACCGGTATTTCACGTTTACGGCGGCGATGGCCGTCTCCAGGGTATAGTAGCCGTTTTCCAGGGGAACCTCCTCCGTCACGTTGTACGTGTTGCCGCCGCTACCCGTACCGCCGGGAATGTCGGTGGAGGTGATTGCCTGCCCGTTACGGCCCAGGATGGTCAGTTTCACCGTGTCGTTCTTCTCGTCAGGGACGGCTGTCATGCTACCCACCAGGCTGCCGTCCACGGCTGCGGCGGCATCCTCCGCCTTCTTGGCGGCGGCGGTGGCCGTACCGGCAGCGGCATCGGCGGTTTCAGCGGACCTGTTTGCGGTACCGGCGGCGTTCGTCGCGGTCTGGGCCGCATTGGCGGCGCCGGTCGCGGCATTATCGGCCTTCGTGGCGGCAGCGTTAGCCACCGCCGCCGCGTCCTCCGCGGGTTTCCGGAGCAACGCCACCGGCGCAAGCACGACCTCCTGGCCGCGCATCGCAGGAAGGCTCTTGATATTGTCCAGCGAGGTGACCTCGGCCAGTTCATCGACACTCTGGCTCTCCGACTTGATGGAGTTCAGGATGTCCTTCTTCAATTCGTTCTTTTCAGATTCTGTCAGTGCCATAAATTATCCTCCTTATCTTTCTATCAGTTGTACAACCTGCGAGTAACAGCCGGGAGTCAGTCCGGAAACGGCCTCCTTTATCAACACGGCATCTTCCGATGTGATTTCAATCTCACCGCCAGTGTCCATTATCCGCATACAAAGGTGATACGCACGCATCTTCTTACCGTTGTCTGTCTGCATATTGCCACTTGGACGAATACCCGTCCCGTTGAAAAGGCACTGGGCCACGATATGACCGATTACCTGCGGGTTGCCATCAACCAGCAGGGGTTCACCATTAAAATCCTTAAAATCCGCATTAAAATTTACCTTCATAATTACATGATATTAAATACCCGACATTTTGACAACAATACCATTGACAACTTCAAGGGTATAATTATTAGTTAGAAAATCATTCTTCACAGACCATCTGAAAGTCCCGGAAACACCCTTCCGGTAAGTATAGGTCCCGTCACTGCCTAAAGTCCATTCCGTACCATAATTGTTCGAAAGGATGTCGCCACAATATACCGCACCGTTCACATGTACGCCCCCGTCAAAAAAGCCGGCATAAGAATTGGCACTTATCGGGTAACTTTGTCCGGATGATTTGCTGGAAGCATAAATGGCGGCACCGCCCGTATTGGAACCGACAACCTTCACTCCGAACCGCCCCTGAGTGGCGGCATTGAAAGCGACATCCACAACCCCATCCATAGCGGTCTGGGACACTCCGAGTTTCAAACTGCGGGAATCGTTGCCGAAGTAATCACCCGCTTTCCAGAACAAACGGCCGGACTCTATCGTAAAACCGCCGATCTTGCCATCCTGGGCATGAACGGTCCCGTATATTTTTGCATTGCGTGTCTCAATACTACCATCTTGCAGAATTTTAAAATTATTGTTAGCCGTAACAAGCCCCTCAAGGGTAATGTAGTCGCCTTTGATTTTTATACCGTCACCGCCGACACCAACAAGGGATTTTAAATTTCCGTCGCCGTCAATGGCGTATAACCCGGAATATTTGGAAGTAACCATCAGACCTGTCTCTTCCAACATATTCTCGTCCTTATCAAAGACAGCCGCCGAAATCTTCACCAGACGCTCCGACTGCTCGAAAAGTGTTTTATAACGGTGCGCCAGCGATTCCACGCGGTCGGTAGAGAGTATGAGCATGTACAGGTAGATGTCACCGGTGAAAGACAGCTTGAAGTCTCCCGTACCGTTCCAAAGGCCGCTACAGGTATATTGCACGTAGCCGTCAGTCGCGGGCAGTTCCTCTTCCACTTCCATGCTGTTGAAGTTGGCGAACCCCGTCTTATCAACACCCACGAACTCCACCCGCAGGGTTCCACCGACCGCACAACGGTAAAAGAAGGTCAGGTACACCGGGACGGCTTCCTTCTCCCCGCTGCCGTTTTCAGGCATGGAGGGGATGCTTTTCAGGTTCGCGCGTTTCTGTAAGATGTACTTGTTACGAATACGCACGACCTTACGGCCGTCATCCTCGGTCACACTCGCGCCGTCACCTTTCTTCGTCAGCACGTTGCCGTTCGCCCAGACCCACCGGTTCCCCACAAGGAAGAACACCGTCTCGTTCTCCGTGTTCCATTTCATAAGGCCGTCGTCAAAGGCGGGGTTATTCAGGTATCCGCGGTCGGTGGCGAAGTCCTGGCGCAGGGCGGTCACCACACTGGTGATACGTCCCTCGACGATCTCGAATTTCGTCTTGATATCCTCGCCTGTCACCAAAAGGAATGTCCCGCGCAGGTAGGCGTTGTCGCTGTAAAGGCCGTTGCCGTGCGGCTGGTTGTCGGCGGGGAACCAGTCGTCGCTGATGCCGTCCAAGTTACCCAGGCGGGCACGAAGGCAGCCGGTGAAGTTTTTCGCCTTCACGCCGTCCATCACGTCCATGCGGGGCTGCCCGTCCTCGGTGGCGGATATCAGGATCAGGTTCTGGCGCAACGGGTTTTCCGTATTACCCATCAGCACACATTCGTCACCGGGGGCAGGAAGGGAAGTTCCGAACTCATCCACGCCCACGAGGATGGAATCACCCTCCACGCCGGCAACCTCCACCCAGTAGCCTTTCAGGTTCCCGCCGGTAAACGTGGCGCAGCGCATCAGGTCATGCGCCCGGAAGGTATTCGCCTGCTCGAAGGTGATTTTATAAAAGCCGTCCTCCAGAACGGCGGTCTTTATCTTGCCATTGGCGGCGGACACACAGAGCTGGCCGCCCACGCTGCGAACCTTCTCGATAAGCAGTTCCAGCACCACCATGACCTGGCGCACCGTCAGCTTGTCGATGGTAAGGTGCGAAAGGGCGTCCTCCATCCACAACCGCCAGCCCTCACCCAAAAGGCCGTCCACGAATTTCGGGCTGCGAAGAAGCTCACGCACAACAAGGGTCAGCAATTCGGCGTTGCCCTTGCCGTCGATGTGGCCGTTCTCCTCCGGACCGATGCCGACGCCCTCCTCGAAGGTGATTTTCTTTTTCGCGCGGTCGGCCTTCTTCTTGCTGATGAACTCCGCCTGGCTTCTTCTGGCCGAGAAAAGGTTGTTGTCGGTGGGAAGCGTGTTATCCCAGCTCCTTATGATGTCGGGAAGGTTCGCGCCGGCCGTTCTGGTATAATTCCTCACCTCCTCGATACTCCCCTTCAGGCTTTCCATCACGCCGGTGGAAAGCGCGTCACCGATTTCAAGATCCACCTGTGAGGGGAGCGCCACCTTCCGCGTGATTTTCGTGATACGACTCAAGCGATAACCCGTTTCCGGGAAATACTCCGTGCTTTCCAACCGGACGCGGCGGCCCGGGTAAAGGTCTATCCCGTTACGCTCGACATACACGTGGTCCGTCGGGCCCTTGTACACGGAAACGTCGACGGCGTTCTCCGCATTGTACCTGTTCACCGCCGTCAGGTATTCCTCCTCGGCAAGCGCGTAGTATTCGTCAGGCATGCGGATATTCCAGAGGATATACCTGTCACCCGCTTTCGGGACAAGGCGGTCACCGGGAAGCTGCGTGTCGTCATCATACGGCCAGATGGTGATGATCTCGAACTCGCGGGTGTCACTGTCGAAGTTCACCTCGAAATAGTAGGTGCCGTCCTCTTCCTCGCCAAGACCGGCAAGTTCGCCACCTTCCTGGAAGGAGACACGTTTCACCTTGCCGGCAAGTTCGTAAGCGTTGGGATCGAAGTTCAGCGTGTCATCCCGGAAATACCAGATCACAAAAGGGTTGCCGTCCTCATCCGTCACCTGCGCGCTGCGTACAGAGGTCACGGTACCCACGCGGCGGGGATAGATATCCGCGAAGGCGTCCTTCTCGTAGTGGTGGTGGATGCCGTACTTGTCCGTGTCCACATCCACATATTTGGCACCGTCGGGAAGCTGGAGGCGGCTGTGGCCGTATTTCTCCGGGTCGATGTTCCGGGAACTGCCGATCGGAAACAGGCGGGTGTAGAACTTCGCGCCGTCGGCCTTGTCGCGGGAAAGCTCCGTCAGCCCTTTGCCGTAGGACAGGGTAACCTCCTCACCGTGTTCGCAACGGCAAAGGTTCACAGTCTGGCCTTCCACCCACCACTCGGCGCCCGGCACCTTGCCGGCAAGTTCCTTCAGCGCGTCAGGGCAGTACTTCCCCTCGTAGTCGATGACCACGTTCTCGGTACCTTCCACACGCCCCACTTTCCAATCGGTGATGCCGCCCATGCCGTCATTGATGGACTTCACAATCAGGGCCATGTGTTCCCGTGGCGGGGCGGTCAGCGTAAATACCGGCTCAGGGTCGCCGTCCACCACGTTCAGGACGAGGAAACGTTTCATCAGGCTCTCGATGCCGTAGAACTTCACGTCGTATTTCCACTCCTGCGTACTGCGTTCGTCCGGAAGGTAACGCTCCTGGAGCCAGTAGCGCTCGCCCTCGAAATCCACGTAGTCGTTCACCTCAAGCGCCACATACTCGTACAGGGTGAAGGAGAGCGTCAGCACGTTGTCCGACTGGATCGCCTTCACCTGCGTCGAGCTGTCGTCCGGGGAAAGGACCGCCTTCGCCTGCCTGTTACTGTCATATACCGTTAAAAGCATGTTCGAATGGTGTTTGAACGTTGTTTAAATGATTGGTTCGGGTTCGCGGAATTTCACCTTGAAGCGGCCGGCCTGCACGCCTTCCCGCCAGAGGTAGGTCAGCGGGGTGAAGCCGGGACAATCCAGGTAATGCACGCGAAATGTCAGCTCCAGCTGCGGGAAATACAGCGAGAGCCAGCCTTTGTCGCCGGTTTTCAGGAAGGAGATGAAGGACATGTATTTCTTCAGCCACTCCCCTTTACCCGGGGCATACAGGGCAAAGGTCAGCGTGATGTCGCGCGCTTCGTTGGCCACTGTCAGAATGTCGGAATATTTCTCCCCGTTCTCCTCACGTATGTCCACGGCGGTGTGCGCTTTCGTCTTGCTCGCGGCAAGGATGGCTTTCAGGTTGTCACGCCCGCCGCGCTTCTCTTCGGTCAGGAATACGCCGTACTCCGTCCAGATATCGGTGCCGTTGATAAGGAACAGCCCGCCCATGATTGGTTCCATGCTCATGATGATTTCATTCTTAGTCCGTCACGTATGATTCGTTTTATATCTTCCTTTATCTCGCCGAGGAAACCGGCGCTTTTACCGGTATTCTCCGCAATCTTAGCCAGGTGTCCCTCGGCGCTGGCCATGCGGCCCGCCACGTCCTCGGTCTTCTCGTCAATGCTTACCCAATGGTTCAGGCCCGAAGTGAACATGCCTTCCAGTTTAGTGCCCTGGTCCTGCGACATGGCCGAGAAGCCGCCGGCGCGGCCGGTCTGCGTTGTGGATTTACCCTCCTCCGTGATGCCGGCAGTGTCAAACATCTCCTCCTTCTTGGCACGGGCACGCTCGAAAATGTCCGAGTACCGGGTGCGCAACGTGTCGGCTTCCTCCTTCGACAGGATACCGTCGCTCATGAACTCGGCGAACGTCTCCTGCCATTTCTTCAGCTCGTCCGAATAGGTGCCGTTCACGATGGATTTCAGGATGGCGTTCTCCATGAACTCGTCCACGCTCGCGATCACGTCTTTCGAGTCCGTCTCGAAATCCTTCAGCAGGTCCTTCATGCCGCTGCGGATACCGTCGAAAGAGGTGTCCGTGATGGCTTCCTGCCATTGCCTCTGGAGTTCCAGCAGCGTGTTCGCGTCAGAGACGTACTCGTCAAGCCACTGGCTCTGGTCGTACTTGCCCGAATGGAGTTTCTCCCAGATGTCGGGAAGTTCCTGGAGCCGGGCCAGTTCCTCGGGGGAAAGGCTCCAGAGGGAATCGGTATCCCGCACCGATTTGCCCAGGTAGGCGGAAACCGTGTCCCAGTCACCGCTGCCCATGGCCTTACCGATGTAGTAGTTGTTCGAGTGGTGCGAACTGTGGTATCCCATCTTTGCCGCGAGCATCTGGCGGTCGTTCTCAATTTTCTGCTGCTGTTTCTCGTAGGCACTCCGGTAGTACTCGGTGGAACGTGCGCCGCCGGAGCTGGCCATCTCGTCGGTCAGCTTCTCGATGGCGGTGGTCAGGTACTTGTTCGATTCGGTCAGCCGATCCACCAGCGCGTTCACCTCCCTGGCATTGCCGTGCGAGGAGAACAGGCCGAAGGTCACCGTGTCCAGGATGTCCCTCACCCCGTAGAAAAGTGAGCTGCCGATCTGCGTGAACAGTTCACCGGAAAGGATGTTCTCCAGGATACCGTTCACCGCACCGAGCACGGAATCAAGAATACCGCTTACCAGCGTACCGATTCCTTCCTTCAGCACGTCAAGGATGGAAAGCACCGCCGCGATGATCTGCCCGATGATGCCGCCGTTTGAAAACGTCTCGGCAAGGGTACTGCCTACCGTACCCATCACACCGCCCATGTTCTTCGTCGCCTCGCCCAGTTTGCCGAGCCCCTGGGCCACGCCGGCAAGGGAACCGGACTTCAGGCTTTGGAGCCCCTCGGCAAGCCCGGTAAGGGATGAAACGGCGTTCGTGCTGGACGTGCGCAGGTCCTGCGCCGCCTTGTCGTTCGCCTCTGTCAGGGTGGCCACGCTCGCCGAGGCGGCGTCGAAAGCTTCCTGCGCGGTAGCCACCAGTTCTTCCGCTTCCTTCATGGCGGAGGGGTCACCGCTTTCAGCGGCTTTCTTCTGTTTTTCCTGCGCCACCACCAAAGCGTCAGCGGCGGCCTTCTCCCTTTCCTTGGCCTCTGTCAGCTCACGCAGCGTCGTCTGGTAGGCAGAAAGGTCACGGGAAACGTCCTTGAACATGTTCCGGTTGATACCGCCCGCGCTCCGGTCCTCCAGCTTCGCGATCAGCTCGCTGATCACCTGTTTGTCCTCGGCACCGGCATTCCGGTACTCGTCGGAGGCGGCATACTTCCGCAGCTTCACCAGCGTGGGGCGCAGCTGCTCTTCAAGCAGCCCGCCGAAATTGCCGAAAAGGCCGTCCCAGTCGATATCCGCCTTCAGGCTGGCAATCTCGGCGGCGGCAGTCTCTTCTTTCTGCTGGCGGCCGAGGCGTAGTACCTCACCCAAGTTGCCCGCCTCCTGTGCCTTGCGGATTTTCTCCGCGTATTCCTGGGCGATGGCCAGCTTCTTCTGCTGGTATGTCCCGTATTCCTTCAGGTAGTCGAGCATCGACTGGCGGGCGGCGTCATTTTCCTCCCGGGTCACCTTTGCCAGGTCGCCGTCACGTGCCGCCGCGGCCTTCTCCCGCGCCTCTTTCAGGGTGGATTCCTGCTCACCGGTCAGTTTGCCCTTCTGCGCATCCTTCCACTTCTTTTCCTGGGCGGCAAGCTCGGCGATCTCCTTGTCGTAGTTCAGACGGATCTGGCGGCGGCGTTTCTCGCCGCTCTCCTTCAGAAGGTCAATCTCCGACTGGCGGTTCTTCATCTGGAGCTTCAGAAGCTCCGAGGCACGCTGCTCTTCCGACTGTTTCTCCTTTTTGGCGGCATTCGGGTCGGGTTTGGCATGGTCACCCAGGTCGAACTCCTTGCCGATATCCAGATATTCCTCCTGGAGCTTCCGGGCTTCAGCCAGGTAGCCGTCGCGGACTTCCTCGGCCTCACGTACGGCCTTTTCCTTCGCCTTCTCGTTATACTCCGATATCATGGACTGCGCGTCCACCTGCCCATACGACTCGCTTTGGGCCATGTAAAGCCCCATGCGCGCGAACCAGCCCATCGAGCCGTCCACGTCTTCCGGCTTGCTGGCCTTGATCTCGTTCACCTTCTCGTCAGCCTCGGTGGCCTTGTTCACAAGGCTCTGCACCTTGGCCTGGAGGAAAAGCATCCGGATATATTTCTCACCCTTTTTCTGAAGGATGTCATACCACTGGGCGATCGTGTCGTAATACCCGAAACTCTCGCCGTACTTGCGGTTCAGTTCCTCCACCTTGGCCTTCTCCTCGTCCTTCGTGCCGGTGAACTTCTTCAGGCTCGCCAGCGTGCTCTCGATCTCGAAACGGGTCTTGATCATCTGTGCGCGGCCGTCGGACTCGATTTTTACCATTTCACGGGCTTTCTCCGCGGCTTTCTCCTGCGCGGTGGAATATCTGTCCCAGGCGACGACAAGTCCCGTGATAACGGCTGAAAGGCCCAACGTAAGCGTGGCCATCAGGGCCTGCGCGGCACCGGTGGAAATGCCCAGGGCGACAGCCAGCCGGGTATTGGCGGCTGTCAGCAGGTTCTTCATCTTCACGACCGTCACCAGCCGGAAAGCGGAATCCTTGTTCAGCGTATTGAACACCTGCTGCAACCCCATCGTGATGGCCATCACGCTCTGCACGCGCGTCTGGATCTTTGCCAGGTTCTCGTTTTCCGAAGCGAAAAGAGACAGCGCGCCGGTGGCCGTGGTGAACAGACCGGCAAGGCCGCTCACGCCCGACATGAAGCCCTGGAGGTTCGCGTCATCGTGCGAGAGGATCTTCGTCTGGGTGTTCAGATCGGCAAGCGTGTCGGAAAGAAGAGCGGCCTGCTGTGCCATCTTCCGGTACTCCTCGGTGTCTTGTTTCCCTTCCAGCCGCAGGCGGGCCATGTTGTCCTGGAGCTCACGCAGCTGCATGGAAAGGCGTTTGCTGCTTGCACGCGTCTTCTCCTGTTCAGCCTGGAGCCCGGCAAGGGCGCCCTTTTCCTCTTCAAGCGTTTTCTTCGCGGCGTTCAGTTCATCCAAGGCGGCTACCTTCGCCTTGCCGGGTGCGGCCCCCTGGTAGGCTTTCTCCAGCGACTTGATGTCGCTTTCAATCTGCCCGATGACTTCCTTCTGCTCCCGGATCTTGTCGGTCAGGCTCTTGCTACCGGCGACGGCACGTTCTTCCTCCAGGGAGATACGCTCGTACTCCTTACGGAGGTTCCGGACGCTCTTCTCCGCCTCGCGGTGCTCCTTTTCAAGCCCTTCAAGGGCGGCACGCTCCTCATCCAGGACCTTGCGGCAGGCCGCCACGTCGGCGGCAAGTTCCGCCTGTGCCAGGCCGGGCTTCATGTTCTGGAGCTGCGTTTCCATCCGGTGCAGGTCGGAATTCACCCGGTCGATGACCTTGCGCTGCTCTAAAATACGGGCGTTGATGGCAGCGGCGGCCTTCTCCGATTTCTCGGCAAGGATGTCGACGGCAAGGCCGGCCTTGTCAAGGCCCCCCGTCAGGTTGTCCTTCATCAGGAATTCGATTTCTACGGGCTTCATCGTTTACAGTTCTAAATTGCTTTGGTAAAAATTCACTATGTCGCCGGCTTCACGGGCGGCGGCTTCCGGATCCACCTCGCCGCCACCGCTTTGCGGAACCTTGGAGTCAGCTGCTGACCGGCGGACGTAACGCGGGGCATCGGACAGCATCAGGATGAGCGTCTGGTAGTTCACCTTCTCCAGGATGTACCCGACAGTCCAGCCGGTGGCGCTCGCGATGTTCCAGATAAAACCGAAGGGGCTATGGGAACCTTCAAACTCGGTCCTTAACTCCCCTTCCTTCTTTGGCTCATTCTCAACTTCATCGGGTTCGCCCGATCGATCGAGCTGATAATACTCGTAAAAGACTCGCTGCCCATCAGGCTGATGAACTTCTCCAGGGCGCCCAGCAGGAAACGGTGCTCCACGGCCTCACGCAGGAACCACGCCACGGGGCGGACAAAAAGCCGCCGGCTCACCGGACCGCGGCAGAGGGTATGGGCTACCATACGGGATATCTTGACGCCGTTCCGTGCCAGGAACTCCAGCCGCTCACGCCCGGCAAAGGCGGAAACCTCCTCGGGGGAGACGTCCATCGAGAGATACAGCCTCACGATGCATATCTGCCCGGCAAGGCGCGGGCGGCGCATGGTCACACGCCACCGCACGGGGCGTTTCATGAAAGGCAGGCGCCATTCCTTCAGGGGAAGGGAGACACCCAGGTCAAGCAATGCCTCGGATGCCTCCCTCTGCACCTTTCTCGCTTCACGCTCGTCCATGCGTTAGTCCTCCACTGCCGCGGTGTCATTGATTTCGTAAGGAGAAGAGCCGTCCTCCGGCTTGTTCACCTTCAGCTGGCATTCCAGCTTGGAAACCTCCGTCAGCGTCAGCTTCCCGCCAAGGTTCGCAAGGATGGTGCCGTTCGGAATGGACATCGTCTGCCCGGATACGAACTTGATGGTCCACGGACCGGAAAGGTTCACCAGTTCGGTCGGGGCCTTCCAGCCGGTCGGGGCATCCGCCGGCCCTACAAGCGTGCCGCCAAGCACGGCCTTGATGTTCTTATAGTCCAGCTGGATAAGGTTGAACGTGGGCGATACCTGCCCGTTCTTCTGGAGCAATGTCAGGACGGGGGCGTCGGGAACCTGCTCGGCTTCGACATCGACACTCTCGGGCTTCGTGCCGCCCCAGTCCCAGCTGCCCTTCTCGATCCAGCCGATAGTCATGGCACCGAACGTGACAACAGCGATGCCGTAGATGAAATTCTTGTTATTTTTCATACAGTCGTCTCTTTATTAAAACGGTTAATACTATGCCGGATGCCATACCGGCGATAAAGGCAATGAGGGCGATTTTAACGGGGTTAAAACGCTGTTTGAACTCCGTTTCGGAAACTTCCGAAACACTCACGGTATCGCCCCGGATACGTGTCAGTTCCTCCTCATACCAGAGGACCAGACGCTGGAGACTGTCACAGGTGGAAGTCACCACCAACGTGTCGCCCCTGGACGTCACATCTACGCCAGCCTGCCCGTTTTTACCATGATAGGAGGCACCGGCAGGAAGCGCCAGCAGGTCAGGAACCGGAATTTTCAACGTCAGCGCCGATGCCGGGAGGCCCGCCATCACCAGCCCCCGACGCCCGGACCTTGCGCTGTCCACGCCTGACGCGGTTTTCACCGTCGTCAAGCTCCGGGTCTGTTTTCGGGAGCTCGCGCAGCTCATGAAGGACAGGACAGTCAGCACGGTGAAGGCAATCATTGGCACCGTCAATAGCCTTGCGCAAACGCGCCATCTCTCTTCGTGTCGCACTAAGTTCTTTTTTTAAGGGTTCTACAATATTCTCGATCAGGATACGCGTGGCGTGCTCCGTGTTGTCTATCCGCACGGTCTCCGCGTCGGCTTTCGCCTTTTCCGCTTCCGCCTTCGCCTTCCTGACCGTGGGGCCCAACGTTACAAGGGCCGTCAGAGCGGCCAGAAGGCCGCCGCCAAATATCCAGTTCAAGAGTACGCTCGTGTCCATGATCACTTTTTTATGATTGTCTGATACCTATTGAAACAAGCCATTTCTGCACGTCAAAACTGGGGCAGGCTTTCGCCGCCAGTTCGTTATGACCCACGATACGGACATCTGGAAAACGGCGGTGGAAGTCTTTCACGTACTTCTCAAGCGCACGCTTCTGGCACGCCGTACGCGTGTCCTTCGGGGTCTTGCCGTCTTTGGCTACACCGCCGGCATACACGATATGACGGCTGACGGAATTATAGCCGGCCACGCCGTTGGTGATTTCCCAGGGGTCCACGTTCGCGTCCTCGTTGTTGTCCACCAGGCGCTCCACGCCGCCATTCAGATGAAACAGGTCAGTATACCCGACCTGTTTCCAGCCGCGGCCGCCCTTGGATACCGGGTTCGTGTGCCAGGCGCGAATCTCTGCGCCACTGACTTCACGCCCTTCAGGCGTAGCCGTGCAATGGATGACCAGATACTTCAGCCTGCCCATCACGCACCGCCTTCCTCGTCATCAGCGGCCACCTGGGACAACGCTATTTCAACCTTCTTTCCCGGATCAGCGTCCAGGCTTACCACAAGCGTACCGGATACTGCTTTGCCGCTACTGTTCACCTCGGCGGTAATTTTCAGCCCGTCATCGGTACCGACCGCCGTAAAACCGGCAGGGACGGATGTCACACTATAATCACCGGATGCAGTGACTGTCACATACTTGCTCTCACCTGCGGCCTTGAACGAAAGGGCGGAAGGGTCGGCTGAAATGTTATGTTCCACCGCCTTGAACACCGGGTCGGTACGGGTGTCAAGCACCACAAACTCCTCACCGAAGGCGATTTCCGTGTCGGCCTTCATAAGCAGCTTGAAGAAGTACAGCTCGCTGGAGTTCATCCACTTGTCAATCTGGATCACCTCCTCGTCGTCCTGGAGGTTCACACCGGCGAAAAGGTTGCCGTCGGCGCTCATCGAGCAGAGCGTGGCCACGATAAGGTCGTCAGGCCAGGAGTTCAGCGTCTCGATGGTGATACCCTTGTAGCGCTTCTTGTTGATGTCCGTCTCGCTCGTATTCTTGTACTCGCGTTCGGTCAGTTCGTCATCGTACTTGTCAAAGTCATCGATGCTCATCAGGATACGCAGGTTCGGGTTCTCGCGCAGGGCTTTCGGAATAGCCTTGCGGACAGCCTTCAACTTGCCGATCATGGAAGTATCGGCAGGAGCCGGGACCACTATCACGTCCGAGTCCTTGGCAGCCTGTGTCAGGATACCGTTAAAAAGGTGGTCGTCATCACTCCCGAACTCGCCGTTGATGTAATGCCAGCCCAACTCGAATTTCACGCTCTTGCTGAGTTCGTCAAGCAGCGTGTTCTGGGCTTCGGGAGGAAGTTCGGCAAACACAAGGTTGCCTTTCGGCTGCCACTTGCGCCAGATATGCTCGAAAGCGCGGGGGTTGAAAGTGGTGAACGCCATGAAATCCTCCGGATCCAAAGATTTCTCCGAGTAATTGAAGTTACCCTTCGAATCCTCCAGGCCCGGGTTCTCCTTGCGTTTCTGGAGCATCTTGCCGGTCTTGATACGCGGCAGGCTGATTTTCTTCTCGACGCCGGGGATCACCATGATCAGGCCTTTTTCCACAAGGTCGTTCCCGGTACAGGCGAGTACCAGGATCTTCTCCAGTACCTCACCGTTGTAGTTGGTGTTTCTTACTACTATTGCCATAGCAAATATTTTTATTAATGTTTCAACTTGTCCTTAATCTCGGTCATGCGCTTGTTCCAGGGACTTTCATTTGTCGGGTTCACACGCAGGTCGGTCATGACTTTACGTTTCGGGGAGAGTTTCTCCAGCGCCTTTTCCCCGTTTTCACGGTCCTTGGACAAAAGGTTCTCATAGATGGGGCGGGTGGTGGCGTCGATACGCCCGTCATTCTCCGCGTCATCAAGCAGTTTCTTACGGGCGGCGGCTTCATCCGCATCCGCCTTGTCCCGGAACTCCTTCAGCTCACCCTTCAGGCGGGTGACTTCGGCATCAAGGCCCGGAACTTTCCCGGCTTCCGTTTCCAGAAGCCCGACTTCACGGAGAAAATCGTCATCTGTCACGCAGTTCTTGAACCGCGGACGTTTCTTCAGTTCGTCTAAATTCATGTTACTCTTGTTTTGTGGCTTGTGCAGCCGGTTATTGAATATTTGGAATACCTGTTCAGGGGTACTGTCCTCCGGAAGGGGGGCGGCATCATAGATACCGTCAATAAGGCCAAGCGCCAGCGCTTCATCGGCACGCAGCCAGTGGTCCTTGCCGTCGAAATACAACGAGCGGATTTCCTCCTTGTCCTTTCCCATGCGGGCGGCATACATCTCGCAAAGGGTGTCCTCCAGCGATTCGATCTCGCGGATGCACCCCCGCATTTCCTCCTTGTTGCCGTAACAGCCTCCCTGGACACTGTGGAGCATCAGACGGGCATAACGGCTCATCTGCACCGGCTTGCCGCAAAGGGCAATGACGGAGGCCATGCTGGCAGCGATGCCGTCCACGTAAATGGTGATGTCAGCCTTGCTGTTTTTCAGGGCGTTGAAAATGGCGATGCCCGCATACACCTCGCCGCCGTTGCTGTTGATACGAACGTCAATCCTGCCGGACAAGGCCTCGGCCTCCAGAAGCTCGCGGGCGATATCCCCGCTGCGCACATTGCCGTCATAATCACCGATGTCACCGTAAAGGAGGATACAACAGGCGTCTTCCCCGGGTATGATGTTGAAAAACTTTTTCATGCTTATATAGTCTTTTAGGCGGGTGTTCCCCGCGAAGTTCACGGTGCGAAATTAGGGGGATTAAAGCCGTTTTTCAAACCGCATATTCATCACACTCAGTTTAAAACGCTGTCATGAAGTTTTAAAGTGTCATCATGCGGCACGCGTTTTTTTCCGCCCCTTTTCCTTATCAATTTTGCACGTAAAAAAGGAGGAAATATGACCGAACTAAGCATGCAGCAAAAAAGGGAATGGGCGAAGACGCTCTACCTGAAAGAGAACCTCACGCAGCAGGAGATAGCCGAACGCGTGGGGGTGTCACGCATCACGGTGAACAACTGGATAGGCAAGAACGGATGGGAGATGCTCAAGACATCCATCACCATCACACGCGAGGAACAACTGAAAAGCCTGTACCGCCAGCTGGCCGAGCTCAACAACGCCATCATGGCCAGACCGGCGGGGGAACGCTTCCCGAACACAGCCGAAGCCGACACCATATCCAAACTGTCGAACGCCATCAAGAAGATGGAGACGGAAGTCGGGCTCTCGGACATCATATCCGTATTCTCCGACCTGCTTAAATGGCTGCGCGCGTCCGACCCCACGCAGGCGAAAGAAGTGACGCCGCTGCTTGACGCGTTCGTAAAATCAAAAGTCTCATAACCATGGCAAAGAAAAGACTTACACCGCAGGACCGCACGGCACTTGTCGAATGGGAGGAACTGATCGCATCCATACGCGAGAATTCGGACATCAACCCCTCGGACACGGAAGCGGAAATACGCGCACGCAGGGAAAGGCTCGAAAAGGATGACGAGGAGTGGTTCCGGTATTACTTCGCCATGTACTATTCATGCGAGGCGGCGGACTTCCACAAGAAAGCCACCAGAAGGTTGGCAAGGAACAACCGGTGGTACGAGGTACGCGCATGGTCGCGGGAGCTGGCGAAGTCCGCACGGTCCATGATGGAAATCTCAAAACTGGCAATTACAGGAAAAGTACGCAACGTACTGCTGATCTCCAACTCGCAGGACAACGCCCAAAGGCTCCTGCTTCCTTTCATGGCCAACTTCGAGGAAAACCAGAGAATCATCCAGGACTACGGGATGCAGAAGAAACCCGGATATTGGGAAACAGGGGAATTTACCATCATGGCGGGATGTTCTTTCCGGGCCATCGGGGCCGGGCAGTCACCGCGCGGTACCCGTAACAAGAACTTCCGGCCGGACTTCATCCTGGTGGACGATATCGATACCGACGAGGAATGCCGGAACCCGGAACGTATCAAGATAAAATGGAAATGGCTGGAGGAAGCCCTGATACCGACCATGTCCGTATCGGGAAACTACCGCATACTCTTCAACGGGAACATCATCGCAGCGGACTGCTGCATAAAAAGGGCCATTGAAAAGGCCACGGAACTGAAGGAAAAGGGCATCGGGCACGTGGACATCATCAACATACGCGACAGGAACGGGGTCTCTGTGTGGCCGCAGAAAAACTCGGAAGAGGATATAGACCTCTTCCTCTCACTGGTCAGCGCGGCGGCACGGCAGAAGGAATTCTTCAACAACCCGGTAGCCGAGGGAGAGATATTCAAGGACATCATCTACGGAAAAGTGCCGGCGCTCTCGAAATTCAAGTTTCTGGTCATCTACGGTGACCCCGCACCCGGCGAGAACAAGACGAAGAAGAGCTCCACGAAGGCGGTGTTCCTGCTCGGCAAACTGGCCGGAAAGCTCTACGTCATCAAGGGGTTCCTCGGAAGGGAGACAAACGCCACGTTTATCGAATGGTACATCAGACTGCTGGAATTCGTGAACGGGAAAACGAACGTGTACTGCTACATGGAGAACAACAAGTTGCAGGACCCTTTTTTTCAGCAGGTGTTCCAGCCCATCATCAGGCGCATACGCCGGCAAAGGAAGATATCCCTCTACATCCAGGGGGACGAGGAGAAGAAAACGGACAAGGCCACACGTATCGAGACGAACCTGGAACCCCTCAACAGCGAAGGGAACCTCATCTTCAACGAGGCGGAAAAGGACAACCCGCACATGAAGCTGCTCACCGACCAGTTCAGCCTCTTCAACCTCATGCTGACGTATCCGGCCGACGGGCCCGACTGCGTGGAGGGGGGAAACCGCATCATAGACCGCAAGGCGCACCAGACCGAAAAGCCGGCCGTCATCTCCACAAGGAAGATGCGGGCGCACAACAAGTACAGACTGTAAACTTTAATACTTTACCAAATGAGCAAATTTATAGAACTTTCAGATTACGACGCGAGCATGCACCGGGACATACTGGAGGCCACCACGAGGAAGGACGACGCCATCGTGGAGATATGCGAGGACCGCGCCATCGAAGAGATGCGGTGTTACCTCTCCAAGCGCTATGACTGTGACAGGATATTCACCCAGACCGGAGACGGACGGAGCCAGCTCGTACTGATGATGGCCATAGACATAGCCATCTACCACATCGTCAGCATACACAACCCGCAGAACATAAGGGGAATCCGCAAGGAACGCTACGAGAGGGCCGTCGAATGGCTCAAGGCGGTAGCGGCCAAGGAGATATCCGTGGACGGGCTGCCACTGCTGCCCGAAAAGACAAGGGCGGCAAAATCAAATTTCCTTATCAAAAGCAACCGTAAACGTGTAAACCACTGGTAACATGAGCAAAAGACAGAAAAGGGCCGGAAAGATAACCAAAAGCGGAAACCTGCCGAGGCCCGGGCAGAAAGGACCCGCAACCATCATACTGACACAGCCCAAACGCTTCGGCATAGACATAGCGGACTATATGCTGGCCATACGGGCCTTCGAGAACGTGGATTACTCCAGAAGGTTCAGATTATACGACCTGTATGAGGACATTCTCATGGACACGCACCTGACAAGTGTCATCGAGAAACGGAAAAACGCCGTGCTCTCCTCCGTCATCGAGTTCAGACGTAACGGAAAGCCGGACAAGGCGGTAAACGAACAGATACGCTCCCCGTGGTTCCGGCGCCTCATAGGCGACATCCTGGACGCGAAATTCTGGGGGTTCACGCTCGTGCAGTTCTACCGCAAAGGGGAATGGGTAAACTACGACCGGATACCGCGCAAGCATGTGGATCCGGTGCGCAGGCTCATACTGCGCCACCAGACGGACACCACCGGAACATCCTGGGACGAATACCCCGACCTGCTCTTCATCGGGGAACCTGAAGAGCTCGGAATGCTCGCAAAGGCGGCCGTATGGGTGATATACAAGCGGAACGACGTGGCGGACTGGGCGCAGTTCGCGGAAGTGTTCGGCGCACCTATCCGGGAATACACATATCCCACGGATGACGACGAGGCACGGCAGAGGGCGCTGGCGGATGCGGAAAGTACCGGAAGCATGTCGGTATTCGTGCACGCCCAGGAAACAATGATGGAACTCAGGGAAGCGGCGAACAAGACCGGAAGCTCCGACCTGTATGACAAGCTCTGCGAACGGTGCAACAGCGAGATATCGAAACTGTTCCTCGGGAACACGCTCACCACCGAGGCATCGGACAAGGGAACACAGGCACTCGGAACCGTCCACAAGGACGTGGAGGAGAAGGTCACGCTGGCGGATCGGCAGGACATCCTGGACGTGCTCAACTACAACATGACCGACATATTCGCCATGCTCGGGATAGACACCACCGGCGGCGAGTTCTGCTACCCGGAAAAGAAAGTCATCGAACCGGAGAAGAAGATGAGCATCCTCACCCAGCTGCGTACGAACTTCGGCCTGCCGGTGGGAGACGATTATCTGTACGAGGAATTCGGGATCGAGAAGCCGGCAGACTACAACGAACTGAAAAAACGGCAGGAAGCCGGAGCGGCCGGAATACAGAAGGCGAAAGAGAAAGCGGCAACCACCGGGGAACGGGAGGATGAAGAGGAGGAGATACCGGAAACCGGCAAAGAAGCTCCCAAAGAGAAGAAAAACGCCCTTAAAAACGCGTATAACTGGCTGAAACGTTTTTTCGCGAAAGCCCCGGGGAAAGACGGGGCAGCTTTAGAGTGGTGATGAACGACCTCTACCGGTTGGAAAACAAGCAGGTGGAGAACGTGTTCTCTTTTGATGAGGAGGTATTGAAGAAAGCCCTGAAGAACATATACGGCAAGGAGTTCCATCCCATGACCGACATCGAGGAGAACCTGTTCGAGGCCACGTGGAAAACGATGAACAACGCCACCGACAAGGGGTTCGGGACACGGAAAGCCGATGATCCGGATTATGACTTCTACCGCGAAATACGTGCGAACAACGCCGTATTTGCCGCGTTCAAGGTACACCGGGCACAAAATGACATGGCGGCGCTGCTGCTGGACGAAAACGGCAATTTAAGGCCGTTTGAACAGTGGCTGAAACTTGTCATGCCCATAGCGAACCACCAGATGGTCCACTGGCTGCGTACCGAATACGACACGGCAGTCATACGGGCGCATCAGGCGGCCGACTGGAGACAGTTCGAGCGGGAGAAGGATATCCTGCCGAACCTCAAATGGATGCCCTCGACATCCGTACACCCGGGAGCGGACCACCGCGTGTTCTGGGGAACCATACGCCCCGTCGATGATCCGTTCTGGAACGAACACAGGCCGGGGGACCGGTGGAACTGCAAGTGTACGCTCTCCTCAACGGATGAAGCGCCGACAGCGGTACCGGGAAGCGGGCCGGACAACAAACCGCAACCCGGACTGGAAAACAACCCGGGAAAGGACGCAAAACTTTTCTCGGACAAGCATCCATATCAAAAGGATGCGCACCGGGGAGCAAAGAAGACAGTGGACAAACTGACACTGCGTATCAAGGAAATGATAGCGGAAATGCCGGACAACCTGACACTGGAAGAGAAAGAAGCCATAGCCAGACACAACCTGCAAATGGAAAAAACACTTGGAATCACCAAAGGGAAACCCATGACAGTAGAGGAAGCGGACAAACAGAACGCCAACCCGAAGCATAAGGAACAATTCATCCCGGACCCTCAAGGATTATACCAGGACAAACAGGGAAACAAATTCTCAAAGAATCCGGATTTCAAACCTGCCGACAGACAATATGGAATCAACTGCCAGACTTGTGCGCCAGCCTATGCCTTAAGATTAAAAGGGTTTGACATTACAGCAAAGGGTAACACGCCAGGATCCAAACTGGACTATCTGAGCAGGGGGACAAACGCGTGGGAAGTGTGGAAAAACATAGATGGCACACAAGCAAAACACACGAGCATCACCGGCTGGATGGCATCAAAACAATATATGAAAATGACTCCTAAACGGTATCGGGAATTTTTTGAAGAAACCTGCAAGGATGAGGGAGTTTACGAGCTGAGTATAGGATGGAAATCCGGAGGGGGACATGCAACGATCTTACAACGGTTTAACGATGGAGAATTGCGTTACATCGAACCGCAGCATGACAATTCCAAAGGTTCCGTCAATGAATGGAAAGATGTAAGATACTTGTGCGAAAGTGGACAGGCGAATCCGCATTATTGCAGGGGAATAATGAGAATAGACAACAAGCTATTCAACACCGACTTCATCGAAATCTTTGATAAGTAGGTTGATGAGATCAAGGGCTTCAAAATCGGAGTATGTCATGACCTGACCGTCACCATACCGGAAAACAAACGGGAAGCCGGTCGTTACATCTTCAGGGAACTTGTACAAAAAATAGTCCGCCCCTTCATGATTACCAAGGTAATCGAAGGAATCGCCGTACTGTTCTATGAGCCACCGGGCCTCGTTCTTTACTTGTTCGGGTATATTCATAACGCAAAAAGGCACATAAAACGCCTTGTCTGCAAAAGTATAAAATTATTTTTTAAATCAGTCATTTATGGACATAAAAGAATATTCAAAGCTGATAAAAGCCAAGCGCAAAGAGTTGGATGACCTGATGAAACGGAAGATGCCGGTCATCGCCGGACGAATGGCAAAGGACCATTTCCAGGACAACTTCCGCCGGGAAGGTTTCGTAAACGGAGGGCTACACCCGTGGCCGAAAGCGAAAAGGCTGTCCTCAGGGCGGACCGATGCGGCCGGACAGTACGGGACATTACTCTCAGGAAGGAACCACCTCTTCAGCTCCGTCAAGTACGTGCCGGCGGACTACCGCGTGAGAGTGGCAGACGACCTCATGTACGCACCCCTCCACAACTGGGGAGGAGAAGTGCATCCGACCGTTACGCCGCAAATGCGGCGCTTTGCATGGGCGAAGTATTACCAAGCTTCAGGCAAGGCTAAAAAAGCCGCTACGGGCAAAAAAAAAGGCAAAAAGAAGGGTTCTGCCGCAAGTAACGAACCGCAGGAGAACCCGGAGGCGCTGAAATGGAAAAGACTGGCGCTCACCAAAAAGAAAAAACTCCGGATCCGAATACCGCAACGGCAGTTCATCGGAGAAAGCAAAGAACTGTCCGACAGGATAACGAAAAAAACAGAAAATGAAATCAGAAACATTTTAAACTTATAAGGATATGGAAGAAATATTCATCGCGATCATGGAACGCATCGCCGGAATGATGCCGGAACTCTCCTGCATAGACGAGGATTACGGGCAACTTGAAGCGGGGGCGGAAGAGGACCACTACCCGGTCACGTTCCCCTGTGTGCTGATCGGAAATACCGAATCGGACTGGAACGACCTCGGATACGGAGTACAGAAAAGCGAGTCACTCATTACCATACGCCTGGCCGTCGACTGTTACGATGACACCCACTACACCTCCGGAACCTATCAAAAAGCAAAAGAACGTCTGCTGAAGGCGAAGGAACTGTACAGGATACTCCAGGGTTTCCAGTGTTCGGAAGAAGCCAGCCCGCTGGTCAGGGTGAAAAACCGGGACTATTCCATGCCCGGAAATATCAAGGTGTACGAGACGGTTTACTCCTTCACGCTGCATGACGAGTCGGCCATGCAGGAAGGCGCGGCAAGGTTTATTCTCCCGTAAAGAGCGAGAGCTGGACGGCTGTCAGGCGGGGCTTCTTCACTTTCGGGACGGGCTTCACCTCCAGGTCCTTCAGCTCCCGGCACTTGCGCCGGATAATGGACATGATCCGCTCCTCGGAAATGAAAAACTCCTGGCGGGACAACACTTTCAGGGCATCATCAAAACGTAGGCGCTGCACCTCCGTCCAGTAATAGTAACGGCGGCACAGGGCTTCATCACGGAGTTCTATCAGGTTTTTGTCTCGTCCTTTGGCCATAAGTTCAGGTATATGCTGCAAAATTAGGCATTTAACCGGTCATTATAGATAAAAAAACGCCGCATCGTATATGAATGCGGCGTTTTTCTGTTTAGAGTGTGAACAAAATCACATGGTCATCAGTTCGGTGTCATCCTCACCCGGAACAAACGGCTCGACGCGGGTAATCACCTTGCTTTGCACTTTCACCCGTCCGCTGCCCTTGCAGACTGGGCATGTGGCGGATGAAGGAGCCCCTCCCTGATCCGGATAAAAGACACGTCCCTTGCCTTCACAACGCTTGCAGGCCATGACATGTGGCGCGATATTCTTCGTCTTTTCCATAATTACAACCGGCAGAATGAAGGCTCGATACGATGCCAGACACCGTTCTCGTCACGTTTGTGGAAATAATAATTCACTGCGGTCTTGTACACTACGTTACTTTCGCGGAAGAGGTCCATGATTTCGGTGTACTCGCTATCGAAACGGTCCTCCAACTCGTACAGCTTGCTCACCGACTTGTAGTCCAGGTCGCCCTGGCGGTTACGCTCGATCATGGTCATCCCGAGCTGGTACATCGGATCATCGGTACCCAACTCGCGCCCCATGGCGTAACGCTTCAGGTAATCCACCAGGCGCTCGGCGGCAAGGTCGGCACGCTCGTCGAAGCTCTTCACCTTGTTGCTTCTCACCTCCAGCTTCATGTCACCGTCCACGATGGTGAAACTCGCCTGCTCATCCTTGCGGAGCTGGCCGTATTCACGCATCACCGCACGGAAGGCGGCGGCTTCTTTCTCCACCCAGTCGCGGAACGCTTTCACATCATCCACGACCGGGAGCAACTTGTTCTTCACTTCAAGCATGAACTGCGCACGAAGCCCCTCATAGGCGTCGCGCCGGTTACGCTTGTTTTCCTTCTCTTCCTGCTGGAGCTGTTTCAAAAGCTCCTTCCTGTCCTGGGCGGACAGGCTTTTTAATTGTTCTTTCAAGTCCATAACTAAAAATTAAATGGTTGTTATTGTTGTTTATTCTCACGTTTACGGCGGATGGCACGCAGCTTCACCTGCAATGTGTCCAGCGCCTCACAGTCAAGTTCACGGAACTCCTTGCCGGCGATACGGCTGTCCAGGCAGAAAGTATTCACCTTGTCCCAGTCTGCCGTATCAATGCCCAACAACTGCATCTGGTGCAATACCGCGGAGCGCTTCTGGCGGAGGATCTTCCGGAGCTGTTCCTGGTAAGTGGGCGGTACCAGCTTCTGCATGGCGGCCACGGCGGCACTGTATTCCTTCAGCGTCATGTCACGCAGGCTCGTGGTACGTCCCTCCGTGTACTGGGAAACGATGCTTTCCTTCAGCGCGTCACGATCCGATGTCGGAAGGCGGTTCAAAAGGCTGTAAAACGCCGAGTAATTCTCGGGTTTGTTCAATTGCTTGCGGCTGTTGATGTCTATCTGCATGGCTATGTCGGTTTTAAGTTATCCCTTTAAAAAGGGTACGCCTCCAAAAAGAAGTTAAAACGTCACTTAAAACTTTTACAATTATGCCGGAGAACGTACCCTGATTCATTATTTTTGTCTGTCACTTTTAAATTTTACAATTATGAAATTTACAGAAGAAAATGCTAATGCCATTTTGGCCGAGATCAACAAGAAATGTTCACCGTACGAATGTCCCATGTGCAAACAAAGAACAAACTTTATTTTCGGTAAAGGTGAGTCTCAAATTTTATCGTTCCAACGGGAAGGGATGCAATTAAAAGCTGATAATGGCATCAATTTTATCCCTGTCATTGTCGGATATTGCCAAAACTGCGGCTATGTAGCGCAATTCAATCTGAATGTCATTTTCCCAGAGAAATGACACCTTTTTGGTAGGTATCATTTTGGAACTTTCCTTCTGATTCACCAGAGGTTCGGCTATCCACATTCCGTTTCTGGTGAATCACTTCAACCGACACCACACTGTTCCTGTTGGTGTTGATCGCCATAATGTATCTGTTTCCTTTCTGTCCTTTCTCGTAAAGATAAGCCCAGTTCTCCTCAACCTCCACGTAACCTTGGCGGTCAACCGGAAGACCGAAACCGTTCACGATTTGCACACGGACCTTCAGACCTTCGAATTTCTTGAATATATTGCTCATAATATTGAAGTGTTACAGGTTATTCAACTCTTATCCTTCCGGTGTATTGGTTTCCCCGAAACTTCATCCCCTTGGTGAAGCCGCCCGGATATCCCAGTTCCTTACTTCTCGCGTTTGCCAGCAACAGATGTTCCCGGCTAAGGGAGGCTACAAAACCTTTGTCCTTTTCCAGTCCCATCTCTCGGGCCTTCCGGGTGACACTGCGTTCGGAAACACCGAGCATTTCAGCCAGCTCCCGGTTGAGGGTATTGTGATAGTGGCGACGCATGATGGAAAGCATATTGCCGTTCCAGAATATACGCGTCGAGTAGCCGTTATGCTCCACAATCCGCCCCTGGGTCCGGTGCATGAAAGTACCATCGGGAACCTTCCGGGTCTTACGGTACCGCTCCCGTTTGTATTCCAGCACACATTCATGACACCAGGAACTCCGGCCTCCGTTCTTCAGCGGATAAAATTCACGCATCCACAACTTGCGGCCGCAATGCGGACAAACACGTTTACGTTTCTGTTTGTTGTTATTCTCACTCATGGCTGTTTATGCTACATTCATCAATTCAAATTTTCCCGCCAAAACGGGATAACATTGATATCCGCCTTTCTCACCTGGGCCTGCATCAGCGCCATGGACAGCAACATGCAGACACGTTTGTCAGTTTTGACGGTTCCAGATATGGAACCCACAACATGGTCACCCTTGCCGGTCACGATTGAACCCGCAACCTGCTCAAGCCCGTCCGGATGATCCTCACTGGCCGCAACGCTCATAAAAGCGCTAAGATCGTTCTCCTTACAAAAGTTCTCCACATACCGGCAGAGTTCCATTACTGCCTCTTTCTGTTTTTCTGTAATCATTTCTGTAATTTTTAATTGTTAATTAATTATATGTTACTTCTCAAGAATATAATCACATTCAAGAACCTTGACACCACTGTAAAATGTCACTTTGGACGTATCAGTGATACCGAAATGTTCTTTATCCGCGAAAATCATATTTTTCACACCGGACTTCATTTGCCGGACAACGTCCTTAGCCCTTTTATCAGTCCAGCCATGAGCGGCAAAACCGGCCTTGAACTGGTAAGTGGTCGTTACGGCACCGTTCTGGATCCTGGTGGAAACAGTAACTGTACCCACACAGTTCTCTATTGTTTTCTTCTTTCCCATGATGATTATTTATTTGTTGGTTTCCAATCCACTGTTATAACCGCATCCAGTTCACCGCTGCCTTCACAGACCGGACAAGGTTTCCGCACATCCTCGCGGCTGCCTTCCTCCGTTCCCCAGAACCAGCCGTTACCCTTGCAGTAACCACACTTGTGACCGGTACTGACGAAGTTCTCGCGGTTAGTCCCTTTACACATATAGGCAGGAGGACAGATCTCCAGCTGTTTCTTTATCCTGCTCATGCCTGGCCCCCTTTCTGTTTCGGCCCCGCCACATTCCAATAGTCATAGGCGCCCTTCTCCCAGATTGTGTATTCACCTGTGGACCCCTGATAACGTCCCTTACTGAAGGCGACATAGCCCTCCACCCATATCTTCAGATCTGCATCATACATCACACTCGTGGCCGCATCACCTTTAGGATTTTTGCCGCGGGCATGGCTGATGAAAACAAACAACTTGTCCGGAAACTCCTCCTTCAGCTGGATATAGTCACGATACGTCATCTGTGTGTATTGGAAGCTGTCAATAATCACGATGTTGAAACTTTTATGACGCCGGAGCCTGATCTTCAAGGTGGGGATGTCCTCCTTGATGAACGCCAAATGGCGGCTTACCTCGGCCATACCAAAGCGCCGCAGGTTATTCTGGACTGTCAAAGAAGTTCCTTCCTCCAGGGAGTTGAACGCCACACGGTCATACTTGCAAAGTTCCTTGCAGAGCTGCATCACAAAGGAGGTCTTTCCGTTGCCGCTATTACCCCACACGAACCAGCAGCCCCGGACTTCCGGAGTGTCGAAGGCGTCCTTCCATTTCCCCTCGAAAGGGAACACGTCATACTTCTTGTTCAAGATGTCCCTGACATTCAAGGCACGCTTCATGCCGGCCTTTTTATTATCCTTTTTCTCTTCTTCCATAGTCAGAACAGTCTTAGTTGTCGGATATTGTCAATTCGGTCAAGCACGGCCTGCCGTGCAGCACCCCGCAGCTTCTCATGGCAGAGCATCCTGCCGAGTGCCCACAGAAGGGCATTCTCACGGGTGGCAAACTGTCCCCATTTGCGCCCCGGGTTGAAACCGCCGCCGGAACCGTCCACCTCCATGTGAACGCCGGAGGTCCACCAGCCGTCCTGCTGCCCCACAAGGGCATCCAGATAGTCGCGTCCATTACGGTAAACGGTCACCGTTTCGTATTCCGTCAGAACGGGATAATCACTCCAGGGAGCGGGGAGCTGGTTACGGCCGTCTATTCTCAGGTATTCAAATTTGTTTTCCATATCCTTTAAATTACGTTTGAACGGTATTTGAACGGGAATCATTCCCCCGTCATGCGTTTTACCTTGTGAATGGACTTCCTCACACGGCGCAAATCAAAGTCACATGTCGAAGCCTCCTTTATCACATTGTCGATATCCCTCTTGTCGGTCACCCCATTGGCGGAACAGATCGCGAACACGTCATTCACATCCGTGGGTTCCAGTTCATAGAACTTCCGACCTATACGGCTGTAGAACTCCTTGTAACCAGGCTTCTGGTAGCGCAGGCCGTTACTGATGCGTTTGGCAATATAATCAGTACTCAAGAACACAACACCGCATTTCTCCTCCAGCTTGTTGTACAGGCTGATAAAGTAGTGGAACACCGGTTCGGTCAGCTTGTCCGCCTCATCGAACACCAGCAGGGGTGCGTCCATCTGGATGATGTCATCCAAAATAAGTCCCCATACCTCACGGATATTATACCCTTCAGTCCGGATTCCGACCGTGCGGGCAATCTCACGAACGAAGTCACCTTTCTTCATGTCCTCGGAGCAGAGGATATAGAAAACCTCCTTATGCTCCTGAAGGTAAACACGGGCGGTGGTACTCTTACCACAACCGGCCTCACCGGTCACCCATGTGACGTTACGCCAACGCTGCGCATCGGAAAGCACAGCCGTGATCTCCTGGTAAGCACCGGTCTCCACAATCTGCCAGCCGGTAGCGCTTACACCACCGACCTGCGAAGCGACATTACGGAACATCTCGTCGCTGATATTCTCATAACGGCCGTTCAGGATATTGCTCACAGTACCCACACTGACTCCCTTCAGACTACCCGCGGCTTTCGTCTGGCTCGGATACTTCGCCACGTAAGCCCGGAGGCTCTCGCTGATGGCGTCTTTCTCTTTCATTGTAATTTCCATAATCAATAATTTTTATCTTGTTATAAATCTGTTCCTTATAATTTTCCGACCACCTTACGGATGCTCACTTCCTTCTTCTCAAAACTGTCCCATGTCACGTTGCTGATGACTTTCATGTCACGACCTATGGAAGGACGGGGCGGCTGACTGTATTTTCTTGTGCGGCGGTCAATCTGGCGTTGCGCTTCCTTGCCGAGCCCTTTCAGGTCAGGAGTACGCAAACCGTTCTGTTCCGGTGCGACACCATGCTCATACTCGATATCCTTGGCGACGACCTGACGGTTTATACGCTCATTGATGACGGCCTCCTGCTGGGTGCGGATGAAACGTTTCTCGTCTTCCGTCTGCTCCTGCTGGGCACGGTGGATCATCAGCGGGAACGAAGCCACACACTCGAAACGCATTGCTCCGCCCTTATCCTTGTACAGCAGGCGCACGCTGCTCATGTCATAAGGATCGTACTGGACATAGAACTTCTTGTAGGTGTTACGCCGGCGCCATTCCAGATCAGGCTCACCGGGAGCGGAGAAAACCTCGTAGGGGTATTTCTTTCCCCGTACCGTGATCTCGATACCGCTGGCGGTGAACAGAGACGGTTTTTCGGTTGTGTACCAGAACATTTCCACCATATCCGGCACACTTACCGTATCAGTAGCCTCGTTCACGCTGGTATTGTACATTTCCATACGGGAGATGCCGGTGACCGGATGCTTCATTGAGTTCCACTGCTCACGGGAAGCGGCATACTGCTCCTTCAGCTCCTCCAGTGTGGGAAGGGAGCCGATGTTCGCGTTGATGAATTCCAGGTTCGGACGGCTTGTCTCTCTCTTTGCCGTAATATTCTGCCCGGTGAAACTGAAACGTTTTTTCAACACCTGGCTCTGGAAGCGGTAGAAAATGTTCTCAATCGTTTTGGACTCGCCGTTATACGGGGCTGTCGGGCGGTGGATACGGCTGATCTTCGAGAAAAGGCCCAACGCCGCGTTTTTCTTATGACCGCCCTGGTTGTCGCACACGATCTCGTAAGGTTTGTGCCGGCTCGTTTGGATAGCCATGCGGAAAGCATGGTACTGGGCGATATAGTCCTCATTGTCGCTAATGTAATAACCGAGCAGAACTTCACTATAGGCATCCACCACCTCGTACACGCTTGTAGTGCACTTATTTCCGTTCTCATCACGATAGTAGAGGTTCAACTTCGTACCGTCACCATACCAGAGGCTGTCACGACGGCTCGGAAGGATTGTCCGGTGTTTACGGTCATAACGCTGGTGTGCCTTCATTTCCCCATAAACGGCATCGTACCACAGAGGTTCGACACGCGGACTGTTGAACCATTCGCGGAGGCTACGGGGGCTCTTCAGGGGCTTCCAGCCACGTTCCAGAGCGACACGGTTATACTCCTCAAAAATCTCCATATCCGTATAAACCGGAACGCGGCTACGTTTCAATGCAACAAGGTAACGCCCGCCGTCCTCCTCGATCTTCAGCGTATTGCTGTTGCCGTATTTACCGCTCACAAGCACACCGTAGTTGTCGGGACGGAACTTGTTTATAAGTGCTTTCAACCGGCCTACACTGCCCGGAAGACTATGCCCGTACACCGGACGCCATTCCTCACTCGTGACAAGCAGAAGTTCCCAAAGGTTACGGCGGAAACCGGTCAGCTTGTTATTGGATGAACTCAAGCGTTTGAACTCTTCCATCAGCGCGTTCAGTACCGAGGCATTCCAAGTGTATTCCTTCTTCACATCCATGGGAAGAGCGACCATCTCACCGTTCTTGTCGTAGCGGTACTCCTCAAAAAAGCTCTCGGCCTTCTCGTCTTTCTTCACTATGTTACGAATCATTTCTTCTCGCATCTGTTTCTCGGGCTCGCCATGACGCTCAACCCAACGTTTCTTGTATTTCTCGGGAAGGGAAGAATAGGAATACAGGGCTACATTGCCCTCGCCACCGCCACGGTTGATACTTTCGATGTTACCGCGACGGACATTTTGGTATAAAGTTATATACTTCATCACCGGATTATCTCCTGAAGTAAGCTCTTCACAGGTTACACACAGTATATTATTATAGTATTCCATTTTCCGTTCTGTTATCAGTCCTCCAAATCATTCAAAGGGACATGCCTCTTCAACAGCCGTACTGAAGCCCCAAAGTTCAGTACAACAAAAAGCGCCCAAAGCAAATTGTCTTCACTCACAGAAAATATCAGACAGAAATTCAGACAGAAGTAAAGTACACAAAGGCGCTGCTTCCAGTTCAAGTGTATAAACCAGCGCAGCTGGTCACCGAACAATGCCATCAACTCACTTTTCATCGCTTTCCTTCTTTTCAGGGTTACCACCTACCTTGGTTCCACCGCGCTCGATGGCGAGCTTGCGGATGGAACGGGCCAACTTGCTGTTCTTGCGGAATGCAAGGGAGTGGGAGACCATTTCCCGGGAACAACCCAGCAAACCGGCTATTTTACCCACCTCTCTGTATTCTACCACTATTCGTTCTTTCATAATTCGCTGATAAGTTAAATTATTGTAGCGGGCAGTCGCGGACTCGAACCACGGACCATGGCCTCTCCCTTGCGGGAGTTTGGCGTGTTCTACCAACTGAACTAACTGCCCCGGAAATCTATCGGAGTTCTTGTATGGCATCCTCCGGAACACATATCACAGTCCAAACCTGGCCATCTTTCATATAATCGACATTATATTCACGACCGAAAGTACAAATGTTATAGTCCCAATCGCGGATTACACCATCAATGACTTCACCGTTCCTCTTGGTGATTCTCACACTTTGTCCCTTTTTAAATTTTGCTTCCATTATATCTTCGTTTTAAGTATATCAATATTAATTACATCCAACACGTTAGATGTTCTTAGGCTATTCACGATAAGGGTGGCTAATACTATACTGTTTTCTGCCATCCACCTCTTTGCTTGCCTGACAGCCACTTCCTTGCTGTACCCATCCGGAATAAAAGCCCCCAGGTCATTATAACTCCGATCTGTCAATTCAAAATAATACCGTTTCATAACCTTCTATTTTTCTTCTTTTTATATTTCTCATTGTCACCTCAAGCCTTTTTTGTAGCTTTGGGGCGGTGTTCACACTTTGAACACGTGGCAAATATAAATCATCTTTCGCAAATTGCAAAACAATCTGCGAAATAATTTCGCAAAATATAAAACAATGAATAAAAAAGAAAGATTAGAGGCTATTATAAAGCATTACAGTGACGGAAAGCCTTCTGTTTTTGCAAAGTTAATAGGGGTTGCTCCCTCAACTATAAGCTCGTGGCTGTCGCGAGACACACTTGACTACGATCTTCTTTTTGCAAAATGCGAAAATCTGTCCTCAGAATGGCTTTTGACTGGTAGGGGAGAGATGATTAACATACAAACTGCCACTTTTAATAATACAACTACCCTGCCACAAAAAGAAAGTACGGGAATAGAAGACAAATTACTAGCAATTATAGCAGATAAAGATGCCACTATCCGAGAGATGGCAGAGGAAATAGGTGCACTTAAGCAAACAATCGTGCAACTTAAACAGGACAATTTGGGGCGTGTTTCAGGTGCGGAGAGTTCAACACTTGCAGGCGCCGGGTAAAATGCGTTATATGGGGTGAAAGGGGTAAAAAGCAACAAAACACTGATTTTTAGAGATATGAATTAAAATATAGGGGAGTAAATAAATATTATCAATGTATTATTTACCCCCTCAAATAGTTTAAAAACAAGCAAAAACAAGTCCTATCTATATTATATAGATAGACAAATCGCTAAAAAATAATCCGAAAATGTAAACCCAAGTGTAAACCCTATTAAAACGTTTCGTTTTTGTAATGGAGAAAATGTAAACCCAAGTTGTAAACCCAAGTGTAAACCCTTTCAATTTTTCCGACTGTTCAAACCGTTCAAAGTAAGTAGCAGCCTCCCATTGATGTACTATTACCGACACGAATACAAAAAAAGCCGCAAAAAGCGGCTTTATAGACGTTCTAAGGCTGTTTCAGCCCTTTCTGGTGCATGTTATCAAGCGAGACTGAATAATCATTGCACGTTTCGTGTATTTGGCAATGTCATCAACCAGTCCAGCATGTAAAAGACTATTCTTGGTGATCCCGACCTGTTGCTCCGTTAGAGTTTCAAAAATGGCCGATATACTACCAAAATAGATGTTCTTTTTCTCAAAAATCAAATGTACATGGATAACTTTACTCATAATATACGGTATTTATTTCATTGCAAATATACCAAATATCATCTATATGGAATAATTTAGATAAAATAAAAAAGGGAAGTGCGTCAGGCACTCCCCCACTCCACTTGCATAAACCGATCCGTTTGACTATCTTTGTATATGAGAGCGATCTGGAAAGGTTCATGGAGAATAACCGATGAACAAACCCGAAATCTCCCCTATCCCACCTTCAATGTAAAGCATTTCATTTGAACGGCGTTCAAACGAGGCTAAAATGTAAGCCCAATGTAAAGCGATGTAAACGTTTCGTTTTTCCAAGTCACTCTCCCCTACTTCATCATAACGCTTTGACAGCCAAAGCAATCAGTCATTTTCAGGCCGACCACATATTGACACGTTTCGTTTTTCCCCCCTTATAGCAATACTTGCATCAGCCTTCTCTGTTTCAATCTTATGAATCATTTTATTGATTCTCTCTTGTCTACGCTCCGGAGTCTCAAAAGGCTTTTTCCCTTTAATCATATCATCCCAACTTAACTTGGGATTCTCCAGTGGAGAATTACCGGCAGTCATCATATATTTATGATGATCAAAAAATAACGGCACAAACACGTCTTCAAAAAAAGACTTTGCTGTATATTCTGTTTTAAACTTACAATTATAAGCTTTTAAAAATGTGCGTCCTATAGTTGTTGCATACATAAGCTACCATATTTGATAATTAGTATCATAATTTTCTGCTCCGGTTTTAGCTAAATCCAATCCTCTTTCCGAAGAATATGCAATATCCGGAACGACAAAAGGATGAGAGCCAACATCCAATTGTTTCAATTTTTTCCATCTCAAAGAACTATATCTGACCGGAATTTCCATTAAAATTCGTTCTTCCTTATCAGCCTCTCTATACTTACCACTCTCATCATCTTCCTGTGTAATACATACTACAGAATCGATATCAAGTTTTTCAATCAGTGCAGACTTCGAAAGATGCCAAAGCTCTTTCAACCTCCATTTCCCATCTACAAATACAGCATCCAAGTCTATGTCAAGCCTCTCTATTTTAGGATATACCTGATTTATTAATGACTGTAGTTCTGTCTCTCTCAAAAGCTCACCACCATTTGGCAATACCTTAAAGCTATCCCTTAATATTTTAGGATTATAAGGCAAACAGTCAGGATCTTTTTGGGGTGGTGCTATTATGTAAATCGGTTTGTACTTTCCGATGGTTTCAGCAGTACGTTTCCTGTTTATTCTTCCAAAACGCTGAATTAATGCATCAATAGGAGCAGTTTCTGTTATCATCAAATCAAAACTTATATCCAGACTAACTTCCACGACCTGTGTAGCAACTACAATACAAGCATACGGACTCACGTTGTATTCATTCTTCAATTCTTTTTCAAGACAATTTCTTTCTCCCCGTTTGAAGCGGCTATGGATCAGCATCTTTTTTGTTTTAGGATAGAGTTCTTCTATTCGTTCAAAAATGACTTGTGCATTAGCCACCCGATTACATACTATTAAAATTTTCTTCTCCTGCTCCACAGCTTGTTGAAGAACAGGAAGTAAATCAGTAAATGCTTCTGCCTTATATATTTCATGTCGATTGAACGAAGTCAATACCTCATCTGATAATTGCACATATTGCACTTGCTCTTTTCCTAAAATTTCAAGAATTTCTTTCTCCATAGCAGAAGGTATTGTGGCAGTTCCTACATGAATCCGGCAACCTACATGATTCAACACTTCAATCATCTTCAAGACAATAGCCTGCATAATATCCGAATAAGTATGAATCTCATCCAGTATAATATCACACCCTTGCAAATCAAATAAAACAGATTCATATCCCCTTATACCAAAAGCAATGGAAGTAAGTTGATGCGGAGTCAGCACTTTTATCGATGCACCAAATTTATCCTGTATCACTTTTTCTGTAATACGTTCCTCACCAATAAGAAGTTGTGATATAGAATGCAGTAAACGAATATCCTCCACATGATCTCCCAAATCATGCAGGATACGTTCATACATGGCATTGATAGAAGCCTGAAAAGGCAATGTATAAAAGATACGCCCCCGACAACGCTTGATAAGGAAATCTGTTTTCCCTGCCCCTGTAGGTGCTTTCACAAAAGTATGCTTCTTAGTTCCATCCGAATCAATAAGCGATAACGGATACAACTCACCCTTTCTATTATAAAAACTGACATCAGGATCGGCAAACAATGCCGGCACTTTCTCTTTAAAGTCTCCGACAGCGGAAGCAATATGATCAGCCCCCATCAACAAGCCTTTCCATTGAGACCATCCCTTTTGTCTTTTCCTGCAATAATCCAAAGCAAAATAATAAGCTTCACGTGCATCCTCTTCAGTAATCACTGTTTCATGGGTAACTCCGGGAAAATTTAATTCCGCCAAAATTCCGATAGCTTCCGATGCCCATGACGAAAAATCAGATAGATGAAACTGAAAAATATCCTCTTCATATTCATTATCCAAATCTATAAATCCTGTCCCCGAAACATCTTTGTAGATCGATTTATGGTGGGCCACAATCATATCTATCACAGAAGGTCGCAAATCAGGAGACACGAGTTTCAAAAAAAACAAGGAAGCTATTTCGTGCCGAAAAGGTAATTCTAATGGAGACGGTTTACTTCTCAATCTCTTTTGAAACACAACACTAGCTTTACCAATATCGTGCAACAATGCACCCTGACGAGCAACCTCAGTATCCATTCCGGCATAACGGGCTGCTACAACTGCAAACTCAGCAACAGACTCCAAATGTGATTCCAAAGTAGTAGCTCCATTTTCTACACTCTTGGCTAAAATATGATTATAATTGTTCATACCTTTCTTTTTGGACAGGATTGCCGACTATTTCAATATATCCCATCATTTCTTCATTTTCTTTGAATCGGTTATATCCGACAAGAAATGAATCTGAGTTTGTCTCAAAACGAAGTTCATATCCGTCCAGCCGATCAAATTCCTCCTGAGTCATCTCCTGAATTAATGCATCCGGTAAAAGCACATCTTCATTTCTACATAAACAAATATGTTGTAGTGCTGCTCTTTCAGCATCATCCGAGTACTCAAAAGCTAGATATAAACTAGGATAAAGCATTACTCCACGCTTAAGGATAGAACGTTCTTTTATATATTCTTTTCCCTTCTTACTCCAGGCTTTAGCTTGAACCACCTCTTGTTGTACATCGATACCGGCATAAGTTAACCTATGCCTCAATATACTTTTCACTTCAAGTTTTTGCCTGATCCCTTCTACTATGGAAGGAGTCAGAAATTGCTGAGAATAAGTTTCACCGCCACTCGCATCCCTAACTGCGGACCAAGGCTTGATAAAGCCAAAAGGACCTGTAAATTTAACTACATAGTATTTCATAACAGATCGTTTTATAACAAAGAACCGAATGAAGAGCCTGTTGAATTTCCAAGACCTACTGTCCATGCAAACAGTTTACTTTGCGGACTTCCGTGAATAATGACAGGACACATACTGGCTTTACTTTTGACACCGTGTATAGTCACCATTTTTACCTGCTTTTGGGGATAGTTCAGATCAAATTCGATTTTTAATGTTTCATCCTCAGGCAGTCCTGCCTCTTCCATCTTATGTTTCAAAGTTTCCGTCATTAGCATACCACTGACTTCATCATCATATAGGTAGAACTTATAATTCCGAGTTCCATCTTGAAGCCGTTTAATAAAAATAGGAGAAGCCAATCTGAAATACTCTGCGTCTTCCGAAAAAATCGGTTGATTGACTATTGTAATATCCCGCACCGCAAGTCCACAAAACATTTCAGGATCAGATAAAATTGTTCTAATTAATATCTTCAGATACTCATCTTCATAAAAGCTAACAAAGAAATCTGCACCATCAGGAAAATTAAAGCCTTGATTTTTAATCATCTTCCCACCCAATAACCAAGAAAAAGAATATAAAGAAATCTTATCATGTATTTCATTATTCCCTAACCATTTATGAATTGTTCCTATTAGCTTTTGTTGATAATCAAAAGGAACTACAGAAGAGTTCGAAGTTGTTTGTATGTGTATTCTCATATTCGTTTTATTTTTACGTTGCAAGTAAAAGATTTTATTTTAGAATCCAGTATATTTGTTCCTCTTTTTTTAGATATATGCTCAGAAACATAAAAGGAAAACCAATATCACAAAGTAAAAAATTACGTATGCTATTTATAAAGATAACAAAGTTTTAGAATACAGAAAAGAGTATCTTCCATTTATTCTCGTACCTTTGTAGTACGATTAAAAAACATCCTATAATAATGAAGAACTTTATCAAGGGATTCCGGTTTACTCCCTCCAATTACCCGGCTGAAGTAGAAGCGAAAATACAGAAATACAGAAAACAAGGTTACAAACTCCCACCGCGCAAAGTACTGCGTACTCCCGAACAACTGGAAGGAATCCGTGAGAGTGCCAAAATCAATACTGCCTTGTTGGATTATATTTCGGAGAATATCCGTGAAGGGATCTCTACCGAAGAAATCGACGTCATGGTATATGACTTCACCACAAAGCACGGTGCCATCCCCGCTCCTCTCAACTACGAAGGATTTCCTAAAAGCGTCTGCACCAGTATCAATGATGTGGTATGCCACGGTATTCCCAGCAAAACAGAGATACTGCAAAGCGGAGATATCATCAATGTAGATGTTTCTACCATTTACAAAGGATATTTCTCCGACGCATCCCGTATGTTTATGATCGGTGACGTAAGTCCCGAAATGCGCAAACTGGTTCAAGTGACTAAAGAGTGTATGGAAATAGGTATAGCCGCCGCACAGCCTTGGAAACAATTGGGAGATGTAGGCGCCGCCATTCAGGAACACGCAGAAAAGAACGGATTCAGCGTGGTACGTGATCTTTGCGGACATGGTGTAGGAATGCAGTTTCATGAAGCACCGGATGTGGAACATTTCGGACGCCGGGGAACAGGAATGATGATCGTTCCGGGCATGACCTTCACCATTGAACCGATGATAAATATGGGTACTTATGAAGTATTTGTTGACGAAGCTGACGGATGGACGGTATGCACGGATGACGGACTGCCTTCTGCCCAATGGGAGAATATGATTCTGATTACTGAAACCGGAAACGAAATTCTGACTTATTGATGGAACTGATTCTACTTATTGTTATTGCCGCATTAGCAGTAATCTCGATTGTACTATCACTGGCAAAAGGAAATAATCATGCGCAAGCGGAACAATTACAGGCAGCCTTGCGCCAGCAAATGCAAGAGAACCGCGAAGAACTAAACCGCAGTATCCGGGAACTTCGCATGGAAATGACCCAAACGCTGAATCAGAATATGCAACAACTGCAAGACGTACTGCATAAGAACATGATGACAAACGGGGAACTGCAACGCCAAAAGTTCGACACAATGGCACGCCAGCAAGAGGTCTTGATAAAATCGACTGAAAAGCGGCTGGATGATATGCGACTGATGGTGGAAGAAAAATTGCAGAAGACATTGAATGAACGCATTGGACAGTCCTTTGAAATCGTCCGCTCACAACTGGAAAATGTACAGAAGGGACTGGGAGAAATGAAATCTCTCGCACAAGACGTCGGTGGACTGAAAAAAGTATTGAGTAACGTAAAAATGCGCGGTACATTCGGTGAAGTTCAGTTAGGAGCATTGCTGGAACAGATGATGAGTCCGGAACAATATGACGCCAATGTGAAAACCAAGAAAAGCGGAACTGAATTTGTGGAATTTGCCATTAAGTTACCGGGTAAGGATGATGCGAACAGCACTGTATACCTGCCTATCGATGCAAAATTCCCGAAAGATGTATATGAGCAATACTACGACGCTTTCGAGGCAGGAGATACTGCATTGATGGAATCATCCGGCAAGCAACTGGAAACAACCATCAAGAAAATGGCGAAAGATATTCACGATAAATATGTAGACCCGCCTTTCACCACAGACTTTGCCATCATGTTCCTGCCTTTTGAAAGTATTTACGCAGAGGTGATCCGAAGAACAAGCTTGGTAGAGACGCTGCAAAAAGAATATAAGATTGTTGTGACGGGACCGACTACCCTTGGTGCTATATTGAACAGTCTTCAGATGGGATTCCGCACGCTGGCTATTCAAAAACGTACCGGAGAAGTGTGGACAGTCTTGGGAGCAGTTAAAACCGAATTCAGCAAATTCGGAGGACTACTCGAAAAGGTACAGAAGAACCTGCAAAGTGCCGGTGACCAACTGGAAGAAGTGATGGGAAAAAGAACCCGCGCTATTGAACGGAAACTACGCCAAGTGGAGCAACTACCGCATGAAGAAAGTCAGAAAATTCTGCCGATAGCGGATGACGGGGATGACGAATAAAACAAAAATTATAGACCTTTTAAAATGGTGTCACTATCTGGTCGGGATAGTGTCACTATGTTGATTGGATAGTGTCACTATGCCGGCTATATAGTGACACTATTTATAAACTAATTAGTTATCAGTTGAATAATTAATCTTCAATGCACTACATTCCCTTAGCACCTGCTTGATACCCGTCACGTATCCCATCTTACACCCCTTCTCTATCTTGAGGCCAATAACCAAACTTTCCGGATCAGCTTGCTTTGCACGTGCAGCAGTGACTTTCTGTTTCAATTCCGTTAAAGTAAAATCTTTCATTACTTCCTGCCCTTCCGAAGTGTGAAGTGTTACCACAATCCCACTGATTTTTTCCTCCATTGAAGGCCCTTTTAAGTTATGCTCCATTGGCAACTCTTTTAATCCATATCTTTTCGGAGACATTTCTATTAGAAGAATTGGAAACAACCGATCGAGATACTCTACACTTTTATCAGTCGATGCAGCTGACAAATCAGCACGAATTTGTTCAAATGCCCCTTTTACTTCTTTGAGTATAGCAGTGAGTGCATCAAATGCAGTTTCAGCATCATACTGCAAGAAAATAACCGGAGGATCTTTCCTGTTGCTTTTCTCCCAAGATCCCAACAAATTCTTCACTATAATAGACTTCAACTCATCTACCGAACAATATTCATTATCAAATAATATCTTATTATGAGCATTAACCCAAAGTCCATGAGCCTGCTTCTCTTTTACCCGAGGAGGTGGATTTGATCCATTGACCAGTTTACTATACTTCTCTTCTTCCTTCCTGAAGAAAATCATTAAAGACACATAATCATCCGCTTCTTTTTGCTGAAGTTCAGACTGAATCTGTCGTGGAACTTCTTTCACTTCCGGCTGTGCAAACACATAAAGCGCTCCAGCCATCACAGGCACGGCAAGCAACAGCTTTAATCGTGCCCAACGATTGGTTCTTTCTTTTAACATCATAGTGATACGTTTTTTAAGTTTAGAGTGATTAAAGCCATTGGCCATAGAGTAGAGCCTTGTACCAACAGCTTTTTTCACCAGTAATAATTGATATTTAGTTGCATCGACGCCTGTATTAATTACGCCATTATCGGCTTCAAATTCGTGTATCTCCTGCAACTCCCGTTTTAGCAGCCAAACAACAGGATTAAACCAATGAACAAGCAGGAATATCTGCATAAATAATAAGTCCAAAGTATGATGATTTCGTAAATGCATCGTTTCGTGGAGGAGTATTTCTTCGGACTGTTGAGAGTAGTCAACTGCTGAAATAACAATGTATTTACCCCAGCTAAATGAAGCAGTCGGCTGCTGAGGAATCACTAATACATAGTTTCCAAACCGTTTTTTCTCTGACGTACGAATCAACTGAATCAAACGGCAAGTGGACATGGATAACCAGATAAATGTTGCCAAAGCCCCCACTCCATATATAAAAGCCAAAGTCACAGGAACCCAATTCAAAGACCTTATTTCCGGATTCTTTTCGGATATAAGCATAGGATCTTCCATCTGTTCCGGATTTAGAATGACAGACTCCGTGCTTTGCAATATGTCGTGAATGGCATACAACGGAGTATGCAAAAAAGTCTCCTCAGTAGTTGTCAGCTCTATAAGTGGAAGCAAAGTACATCCTAACAACCCAACTAACAAAGTGATACGGTTGAAACGGAAAAAAGTACTCCGGCTCATCAGCAACTTAAAGAAAATATAAAAGACCACTAAGCAACATCCGGATTTCAGCAGATAGAATAAAAAGGCTCCCATTGTGTTTTCAGATTAAAAGTTGTTTGTCCATAGAATAAAAATCGTATCTGTCCGATAGACCACAGAGAAATTACTTCTTCTTTTTACCTTGCTCTATATACTCTATCAACGATTTAAGTTCATCAACAGACATCCCTTCTTCTTCAATAAAAGAAGACACAACATTGATATAGGAATTATTATAATACTGGGAAACCACTTCTTTGAGTGCCGAACTCTTATACTCCTTTTCCGAAACAAGAGCATAATATTGATAAGTATTTCCGTAGGCTTTATACCCCACAAAACCTTTCTCCTCCAGCCCTCGAACAAGGGTAGAAACTGTGTTATAATGCGGTTTTGGTTCATCATAGAATGATAGAAGTTCACGAACAAACATAGGTCCATGTTCCCAAAATATACGCATAATTTCTTCCTCTTTGACGGTCAATCGTTTCATCTGTTTCATAGTCTACATATTTATTGTTCTTCCAATGGCACAAATATAATACTATTTTTCAAACAAACAACTAATACTATTAGTTAATCTACTAAACAAAGCAGTTGTTTAACTAATATTATTAGTAGATATCATTTTCACCTTATTATATATACAATAAAAAAAGGCATATCGTCTGGTTAATATCCGATATGCCTGAACGACTGATCTCTAATAATTATTTCTGCTTTCGGACAGGTAACACTATCCTGAGTACAATGTATCCTAATAACCCGGAAAGAATAGTCCCCGAAAGCACTCCGAACTTAGCCTGATTCAACAGAACAGGGTAGTTTGCACCAAAAGAAAGATTGGCAATGAAAAGCGACACCGTAAAACCGATCCCTCCCAACAGAGCTATACCGGAAAGATTCTTCCAAGTCATACCCGGTGGCATTGGAGTGAGTTTTATCTTTATAGCCAACCAGGTAAAGAAATAAATTCCTGCAAATTTACCAAACAGCAACCCTGCTGCCACTGCCATCCCTACACTTCCCACCAACTCACCGCCGCCACTAAAGACAACGCCTGCATTGACAAAGGCAAACAGCGGAAGAATCAGATAATTGACAGCTCCATGCAAATTATCCTCCAAAGACTGCAGAGGACTGATAACACGGTCGGAAGCAGATTCCACCTCTTTCAGTTTGGCAATCTGCTCATTACTCAACACGATACTCCCCGATTCCATCACCGGAAAACCTGCAATTGTATGACGAATATGCTCGATATATTTTCCAACATCCAGACGGGGTTTCGCCGGAATGACAAACGCCAGAATAACTCCCGAAATAGTACTATGAATGCCGGATTGCAAAAATAAATACCATATAACGACACCGATCACTAAAAAGAAAATCTTATTGGTAGTCCCACGCTTTCCTATAAAATAAAGTAAAACATAAAGCAATGCAGCTATCAGAATATACCCATACGACACATGAGAACTATAAAAAAGAGCAATTACAAGGATACCTCCGATATCATCAACTACTGCAAAAGCCGTCAGAAATATCTTCAGGCTCAACGGCACACGGCTTCCCAACAGACTTAATACCCCTAACGAAAAAGCAATATCCGTTGCCATTGGAATGGCCAGTCCCTGACTTCCCTCACTGCCCGGAGGACAGATTGACATATAAACAATCACCGGAAACAGCATACCGCCACAGGCAGCAATAAAGGGAAGCGCCGCCTTGCGGAAGGAAGAAAGCTCACCAACCAGCAACTCCCGTTTGATCTCCAGTCCTACCAGCAAGAAAAAGATGGTCATCAACCCGTCATTGATGAACTCGATCATCCGCAGATTCTCTCCGCCATGCGAAAGCAGATTGAAATTACCGATCTGCAAATGAAGTTCATGCAAAAGGAACTCCTGATAAACCGGAGCAACCGGAGAATTGGCAATGATAGCAGCCGCTATTGCCGCTACAAACAAAAGGATACTCGCCGCGATATTCATTGACGAGAAATTTCGCATTGTACGCAAAATTGTCATAATGAAAGGTGTTTATAGTATTTGATCCGCAATATATGGATTTTTTTAATCATTATAGCTCCTTAAAGCCAAGTTTTTCACCCAAAGGACAAATATTCCTGTCAGAATAAGATTCAACACCAATGTAAGTACGGAAATGACCAGTGCCGGACCGCCGAGATTATAACCCAATGCAATAAATATAATTCCGGCACCTACCTCACCGCGGGTAAACATACCAATGGAAAGTGCCAGTCGCTCACTCAACTTCCGGTCACGATAGAAGAACATCGGACAAAGTTTGCCTATATTCGATAAGAAAGAGACTATGACAACATGGAACAAAATCATTCCCCAGGACATCATCTCCTGCGAACCTGTCACCGAATGCGTTCCTGCATGAGTTTCCGCAAAGTTAACTCCGATAAAATGAGGCATACTCATACCTACCAGGAACATAAACAGGAAGGAGATTCCGGTAGAGACTTTTCGTTCTACAGGAGTATCATGCTCTTTATGCTTCATGATCATACCCAATACAAATGCCGGCAACAGTACTTCGATATGGATACTTCCTTCTTCTCCATACAGTTCTTTACTGCCGAGATAAAGTATCTGCGTAGCCAGAAATATGATAACGGAATAGAAGAGAATAGCTTTCCAATCCTGCCGCCAGTTATACTTATTCAGTTGTTTCCATCCAATGGACAACAGCATAAATACGATAACCACCACAATAATCAGCTGCCAACGCAAACCAATCATCATGATCTGAAGAGGGATCATCAAAAGAATGGTATCCAGGTCATCAAAAATAGCCAGGACCTGAATCTTCTTATATATCCAGCTGGACTTTAACCCGATAGCCGCCAGCATCGTAAACAAGATGCCGGCCGACGTAGGTGCGGCAAAACGACTTAGCAACAGATTCTCTTTCCAAGCCTCCCAACTGTTCCAGTAATCAGGCGGAAGAAGCACGAATACATAATAGATAGCAATCATGAACCAAGGCAGGGCAGCTGTAGCCATCGCTATAAAATAATCCTCGGCATAACTTTTCCAGCGGACTTTGTCGAGCACAAACTCCCGGCCCACATTAATCATTATAAAACTAAGACATACATAAAGTAGTATATTCGACAGGACCTTAACAGCTCCATATCCTTCTCCCGCTATCATCGGGAGGAATTGTGAAATGACGAGCCCCAACATCAGGAAGCCCGAAAAAGACAGAACTTTTCTCATATTTATAGTTGTTTGTTTCAAAAAAGGTGATTGCCAAGGAAAGCTCTGCAGACAGAAGACAATCACCTGGTGTATTAAAAAACTAACCGCAAGCCGATTTGTTCAGAATAACTCTCTGAAAAATCGCTTGCGGTTCATTTTTTAATCCAGCTTCAGTACGGCGAGGAAGGCTTTCTGCGGCACTTCCACATTACCGATTTGTTTCATTCGTTTTTTACCTTTTTTCTGCTTTTCAAGCAGTTTACGTTTACGGCTTACGTCACCACCATAACACTTCGCAGTTACATCCTTGCGAACTGCCTTAATAGTTTCACGAGCTATAATCTTAGCTCCGATAGCTGCCTGAATAGCAATTTCAAACTGCTGGCGAGGGATTAATTCTTTTAGTTTCTCACACATCCGGCGTCCCATATCATACGCGTTATCGAAGTGAATCAGCGTAGAAAGCGCATCGACCGGTTCACCATTCAACATGATGTCCAGTTTCACCAACTTGGAAGGACGGAAACCATTGGGATGATAGTCGAACGACGCATATCCTTTCGAAATACTCTTCAGCCGATCATAGAAGTCGATCACGATTTCTCCCAAAGGCATGTTATAATATATTTCCACACGATTACCGGAAATATACTCTTGTTTCAAGAGTTCTCCACGTTTCCCCAGACAGAGAGTCATAATCGGGCCGATATAATCGGTAGTCGTAATAATAGACGCTTTGATATAAGGTTCTTCAATATGATCGATCAACGTCGGATCGGGCATACCACCGGGGTTATGCACTTCTTTCATATTGCCTTGCTTATCATATATATTATAAGATACGTTAGGCACGGTAGTAATCACGTTCATGTCGAATTCACGATCCAAACGTTCTTGTACAATCTCCATGTGAAGCAATCCGAGGAAACCGCAACGGAAACCAAAGCCCAGTGCCAGTGAAGATTCCGGCTGGAAAGTCAGCGAAGCGTCATTCAACTGCAATTTCTCCAGAGAAGCACGCAGATCCTCAAAATCTTCCGCCTCAATCGGATAGACTCCGGCAAAGACCATTGGCTTCACTTCTTCAAAACCTGCAATCGCTTTATCGCACGGACGGGCAACGTGAGTAATGGTATCTCCCACTTTCACCTCTTTCGAGGTCTTGATACCCGATATAATGTAACCTACATCGCCCGTACGAAGTTCGTTACGTGGAACCAGTTCCATTTTCAGTACACCTACTTCATCGGCATCATATTCTTTTCCGGTATTAAAGAACTTCACTTTATCTCCCTTGCGGATTACTCCGTTTTCGATCTTAAAGTAAGCGATAATGCCACGGAAGGAGTTGAATACAGAGTCAAAAATCAATGCCTGCAACGGAGCCTCCTCATCACCTTCGGGATGTGGAATGCGTTCGATAACAGCTGCGAGGATTTCCTCCACGCCCATTCCGGTCTTACCGGATGCACGGATAATCTCATCACGCTTGCAGCCCAGCAGTTCTACGATTTCGTCCTCTACCTCTTCGGGCATGGCACTTGCCATATCACATTTATTGATAATGGGAATAATTTCGAGATCATGTTCGATAGCCATATACAGATTGGAGATGGTCTGTGCCTGCACTCCCTGCGATGCGTCTACGATAAGCAGCGCACCTTCGCAAGCGGCAATGGAACGGGATACCTCATACGAAAAGTCCACGTGTCCCGGAGTGTCAATCAGGTTAAGGGTATACTTTTCACCCTTGTAGTTGTACTCCATCTGGATAGCATGGCTCTTGATGGTGATACCTCTTTCCTTCTCCAAATCCATATCATCAAGCATCTGCCCGTTAGTCACCTGAATAGTGTTGGTAAACTCCAACAAGCGGTCTGCCAGGGTTGATTTACCGTGGTCAATGTGGGCAATGATGCAGAAATTTCGTATATTCTTCATTCTGAATTCTTATTATTTTGTCTTTTTGGTGTGCAAAGATACGTAAATGGCGGAATATAAAAAAATGCGTTGATAACATTATAATCATGTACCAACGCATTTTTTTATTGCTTAAGTGAGTTACTCGCTTAGATCAATTTGATGAAGAGTTCACCTTCTACTTCTTCAGCAGAAACTTTATCTTCTCTCAATAACCAGCCAAGGCCGAGGAACAAATCTTTGTCAACCAATTTAGTTGCTTTTTTCAGTTGCTTGGCAGTCATTCCTTCTGTTTCATTCAGTGCATTCCAGATATTACCTGCGATTACACCTGCTTTTTCTTTCAACATTTGCTTTTGAAATTATAGTTAGACATGCTTTAAAAATCATCCGGCCCGAAAGCTTTCAGATTTTATTTCGGGGACAAAGATAGTTATTTTTATGTTATATAACACTTTATTGAATCTTTTTTTGCTGATTTTGTAATAAAAAAGCATTTTATCCCCTTATTTAGGGTGTTTTTCGAGGTATTCTACCCAAATTCTTGCCGCCTCTTCCACCATTTTAGCACACGGTCGTTTGCTATAATATTGAGTATTACGTTCTTCGGGAACAGTCGAAATCGGTTCTTTTTTCTTTAATCCCAACAATTCTCCGCAAATCAACGACCCGTTGCGTTTTTTAAATTCGGCAGCCAATTCCTGCACTACCGCATAGTTTGCAGCTTTTCCTTCACGATCTGTCGCTTCGGTAGCTCCGGTTTCCAGTCCGGCTATCAGGAACAGTCCGCAAGCAGCCCCGCATGTCTCACGCATCCGCCCGATTCCTCCGCCAAAAGAGGCTGACATACGCACTGCCTGCTCTTGTGTGAAACCATACATATCGGCAAATGCAGCTACTACAGATTGCGAGCAGTTATATCCGCTCTTAAAAAGTTCTACAGCTTTTTGTATTCTATCTTCCATGCTATTTTCTGTTTTTATTCTATTTCCAAAGCCATTGGACAATGATCTGAATGTACGGCATCGTTCAGTATGCTGGCACTTTTCAGCATCGGACGTACCGGCTCACTGGTCATGCAATAGTCAATCCGCCAGCCTTTATTCTTGGCACGCGAATTAAAACGATAGCTCCACCACGTATACTCCTGTTTCTCCGGATAGAGCAGACGGAAAGAATCAATAAATCCTGCAGAAAGGAAACGAGTCATCCATTCCCGTTCTTCGGGCAGGAAACCGCTGTTCGTGGCATTCCGGACGGGATCATGAATATCAATCGGCTCATGACAGATATTATAGTCACCGCAAAGGATAAGGTTCGGACGAGTCTTGCGCAGCTCTGTCACATATTTCTGAAAGTCTTCCAGCCACACCATTTTAAATGCCTGCCGTTCGTCTCCGCTCGTTCCCGAAGGATGATAAACACTGACTACGGACAAGTCGCCAAAATCCGCACGGATAAAACGTCCTTCATTGTCATAAGCTTCTATCCCCATACCATATTCCACATGATTGGGTTCCTGCTTAGTAAGGATCGCCACACCGCTGTATCCCTTCTTCTGTGCAGAATAAAGATAAGCCTTGTAACCCAAAGCTTCAAACACTTCTGCCGGATATTGGTCCGGCTGTAGTTTTGTCTCTTGCAGACAAAGAATATCCGGATTCTCCTGCACCAGCCATTCCGGCAAACCTTTAGAAACGGCAGCACGAAGCCCGTTCACATTATAAGTAATAATCTTCATCATTTTATAGTTTATAGATTTATGTTCGTTTTATGAAAACAGCAGCATTATATTCAATACCGAAACTATGACTGCAATAGCATATAATACAAAAGTACTCCAACGGCTATTGACATAATTCCCCATTACTTTTCGGGATGAAGTCAGTCCTACTTGCAGGAATACCGTGAAAGGCAACTGGATACTCAATATCATCTGCGAAATCAGTAATCCCTTGAATGGATCGCCAATAAAGAAAATCAGTAACAGCGCAATTCCCAACGAGAGGATCACCCCTACCTGCGAGTGACTGTCTTTGATATGATATGATTCTCCGAAGATACCTGCAAAGATAGAGCCTGCCGCCATTCCGCTTGTTATGGTGGACGAAATACCTGCCATCAACAGAGCCAAAGCGAATACGATTGCCGCATTACTGCCCAACAATGGTTCAAGCAGTGATTTAGCTTGCTGCAATTCTTCCACCTGAATGCCGCTTTTAAAGAAAGTAGCAGCAGCCAGCAGAATCATAGCACTGTTAATCGCCCAACCGACGATCATCGAGAAAAGCGTATCGAACAACTCGTATTTCAAGACTTTCTTGATAGACGAATCGTCTTTCTTATTATACTCATGACTCTGTATTACCTCCGAATGCAAGAACAGATTATGAGGCATCACAACCGCTCCCAGCACACTCATAATAATCAGCATACTGCCCTTCGGGAAAGCAGGTGTCACCCAGCCCATCGTCGCAGCCGGCCAGTCTATTTCTACCAGAAACAATTCATAAATAAATGAAAGACCGATCACCGAGACAAAAGCAATAATGGAACGTTCTATCTTTTTATAGGAGTTGGTAAAGAGCATGATGGAGACAAAGAGAGTGGTCAGCACCGCCCCCCACATAATAGGCATATCAAACAGCATCTCCAATGCGATGGCTCCTCCCAGAATCTCAGCCAATGAAGTAGAAATGGACGCCAATACCGCCGTACCCAAAATAGGACGGGATACCCATTTAGGAGTATATTTCGTAGCGGCTTCCGAAAGGCAAAGCCCCGTAACAATCCCCAAGTGAGCAACATTATGCTGAAGGACAATCAACATGATAGTGGATAAGGTGACCACCCAAAGAAGTGAATAGCCGAACTCGGAACCTGCGGCAAAATTTGATGCCCAGTTGCCCGGATCAATAAATCCGACAGTTACCAAAAGCCCGGGACCAATATATTTAAAAACATCCAGTCCGCCCAGATAGCGTTTATGATCTTTCCGTTTTAAGTCTTGAAAAATATTCTTCATCATTGCATAATAGTTTATTCAGCACAAATATACTTATAAATAACGACCGAAGGTCGATTTTGGTTCAAAATACCGACAAATAGGGAAAGGTACGGCACAATAAAAAAGCCTCCGGCAAAATGAATTGCCAGAGGCCAGTGTATATTTTATAAAGGGAGACTTCCGTTAATATCCCATTTCATGCAGTGCATGGCACAACTGATCGGGACAGGACGTCGGTCTGCCACTGCAACGTACTCCTTCAAGTTTCTTGATAACCTCTTCTACCTTCATTCCCTTTACCAGACGTGAAAGTCCCTGAAGATTTCCGTTACATCCTCCCCAAAAGGCAACTTCCTTCACAACTCCATCTTCTACATTCAGTTCGATGTTTGTGCTGCAAGTACCCTGGGTTCTATAAACATATTCCATAATCCGCTTACTCCTCGTTTCCGCCTTCTTCCGGCTTCATGTTTGTATAAACAGTCTGCACGTCATCAAATTCTTCAAGACGTTCTATCATCTTATCTAAAGTTTCGCGTTGTTCCGGAGTCACGTCTTTCAGATCGTTCGGGATGTAAGTGAAGTCACCACCGACATCTTCGAAACCACATTCTTCAAGATGTTTCTGAATAGCTGCATAGCTCTTAGGATCACCGTAGATAGTGATTGTTCCTTCTTCGTCATCCTGTTCGTACTCATCTTCTACGTCATAATCGATCAGATCAAGAATCAGTTCTTCCATATCCATGCCGTCCTTTATCTTGAAAGTGAACATACATTTATGGTCGAAAAGGAAAGCCAATGATCCCATTGTTCCGAGGTTACCACCAAATTTATTGAATACAGAGCGTACATCGGCTACCGTACGAGTCGTATTATCAGTCAGCGTATCTACAAAGACAGCAATTCCGTGAGGACCGTATCCTTCGTAAGTCATGCTCTTGTAGTCGCTCTGGTCCTTACCCATTGCATTCTTAATCGCACGTTCGATATTGTCCTTCGGCATATTCTCACGCTTACAAGTAGCGATGACCGAACGCAGTGTCGGGTTATTTTCCGGTTCCGGACCACCCGCCTTCACGGCAATAGCGATCTGTTTACCCAGTCTTGTAAATGTTTTAGCCATGTGGCCCCATCTTTTCAGCTTTGCGGCTTTTCTATATTCAAATGCTCTTCCCATTGGTTTGTATTAATTTTGAATTGTGAATTTTAAATTTATCTCAATTTTGCATTCAGCTTATCTTCCAGATTCTTCACCAGTTTAGACATGATCTTATCGATCATCTTATCGTTCAGCGTCTGAGTTTCATCCTGAAGCAGGAAGCTGACCGCATACGATTTCTTACCTGCTTCGATGTTCTTACCTTCGTATACATCGAAGAGTTCCACTTCTTTCAGCAGTTTCTTTTCTGTATCGTAAGCGATTTTTTCGATTTCGGCAAACTGTACGTTCTTGTCGAGCAACAATGCCAAGTCACGCTTCACAGCAGGGAATTTGGAAATTTCCTTGTAGCTGATCTTCACTGAACGGATAGCCTTCATCAGTTCTTTCCAGTTCAAGTCGGCATAATACACCTCATTATCTATATCGAATGCTTTCAGCAGTTTCTTCGTCACAACACCGAAAGAGGCAAGACGCTTCCCCCCCTTGGTATGAACAGAAAGTGCGGTAGCGAAAATATCGTCAGTCAGATTGCCAACTACCAGGTTGTGCAAATCCAGTCCCAGGCGCTTCAATATATTCTCTACATAAGCCTTCAATTCGTATACCGAACTGTTTTCATCCGGGTGTGCCCATGAGTTGGCTACTTTCTTTCCAGTCACCCACAAACCCAAGTGATAGTCTTCCGAATAGGTAGCCAGTACTTTTTCTGGATTCTTCTTGTCCGCATCGAAGTAATAGCAATTACCGAATTCGAAGAATTTCAAATCGGCATTCTTGCGGTTTGCATTGTGAGCGATGCTTTCCAGTCCACCGAACAGCAATGTCTGACGCATACAGTTCAGATCGGCACTCAGTGGATTCAGCAGCATCACCAGATGGTTGGATGGATAGTTCTCCAGACCGTCGTAGTAAGCGGCACGAGTCAGAGAATTATTCAGTATTTCATTGAAGCCACAGCCAACCAACTGTTCTGCAACCAGATTCTGTAATTTGTTTGATTTATCATGCTCACCCTTGGTTGTCAGACTGGAGTTCAGCGTAGTCGGGATTTCTACATTATTATATCCGTAGATACGTAGAATATCTTCGATCACATCGCAATCACGCTGTACGTCTACACGATAAGGAGGAACGGCTAATGTCAGTCCGTCAACTGTCTCATTCATGATTTTCATTTCCAGGCTGGTAACAATGCTCTTGATCGTTTCCACGGGAATCACTTTACCAATCAGCGAATTTACTTTCTCATAAGAAAGTTCTACCATAAAGTCTTGTGGAGCTGCAACGCAAACATCCTTAATTTCGGATGAGATAGTGCCACCGGCCAGTTCTTTCACCATCAGAGCAGCCAGTTTCAGACAATAGATTACTCCGTTCGGATCGATGCCACGTTCGAAACGGAAAGAAGCATCCGTATTCAGACCGTGACGACGGGCAGTCTTACGCACCCATGTAGGATGGAAATAAGCGCTTTCGATAAATACATCTGTCGTAGCTTCCGTAGAACCGGAATCCAGTCCGCCGAATACACCGGCAATACACATCGCTTCTTCTTTGTTGCAGATCATCAGATCGCGTTCGTTCAACTTGCGTTCCACTTCATCCAATGTGACGAATGGAGTGCCTTCCGGCAATGTCTTGACAATTACTTCATTGCCTTTTATCTTTCCGGCATCGAAACAATGCAATGGCTGACCGAAAGCATGAACGATATAATTAGTAATATCCACTACATTATTAATAGGACGTACACCGATCAAGCGCAATTTATTCTGCAACCATTCGGGGCTTTCCTTCACAGTAACGCCTTTCACCGTAACGCCGGCATAGTGAGGACAGGCTTCGCTGTTTTCAACCACTACTTCGATATCCAAATCATGATTTTCCACCTTAAATCCATCTACAGATGGACGTTGCAAAGTAGCCTGCTTGCCATTCTGAATCAGGTAAGCATACAAGTCGCGGGCCACACCATAGTGTGAGCAAGCGTCTGCACGGTTAGGAGTAATATCTACTTCGAGTACGTAGTCACTCTTGATATTATAATAGTCTTTGGCGAGAGTACCCGGAACAGCTTCAGCCGGCAACACGATGATTCCTGCATGATCAGTACCAATACCGATTTCGTCTTCTGCACAAATCATCCCTGTAGATTCTACACCACGGATTTTTGACTTCTTGATAGTAAAGCATTCATCACCGTCATAAAGTTTGGTACCCAAAGTGGCAACCACTACTTTCTGTCCGGCAGCTACATTCGGAGCACCGCATACAATCTGTACAGGTTCGCCGTCTCCCAGATTGACGGTAGTGATATGCAAATGGTCGGAATTCGGATGTTCTTCGCAAGTCAGCACTTCACCGATTACGAGTCCTTCCAAACCACCCTTAATGGTTTGCACTTCTTCTACACCACCTGTTTCCAAGCCGATTGAGGTCAGCGCAGCAGCCGTTTCATCGGGGGTCAAATCAAAGTTGACATACTCTTTCAGCCAGTTATAAGAGATATTCATATAATTAAATTTTTATTGTTTCTCAAAAAGTTTCGCAAAGTTAATAAGATTTTTCGGTTGACATAGAACGATTTGAGAGAAAAATGTCAAGAGAAGCTAAACTAACAAGGACCTGACTGTATTATTCCCCAATAAATTCATGGTTGGTGACAAAGTGGCAAAAAAATAAAGGGGTATTCTTTGTCATTTTTGCCACCTATCCCTATCAGAATACAACCTGGCTATACTCTATAAAAAATAATCGACCGCTCGATTGGAGTAAATCGAGCGGTTATTTTCATCTGACTAAGCGGTCATTCTATTCAACCCAAAAGACGTTTTTTTAGAAAGGTAACGGTCCTTCCGTTGCACCGAACGGATTATTTCCCTGCGGAACAAAGTCCGGTTCCGGCGGAGGCGGAGGCATAGCACCGGCATTCAGTTTAGACCCCAGCATGGCACCTGCAGGTTCACCCGGCATCGGTATAACCATATCATCTTCCGGATTAGAGAATCGTGTAAACTCACCTTTGAATCGGAGCAAGACTTCACCTACCGCACCATTACGATGCTTGGCTATCACAATTTCCGCCATACCGCGAAGGTCGTTACCACGATCATCCTGATAAATCTTATAATATTCCGGACGGTGAATAAAACACACCATATCGGCATCCTGCTCGATGGCTCCGGATTCACGAAGGTCACTCAACTGAGGGCGTTTACCGTCAATACCTTCACGACTCTCCACACCACGATTCAACTGCGACAAGGCTATAATGGGAATGTTCAACTCCTTTGCCAATCCTTTCAACGAACGGGATATCGTACTAACCTCTTCCTGACGGCTACCGAATGCCATACCACTCGCATTCATCAACTGAAGGTAGTCAATAATAATGATTCTCACCCCATGTTCACGCACCAGACGACGTGCTTTGGTCCGGAGTTCAAACACAGACAAAGACGGAGTATCGTCCACATAAAGCGGAGCATCAAGCAGGTCTTTCAGTTTGTAGTCCAACTGTTGCCACTCATAGCTTGCCAATTGTCCACTTTTGATCTTCTCACTCGGAATCTCACAAACATTGGTGATAAGACGGTTGACCAACTGGACGTTACTCATTTCAAGAGAGAACAACGCTACCGGATTCCGATAATCAACAGCAATATTTTTAGCCATAGAAAGTACGAAAGCTGTCTTACCCATGGCAGGACGGGCAGCGATTATAATAAGGTCGGAGTTCTGCCAACCGGAGGTCATCTTGTCCAGTTTCGTAAATCCACTTTCAAGACCACTCAGACCGTCCGTTCGTGCAGCCGCTTTCTGAATCAGCTTATACGCTTCGTCAATTACCGGATTAATCTGCGTATAGTCTTTCTTCATATTCTGCTGGGAAATCTCAAACAACTTGCCTTCCGCCTCCTGCATCAAGTCGTCCACATCCAGTGTCTCATCAAAAGCCTTGCTTTGAATATTACTGGTAAACGTTATCAATTCGCGCGCCAACGATTTTTGTGCAATAATACGGGCGTGATATTCGATATGTGCGGAAGAAGCAACCTTACTGCTCAACTGAGTAATATAGAACGGTCCACCGACCTCTTCCAACTCACCTCTTTTGCTCAACTGCTCTTTGACCGTCAGAATGTCCACCGGCTTCTGATTAACGGCAAGATCAGTAATGGCAGCATAAATCAACTGATGACGATGCTCATAAAATGACTCCGGGCGAAGAATCTCACTCACCAGCGAATAAGCATCCTTCTCAATCATTAAAGCACCCAACACCGCCTCTTCCAGCTCCGGTGCCTGAGGTTGGATACGACCATAATCATTGACCGGTTGTACTTTAGTTGATTTTGTGTTACGGGAATTTCTTCTTTGTTCAGCCATCTGCTTATATACAATTTTATGATTTACAATTTATGATCCCCGGCTTTTATACATAGTAAAAGCCGAAAGGGATGACAAAGATAGAATATAATAATGAAGAAAAGATAAGGAAAAATGAAGATTTTAGTAACTTTGTCACCAATAGCATAAATTCGCAACCCATAATTTAAAATTCAAAAATAATAATTCAGAACGAATATGATCACTTTCCCAAACGCAAAAATAAACCTGGGACTCTCTATTACCGAGAAGCGTCCGGACGGATATCACAACCTCGAAACCGTATTCTACCCCGTCGCTCTCGAAGATGCGCTGGAAATCCGGACCAGCCCCGAAGCGGACAAAAAGTTCTCCCTGCATCAGTACGGAATGGAGATATCCGGTAATCCAGAAGACAATTTAGTGGTGAAAGCATATCTGCTATTAGATAAAGAGTTTCACCTCTCTCCTATCGAGATCCATCTGTACAAACACATTCCTTCCGGTGCCGGACTGGGAGGAGGCTCATCAGACGCAGCTTTCATGCTGAAATTACTCAACGAACACTTTCAGCTGAATTTATCCGAAGATCAGCTGGAAATATATGCCGCAACTTTGGGAGCAGACTGCGCTTTCTTTATCAGAAACGCCCCGACCTTTGCCGAAGGAATCGGCAACATATTCTCCCCCATTCCACTATCCTTAAAAGGATATCAGATTCTGATCATCAAACCGGATGTATTCGTATCAACGCGGGAAGCTTTCGCCAATATTCACCCTCATCATCCCGAATACTCGATCAAAGAAGCGATCAAACGCCCGGCAAATGAATGGAAAGAGATATTAATCAATGATTTTGAAGACAGCGTATTCCCCCAGCATCCGGTGATCGGAGAAATTAAAGCCGAACTATACAGGCAAGGGGCTGTTTATGCCTCTATGAGCGGTTCCGGTTCTTCCGTATATGGATTGTTCGAGCCGGAAGGAACTTTACCTGAAACCGATTGGGGAACTAACGTATTCCGTTTTAAAGGCAGGCTGTAAAGGAGTAACAAAAAACGGTACCACGACTCCCGTCGTAGTACCGTCACAACACAAACACAAAATAAAACACGACAAAACTACTATGCAATCATACCTGTCTATGCCGGAGAGGCATAAGTACCATTTACTCATATTCACATACTCACAAACAGATCAAGCTGATTAGCATCTAATAAACAAATCGCATGAACGATTTGTTTAAACTTTTATGTTAATTAAAACAAATATCTTTTTACTGAATGCCTCTTTCACGGAGTTTCAGCTGCCAATTCCATGCAGAGCGTAAAGTATCTTCTAATGTTTCTACCGCTTTCCAACCCAGTTCCTGGTTGGCAAAATCGGGGTTAGCCCATACCTTTTCAATATCACCTGCGCGACGGCCTACAATCTGATAATTCAGTTTAACGCCAGTAGCTTTTTCAAAGCCATTAATCAGTTCCAATACTGAAACACCGCGTCCTGTACCGATATTGAATACTTCTACTTTTTCTTTCTGTTTTTGCTCCAAAATACGGCGGATTGCAATCACGTGTGCTTTAGCCAAGTCAACAACGTTGATAAAGTCACGGATACAAGAACCGTCAGGAGTATCATAATCGTCACCGAATACACTTAGTTTTTCACGGATACCCATCGCTGTCTGAGTCAGATAAGGAATCAGGTTTTGAGGAACACCGTTCGGAAGTTCACCCAGCAATGCTGTAGGATGTGCGCCAATCGGATTGAAATAACGCAGCAAAATAGCATTGATCGGGGCACCGGAAGCTATTGTATCACGGATAATTTCTTCATTAATCTGTTTTGTATTTCCATAAGGAGATTCCGCTTTCTTGATCGGAGCCTTTTCCGTTACAGGCAACTCATCCGGTTGACCATATACTGTACAGGAAGAAGAGAACACTATGCCTTCTACTCCATGTTTAGGCATTAACTCCAGAAGGTTGATTAAAGAAACCAGGTTGTTACGATAATAAAGCAACGGCTTCTCTACCGACTCTCCTACTGCTTTGCTTGCTGCGAAATGAATAATCGCTTTAATTCCTTTATATTTGGCAAATACGGCATCAAGGCCAGCAAAATCAAGACAATCCAGTTTCTCAAAAGCTGGGCGGATACCGGATACTTTCTCTATATTGTCAACAACGTCAGCACTCGAATTTGATAAATTATCGATAATGATTACTTCGTATCCACTGTTTTGTAGTTCTACAACGGTATGAGACCCAATATAGCCTGTTCCTCCCGTTACTAAAATTCTTTCTTTCATATAATTTTAAAATATGGTTAGTTTTTCGGTTTTCAGTTTGTTTGAGGTACAAATGTATGGAAATAAAATGGAAATGCAATAAACTATCGCAATTTTATTCACAGGAAGATACTTACGGGACGATTTGAGGGCGTTTTGGTATGATAAAAAACATATTCGGTATGAACATATATAAAGAAAAAGGCCGGAAACAAACTGCCTGTATGTTGCCATACGACAGAGTTTCCAGCCTCTTTATCTAATTATCAACTTAGTCTTTTACACGACGCCAGAGAAGCCCATGAATGCCATTGCCAGCAAACCTGCGGTAATCAAAGCAATCGGAGTCCCCTGCATTCCTTTCGGAATCTTCACCAGGGTCATCTGCTCACGCAATCCGGCAAACAATACCAGTGCCAGACCAAAGCCAAGAGCAGTAGAGAATGCGTATACAACACCTGTCAGCAGATCAAAGTCTTTCTGGATTACCAGGATTGCCACACCGAGAATACAGCAGTTCGTTGTAATCAACGGCAGGAACACCCCCAGTGCCTGATACAAAGAAGGAGAAACTTTCTTCAGAATAATTTCTACCATCTGCACCAGTCCGGCAATAACCAGAATAAAAGTGATTGTCTGTAAGTACCCCAATCCGAAAGCGTCCAACACAAACTTCTGAATCAGGAATGTGACGATGGTAGCGATAGTCAGCACGAAAGCAACTGCCGCACTCATACCCATCGCTGTTTCCACCTTCTTGGAAACACCCAGGAACGGACAGATTCCCAGGAACTGCGACAACACAATGTTGTTTACAAAGATTGCCGAGATAAATATCAATATATATTCCATATTCTTTTCTTATTTAATAGAGTTAGGCTTTCTTCAGACTATTAATAATGGCAATCAGATAACCTAAAGCGATAAAGGCACCCGGAGCCAGAACAAAGATCAGCATTCCGTATTCTTCCGGCAGAATGGTCAGATTAAATATCTTACCTGTTCCGAGAAATTCACGTACGGCACCCAACAGAGTCAGGGCAATGGTAAAGCCAAATCCCATACCGATACCATCAAACATAGAGGCCAGCGGATTGTTCTTCGCTGCGAAAGCTTCCGCACGTCCCAATACGATACAGTTTACTACGATCAGCGGAATGAAAAGACCGAGAGTAGCATACAGATCGGGCACGTATGCTTGCATTATCATCTGCAACAGTGTCACGAATGACGCGATCACCACGATAAATGAAGGGATGCGTACCATATCCGGAATCAGATTCTTGATAGATGAAATTACCACGTTCGAGCAAATCAGGACGAACATAGTGGCCAGTCCCATACCCATACCGTTGATTGCCGATGATGTCGAACCCAGTGTAGGACACATACCGAGCAGGAGCACAAAAATAGGATTCTCTTTGATAATCCCGTTCATCATTACTTTAAAATTATTCATAACTGTCTCCTCCTTTCTTAGTTATTAGTGTCATTAGCAGCTGCTTCACCTTCCGGTGCAGCAGCCGGTTCATTTTTCTGGGAAGCTCCGGAATTCGTATCCACCTCACCGCCTTTATATGCCTGATAAGCAGCATTCACCGCATTCAGGAAAGCACGTGAAGTGATAGTAGAAGCCGTGATAGCATCTACCTGTCCATTCATGTCTTTGGTCACAGCCAATGGAGTCTCTCCCGGATTCATGCCCAAAATAGACTTTGCACTTTCTTCGTGAGATACCGGTTTTTCGTTCTTTGCAGGATCATAAGCTCCAAACCATTTGTCCGCTTTCGAACCCAATCCCGGAGTTTCAGCGTGCGCCAATAAAGAGTAGTTATAAATCTTGCCTTCAGCATCAAAGCCCACCAGCACTTTCAGTTCACCGCCAAATCCCATTGACTTGGCTTCAACGGCAGAACCTACCCACTTTTCGCCATTCTTGGCCGGATAGATAATGAAATCCACGATTTTCTTTCCGTCTTTCTCGCTGAAAACAGTATCGCTTTCGGCTACCGGATTATTGGTATATTCAGGAAGCACCTTTTTCAAGGCCTCGTTCAGCGTCTTTGCATTCGCTTCGGCAATAGGGCCTTTCGTCAGTTCGTTCACATAAGCCAGCAACGCTACGGAAACAGCTGTAACGCCCGTAAGTACCAGCAACATATTCTTTAAAGATGATTGTAACTTTTTCATTTCTTCTTCGCTACCTCCCCAAAGCGTTTAGGTTTACAATAGGTGTTAATCAGCGGAGTGAACGCATTCATAATCAGGATGGCGAATGACATACCTTCGGGATATGCACCGAACAGACGGATAACCACCGTCAGCAGACCGATACAAACACCGTAAATCAGCATACCTTTCTTGCTCATCGGAGAAGTCACATAGTCGGTTGCCATAAAGACAGCTCCCAGCATCAGACCTCCGGAGAGTAGTTGCAATATCGGAGAAACATACTTTTCGGGATCCACCATGTGCATAATGCCTGCAAATACAAATACAGTCACAATGATAGAAACCGGAATATGCCAGGTGATGATCTTTTTCCAGAGCATGTATACCAGTCCGAGCAACAGTGCCAGCGCACTTACTTCACCGATACATCCGCCGTTCTGTCCGATAAACAGAGTCAGCGCATCAGGTATCTGGCTCAAAGCACTTGCATCGCCGTGAATAGCCTGTTTCATCAATGCCAGCGGAGTAGCACCGGTGGTAGCGTCCATATAAGATGTCAGCTGACCTACTACCGGCCATGTTGTCATCTGCACCGGGAAAGAAAGCAACAGGAATACACGTCCCGCCAATGCCGGGTTGAATGGGTTGCAGCCCAGACCACCGAAAGACATCTTGCCTACACCGATTGCGAACAGTGCACCCAGAATGATAATCCAGATAGGCAGATTGGAAGGTAGATTGAATGCCAGCAACACACCTGTAATGACAGCAGAACCGTCACAAATGGTTGTAGCAGGTTTCTTCATTAAGAATTTAACGATCGCCCATTCGAAGAATAAACAGGCTGCTACCGAAGTAGCCGTGACAATCAGAGCCCCCAGCCCGAAGAAATAAAGAGACACCAGAAAAGCCGGAATCAGTGCGATCAGCACGCCATACATATTTTTCTGTACGCTGTCTCCGCCATGAACGTGGGGTGATAGTGATACGATTAATTTATTTTCCATACTTCGTTATTTTTTAGCTTGACGTGCACGAATCATAGCCCCTACTTTACCCTTACCCAAGCGGCAGTAATCAAGCAGCGGACGGTTGGCAGGACAAGTGAACTGACAGGAACCGCACTCGATACAATCCATGATTCTTTCTTTTTCCATTGTTTCAAAATCTCCGTTTTCGGACAAAGCTCCGAGCAAGTACGGCTCCAGTCCCATCGGACAAGCGCTCACACACTTTGCACAACGGATACAGGTTTGTGCTTCACCACGCTTGGCTTCCTTCTGATTCATGATCAGGATGCCGGAGCTGCCTTTTGCGGTAGGAACTTCGATATTCACCAAAGCCTTACCCATCATCGGACCACCGCCAATCACCTTTCCCGTATCCTCCGGCAGACCGCCGCAAGCATCAATCAGCTGTTTCATCGGTGTACCGATACGCGCCAGGAAGTTGGAAGGTTTGGTCACAGACTTACCAGTTACGGTAATCACACGCTCAAACAACGGTTTATTTTTCTGAACAGCTTCATAAACAGCAAATGCCGTACCCACATTCTGCACAACTGCCCCAGTAGAGATAGGCAGCGCACCACTTGCCACCTGGCGTTTGGTAATCGCATCAATCAACTGTTTCTCACCGCCCTGCGGATATTTCACTTTCAAAGGAACAACTTCGATGCCTGCATAACTAGAAGCAACTTTCGTCATCAGTTCAATAGCATCCGGCTTGTTATTCTCAATTCCGATAAATGCCTTATTTACCTTCACGGCTTTCATCAGAATGGAGACACCTACCATGACTTCTTCCGCGTGTTCCAGCATCAGCTGATGGTCGGCAGTCAGATACGGTTCACATTCCACCGCATTGATAATCACACATTCTGCCTTGAACGAAGGCGGCGGACAAAGTTTCACCTGTGTAGGGAAACAAGCACCACCCAAACCTACGATACCGGCATCGGCAATCTTCTTCACGATTTCTTCGGACGAAAGCTCACATTCTTTGACCAGTGTCTTGCTACGGTCAATGGTTTCTTCCCATTCGTCGCCTTCTACATCAATAAAGATAGCAGGTTTTGCATAACCGCTCGCATCGACTACTGTATCAATCTTCGCCACTTTTCCACTGACAGAAGAGTGAATTGCTGCCGAAACGAAGCCGGCAGGTTCGGCAATCTTCGTGCCTACCTTCACCATATCACCTTTTGCTACTATCGGTTTGGCAGGTGCGCCAATGTGCTGCCCCAACAGAATAACTGCCTTTGCAGGAACTTCCGCTGTGATGATAGGTTGATGTGCCGACAATTTATTTTCGTGTGGATGAACTCCACCAATTGAAAATGTCTTTAACATACAATTCTGTATTTTATTCTGTTATTATTCTGTTACCTTCGGAGCTTCTGCAGCAACTGTTTTCGGTGCTTCTTCCGCCTTCGGTTTACGTGGAGGGAAGTTCAGCTCGATAATTGTGTTCTGCGGACAAACTTCCACGCACTTACGACATGATTTACACTTGTTCGGATCGATGTAAGCCAAGTTGTTCTCCAGCGTAATAGCTTCGAACGGACAAGTCTTGACACACTTACCACAGCCGATACAGCTCACTGTACAAGCCTTACGTGCTACGGCTCCCTTGTCTTTGTTCACACAAGAGATGTACACACGGCGTGATTTCTTGCCTTGCGGACGAATCTCGATGATCGCCTTCGGACAAGCCTTCACACAAGCGCCACAAGCTGTACATTTGGCTTCATCCACTTCCGGAAGTCCCGTTTCAGGATTCATGTGGATAGCATCGAACTGGCAGGCAGCCACACAGTCGCCACATCCGAGGCATCCGTAGCTACAACCTGTTTCTCCACCATACAATGAAGCGGCAATAGCGCAACTCTTCGCACCGTCGTATTGATTAATACGCGGACGGTTGGCACAGCTTCCGTTACATCTTACTACTGCTACCATCGGTTCAGCTTCAGTAGCTGCCAGTCCGAGAATATCAGCAATTTGTGCCATGACAGGCTGACCGCCTACAGGGCAGAATTTACCATCCAGCGAACCGGCTTTGACGCAAGCATCGGCAAATCCGCTACAACCAGGATAGCCACATCCACCACAGTTTGCCTGGGGCAACACTTCCCCCACCTGGGCAATCCGCGGGTCTTCATACACGGCAAATTTCTTGGAAGCTACATAAAGAATAGCGGCCAGCACGAGCGCTATAGCTCCCAATGAAATCACTGCAATCAGAATCAAATTCATAATGTTTTAGTTATTTATTGGTTTTATAGTAAATGAAAAATGTTGTTTCATTCGCGTTTTATTGAGCCACAATACGAAATAATAAGGAATAAGAACTGCCAGAGAAAGAAGAGCCGCATACAGTTCATTCCCTATCAATGCCATCCATGCGAACAGGGAAACAATCAGAAGTACAAAAGGAATTATGAATGCAAGGGTTACAGCCATCATGCCCATCGACGTTTCGCCGATCACCATCACCCGCTCTCCTACCTGATAGGAAGCAGCTGTAACATCCGTTATATCTATGACTTTGTCTTTACTATCCGCCGAAGAACAGTGGCCTTTTGCGCTACAAGCCGCACAAGCCGACGTCTGAACGATTCTCACCGACAGATGAGAACCCTGTATGTTTTCCACAATACCTAGATGCTTTATAGTATTATTCGTCATTTTGCAAACTCAACATTACAAATCGCGGCAAATTTAATCATTATTTGTGAACTACGAAGCATTCCCTCATTTTTTTCTACATAATAAAATGTTATTTTTTGTGTTTTCGTTATCGCACACGAAAAAGTAACGCCAACTATTTGATATTTTAGCATACAACAAAGCAGGCGGGAAAGTTCTTCCCGCCTGCCTGTCTTATCTAACCAATTACTTTATTTACTGAATGCTGCTTACAATGATGCAGCCTGTACTCCCAGTACTCCGGCAATCGCACCGGCTACAGCAATGATTACTTTCAAAACTACACTCCAAGTTTTCTTCATAGATTTTTCCTCCTTTCTTTTTTAAGCTTTTCAGATTATACAGTCGGATCCGGAGCTTCCTCATCTCCTCCTCCTTCATTTCCACCACCGCCATTTTCACCATCATCCGGATCATTCGGAGTCACAGAGGCGTTCAACTTCTTCAGATATTCATCCAAACTGATCAAATCCAGTTTTTCATCTGCACGGGTAGCCGTCTTCGTGATACGCAGTTCCTTATTCGCCTGAAAGAAAATGCGTACGCTATCCACACTTTTAGCATTGACATCTTTCGCTGCATCCGCTCCTTTCGAACAAGCAGTCAGCATAAATACCCCCAAGCCTTCGATATTCACAGACTTACCTTCCAGAAGTTGCTCTTTCATTTTCTCCACAAAATTCTGAATCACACTCTTGATATCACCGATAGATAAAGAAGAATAGCCCTGCATTTTCTGCGCAATATATTTCAGATTGACAGACTGACCTAAAGTGATCAGATGCGGATAATATTTCTTGGGAGAATTGGGAACACGCGGGTCAGATGGTCGCGTAACAACTTTGTAAATTACACTCATAATACGTTTTTTTAAAGATTCAAATTCAAGTTATTTTATTCACGTTTTGTTGATCAACAATGCAAAGGTGAGGCTTTTATTTCAGATAACAAAAAGAAAAGCCCCTTGCGGGGCTCTTTTTCTGAAAAAAGTTATAATTCATAGATATTCAGATATTTATCTTTTTGTATCTTGGCCATATCCATAGCCGTAACCATAACGTTTACCATAACCGTAGTGTTTGCCATACTTACCGTAGCCGTAGTAATAACCGTATTTTCGCTTCTTCAGGTCTACGCCGTTGATGACGGTACAAAGATTAGGTAGCTTCTTCTCAAAAGACAGTTCATTGATCAATGTATATTCCGCCTTATGAGTGTAGTCAGCACGGCATACGTAAACTGACAAGTCTGCTACACGACCTATTAATAAGGTATCCGTTACCATGCCGATAGGAGCAGTATCAAGGATGACATAATCGAAGTTCTTCTTCAAGGTTTCTATCGCTCTGTCCAGGCCGTTACGGGCTAATAGTTCCGTTGGATTAGGAGGAACAGTACCACCCGGAAGAATAAACAGATTCTTATTTACATCAGAAGGTTGAACAAGCTCCATCAAATCCGTTTCAGGATTGGAAAGATACTGAGTAATACCTCTCTCCTTATTAGAGAGCTGGAATACTTTATTCAACCCCGGCTTACGAATATCGAGTCCGACAATCACCACCTTCTTTCCTAAAAGAGAAAGACTGATAGCCAAATTCGACGAGACAAACGATTTTCCTTCACCACTGACAGTTGAGGTCACAAGGATCACCTTCTGATCATTATCGAGCATAAACTGAAGATTAGTACGAATATTACGGAAGGTTTCACTCATCAGATTATTCTTGTTCTCGAAGACGGCGATAGAACCATTCTTATCATTCTTCTCATCAGTTAATGGAATATCACCGACAACAGGCACACTTGTCAGTTTCTCTACATCAGCACGACCTTCGATCTTGAATTTCGTCAGTTCAATCAAATAGATGATACCGACGGGAATTCCAATACCCAACACCAATGCAATCAGATAAATCATTTTGCCTTTAGGAGATACCGGAGTATCGTCAGCTATTGCTTCATCGATAATTTTTGCATTATTGGCTGTAGCAGCAAGAGCAATCGCATTCTCTTCACGTTTCTGTAACAGCATCAGATACAATCCGGCCTTGATCTCCTGCTGACGGGCAATACTTACATAAGCACGTTCCTGTCCCGGAGCGTTACTGATACGACGGGAATAACGACTCGCCTCACGGTCAAGGCTCTCTTTGGTGATCATCAACCCCTGCAAGGTTCCTTCAAGAGTAGCCTGTACATTGGCTTTCATGGCACGGATACTTGTATCCAAATTCACAATCGTAGGGTTATTCTCTGTTGATGTACGCAACAGGCGTTTACGTTCCATCAACATCTCGTTGTAACGTTCAATAGCTCCAATCAAGGCGGCATCCTGCAAACCCACATTACTCGGCAATACTTCGTATTCATTGCCTCGCAAATACTTACGCAAGTCATTCACCAGACTGATTTGAGTACGGTTCTCTACGCTCTTCTTTTCATACTCAGCATTACCGGCCAAGGCGATCTGAGCTTCACTTGTCAAATCCGTGATACCGGCATCACGCTTGAAAGTCTCCAGATTAGCTTCCGTACTACCCAATTCTTTTGAGATAATGCCAATACGTTCATCGATAAACTCAGCCGTCTTCTGAGCGATTTCGTTTTTATCATTGTTCGTATTGCGATTATACATCTCAAGCAACTGGTTGATAAAATCCTGTCCACGCTGCAAACTGGAGTTCTTCAATGAAATCACAGCAACAGAAGTCGTTTTAGAGGTAGGAGCAATAGACAGACTGTTACAATAGCCTTTTGCCACTCTCATCGGTTTATTTATTGTCGCAGTTATATGACGTACGTTCTTCTCTATCCGAGGAGCTTTCGTTCCATTCTGTAAAGTTACCGAATCAACTTCCTGAAAGAAAGCCAATGTACCTTCATCAGTCGGAAAAATAGCAGGCAGCTTTTCAAAATGTTTCTGATAACCCTTCTCACCCACAGTCACATTCACATCCATACTACCTTCAGGCTGTAAAGTCATTTCCACCATCATCGGTGCATTCAATTTTTCAGCCTCTTGAGGTGTCAAGCTTACCTGCACCGGAGATGTCTTATATAGACCTTTAGCAGGAAATTCATCCTCATCTTTATAAGTTATATACAGTCCCAACTGATTAACCACCTCTTTTACCAGGGTTTTCGAACGCAGAACCTCCAACTCATTATCAATATTTTTAGAGGAAGTCATCAGGCCGCTTAAACCCATATCCTCCAATTCCGAAGAAAGTCCTGCACCTCCACCCTTCTTCTCGTCTTTTATCAGAACTGTAGCGGAAATATTATAAATGGGGGTAGCCCAATGCAAATAAAACCACGCGCCAACAAAACATAGCAACACCGCACCTACAAACCAGGGCCAGTGAATGATATATTTAAAAAGAAGCGCCCGGAAATCAATCTGATCCTCAGTCATTTCAGGTCCTTTCCCGTTTTTATTTTCTTCCTTCATAACTCTTTCTTTTTATTTCAAGATGTTAAACAATAAACTGGCAATAGAAACAAGGATCGAAGTAGCAGAGAACCACAAACTTGTACTAGTTCCGATATCCGAATTTCGAGCTTTTGCCTTATTCGGAGTTACGTAAATAATATCATTCTGTTGCAAATAATAATAAGGAGAAAGGATAGTCTCCGCTTTATTCAGATCCAAAGGAATAATTTCCTGTTTGCCATTGGCATTCTCCCGTATCAGCTTAACATCATCACGCAGACCATATACGGTCATATCACCTGCCATAGCCAAAGCTTCCAAGATGTTCACCTTTTCATTGGAAATCGTGAATGTACCGGGACGGGCAACTTCACCAATCACGGAAATCTTATAATTTACCATACGTACCGTTACAATAGGAGTTTCCGTAATATAAGGTTTCAACTTTTCCACAATCATTTGTTCGGTCGCCTTCTTGGTCAATCCGCCTACATGAAGCTCACCTAATACAGGGAAATTTATATTACCGTCATTATCCACTAGATATTGTTGTAGGACTGGCTGAGTAGTCGTATAATTCAAAGCAGCATTACTCTGCGTAGCCACTGTCAGATTAAAAGGCGCAGCCAGTTCAGGACTGGTACACGACACTACAATAGTCAACAAGTCTTTGGGCATGATCTTTGCATCATATAACTGTTCGTTCTGCGTACTATACAAAACGACTTCTGCATCCTGCAAGTAAGGCACCTTTTTATAAGACTGACAAGCTGTAAGAAGCAGGATCAACAACAGTATTAAAACATTCCTTCCGTTTATTTTTTCCATAATATATAAATTATAAAATTTAGACACCTTTCAAATACCATTTATAAAGACGCTCGATTCCTTCATCAATCTCAACCTTATGATGCCAGCCTAAACTGTGTAACTTCGATACATCTGTTAATTTACGCATTGTACCATCAGGCTTTGAACTATCCCAAAGAAGGATACCTTTAAAGCCAATTTCCTTCATAATTATTTCGGCAACTTCACGGATACTAACTTCCTTACCTGTACCAACATTGATATGGCAGTTACGAATGTCTCTACTGCCTGTAACATAAGTATCTTTGAAATCAACGTTCAACAGTACATGAACGCTCGCATCAGCCATCTCTTCACTCCATAAGAATTCACGCATAGGTGTTCCGGTACCCCAAAGAGTTACCGATTCAGGAGTAATACCAAATTTTGCCAATTTATCCAATATTCCAGCATCAGACTCACTACCGGTCACACCTTCCACAGGACGCAAGTCAAGGTCTCTACGAACGGCCTTCCAGTCATCTTCGTTTAAACATTTAGCCAGATGAATCTTGCGAATCATGGCAGGAAGAACATGACTGTTCTCCAAATGGAAATTATCATTCGGACCATAAAGGTTGGTAGGCATCACAGCGATATAGTTCGTGCCATACTGAAGATTGAAGCTTTCACACATCTTCAAACCAGCAATCTTGGCAATGGCATAAGGTTCGTTCGTATATTCCAAAGGAGAAGTCAACAAAACGTCTTCCTTCATTGGTTGTGCGGCATCACGGGGATAAATACAGGTACTACCCAGGAAAAGCAGTTTCTGTACGTTATGACGGAAGCTCTCCCCTATCACATTCTGCTGAATCTGGAGATTCTGATAGATAAAATCGGCACGATACTGCAAGTTTGCAAGGATACCACCGACGTGCGCAGCGGCAAGGACAACTGCATCAGGCTGTTCTTCATCAAAGAATTGTTTTACGGCTACGCCATCAAGAAGGTCCAGTTCTTTATGAGAGCGTCCTACAAGATTCGTGTAACCACGACGCTGCAAATTATTCCAGATAGCGGAACCCACCAAACCATGGTGTCCTGCTACATAAATTTTCGTATTCTTATCCATTCTTATTCTTCTCTATTCATCAGTTCTTTCATGTGAAGCTTCTTCACAAACTTCATATCATGCGATACCATGATTTTTACCAGTTCGGGGAAAGAAGTCTTGGTAGGATTCCAGCCAAGTAACGTACGAGCTTTACTAGGATCACCCAGTAACTGCTCAACTTCAGCAGGACGGAAATATTTAGGATCGACTTCAACCAAAACCTCTCCCGTCGATACATCAATGCCTTTCTCATTCACACCTTCACCATCCCAACGAAGTTCAATACCGACTTCTTTGAAAGCCAGTGTCGTAAATTCACGTACAGTGTGGTATTCTCCCGTAGCAATTACAAAATCTTCAGGAGTATCATGCTGAAGGATCAGCCACATACACTCAACATAGTCCTTAGCGTATCCCCAGTCACGAAGTGAGTTCAAGTTTCCCAAATAAAGTTTGTCCTGAAGACCTTGCGCAATACGGGCAGCAGCCAATGTTATCTTACGGGTTACAAAAGTCTCTCCTCTACGTTCACTTTCATGATTAAAAAGGATTCCGTTTACAGCATACATGCCATAGCTTTCACGATAGTTCTTGGTTATCCAAAAACCGTATTGTTTGGCTACTCCATACGGGGAACGGGGATAGAATGGAGTAGTTTCCTTCTGTGGAACTTCCTGGACCAAACCGAATAGTTCAGAAGTGGAAGCCTGATAAATCCTTGTCTTCTTCTCCATTCCAAGGATGCGGACAGCTTCCAGCATGCGAAGTGTGCCGATAGCATCCGCTTCGGCTGTATACTCCGGTACATCAAAAGAAACTTTCACATGGCTTTGTGCGGCCAGGTTATAAATTTCATCCGGTTGTACCTGCTGGATTATACGGATCAAGGAACTGGAATCCGTCATATCTCCATAATGAAGATTAACCAAACGCTCCTTTTTCATGTCACGTACCCATTCATCTAAATAGAGATGTTCGATACGTGCGGTGTTGAAAGAAGAGGAACGACGAAGGATACCATGGACTTCATATCCTTTTTCTATTAAAAACTCGGCTAAAAATGAACCATCCTGACCGGTGATTCCTGATATTAAAGCTATCTTTTTCATTTTATTCATTAATATTTCATTTATAGTATATACATATTTAATCAGCCATACCCCCATTTTTCCTAGCTAATACAGCAAATAGTCCCATTCAAAAGAGTCAAAGTCAACCTTCTCACCATTAAAGCGAACATTACTATAACTCTCCTCAGAACGCTTCAAGAACATATCTTCCTTCTTGATGAATTTATAGAAGCCCTAAACACTTTAACTTAAGAATTGCAATGAAGGTCGCGGACAACCTTCACCAGAATCAGAGATCATTGAATATTTTGTCGTTTGAGAAAGCTTTAGGTTATCATCTAGAGCGTCAGGATCATCGTCATCAAAGTAACCGGCAGTGTCAGCAGGTCATCATCCAAGATATGCTCAAAAAAGCGTTGGAACATATCATCCGGTGCCATTCCGTCAAAGTCATCTCCATCTATTTTTGAGAGTTGAACAACCGACATATCCGATTACCACCAAATCTCTCTCTTAGCCCTACTTGTGCTGACAGATAAACATTACTTCTTCAATGCTTCGAAAGTTTCAGCGGTATCTTCCTCGGCAATCCGCATGCAGCGAGCGACGTAATCCTGATGTTATTAACTGCATTGAACCCGAACGCTACTCCATTTCAACAAAGTCAGCTACTCGTTTTTTCAATTCTTCTGTAATCATAATAAAGTATCAATTAAGGGGTTAAATTATTCTATCAAAGCTCTTTCATAACTTGCTCACATCTTCGAGTGGGAACATTGAGCATACGCTGCCCACTATTATCTGGATTACAAAGATCAAAACTATGACGAAGGCGAGGGTTTACCAAAGCCCTGTCAAACAGTTCTGATATTAGTTTCTTATCTATGTGTATCATAGTTATCCGTTTTTTCTTGCAGTTGTACAATCATCGTAACGAGACTTATCTGTCTTTTGAGACCAGAAAAGGTATATGTTAATTTTGCAAATACCTTCCATAAGTTTTTTGAAATTGGGCACAATGCCAATAGCTTACAACGATTTGACGATATCCACGAAATTCTCCATCACATATTCGACATCCTCCATGGTCATGCAAGTGTTGAGCGGGAGGGTGATCTCATTCTCGAACAAGTTATAGGCATTAGGATAGTACTTGATGTCGAAGCCGAGAGCCATGTATGCAGTCATCATAGGAAGTGGCTTGTAATGTACATTAGTAGCAATGCCTCGCTCTGCCATCTGCCCAATTACATGGTTAGCCTCTTCACGGGTGCGACCTTGCAGACGCACCAGATACAAGTGATGCGATGAGCAATGATCCTCAGCCTTATGGTTCAGATAAGCTACCTGATGGCTAGTGTCAAGGTTAGCGTTAAGATCATCAATAGCCTTATTCATATAGGCCACATACTCTTCACGCTTCTTCAGCATCTCAGAATAGCGTTCGAACTGTACCAAACCCATAGCAGCCATTATGTCTGTCATGTTGCACTTGTACCATGGGCCGATAATGTCGTACTCCCATGCACCTAACTTAGTCTTAGCCAATGCATCCTTGTTCTGACCATGGAGAGAGAAGAGTTGTGAGAGGCGGTAAATGAACTCATTCCAGCTTTCATCCTCGATAAACGGCACAAGACTTCCGCAATACATCTGCTGACGCTCTACCTTCTCACTACCGAAAGCCAAGTTCCAAGTCATTGCGCCACCCTCTGCTGTCGTGAAGTTCTTCACCGCATGGAATGAGAATGAAGAGAAGTCCGCAATCTCACCTGCCATCTTGCCGTGGCGAGAAGCGCCAAACGAGTGCGCACAATCGTTAGACACCACGATGCGACCAATCAATTTCTGTATATCATTCTTAGGAGTGAATTTTGCCAAAATCTCAGGACGAGTCACAATCTCCTTGATCTTATCCACATCTGCACAAATACCAGCCAAGTCAACAGGAACAATCACCTTAGTGCGTTCCGTGATAGCTGCAGCCAACGTCTCGTAGTCCATCTCAACATTGTCCTTCTGCGAGTCTACCATCACGATGGTAGCACCTACATGCTGAACAACCGAAGCTGATGCTGTATAAGTGTATGCAGGCATGATAATCTCATCGCCAGGCCCCACACCCAACACACGCAACACCATCTCCATGGCAGCCGTAGCAGAGTTCAGACATACCGTCTTATCTGTGTGAACGTATTCAGAAATTATCTTCTCCAGTTTCTTAGTACGAGGACCAGTCGTAATCCAACCACTCAGGATTGCATCACGAACTTCATTAGCTTCAGCTTCCGTCATATCTGGAGGCGAAAAAGGAATATTCCTTCTTCTCAAATTTATACTCATTTGTTATTTGTTTTTTAAGTTATTGATCAAATTTGTTTCTATTCTTATTTCCATCCATTCCGCTTCCGAACTTGTTTTGCAAACGCTCATTCTTACGATAGTTGAACAGCACTATAGGGCAGAAATACACTTCCACATCGGGGAATATATGATAGTCAATGTGATGGTACTGCATACGGATATAGTCATCCTCCCTGTTTATCAAATACTTAGTCACTAGCTTTCTATCTTCAAACAAACCCTTCGAGGCAATGGGCCTGCCCCATATATCAATATTTCCTGAAGTACGTAACTTGGGCTGTGGATAATAGCAGGCATTAGCTTGCTCCTTCAGAATACAACTCCTAAAACTATCCTCCGCTAGCATACGAGTAGTCTCCTCACAACGCTCATCCACCAACAAGTTTTCTTCCTGAATGTATGCTTCCATTCCAAGCCACTGCATTTTCAGGCCGATGAGCAAATAGACAGTTTGCTCAGAGTATTCCTTATACAGCCTTTGCCTACCATGAAACGAAATACCTGTTAGCCCTTGCTTTTCCGAAAGCTCATTTATCTCCTGCCATTCCATTGCCGAAGGAACATGCGACAATACATCGCGCGTACCTATAGCAACTGGAGTAACTCGAAAAATAATTCATTCATTAGTCTTTCACTACAGACTTTATCACATCCACATACTTCTGTGTACCCACCTCGCGAGTGAGATTATTCAATACGAACTGACGACCGTTCTTGCCGTACTCTTTACAGAGTTCGCGATTGAGATACAGTGTAAGTATCGACTTCTTAAACTCCTCTTTATCGCCCGCCTTAGTGAAGATGCCACAGCTATTATCTTCAAGGATGCTCTTGAGTTCATTCTCATCGAAATTGGCCAGTACAGGACGACTTGCCGACATGATGCTCCATGTCTTTGAAGGTACAGATGCCGAACCTGTTCCGGGCTTAGAAATCACGAGAGACGCATCACCCAACGAGAATACATGACTAATATCCTCATATGGTTGGAATGGAAGTATATGTACATTATCTATATTTCTCTCAGCCACCATTCTCTTCACCTCGTCCAAATAAACCCCCGTACCCACAAGAACAAAGTGGATGTCAGAATTGGATGTTTTTAACTCCTCAGCCACACTTAGCAGCATATCCATGTTCTGAGACAACCCAATGTTGCCGTTATATGTGACATAGAATTTACTCCTGTCTAATCCATACATCTCGAACAGTTTGTTCTTCTCCCTCGGAATATCTACCACTGCATTCTGATCCACCCAATTATACACCACAACAATCTTCTCCTCAGGAACACCCTTCGTCAAAAGATTTTTCTTGAAGTCCTCAGAAATTACGATAATCTTATCTGCATATTTGTAGGTAATCTTCTCCACGATACGACCAATTTTCCATACAAGCCCCCCCCCCTTCGACAGTCCGTTGTTCACTAGGGAGTCAGGAAAAATATCCTGAGCATTATATACCGTTGGCTTTCGCTTCAGCCACTTAATCAGTGGCATCTTTAATCCTTGTATTGGTGGAGTCGAATCGATAAACGCAACATCATATTTCTTCCATATACAGTAGTGAAGTAACATCGCCTCACCTATCACATAGCGCAATGCTCTCAAAATAGGATTTTTACCCTCGCCATACAAATGGAACCGGTGGATGCGCAACTTGCCATCCACATCTGTTTCATATCGCTTCCATTTTGCACCCTCTGGCACAGCTCGCGTAGGGGTAGGCGTGTATAGATCCACCTCTAAGTCCTGCTCGGCACAAGCATGAACGATGTTGTCCGTCAAGTAGAGGCTTGCTGCCGTCTCAGGCAAGTAATATGAACAGGGGAATACTGCTTTCATACTGTCTCCATCTTTACTTCGTTAATCAATCTCTCCGCCAACGCAATGGCTTTTTGGGGAGTCTCTTCGGTCACAATCACGTGACCGCTTCTGCATAGACTGCTCGTCACCTCTGGAATCATATCGCCCTCCTTGTGGTAAATCTCCCAGAGATACACACGAGAATCATCCAGCACCTCGGCGTTCTGTATACTTACCAATTTTCCAGGCTTCGGGCAGAAATAGCGGATGCAGACTCCATGTTTCTCCTCTGAAGGCTCAAGACATGGCGCTATACCGAGTGCGCAATTGATAGCAGCAGCCACCATATCTACACCCGTACTCAAATGGGTCAATTCAGTAGAAATGAAATCACCACCAAGGCGAGCTCCAATCTCCATGATATAAGCCTCACCGTTCTGAACTTTTACCTCTGCATGGCATGCACAGTTCATCACGCCCAAAGCTTTCACACCAGCTACTGCAGCGTCCTTAATTGAATCCACAGTATATTGAGGGAAACAAGAAGGCTGATTATGACCCAACTCCACAAAATAGGGAGCCTCTGTTGTCTTCTTATCTGTTACTGTCAGCACATTTACTTCACCATTCCAAGCAATGATTTCCACAGAGAACTCAGGTCCCTCAACAAACTGCTCAAGCATAACACTCTTATCACGTGATTTCTCTCTAGCACGATTGAATAATTCAACAAACTGAACCTCAGAGAGTCCTTTCTGTATCTTTGCAATCCCACGTGAACCACTATTTCGAGAGGGCTTAAGAATACCATCCTTAGGCAATTCCTTACAGAAACACTTCCAAGCTTTATTTGCATCCTCAAAACAGAAAGACTTCGGCGAAGGGGCATTGCCCCTCTCAAATGCCTCACGCATTAGATGCTTGTTCGTCGCACGAATCGCCTGTAGCTTGGTGATGCCCGACAACCCTAACTCCTCATTGAGACGACCCATCACATTCATGCTCACCTCCGAGCAAGGATGAATCACACCATCAATACGTTCCTCACGTGCTACACGAAGCACATCCTCCTCACTGGTGATGTTCACCACCACAGCTTTATCTGCATATTGCAAACCTACGGCATTCGCATCGCCATCGGCAGCAATTACATATATTCCCATATCCTTGGCCTTCTTGATGACAGGCACTTGCAAGATGCCTGCGGCCAATACCAATAGTCTTTTTTGCATAATATTCTTATATTATTTAGTCCTAAACATTGAGCACATTACAGATGATGCCTGCCATATCCTCAATGTCATCCCATGAATATCGTTGGTCAATAGGTACACTCAGCATTCGAGCATCCATCATCTTCGACACGCTACACACCTGCTGAGCCTCCTCGCAAATAGGCCACAACAACTGCGTATAGATACCTCTTTTAGCCAAGGTACTTTGCACCTCATCGCGATTATCTATAAGGATAGGCAATGAGAATGGAGCCCCCTCCATGCATCGTTCCAATCCCGGAACCATCTCCACCTTGCCATTCAGCAATGACCACAAGTGGCGCATATTCTTCCTACGAGCATAGGCAATCTCCTCACCATTCACTTGAGCCAACTGCTTTCTTGCACGATCTGAGATAGGGCGAACAGACGTAAACTCGTTGATGATCCCTTCACACTCGCGTATTGTACTGAGGAATTCACCTTTCTTCTCTTGATTTTTACTGTAGGTATAGCGTGCCTTATCCGTCTGAGCTACAAAGCGCTTGTCAGCAAAATCCTTTTGTTCCTCTTGTATGTACTGGGTAGGTAGCGGCTCTTTGCTTAATATCACAGCCCCATCACACACACCTATCGATTTTCGTATGCTCGACACGTATATATTAATCTTTGGATTGTGTATCAACTTAAGCGAAAAGGTACAATGACTGAAGTCCTCAATGACCTTTATGTCTTCATCGCAATCCTTAATCATACGTACAGCATCGTCTGTCGAAGCACTACCATAGAAGTTCATTGTCAGTATTGCCTGTGGCTTCTCCTTTTCTAACAGTTGTCTCAGATAGTCAATATCGACAGTCAGATCTTCCTTCAGGCGGTAATAAATCACCTTCCAGCCCGCCTTCTCAAAAGGCGCACTCATTGACCAACAGCAGTAGGCAGGAAAGAGTATCGTTTTGTCTTTTTCTGTAGAAGCAGCTATTGCTGCCAACAGCAAAGCTTCACGACCACTTCTCATGAACAACACCTCACGACCATATTCCTCCATCGACTCAAAATAGCCATCTGGGAGCACAATGGCAGGATGCTCACTTCCGTATTCTCGCATAGTAATTATTCTCTTGTTACATTAACATTCTCGCGGAACAACACTGTCTTGATGGTTTTCAAAATTATCTTCACATCAAGGGCGAAACTGATGTTCTTTGCGTAATACACGTCATTGTCAATCTTCTCCTGTGCATCGGAACTATTACGATAGTATGCCTGATTATAGCCAGTGATTCCGGGATGCACATTCAGGAAGACCTTCTCTTCCTCTTTATACTTGTCCAGCCAATCTAACGGATCAGGACGAGGACCAATCAGACTCATGTCACCCTTCAGCACGTTTAAAATCTGAGGTATCTCATCTAAACTCGTCTTGCGAATAAAACGGCCAAGCTTTGTTACACGTGGATCATCATCACCATTGTAAGTTGAACCATCCTTCAGACGAATATCTGGTGCATTCACCTTCATTGAGCGGAACTTATGCATAGGGAATGGCTTGCCATACTGTCCCAGACGCTTTCCAGAATAGAACATCGGGCCTCTATCCATAAAGAAATAGAAAGGAGCTAATACAATGTAAATTACACAAAAGAAAGGAAGCGCACACAACGCAACCAGAAAATCTATGACTCTCTTAAAGAAATGTACGTACATATCAATTATTTGTTATTCAATATATCATATTCATCTAAAACTTTCTGCAATATCATAAGTGTCCTCTATAAATCTTCTTTACAAAGCACATACGCTAGTCTCACTTGATCTTTTCCCAAATCAGGCGAAGTATAGAATCCAGCAGCAGAAGCCTGCATAATCGTCTCGCCAACCACTGGCAGTTTTGCCACCTTGTAGAACGCGCCCATAGGCACCGAGGGTATAGCAACTGGGGGTACGATTCACACCATCAATCATACATTTCCGACGTTTCACATACTCGTCGTACACCTCGCGCGATACTGCTCCGTTCCTTCGAGATGGAAGCCTCTGCCACTAGCTGCCCCAACAATGGAGGACTCAGTCGCGTCTGACAGAACTTCATGACGGTCTTACTCACCAGTTCGTTCTTCGTGATGAGAGCACCAATACGAATGCCGCACTCTGAGTAACGCTTCGACACCGAATCAATCAGCACCACATGCTGCTCGATACCCTCCAATTGCATTGCCGAAATGTAAGGCGATCCAGTATAGATGAACTCGCGATACACCTCATCTCCTTCTGCGTATAGAGGTAGCCTGTAAGATTGTTTGGAGTGCAAATCAGAATCGCCTTTGTGCGCTCGTTGATCAGTTTCTCAAACTTATCTACATGAGACAAGCAGAATCCTTCCTCAATGGTAGTTGCCACCGTACGAATCCGCACCCGCCGAAATAGCGAAGCTCATGTAGTTCGCATATGCAGGCTCTGGAACTATAATCTCATCCGCATTCAACTTAATTTGGTAGCGCTCGTAGTAGTTTACCAGCGTCTCACGAAGCGACCTATAACCTTGCGAAGGTGAGTACTCTAGGGTGGTACGATCCACATTCTTTAGCACATCCATCGCCTTCTGCGGAGTAGGCAGATCCGGCTGACCGATATTCAGTCGGTAAATCTTCACGCTCTCATCCTCAGCCGCATACGCCAAAAGAGCCAACTTACGGATTGGCGATTGTGGCATTTGATACCCTCGTTGTGATATTTGCAATTCACTCATAATTTGATTTCATTCTTTTTTCCGTCCGTTGGAATTGCACCATGAGCTTACACTTCACTTGTTCGGGCAGGTTTCATATTAGCAACAAAGTTCTTCTAGATCCTCAATCCTTATATTTTCTTTTTGGAATAATGCGATGTATGACTTAAGTTTCTCCTCTGGCATATCCCACCATTGGATTTCCTCTAGTTTTGAGATAACGTCTTCAGGGAAACGATAGCGAATGACTTTTGCAGGAACGCCACCTACAATGGCGTACGGAGGAACATCCTTAGTGACTACGGCACATGCTCCTACGACTGCACCATTTCCGATAGTTACACCTCCCATAACAACCACTCTGCTGCCAATCCACACATCGTGTCCTATACACACAGGTTTGAAGGGCTTTACTACAGTTTTGGAAGTCCAACTCTTACCAACCGCATTATAGTATTCTGTGAAAATTGGAGAGGAAGATATTTGACTAAGAGTATGTATTCCAGGACCAAGAATTACATCATCAGCAATAGAACAAAATTTGCCAATTTTAGTACAAATCACTTGCGTTCCACTTGCCACATACGAGTAGTCATCAATTTGTGACTGATAAATCAGTGTCTTGCCATATACCTTTGCTTTTGGACTAACCTCTGAAACATCATCAATACGCGATAGAAATGACACTCCTGAATTCAAGAGATTTCTTAGCCCACCTTTAATGTATTTTAAAGCTCCCATTACTTATCAACACCAGTTCTATATAAAGTTTCATCAACATTCATAGGATACGCATCAATTAGCGATCCTTTAGTAGAATTGATGATCTCAACGCCCAATGTTCTAGCATATTCTGCCAACTGCACATGGACAGATGCATCGAAGCAATAGCAGAAGAGCTCATAACCAAGAGATATTCTTCGTACAGCCTTGTTTTCCTTACCGCCATCATAGCAATGAACCTCATGAGGGAAGGCAAAAGAATTGAAATCACATCCCAGAAGGACTATCTTCTTATATCCTGCACCTATGGCAAATGCAATAGCAGCACAAACGACATTACCAAAAGCCGGTATGACCTTAGTAAGCTCGAATTTCTTAGGATCGATGTAGTAGCCATTGTACATCGCAAGGAAAGTCTTTTTACAGTCCAAGTTGATCAAATCGGGATTGATGTTCAGAAAGGAGGTGTTCCAGACAAAAGTGGTATCTTTCTTATACATTTCAACAGCCTTGTTGAAAGCCTCAATATGCTTTGGTTTCATGAATCCGGCATCAGCCATCAGATAGTAGGTTGGTCTCAATTTTGTCTTCTCAGCCATCTTGAAAAAATGGTTCACGACCAAGGTATCGGTATCTTTGTCTATCAACCTATCCAAATCCACATCTGCCAGCGAAGGACCAAGTCCACAGATGTAGATGGTGTCGTGCTTACGGGTCGCAATAATCTTCTCGTTTGTCTTTAGTAATTTCTTGGTCTTACTCAATGAAGAAAGGCGGAGTAGATATTTTACTTTACCACCCGCGTTGATAAACAGCAAATTGAGACGATATAAACTTCTAAAATCCATTGTTTCATTTTTTTATTAGTGATGCAAATTGTGCTTCATATTCTTTAGCGATATTGTCCCAAGTATAGGAGATGATAGACTCTGAAACTGTTTTTCTGTCCCATTTACTTTCCTGTAGTGAAGGCAATACAGCCTCAATAGCCTTTGAGCTACTGTCTGCTATACTAATGGAATTACTCTCGTTAAGGATATAACCCTCCTGAGCCAAGGGCAAGTGCTGAGGAATGATAACCGGCACGCCACATGCGATGGCTTCGAGATAGACTAGACCAAAGCCCTCTGATGAGCTTGGCAGAATCATATAATCACATTCAGCAAGTATTTTACGAATTTCAGTCGGTTTCTTCACACCCAGCCACTCAAAGTCCAATCCTTTTGCTTTCTCTTCGAGCATCTTCTTGTTCTCCTCAGAGATATGACCGATGCACAAATAGCGATAATCGCATCCGCTATTCTTCATGGCCTCAATGACGCGCTCTTGACCTTTACGGTCGGAATAAGAAGCAATAGTACAAAGGGTGAGTTTTTTATTATTCTTTTCTGTCAGGTAGAATACCTTATCATCGTAGGCATTGAGTATTATCTTTACAGGGGGCACAATTTCACCATACTCAGTTATAAAAATGTTTTCCAACATGGACGCTATGAGGCAAAGCTTATCAACTCTATTAGATTTCATCAAGTCTTTTTCCAACTTAGCATAAGTCTGATAGTTGACGATGTTGGCGTCATCGCCTACGTTGCCATGGAGTGTAACAATCACCTTTACATTATTTGGAATAAGAGGTAAGTAAAAAGGCGAAATTGCTCCATGAAGATGCAGCACTTGTGGCTGCACCTTCCGTATAGCATAATCAAGTAGCAAACTCTTGAAGAAAATCCCAAGTATGGATACCAATGGAGAATACTTAGTTTTGCAACAAAATGTGTTGACTAATATCTTTGCCCCTACAACAGGATGCATCAGAGCGTGTTTTATCAGCATCCCCTTCGTCCAGCCTAAGATAGTTAACCCATCCTTATGCAACTCAGGCACAAACACATCAGTAGCAGCCAAAATCATTTCCACCCCATTCAGTTTTGCCACATGATAAGCTAACTGATAGATGACATTCGCCAAACCGCTACTTTGCCGACCTCCGAAATTAGAAGGAATATAGCCAAAAGATAATATTTTCATGATCTGTCGTTTTTTATTTCTTCTTTCTCTTAATCATATCTGCAAACATCATGAATATCGGAATGCGCATTACCAACACACAAAACAAGTAGGTTATTATACAGCACAAACTACCTAAGCTGAATTGTAATAGTATCGAATAATCTCCCATCAAGTATTTATTTGTCAACATCACCAGCGCGGTAATGAACGATGCGATGACAATCCCTTTGAAGTTCTTAAAGAATCCTTTGAGGTGGAACTCCTGATGTTTCTTCAGCAGTAAGATGACCAACATAGTCGTAATGTAGATGGCAGAGAGTGCTGTAGCCAGAGCAAGACCATTGATTCCCATAACAAACGGTAACGTAAGGTTCAGCACAAGGTTGATAAGAACACCGACAGTTGCGTTCTTGGCCGGCGTGGTACTGTCTTTCAGCGAATAAAACACATTCGTGACCGTACCTCGCAACGATAGGAATAGCAATCCGAGCACATAGAAACCTAAGAGTTGCTGAGTCAAATCGATGGCAGAAGCATCAAAGGCCCCTCGTGCAAATGCCAACGTAACAACCTCACGCTTGAAACATAACAGGAATGCCATCACCGGCACAAGGAAAAATGCATAAACCGACATCGTCAGGTTAATGCGACTATTGAGTTGTTGCATATCGCCCTTGGCTGCCGATTCCGCATAGAGGGGATATACGATGGTAGCAATAGCCGACGTGAAGAAGGATATAAAGATGGTGTTCAACTTCTGAGCATAACTGAGTGCAGCAATTGATCCTACGAATAGGAATGAGGCAACCATACGATTGATCATTGCGTTCAATTCAGCCACACTGATACTCCAAAACACAGGTAAGGACATCTTCAAGGCTTGCTTCATTTTCTCTTCCTTCGGATTAAAACAAAACGAGAAAGTAAAGTACTTCCTAATCAGCAATGCTAAGAAAACAAACTGAGCCAAAGTACCGACAATCTGACCAAAACACGCAGCCACAATACCGTATTGGGCTTGAAGCACCACAATGGTGACAATCAATCCAATATTAAGAAGCAGCAATCCCAACTCAGGAAATACACATTTTTTATTGACATTTAAAATGGCTGTATAGACCTTGATAACCAACGAAAAGAACACTGTAGGAAGAGTTATTCTCAACAATGTAGTTGCAAGGTCATGCACCTCTGAACTGAAACCAGGAGCAAATAGGTAAATCAGTCCACTCGCGAATGTCTCGCCCAAAAGGAAGAGCAACAAGACAAACAATGTGACGATGATGATCAGATTGCTGGCAAACTGATTGGCATTGTCTCGACTCTGATTGTAAAGTATATCTGAATAAATAGGCACTACCACCGACTGGATGGCTACAGCCACAAACGAGAAAAGAATAACAGGAACCTGTATAGCAATGGTATAGGCATCTACTTCGGGCGATACCCCAAAGTAGTAAGCAACTACCGCTTCCTTTCCGAACGAAAGGAGGTAACCTATGATCATCACGAAGGTTACACCTATCGCGGATTTTGCAATATTCTTTTTACTCATTTCTTTAAATGCAGGTGGTATAATACGGAGTTCAACAATTTTTGCATTAGGGTAATATGTGGATAGAGATCTTTGTACATTATATCAAACGTGTGAGTAGCATAGTCCGCTTCAAACTTATGCATCCGCTCTATTTCCATCACTTTACGTTCTTCGGTAGTCTTATCTACCCCCCCCTTGATGACCTTCAAGGCAGAAGAGGCATCTATCTCCTTCTTGGTTATCTGACAGTCTGCAAAGAACGACTCGCCGGCTGGCGAATTGATGATAACAACCGAAGCTCCGGCCTTCACGTCAAGCGTTGGTTCGATGTTTTCAATACCCCAGAAGTCGCCAATGATAATGTCCGAATAGCGATTGACAGTTCTGTACTGACACCTGAGGCAAGACTCGCGAAGCATGAAGTGCTGTCCAAACCAATGGTGGAATATGTTTTGGTAAGCAGGAACATCCACCTCCTTGCCATTTGCCAATGTATAGGCTACTCGCAGCTTACCCCATCCATAACTCTTGGAGCGAAAATTATAGATGGCTATTGGAGACTTGTGGTAGTTCTCCAAGTGATGTCTGTAATCTTCCCAAACCTTGGGTGAATTGACACCATGGCAGATAATCTCACAAAGAAGCAGATTCTCTCGCAGCCTCACAGGAACGCAATTGTTCAAAGCATCGGCCTGGCAAGGAGTACCAATAAACAGCATCTTCTCACCTTCGTCCAAGAGTACTTTAATCTTTGCATATACCCCATCCATATTACTCTGTAGATATTTAGAGCCCCTAATCTGCTCTATAATGGATTTATCGTTTGATACGATGTGAGATAGATGCCAATCCTTATCGAAAGCAGCTCCACACACATACCACCCGTTTCTCAACGCCAGTTCAGCCATAGCACCACCAACGCCTCCCGAAGTGGCAGCATATCGTTCTGCTGCATCTTTATTCCAGGCACAGTAATACTTGGACTTTACTTCTATACCGGAAGGATGCTTTATATCCCATTGAAGAGGCGAGCATACACTCATGCACTTGCCGCAACGGATGCAGGTGTCCTCATCTATCGTAGGGTAATAGTGCAACCCGTTCAACTCAAACTTAATGCTCGATGTGGGGCAAGCATTGGAACAAGCTCGACAACCTGTGCAATGCGTTTTCTCCACCAGTTTAATTTGGTTCTCCATAAAGTGCGTTGTTGAGGTATTGTAAAGACTTCTCCTTAAATGGAGCGAACTTTTCGTCAGCCTTAGAATAATCTACAGTCATCTGTTCAATGGTCATGCCATCGATCAGCTCTTGCGTAAACATGCGATTGTTCAGACCGAACATCTCCTGCAGGCTCTCCATACGGGCATTGGCAAAACCCTTGGGAGCTACAAAGTAGTTCTTGCGGAAGATGATAGAGAATGCAGAGCAATGGAATGAGTTGGTACAAACGTATGAAGCATTCTTGATGAGACCGATAAACTGCTGAGGAGAGACAGCACGCAGGTTGTAATCCGAATTAAAACGATCGCGAGCGTTCAGATTCAAGTGGACAATCTTGAAGCCGGTAAGTTGCTTCACCTTGTTAACCAGATTAACAGCCAAATCATTTGTACCAAGGAAATAGCAGAAGATATAGTGTTCCTTGATGTTCATGTCCTGCGAGAGGTTGTCCCAATACTCTCTTGTCTTCAAGAATACAGGATCTACGACGTGCGTAACCGGCTTGCCTGAGAGTTTCTCAACCACTGGCACATCGCTCTTTTCACGAACAGAGATGATATCCATATGAGAAAGATACCCCTTGAATTCCTCCCACCTTGACTTTGGCCATGGGTCGGCAATGCTTGGTGCATAACCAATTCGCTTGACATTCTTCATTGACTTTGTAAAATCGAAGAAGTATGTAGGATCGTCAAAGCACTTGACAAAGTTCCAAACTTGGTCACTTCCGCAAATGTAGGCATTGGCAGTAGGGGGGTGCTTTAGGATTGATTCACGAGTATATCTTTCTTTAGTAAGAGGCAGAAGTTCTGATATAGCTTTCTGCATGACCTGATTCTTTGCCCTAAATTCTCGCTTAAACTTGATATTGAAAAAAACAAAGATATTGCGTAGAATTACTTTCGGTTCAAATCCTCGATAATACATATTCCATGAGGCGTCACTTCTCTCTGGCCAATACTGAATAATCTCACACTCTTCATGGAGATCATTCTTTATATATGAAGATAATGCGTGCGCCTGCAAAATTGCACCATAGTTTTTAGCAAACTGAAATGTAAGGATATTAATTTTCATAACTGTTACTGTATTCTAATTGTTCGTCGTGCTTCTGATTGTAGGATATGAAAACATACATTATCATAAGCTGAAAAACGTATGATGCACCCAAAATATCCGGATTGGAGAAAAGGCTGATTATTATACAAATCAAGTATGGTGATACTGCCTTATTCTGCTTAAATATTCCCCAATAGACGTTCATGAAGAAGAACAATCCTATCAAACCTTGACAACACAAGCACACCCAGAAAGCGGAAACAAACACGATACCATCAGCCATTACAATAATATTTCGAGTAATGTACCCAGCTTCGTAAGCATCCTGCAAGTTGGCAAATGGTACTCCAAAAATGAGATCAAAGAAATTCATATCTTGAGCAATCAAAAGACCATTAATGGTTCTGTTATTTTCTTCCAGATTAGTATTCTCTAATTTTTCTAGTCCTGATGATGTGAATGATGAATATAAGAAGAAATACACCAGACCTATGATTGCCGCCACACCAAGAACCCGATACCATATCTTCTGCTTTTGCGTCAGTAGGAAGAAAGCAAGCATGAACATTGCCATCAAGATACCTGTAGTAGAGGTGGAAACAAGCATGGAAGCAGCCACAAGGAAAGCAAAAAGCATTTGTCTCTCCCTAAGCAGGAAGAAAAGAGGCACCAACATGAAAGAAGCATATGACTGAGGTTCCCAAAAGAAAGAGGTAGGACGATCCAAATAGGCATAAAGTCGAGACTGTGATCCCATTTCAGGCATAAACGGCAACTTAATAGGCTGAATGGAATGACCAGTCTGTATCATCAGCACATGGTAAATCATACCAACTATACAAACGACAGCCACTATGTAGATAGAATTCTTGAGCTTAACAAAGTCCAAGTGTGGGACTATCAGTACTATTGAAACAAGATAAATAACATCAGCTATGCATGAATTCACAAAATAACTAGGTACCGACTGTAGCAAAAACAGCCACACTGTATTGTGCAATACAACAAAGGCTAAGTATTGGTATAACTGTCTGAACGACACGTTTGATTGCCTCATACGTCCAATCAAACAAACATCAATAATCAAAAGAAAGCCAAAAGCCAATTTAAAAGAACCATAGCCATATCCTGCAATGATAGGATATAGCGCAATTGCCATTTCTAATAACCCGACATTGAAGATACCTTCCTTATTTTTTGATAATAATCCAAACATTAGTCTAATTGTCTTATTTCCTTTGCTGGCACTCCAGCGTATAATCTATTCGTCTTACATGTTCCTTTTACCACACTTCCAGCAGCAATCACGCATCCTTTCTCGATGATAGTCCCAGGAAGTATAGTACTATTGGCTCCTATCCAACAGCCATCATGAATATCAATCGGTGAGGGCTGGTTTTCACCTCCCCGTTTATCACAGTATTCCATTGAATGATTGGCAGTTATGAATGTTACTTTATATCCGACAGAACAGTTCCTTCCGATGGTTATCATCGCATTATTGTCAATAAAACAATTGCGGTTGATGAAACTACCTTCTGCCAATTGTAGTTTGGTTGTCAGTATGGCGCTATGTCCATGTAATGCTCCCTTGATCTTCGCACCCATGAAGTTGAGTATGAAGCGACGAAAACCAACTGGAACAAGATAAGACATCAGAAATCCATTAACAAACAGATTCCACCAATACTGCCTCAATCCTTGCATATAGGAAGAGTGAATTAATTTCTTGAATATTCTATTTTCCATTGCTCATTACTTCAAATGTTTCACTAATTCCTTTGCTCTCTCATACTCCTGGTACGTGCCAATGTCTATCCATGTGCCATTGAGAGGATAGCGGATGACTTTCTTACCCTGGGCAATGAGCTTCTCTACAAGGTGAGTGGCATGGAAGAAAGTATCTTCTGGAATCTCAGCAAGAGCGCGTTTCTTGATCAAGTAGATGCCTGCATTGGCATAGTAGTTATACTTGGGTTTCTCGATAAGTCCCTTAATGTTGTGGCCATCGAGATCGAGGATACCGAGTTCGATGCTGATGTTGTAAGGAACTGCTGCTACCGACATCTCTGCATCATGTATTTGGAAATGCAAGAAGAAATCCTCATAGTCAATGTTGGTGAAGAGGTCGGAGTTCATCACAAGGATGGTATCGTTGTAGAAGATATCTACAAACTTGATGCTACCGATAGTACCCAAGAACTTTGGTTCACGGAAAGTGCGAACCTGTACGCCGTCGCGAGGAGTATCAAAATGTTCCTCTATCTGTTCACCAAGGTAGTTGACAGTTACATTGACGTGCTCCACTCCATAGGAAATGAGGCGATCAACATTATGGTCAATGATGCACTTACCTCCTACTTCGAGAAGAGGCTTTGGTGTCTTCTCAGTAAGCGGACGAAGGCGCTCTCCCTTGCCACCTGCCATCAGGACGGCATCGATGGGAAGTTTCGACTTAAACTTCTGGAGATTGACCACATCCACCACATGATTCTCGCCATCGAGAATTGGGATGAAAATGATGCGACGATCGCGGAATGAGCGCAAGTTTGCTACGGTAAACTCCTTTTGACGGATGAACTTGTAGTCACGATGCATCACCTTGTCGAGCGTACAGTCAAGACCATGACCGTTGACCAAAGCGCGACGGATATCACCATCGGTAAGCGTTCCAATGATTTGTGCGTTGTCGTTTAATACGAAGAGGGTAAGTGTTGCATTCCTCAGATTGTTGAGAGCAATAAGAGCATCCTTGATGGTAAGGCTGCTGTTTATGCAATGGGATTCAAAAGTCATATTCCTTAGAGTTGTTTTGTAAGTTGTAGATAGTAAAGTTTGGCTTCTGCCTCAATGAAATCCTCCTCGGTATCAATATCAGTGGAAAGGAGGTCGGGCATGACATACTTCTTGCGTTTAAAAGCACCCATACCTTTTTCGAGTAGCGATGTAACCTTCATGGCATAAATGGAGCCATTGAACTCGAAGTATTCACCCTTGAAGTCCTGACAACGACCATAGTTCTTCTTGAGTGTAGGTGTAAGGAAACCATTCTCATTCTCATGGCACATAACGGATGCTGCATGAGACTTGCGAACAGACACTACCATGTCGCACGTATCATCAATCAAGGAGAGGACATTGGTGATGTCCTCCTTACGACGAAGAGGTGAGGTGACCTGAAGAAGCACCAGATACTTGTAGTCCATACCCAGTTGCTTGTAATAATTGACAGCATGAACCAATACATCGTTGGTAGTAGCTGTATCGGATGCCAGTTCATCGGGACGCTTAAAAGGGACATGATAGCCACAATCACTCACTACAGAGATGATGTCATCGCTATCGGTAGATATGCAGATGTTACCATCATCAGTCAGCTGACGAGCAATATCCAGACTATAACAAATAAGTGGTTTGCCTGCAAGAGGTTTGATGTTCTTCTTAGGTAAACGCTTACTACCCCCTCTTGCTGGTATGACAAACAGTACCTCATTTATATTGATTTCCATACACCAATACTTCGGAATAATTTAGAATTTGATGGATTTGAGGACGCGAATAATCTCGGCAATGCTTTGGCCTCGCCCATAGATGTATTCTTGCTCGGGAACCGATAGCTTGCCATCAATAATATCACAGATAGTAGATTGCAGAAGTTCGATGTCGGATTCTGTATTGATAACCGACTTGGGAGCATTGCGTCCACTCTGGCGCTGGCCTACATTGACGGTGAACTTGTCGAAATAAGGCACCTCAATCACGCCACTGCTAGAGTTACCGATAACGAAGAGACAATTATCGATGGCAGCATGATAGTTCTTTACTCCCAAATTAGGAATGACAATGACATTCTCGTTACTGCTCCATCGGTTGATAACATCGAGGATAACCTCTGAACCATCGTCATTGTTTGGATAAGTGATCAATATGCGCTTGTCCTTCTCGATGATCGTGCGGATAGAAAGTTCCATAGCAGCGGGAATATCGAACGAGCCTACGGTCTGAGAGTGGTAAGTCATCAAAGCAAACGAGTCCCTTTCGAGACGAGGATCGAGGTCGGTCAAGTCGCGTGGGGTCTTGAGGTAGTTGACGATATTATCCACAGCCGATGAGCCTACGAGATGAATGGTGTCGTTCTCTATGATAGGTATCTGCTGAAGTCGCTCATACGCATACTTATTGGTAACGAAGTGAACAGATGAGAAATTGGAAATGTTGTAGCGGTAGATATTGTCAACAGCCCCCTTGGTGATCTGACCTCCGGCAAAGTGTGCTACAGGTATGCGCAAGAAATGAGCAGCCAAAGCACCTGCGTATGCCTCTAGACGGTCGCCAATGAGATAGAGAATGTCAGGACGATTAGATATGAGACCTGCAGAAATAACATCAATGAGTGCTACGAAATCATCTTTCTTATCTCGCTGCTTCTCGGTATAGCAAGGCATCTCTACGATGAGCCCAAAGTTATCAGCTTTCAGCTCGTTGATGGTTAGACCATACTTCTGCTGAAAGTGCATACCTGTGGCATAGATAACCAAAGTAAAGAAAGAGTCCTCAGAGACGCGCTGGATGAGCTGACGCATAACACCATATTCAGAGCGTGCTCCTGTTAAAAATCCTATTTTCATCTTAGTCTATGAATTCCTTGCGAATAACACGATCTGCCTCAATATCTACCAACAGGCGATGACCGATAACCTGATCCTGCTCGATAGGCAAGAATCCGATACCGGGACGCTTGAAGCAGAAATCCTCTTTGGTAATGATGTCACCAGTCTTCATCGGGTGCTTGGTGATAAGGCTCTTGCGCGCCACACGGCTGATCTCACGCTGGCTCTCGCTGAACTGACGTTCGAAGCTGCCCAAAGCCATCTCAACGTGACGAACAGCCGATATCAGAGAGGTGAGCTCAGGGATGTCGATAGATGCCTTGTGGTCGGGTCCATTGGCATTCTTATCAAGGGTGACGTGCTTCTCAATCATAGTAGCACCCATGGCTGCAGCTGCAATAGCACACTCGTTGCCTACGGTATGATCTGAGAAACCGACCTTGCAACCGAACTTCTCCCCAAGAGTGAGCATATTGCGAAGGTTGACTTCCTCGTACTTGGCAGGATAGTTGGAGATGCAATGCAGAACGGTAATGTCCTTCTGCGAGTGACGATTGAGCAATGCAAGTGCCTTCTCAACCTCCTCGTATGTAGCCATACCAGTAGAGAGAATGATAGGCTTATTCCGCTCACTGATGTAGTCAATCATATCGAGAGAGAAAATTTCACCCGATGCAATCTTGTAGTAAGGCATGTCGAAATGCTCATCGAGATAGAGCAGACTTTCGAGGTCGAATGCCGAACATACATAATCCACCCCACACTCTTTACACTTCTCGAATAGAGGGATGTGTGCCTCACGCTTGAGCTGGTAGCTCAGGGACATTTCGCGAGCACCCTTTGCTTTGTCATTCTTCTTCTGATAAGAAGCCTTGAAAGAATCATCACTATAGAGCAGATAGGGGTCAGTCATCTGAAACTTAACGCAATCGACACCGGCTTCTGCCATTTTTTCAATCATAGTAAGTGCAGTTTCTACACTACCATTGTGGTTAGGACCTACCTCACCAATCAAATACACCTTATCCATTATTTCTTTTCTACTAATTTAGCAGGACTACCGAAATAAGTGCGCCCTGCCTCTGTACAATTTCTGTTTACAAGACTCTTTGCGCCAATGAGCACGTTATTAGTAATTTGTACGCCATTGAGGACGGTACTGCTATTGCCGATGAGTGTACCTTTGCCGATGTAGCAGTCACGTCCGATGTTGGAACCGGCTACGATGTGTACGTACTCGTCAACTACAGTATCGTGACAAACGAGCACACGATCACCGATCATAGCATGTGCCTTTACCACAGCACCTGCCTGAATGATGGCACCATTGCGTAGGATAACACCTTCCTCAACGATAGCACCTCTCTGAACCACAGAGTACTTGCCATTGATAACAGGAAGGATGAAACCGTAAGACTTAACTTTGTTAGTGATCTTCTCTTTGATAGTGCAGTCGTTGAGGTGATTGCCTGCTCCTACTACGGCATATTTTACACCTTCTGCAAAGAGCTTAGACAGCACTTCCTCGTCCTTGCCGAGATACTTGTAGCCAAGGATGTCGCCATTGTCTTCAAGGTCGGTATAACCTACGATCTCGTACTTCTCTTCGTCTTCTATGTAATTGATGGTGCACTTTGCAAATGGACCACCACCTACTAAAACAAGCTTTTCCATATTCATTATAAGAATTTATGATTCACACAATTCAGTTAATACACCACCAGAACTTTTTGGATGTAAGAAAGCTATCTGCAGGCCTTCGGCACCCTTATGGGGACTTTTATCGATTAAACGAATGCCAGATTCTTCGCATTGTTACAAAGCCTTGACCACTCCTTTTTCAATGGCGTATGCGATATGAAGTGCCCCCGGGCCCTTGGTGTCCAAGAACTTTGCTATCGTGCAGTCTTCGGATATGTGGGTTCAAACTGTTCTATCTTCACATCGCCAACCTTCAGAAATGCGGTACGCACCTACTGGTCGACTACCTCTTCAAGATTGTAGCACTTGAAGCCCAAAACACCTTCGTAGAAAGCCAGCGACTCCTCGATGCTCCTTACGCCAATACCCATATGCTCAATCTTATCAATTTTCATAGTGGTGGGATGTACTATGTTGGTTTAGAGATCTTCAAGACGTACGCTAGAAGGGATATTTACTACACGATCAGCGAAGTAGATGGTATTCTTGAGACCATCGTTCTGGCAGTTCTCGAACATAGGTAAACGGTTCATGAGCTCCCAGATAGGACGGGTCATGACACCATTGTCGTTGGTCTGCTGTAGGAAGTCGAGCTGAAACTCCTTATCCTTGAGCACCACGGCTGATAGCCAGTAGTTAGAGAAGGTATTCTCAGGTTCTGCGAAGAAGTCGATGCCATCTACGTTCTTAAAGTGCTCGATGTATTCAGTAGCTACCTTGCGCTTGCTAGCTACATATTTGTCGAGGTTCTCCAACTGAGCGCAACCAAGGGCTGCATTGATATTAGGCATACGGTAGTTGAAACCGATGTGGTCGTGACGGAACTCCCAACAATGAGGAATCTTGGCCTGAGTGGTGATGTGTTTTGCGTAGGCCCCGAGCTCTTCGTCCATGAAAAGCATCATACCGCCCCCACCAGTGGTGATGGTCTTGTTGCCATTGAAAGAAATTGCTCCAATACGTCCAAAGGTACCGGTGTGCTGACCCTTGTAGGTTGAGCCTATAGACTCAGCCGCATCCTCAACGAGTTCGATGTGCCACTCCTTACAAAGAGCTGCAATCTCCTCGATACGAACAACATGACCGAAGGTGTGCATAGGTACGCAAGCCTTGATGCGACAACCGGTGTACTTGTTGTAGCAAGCGAGCTCGTCCTCACGGAAAGCGAAGTCCTGTGACTCTGGGAGTTCTGCGATGCGAGTGTTCTTACGAATCTCTGCATTTGCCTGCAACCACTCCTTCATAGCATCAGGCGAAAGGCCCATAGTGCTCTTATCAACATCAAGGAACACAGGATGTGCACCAATGTATGAAAGGGCGTTACAAGTGGCGATGAAGGTGAGAGCCTGAGTGAGCACCTCATCGTCCTTCTTCACACCTGTGAGCAGGAGCGACATGTGGAGGGCGTTGGTTCCACTCACGCACACTACGGCACGCTTTGCGCCTGTATATTTAGCCATATCTTCCTCAAAGCGATCGACGAACTTACCTACCGACGAAACGAAGGTGGTGTCAATGCACTCGTTGAGATATGCTTTTTCATTGCCTGCGAATACAGGAACAGCAAGAGGAGTGAACTCCTTGTTGCCATAAACGGACTTGATAAAGTCTATAGTGGATTTAAAATCTGCCATGATCTTGTTTCTTTAAAGCACAAATTATCGTAAAATACCCACGAATTATCCGTGAATTACATTTTCTGATCAAGATTCTTTCCCTTCTCCTCATGCTCGAAGTTAGGGATAAACTTTTTAATGGATTCTACAACGTCTGTCTTGGTGAAGTCTTCGTTCTGGAAAATGCCCTCGAGTTCGCCAAAGAAAGCGTTCACCTCATTCATTGGTCGACGGGTACTTTCGCAAACTACACCAAGACTCATGAAGCGCTCCATATCAACCTTCTCACCAAGTACATAGAACTCCTCGTATGCCTTTTCACCGGTAGTATCGCTCTTGAAGTAAACAACAGGATAAGTGTCAGACTCATACGACATCTGAGCTGCATACTGCTTAGCCTCAAGATCATTCTTGCACTCTACCTTGGTGAAGCCTTCTGCCTTCACGAAGTCATCGCAGATAGCTGAAAAAGTGAGCATCTGGTCTTCGCCCAACTTTGGAAAGAACACCTCGCCACTATTACCGAGGATACAAGCGAGCATACAAATCTGACCTGACTCCTCAGGACTGACAAAGTAGCGTTTTACATCTGAAGGTGCTGCCAAAGGTTGCTTCTTCTGGAAGCGATGGATCCAACCGTCAGGAAGTGAGCCGTTGGAGAAAGCAACATTGGCAAAGCGTGCGGTAGTGACCTTGAAGTGGAAGTTATATGCCATCACGAGGTCTTCCATGATGCGCTTGCTAGCACCCATTATGTTCACAGGATTTGCAGCCTTATCGGTGGAAACACAGAAGAAATGCTTAGGCGGATATACACAAAGAAGATCCATCAGTTTCTTGGCCTTGATGTCGTTATTTTCAATGAGTGCCTGAACAGAGTACTTGTCTTTCTCTGAACGTACATGCTTGTGAGCAGAGAAGTTGGCAACGATATCGAAGCCTTTTTCCTCACGGAAAATGCGCTCGAAAATAGGATCTGCAAAGTTGAGGGTGTAACAACGAAACTCATCGGGTACGTAAAGACCTTCGGTTGAACGTACGTCACGAACGAGTTCAGCCAAACCATTCTCATTGAGATCAATAACAACAACTGAAGCGGGTTCGAAACGGAGAACTGCCTTGATAAAACTAGAACCGATTGAACCGGCACCTCCAATTACGCACACTTTCTTATCTTTTATCTCAGCGATAAGAGTCTCCTTGTTTGCCTCAATATCTGTAGCAAACATGCTGACTGGACGATAAGTCACTGAATCAGCGATGAATTTCTGTAAATTGAACATATAATTAATGTGTTATTATTGTCTGCGAAATGTATATCAAATGCTTCGTGATGCTCGTTGATGAACTGTTGTGCACCTTTGACAACAATCGCGAGATAACCACCACCTCCTGCTCCAGAAATCTTCCAAGCAAGAACATTCTCCAACGAGCTATATGTATCGACAGTTTGTTGGATATAGCTATTATCAAGTTTTGGATGACCAACATAAGTAGAAGTTACCATACCAGGGGAACATAGCTATCTGTGCATTGAAACTAGCCATATAAGATGTTGCGAACTTATCAAGATCATGAGCGATAATAGTATCCCAACAATCACTTGCTGCTTTTGCAAGAGCTTTTACCTTATCTGGTGTAATGTCTTTTCCTTCGACAACGGAGCAACCCGTTTTGCGAGGATCCATAGGTCTCATAACTAAATGCTCTTCAAGGAAGCGCAGAGCCATCTCATCATTAGTGTATTCTATCTTTTGAGGCCCAAAGTTCTTGTCGTAATAATGACAATAAAAACCTGGGATGCAGATTCCAATAGAGTCCTGTGCCCAGAAGTATGTCCGTCTTCACGTTCAGAATTGTTCTCAAAGCAGAACACGAGTCATGCGAGCATCTTTAGGTCCATCATTGGCAACTTCACCGGCCATATCTTTTGAATCATCTTGCGTGTAGAGGTAGAGAGTACACAGCGGTCACGAACCTCAAAAGTTGGTTCAAAGAATGTAGTTAGCGCCCATCCTGGGTGATACTGACTAATATATGGTTGGTCTATCCATGTACCTGCAAGATCCAAACGAGTAGGAATATCCTGTTAGCAATCCTAACGTAGTCACGATTAGTCAATGATACTACAAACTGTGGATGCCCCTTGCACAAATCTAATGCTGTTATTGTCATAGTCGTATTGAGAAGAATATGGAATTCAGAATGATCTGATGAGTGGTCACCCTTCTATTTTTATTCATATGTGTGGAACCAGGGCACATCGACTGCCGTCACCCAGTGATGCTGCGCCCAAAGCGTTGCTATACTAGGACCAACATAGCCGGTACCTGCAACAGCAATCTTAAAATCTTTTGTATCCATTGTTGATTTATTTAGTGTTATAATTATCTATCCAAGACTTCAAACCTCGGTGAGTTTTTTGATTTAAACTCTGGTACCACTCTCTTCATTAGCTTCACTGTGTCCATGATCTTTACCGTACGGGATAAATTCTCGAACTCTCCATAAGTTTCAAGGATATCAGTATATTCATAATGACGTACCTTCGCTATCATTATCTTCTTATTCTCGGTAGGAATCGTATTCTCTTTATCGCTCAGGACTTCTTCATAAAGCTTCTCACCCGGACGCAATCCCGTAAACTCTATCTCAATATCTTCACCCGGACGATAACCGGCAAGTTCGATCATACGGGTAGCCAGGTCAACTATCTTCACAGCCTTTCCCATCTCAAAGACAAAAATCTCATTGCCTTCACCCATAGTGGCAGCTTCCATTACCAGACGACAAGCTTCGGGAATAGTCATAAAGAAACGAATGATATCGGGGTGAGTCACTGTGACAGGACCGCCATTCTCGATCTGTTCCTTAAAACGGGGAATTACAGAACCGTTACTACCCAAGACGTTACCAAAGCGGGTAGTGATAAATTTGGTATGGCCTTTTACTTTTCCCTCACGGATAGCACATCCCAAACTCTGTACATAGATTTCGGCTAATCGTTTCGAGCATCCCATGACATTGGTAGGATTCACCGCCTTATCGGTAGAAACCATGATCATCTTCTCAGCTCCGTATTCAACTGCCATATCGGCAACCTGGCGAGAGCCGACAACGTTGACCAGCACAGCTTCACAGGGATTCTCTTCCATTAATGGAACATGCTTATAGGCAGCGGCATGAAAGATGATCTGAGGCTGATAAGTTTCGAATACCATACGGAGACGTTCTTTCACGCGGACATCTCCAATGACAGGAACAAAATCAAGACCGGGATAATTCTTCTCAAATTCCAGACGGACATTATGCAAAGGTGACTCAGCGGAATCAAACATGATCAGCTTCTTGATGCTCATCTGAGCCAGTTGCCGGCAAAGTTCGCTACCAATACTACCGGCAGCTCCGGTCACCAACACAACCTTGCCACAAAACTCAGTCATCACCTCCTCCATATTGATATGAATTTCTGAACGACCCAGCAAGTCTTCAATCTTGATAGGGCGTACCCATTGGTGGAAACTTCCGTTTTCGTCAGCCTCACTGATACTCGGAGCAATCAACGTTTTCAATCCACTCCTTTTACAATACTGAAGCAGGCGGTCTTCCTCTTCACGGGTATTCTCGTAACGGGCAAACAGGATGCCGCCGATACATTTCTTATGAATAAGTTTATTAAAGCACTCTTCATCCTTAAATGAATAAACGGGAAGATCAGCCACGCGTCGGATGGAGTCACCTGTTCCATAGATGCAGAAGCCTACCACTTTATAGTGGGAGCTGTTCATTAACCGGACTTTCAATGCCACACTCTTATCATCAATGCCATAGATCAGAATATGCATATTCTTCTTATTCAGCATATTCAGCAGGAGTTCATATACCAGAATCAACTGAATACGGAAGCCTACCATGGCAATAAAAGTCAGCATACCATCAAACAGTACAAAGACTATTTTCTGACTATTATGCAGTCCCGGCTGAGGCAGAAAAAGCCAGATAGCCATTGCGATACAGACAGCTTTTATCAGTGCACTTCCGGCAAGTCTCCATAATTCCTTCAACTGGGAAAAACGGATCGTATTACGGTAGGTATGGAATAAAAAGGAACCTAAGACACTGGAAATCACCGAAATCGCCAAAACATGGAAGAGAGAAGTGATTTCTTTAGAAGTCTCCGTTATATAATGAATGCCGATAAATGACACCCAGGTACAAATCAAAGCTATGAATGTATCAATTCCTAATACAATCCAATAACTAAAATAATTTTTCTGCAAATATTGAACAAAACGGTCAAATGCGTGTTTCATAATTTAAATACCCCAATAAATTATAAAGTCTTTTTCCAAAAAGTAGATTTACTATGACAATAGTTTATCGTAGATTGTGTGTAACTGAATTTTCAATGGTGAAGGCAATTGGTTTTTCAGAATCATTTGCGAACGCCTCAGAACAGTCTTCTTCTTTGCCTCATCCTCCGAATTGGCATACATAGACACACTATATCCCATCAGAAGAGACAGACACAAAGCAGCTTCCTGCTCAACAGTCTTACCGTGACAAGGATACAGATCATTGATCTGTTCATGAATTTCGTTGTTCAGTCGTGCAAGATCATCAACATACACACCCGCCATATAATTACTTTTATGGAGCAGAGCATGAACTGTATTTTGAAGTTTATCGATTTTTTCTTGTAAACAGGAAGTCGTCATTACCCACTTAGTTTTTTTCACCTATAGGCTCAACATAGCCAATCGGCATGTCTACGCAGGCGCAACCAAGCATGTTCAGTCGAACAGCAATCTTACTTTTACCATCTACATTGACAAGCTCACCCACAAGCCCCTGCAGAGGTCCTTTAATTACTTGAACTTTCTCACCACGTGCCAAAGGAGAGCTATTCATACAGATTGTTTCATCCGAATAATCAAGCATGAAACGAAAACGTGCCATCTGGTCGTCAGGAATAACAGCAGGACTGCTCTCACCGCGCATCACCATATAGCGGCTCACAGTAGTAAAATTCAGGACTTCCATACGTTCTTTCGGATCAGCGTGTACAAAAACCATCATCGGAAGAAGAACGGATTCAACTAATTTACGGCGATCACTCCATTGATGGATTTCCTTCTGAACAGGTACAAAATTCTCAATCCCCACCTTGTTCAAATACTCGGAAACCTTCTTTTCATGATGCATACGAACTAATGCAACATACCAGCGTTTTGAGTGTGCTACGCCTTCCCCTGTCCCATAAATAGGCCCAGCATTTAGTGATTTCTCTTTTGTTAAAATCATACTTTTTTACCCCATGTTTTTCCGTTACTTCTTAGGTAACGGAAAAGTACACTTCATAATAAATCGGGAGGAAAAAGTCGAAAAGTACCGTCTAATGAGGGTTGAGAGTATCTTGGCTTTAGAGAAAGTAGAGATTCTTAGGAAAATTGGGCATATAAATTCCTAAGCATGAAAATAGGCCTTTTTCATGTTCAGATACATTTTTTTTCAAATTCAGGGTTAAATCGAAAAAAAGTAGGTTTTTATTTGTTTAATACATGTGTTTTTGTCTATCTTTGCGTCAAATTTAAATCCGTTACCTAAGAAGTAACACACCAGCATCAATGCTGATTATCAAATTTTTAACCATTCAAATTCGACCTAAAGGGCAAGTCTTCACGTAATGCAAATTCTTACGATTTACCTCTGTACGCTCTTTCAACTCAAACCCCTTCAGATAAATTTGTGTCGTCTTTATAGACTTATGCCCTAAAGATTCACTGATCATTTCAATTGGAACTCCACGGAACTTGGCAGTAGTTGCCCAAGAATGGCGAATCGTGTAAGAAGTTACCGGAGAGGTCAGGTGCAAAGCCCTCGCCAAACTTTTCAAATGATTATTAAACCGGCGAAGTGCAGACTGATATTCACGATAAGCACGTTCATCCTTACGTTTCTTATCACCGGAAAGGATACTGAAAAGGTAATCGGGGCAACCCGGACGCGATGACTGGGAATTGCGAAGCTGATTCATCATTTCCTTAGCTGTATCCAAAACTTCCACACTCATTGGAGTTCTGGTTTTAATTCGATTATATCGGAGCACATTACAATCTAAAGCCGACTTTTCCAAATGAGCCAAATCGGCAAAAGACATCCCACAGAATTGAAACATCAAAGCAGCAATCGATTGTGTGCGCCGCAAACAATCCGTCTTGGGATCTTCGTAAAGAAGCCGTCGGAGTTCACTCACCGGAAGAGCCCTTTTCTGACGGATATCCACTCCTGTATACACATCACGGAACAGACCATGTACATAGGGCGCACTACCCAACTCTACCCCACGGTTATAGATACTGCGAAGCATACGCATATACGTTGATACCGTATTCGGTTTTAAGCCCGAATCATACAGATGTTCCCCGTAACGACGCAATCGGTCACGAGTGACTTGCCTGAAAGATACACTGGCATTACCACAAAATTTATTAAAAGAGAAAAGAGCATTTTGATAGACATGTGCCGTAGAAAAACGACCTTCTTTTCGTAAAAGGCCGATGTATAGTTCCCCACATCGGCTAAATCCATTTTTATTCATTATTTGCATCACTAGTTATTTTATATACAATTATAGGGCGAAAATTTGGAATTTCCATCTTAATGCCATTTATTAATTTTATTTAAATCAAAAGAAATGACAACGACAAAAAAATGCCTGAAAAATGCAACTGGCACACAAAAGAAGAGAAGTCTTGAAACTGATTATCAGGATGATGACGAAATTATTGACATCGATGAGGTTAGAAAAAGAAATGGCATCACAGGCGAAAAAAAACACTATTTCATTGCCTGTCTTCGCACTTATTACGAAGATGACGAGTTTAATTCCTACGTAAAATCTTTAACAGGACTAGCCAAGTACATTGCAGACTGGAGAATCTTTTACGTAAACACACATCATGGATATAGATTAATGAAATTCAGGAGTATACTCAGCGAAATTAGCAGTTTAAGCAAAGGAATCGGAATAATTTCGAAGCACGAAAAAGAAGAGAAAGAACAATACAAATCAAAGTATCACAGTAGAAAATAGCAAGAATAATTGGAGCGAAAAAATACAACTTATACTTTTGCCCCCGTTTTTTAGATAAAGAAATGAACGAATTATCCTGCAGAAATTATAGTGTCACTATAACAGCAAGATAGTGTCACTATCCCGGCAGGATAGTGTAACTATCATCGCACGATAGTGTAAGCATCCTACAGATAGTTCCGCCTTTTCTTTAAATATAACTATTTTACTAACAAATTTATAATGTAATGACAAAAGAAAAACGGCTGATAGCCACTAACAAAACAGAAGAAGAAAGAGATCGATTAACAGAAGTATGGAAAAAACGTATCGTATCAGAGAAAGGTTATTCGGAAACGATCGCAGAACGAATAGCCGAAAAAGTGAAATCACTGGCAGACTACATGCAATATGGCCATGCCATCATCGCATATTATAGACAGAACGGTAGTTTTCAGTTAGTTACAGGAACTCTCATTTCTTATTCCAAAGACTTTCACCACTCTTATGACATGAAGCAGATACACAGTACCTTCATATTCTGGTGCATGGAAGAGAAAGGATGGAGAACCTTTCAGATTGAGAATTTTCTCGATTGGAAACCAATTGTATAAACTTAAAAACAAACAATAAGACTGATATGAGCACAACTTATTTAAGCGTAGACTATTTTCCGCTTACCGTAAACTTTTTCGACAGAGATGCCATTGAACTGGCTGAAGCCAAATATGGCATCAGAGTGGATGGAGCTGTATGCAAACTTCTATGTAAAATATTCAAAGAAGGATATTACATCCCATGGGGTGAGGAACAATCGTTGATTTTTGCCCGCAAACTGGGAGGAGAACTGAAAGGAAAAGAGATAGACGGAATCATTCAAATTTTGCTTGACAAAGGATTCTTTGACAAAGAAAGCTATGAGAAGTTTCAGATATTGACTTCCCTTGAAATTCAGCACATCTGGATAGATGCTACCTGCCGCAGGAAAAGAAAGTTAGAAGATTTGCCCTACCTGTTGGTCAATGACACCCAAAAACAGGAAAAGGAAAATAATACAAAGGATGCAAACAATTCGTCAGTACAAGGTGAATTGAAACTGGAAAATGAGAACATTTCACCCAAAATTGCTGACATTTCCGGACAAAGTAAAGGAGAGAAAAGAAAAGCAGAAGAGGAAGAAGACAATACGGCTTCGCCTTCGCTCGAAATCCCCGGTTATGCCTACAACAAGAGTACGCACAACGTCAAAGGACTTCTGGACAGCCTGGCACAACATGGAGTAACAAACAAGAAAGAAATTACAGCTATTCTCAAGCTGTCGGATTACGGAAAGAAGGGGACGCAGATATGGATCACGCTGTCTACCACCAAGTGGGGAAAGATTGATAATCCGGGAAGGTATATCATTTCAACGTTGAGGACATAGAGATAAAATAAGGCACGGATTACACGAATTAACACGGTTTTTAGTTACTCAATTCCTGAAACCGTGAAATCTGTGTAATCCGTGCCTAAAAAAATTACCACTTATAGTTAATACCGAAGCTCAGCAATTCCTTCAGCTGGAAAAAGCTGCCATTTTCAACGGTTGGTTTTGAACTGTCGTCAAAACGGGCGTGTACGTAAAGTTTAGTAGAAAGATAGCGGTTCAAAACAAAGTTGAATGTATTCTCCCACTCCACACGTACCCATTCGTAATTGGTCAGATAGTTCAGACGGGATTCCAGCGAAACAGCCGAAATGATTTTCCAGTTGAACGTTGACTGCAACTGAGAACCGAAGTCGTTTTTAGAGCATTTGCCTTTCTCCAGACCGAACTTGGTTTCATCTACTTCCGAATTGTCGATATATCGCAAGTTATAAGTCAGCGGACCGATAAAAACAGAAAGATTGAATTTCTGCTTATTCAATTTGTAGTCCATACCGATACTGACTGCCAAATCCGCCGGAGACAGGAATGCGGAAACAAGTTCTTCGCTATTGGCTTTGTAACCGTGGCAGAACTGAGTCTTAAACTCGGAAGAAATAGTATAGTACCAGTTCTTTAACGCTCTTAATCCTAACTTATTGTACAGACGGAACTGGTCGGTATTAATCAGGTAATCATGGAATTTATCCGACGGTGTGGATGTCATACCCAGTTTAGCCTCCAACTGATTTTCGAAAAGGACTTTCTCATTATCATTGTAATTGGCATAAAGCTGCAAGGTAGCCAGACCGGCAAAGTTACTTTCTCCTCCCTTGTACCAGTTCTCAGAAAGGTGGTTCTGGCTGATTTGCAAAGAACCGTTACCTCCGGTAACCCACCAGTTAGGACGGCTGATTTTCATTTTTGCCTTGCCCACATCGTTGCTCATTTCTTCCGGCTGGAAAAGATGGACAACAGATGCCTTCGGAGAAATCTTCGGTTTCACATCCCTACGAAAGACATCACGGCTCATGATACGGTTTTCCGTGGTGACAACCAGTTCCGGATGATTGAGATAAAGAGCCATCAGTGCTTTATTGACCGATTGATTGGCACGCTCGGACTTCGTATATGCCAAAGTATCATAAGGAAGAAGTTCCGCTGTCAACTTATTCAAGTTGTCGGGCAAAGAGTCAAACTGTACCGGTTTCCAATCCACCTTTGAATACTGCGCCATCGGAGCATAATAATAGGCTAACGGAGTAAACAGACGAAAATAGTCAGGATCGGACGGAATATAACGTTCTGGTACAGACGGGTCATTCAGGTAGTCCAACTGACCGATATACTTATTATATAAGATTGATACAGTGTCCAATTTAGGAGTTTCTCCGGACAGATTCAATTTAAGCATTAAATACTTCTGAAGTTCTGACGAAAGCGTGTCTGCCTTCACAATTTTCGCTTTTGCCACTACGGTAGAAGGTTGAGTGGCGGTCTGTGCTGAAAGCGATAAAGATAAAGTCGAGGTAAAAACTACGAATGATAATAACTCTCTTCTCATAATATTCCTAATTTGGTGCAAATCTACATTATTTTGTTTAGAAAACATAGGAATCTTTCAAAATTGCATTTTTTAATAAAATTGTAGAGGGGAAAGTCTGCATTCTTCCCCTTTTTTTTATAATTTTGCGCTTTTTAAGTTCGTAAGAAACTACTAAGTAAAAATAATTAAAACAGTTATAGCTGTGGGAGAAACAAAGTATATTTTCGTCACCGGTGGTGTTGCCTCTTCTTTAGGAAAAGGGATCATCTCATCCTCCATCGGTAAATTGCTGCAAGCAAGAGGTTACAATGTAACCATCCAGAAGTTTGACCCGTATATCAACATCGACCCGGGAACATTGAATCCTTATGAGCATGGAGAATGCTATGTGACCGTAGACGGCCATGAAGCCGATCTTGACCTGGGACACTACGAACGTTTCCTGGGTATTCAGACTACAAAGGCTAACAACATCACTACGGGACGTATCTACAAAAGTGTTATTGACAAAGAACGTCGCGGAGACTATCTGGGTAAAACGATCCAGGTGATTCCTCATATCACGGATGAAATCAAACGGAACGTAAAATTGCTCGGTAACAAATACAAGTTCGATTTTGTAATTACCGAAATCGGTGGTACGGTAGGTGATATCGAATCACTCCCCTACCTCGAAAGTATCCGCCAGTTGAAATGGGAGTTGGGTAAGAACGCTCTTTGCGTACACCTGACATATGTGCCTTATCTTGCCGCTGCCGGAGAGCTGAAAACCAAACCGACACAGCATTCTGTCAAGGAACTCCAGAGCGTAGGTATTCAGCCGGACGTATTGGTGCTTCGTGCCGAACACCCGCTGAGCGACGGACTCCGCAAAAAAGTAGCTCAATTCTGTAATGTGGATGACAAGGCTGTCGTGCAGTCTATCGACGCAGAAACAATTTATGAAGTACCTCTCCTGATGCAGGCACAGGGACTGGACAGCACAATCCTTGAAAAGATGGGGCTGCCCGTAGGAGAAACTCCGGGACTAGGTCCGTGGCGTAAATTCCTGGAACGCCGTCATGCTGCTGAAACGAAAGAACCCATCAACATCGCATTGGTAGGTAAATATGACTTGCAGGATGCTTACAAGTCAATCCGTGAAGCATTGTCACAGGCAGGTACTTACAACGACCGCAAAGTGGAGGTTCACTTTGTGAACAGCGAAAAACTGACAGATGAGAACGTAGCCGAAGCCTTGAAAGGCATGGCAGGCGTGATGATCGGTCCAGGATTCGGTCAGCGTGGTATCGACGGTAAGTTCGTTGCCATCAAATATACACGTACACATGATATACCGACCTTCGGTATCTGTCTGGGTATGCAATGTATCGCTATCGAATTTGCCCGCAACGTATTGGGATATGCCGATGCCGACTCACGCGAAATGGATGAAAAGACTCCGCACAACGTGATCGACATCATGGAGGAACAGAAAGCGATCACCAATATGGGAGGTACGATGCGTCTGGGCGCTTACGAATGTGTGCTTCAGAAAGGATCAAAAGCATACCTTGCTTACGGCGAAGAACATATTCAGGAACGTCACCGCCATCGCTATGAGTTCAACAATGACTATAAGGCTCAATACGAAGCTGCCGGTATGAAATGCGTGGGTATCAACCCCGAATCTGATCTGGTGGAAATCGTTGAGATCCCGACATTGAAGTGGTTTATCGGCACTCAGTTCCATCCGGAATACAGCAGTACGGTATTGAACCCGCATCCGTTGTTTGTGGCTTTCGTGAAGGCAGCCATCGAGAACGAGAAGAATTGACAATTGACAGTTGGCAATTGACAATTTATTATTCAAAAATTTATAATTCATAATTAATAGGAATGGATAAAAACACCATTACAGGTCTCGTTTTAATAGGTATATTATTGGTAGGATTCAGTTATCTGAGCCGTCCAAGCGAGGAGCAGATAGCTGCGCAGAAGAAATACTACGATTCTATTGCCGTGGTGCAACAGCAGCAGGAAGCGCTGAAAGCAAAAACAGAAGCCGCACTCGCCAATGAAAACAAAGGTGCAGCGGCGGCAGCAGATTCTTCTGCCCTGTTTTTCAACGCGATGCATGGAACTGATTCCAAAGTAAGCATCCAGAACAGCGTAGCGGAAATCACTTTCACTACGAAAGGCGGACGGGTATATTCGGCTATGCTGAAAGAATACAAAGGACAGGACAAGACAAACCCTGTCGTACTGTTCGACGGTGATGATGCTACCATGAGTTTCAACTTCTACAACAAGCAAGGAGCCATCCAGACAAAGGACTATTACTTCGAAGCTGTCAATAAGACAGACAGCAGCGTAACTATGCGTCTGGCTGCGGACAACGCCAGCTACATCGATTTTATCTATACGCTGAAACCGAACAGCTACCTGATGAACTTTGAAATCAAAGCAACAGGCATGGAAGGCAAACTGGCCAGTACGGAGTATGTAGACATCGACTGGACACAGCGTGCACGCCAGCTGGAAAAGGGATTCACTTACGAAAACCGCCTCTCAGAGCTGACTTATAAGGTAAAAGGTGACAATGTAGATAATCTGTCGGCTGCCAAGGATGACGAAAAGGATCTGGGCAATACAGCGATAGACTGGGTAGCATTCAAAAACCAGTTCTTCTCTTCTGTATTCATCGCAGACCAGGACTTCAACAAGGTTTCTGTGAAGTCAAGAATGGAACAACAAGGAAGCGGATATATCAAGGATTATTCTGCAGAAATGAGTACCTTCTTCGATCCGAGCGGAAAACAACCGACAGAAATGTACTTCTACTTTGGCCCGAACCACTTCAAGACCTTGAAGGCACTGGACAAAGGACGTACAGAGAAATGGGAACTTAACAGACTGGTATATCTGGGCTGGCCGTTAATCCGCTGGATCAACCAGTTTATCACGATCAACGTATTCGACTGGCTGTCGGGCTGGGGCTTGAGCATGGGTATCGTACTGTTGATTCTGACGATCATGGTGAAGGTAGTAGTTTACCCTGCTACCTGGAAAACATACATGTCTTCTGCCAAGATGCGTGTATTGAAACCGAAAATCGACGAGATCAACAAGAAGTATCCGAAGCAGGAAGATGCGATGAAGAAACAGCAGGAGGTGATGAGCCTTTACAGCCAGTATGGCGTAAGCCCGATGGGTGGTTGTCTGCCAATGTTATTGCAGTTCCCGATCTTGATGGCATTGTTCATGTTCGTACCGAGCGCTATCGAGTTACGTCAGCAGAGCTTCTTGTGGGCGGACGACTTGTCCACTTACGACGCGTTCATCACATTCCCGTTCCATATCCCGTTCCTGGGCAACCATCTCAGCTTGTTCTGCTTGCTGATGACGGTAACCAACATCTTGAACACAAAGTATACAATGACGATGCAGGATACAGGAGCACAACCGCAAATGGCTGCGATGAAATGGATGATGTATCTGATGCCGATTATGTTCCTGTTCGTACTGAACGACTATCCTTCGGGATTGAACTATTATTATTTCGTGTCAACACTGATTAGTGTAGGAACCATGATTTTGTTGCGTAAAACTACAGACGAAACAAAATTACTGGCTATTCTGGAAGCTAAGAAAAAAGACCCGAAACAAATGAAAAAGACCGGATTTGCTGCACGCCTGGAAGCTATGCAAAAGCAACAGGAACAGTTACAGCAGCAAAAACAGAATAAACGATAAGAAATTATCCGAAGATATATTCTGAGAAAGCCGGGCAACCGAAAGGGGTTTGTCCGGCTTTCTTTCTCTAAAAAACAAACTTAATATGAAGACAAAATATACTTATAAACAAATCTGGACGATCGCCTACCCTATTCTGATCAGCCTGATTATGGAGCAGCTGATCGGCATGACGGACACGGCCTTTCTTGGACGTGTCGGGGAAATTGAATTAGGGGCATCCGCCATCGCCGGGGTTTACTACCTGGCTATTTTCATGATGGCATTCGGATTCAGCGTAGGAGCACAGATATTGATCGCCCGTCGCAACGGGGAAGGAAACTACAAGGAAATCGGACCGATTTTCTATCAGGGGATTTATTTCCTGGTAGTGGTTGCTGCGATTCTGTTTACACTTTCCATCGTATTCTCGCCATTTATTTTAAAGAATATCATTTCGTCCCCTCACATTTATGATGCAGCGGAAAGTTATATTCATTGGCGGGTGTACGGGTTCTTTTTCTCATTTGTCGGAGTGATGTTCCGTGCCTTCTTTGTCGGTACGACACAGACCAAGACGCTGACGCTGAACTCCATCGTGATGGTGCTTTCTAACGTGGTATTCAACTATATCCTGATTTTCGGTAAGTTCGGTTTCCCGCAATTGGGCATTGCCGGTGCAGCCATCGGTTCATCCCTGGCTGAGCTGGTATCGGTGATTTTCTTTATCATCTATACCTGGAAGCGGATCGACTGCAAGAAGTATGCACTGAATATCCTGCCGAAATTCCAAAGCCGGACATTGAAGCGGATTCTCAATGTCTCCGTGTGGACAATGATTCAGAACTTCGTTTCTTTGTCTACCTGGTTTATGTTCTTCCTGTTCGTGGAACACCTGGGAGAACGGTCATTGGCTATCGCGAACATTATCCGGAATGTGTCGGGTATCCCGTTTATGATCGCCATGGCTTTTGCTGCAACCTGCGGATCTTTGGTCAGCAACCTTATCGGTGCGGGCGAAAAAGATTGTGTACGGGGAACCATCAATCAGCACATCCGTATCGGATATGTGTTCGTACTGCCGATATTGATATTCTTCTGTCTGTTTCCCGACCTGATTCTGCGTATATACACGGATATGCCCGATTTGAGGGCTGCGTCCATCCCTTCTTTATGGGTGTTATGCGCAGCCTACGTAGTGCTGGTACCAGCCAATGTGTATTTCCAGTCGGTATCGGGAACAGGTAACACACGCACGGCACTGGCCATGGAACTTTGTGTACTGACAATTTATGTAGCTTACGCTACTTATTTTATTCTTTACCTTAAAATGGACATTGCGTTTGCCTGGACAACAGAAAGTGTGTATGGAATCTTTATCCTCCTCTTCTGCTACTGGTATATGAAGAAAGGAAACTGGCAGAAAAAGCAGATTTAAATCCTTTTTTCATTATCTTCGCAAGAAAATAAACATTTTTATAAAATATGAGACAAGCAAATCTATTTATGATGTCGGCAGCAATGTTGTTAGCTGCCTGCGGCGGAACAAAAGACGCAGGCAAAACGGATCAGGTGCTTATCGAAAAATCCGATATTAAGATCGAAGGGAAGCGTATGACGCCTGAAGCCCTTTGGGCAATGGGACGTATCGGAGGACTGGCGGTATCGCCCGACGGAAAGAAAATTGCGTATACGGTAGCATACTACAGTGTACCGGAGAACAAGAGTAATCGCGAAGTTTTCGTCATGAACGCGGACGGCAGCGATAACCGACAAATCACCCGCACTCCTTATCAGGAGAATGAGGTGACCTGGATAAAAGGAGGAACGAAGCTGGCTTTCCTGAGCAACGACAACGGAAGTAGCCAACTATACGAAATGAATCCGGACGGTAGCGGTCGTAAACAACTGACCAACTACGACGGTGACATCGAGGGTTATTCTATCTCACCGGACGGCAAGAAACTGCTGTTCATCTCGCAAGTGAAAACTAAAGAAAGCACTGCTGATAAATATCCGGATCTGCCGAAAGCTACGGGTATTATTGTCACTGACCTGATGTATAAGCACTGGGATGAATGGGTGACAACTGCTCCGCATCCTTTCGTGGCTGACTTTGACGGTAACGGTATTTCCAATATCGTGGATATACTGAAAGGAGAGCCATACGAGAGTCCGATGAAACCTTGGGGCGGCATTGAGCAGCTGGCATGGAATACGACTTCGGACAAAGTGGCTTATACCTGTCGCAAGAAAACAGGGCTGGAATATGCTGTTTCTACCAATTCGGATATTTATGTGTATGATCTGAATACAAAGAAAACGGATAATATCACCGAAGAAAACAAGGGGTATGACACCAATCCGCAATACTCTCCGGATGGCAAGTACATTGCATGGCAAAGCATGGAGCGTGATGGATACGAAGCTGATCTGAACCGTTTGTTTATCATGAATCTGGAAACCGGAGAGAAACGTTTTGTCAGCAAAGCATTTGAGTCTAATGTGGATGCGTTTGTCTGGGGCAACGATGCCAAGACCATCTATTTTACAGGTGTGTGGCATGGAGAAACTCAGATTTATTCTCTTGACCTGACGAATGATTCTGTAAAGGCGATTACTTCGGGTATGTATGATTATGAAGGGGTAGCACTTTTCGGTGACAAACTGATTGCCAAACGCCACTCAATGAGTATGGGTGATGAGATCTATGCGGTAGCATTGGATGGTTCTGCCACTCAACTGACACAGGAGAACAAGGAGATTTATGATCAGCTGGAAATGGGCAAGGTAGAAGGTCGCTGGATGAAAACGACGGATGGAAAGGATATGTTGACATGGGTGATCTATCCTCCCCAGTTCGATCCGAACAAGAAATATCCGACATTGCTGTTCTGTGAAGGTGGTCCTCAAAGTCCGGTAAGCCAGTTCTGGTCTTATCGCTGGAACTTCCAGATTATGGCTGCCAACGACTATATCATCGTAGCCCCGAACCGTCGCGGATTGCCGGGATTCGGAGTGGAATGGAACGAACAGATCAGTGGTGATTATGGTGGTCAGTGTATGAAAGACTATTTCACTGCTATCGACGAGATGGCAAAAGAATCGTATGTAGATAAAGATCGTCTGGGATGTGTGGGCGCTAGTTTCGGAGGATTCTCCGTATATTGGTTAGCCGGTCATCACGACAAACGTTTCAAGGCATTTATCGCTCATGACGGAATCTTCAATATGGAAATGCAGTATCTGGAAACAGAAGAGAAATGGTTTGCCAACTGGGATATGGGCGGCGCATACTGGGAAAAACAGAATCCGATAGCACAACGTACTTTCGCCAACTCCCCTCACCTCTTCGTGGAAAAATGGGATACCCCGATTCTCTGTATTCATGGAGAAAAAGATTTCCGTATTTTGGCTAACCAGGCTATGGCTGCATTTGATGCCGCTGTAATGCGTGGTGTACCTGCAGAGTTGCTAATTTATCCGGACGAGAACCACTGGGTACTGAAACCACAGAATGGTGTCTTGTGGCAACGCACTTTCTTTGAGTGGCTGGATAAGTGGCTGAAGACTCCTGCAAAATAAATCTTTGATATAAGACAAATAATGAAGGCTCTGTTCTCAAATCAAATTGAGTTCAGAGCCTTCTGCATTCACTGATAAATCATTCAATCCATTTTTGACACAGAAGGAGTCAATGTTCTATTCATCATCTGTACTCCTTTCCACCTGCCTTTTAGATTAAAAATTTCTCCTGTATTTATATTTTCCAAAACTAAATAGAAAGTCATATTACATTCATAGCCAGATCTTTGAGCAAACACTTTAGCTTTTGAATATTCAGGAAGCGTAAATTCAACACACGTTGGAGTCTTTACTCCTTCATCATACTCCCAAGTATATCCCATAAAGATAGGAACCGGGAGTCCAGTATCAGAAAATGTACCATCTTTTTTAAGTGTCGGAATAGTAATGTCTAACAACGCTAAATTATCAGCCTTTGGCATTTCTCCTTCAGATAAAACGAATAATGAAGAGTATTTACCAGCATCTTCCCATTTATATTCAATTAAAGCAGGAGTACTTACCCCGTTTATTGCAGACCATACTCCAAAAGCTTCACCTTCTACTGGGATTATTTTATCCGTATCCTCCTGCACAAAGTCACAGGAAACAACTTTCAATAATACAGATTTTGGAGACATATCTTCATTATCACTACTACAAGCTGCGAGTGCAGCACAGATACCTGCAAGAAAGAACATTTTTGTTTTCATAACGCTTAGTTTTAGTTGTGTTACAATAGTTTAGTTTAGGGCAAATGTATAATATTTATATCACTTATCAAAGCTTTACCGATAAAAAATAAAAAAAGGGAGAATTAATCTCCCTCCCAAATATTTTCGATTTCTACTATATACATTTTATGAAAACCTCCATGAGCATCATCATACCATTTTTCCAAGGACTCTTTATCCAGGAAACACTCAGGTTTAATGTTATCCGCATACAGTTTTCTTCCTTCCAGACTTAGACGGGCTTGTTCGAAAAGCACATTCCCCTGTTCTGTGAAGATCGGCTTCAATCCGGTTGCTTTCACCTTATCTGTATCACGACCGGACTTTGAGCCACAGACCGCATGAATCTTTTTATTTGCTTCGCCCAAAAAAGAAAGTGTCAGATAATCACTTTTCTCGATAAACTCATACGTATATCGTTCGGGGCGGACAAAAACAAAAGCAATGGGCTTATTCCAAAGCCAGCCAATGCCACCCCAGCTGGCAGTCATTGTATTAAATTTCTCTTTGGTGCCGGCAGTAACCAACATCCATTCTTTGCCAATCGCCTCAAAGAAATTTTCTTTCAGGTCTTTTACTTCTAACTTCTTCATCTCTCAGTTTATTTTATAATTACTTTCTTTTATTTAGTTTTACGATTTCTCCCAAATAAGGGATTTCCACACGAATCTTTCTTTTCTTTGCTTCTGCCGCAAATACTTTAGGCGGATCATGCAAGGGTTCATCAGACAAATCAAATGTACCGTAGTGCATCGGAATAGTTATTCCTGCGTGCATCTCTTCGGAGGCAGTCAGTGATTCATAAGGGGAAATATGATTGGGACGCATGAACCAACGGGGTTTATATGCACCGATACCCAACAAGGCATAGTCCGGAGCTCCGAACAGATCCGGGATTTCCCTAAAATGGGTAGAATACCCTGTGTCTCCGCTATAATAGAGAGAAACACCATTCCCCTGCAGCATGAAAGCTCCCCACAATCGCTGCCCTCCATCACGTACGGAACGTTTGCTCCAATGCTGTGCCGGCAAGAAAGTTATTTTCAGCCCCTCATCTTCCAGTTGCTGATACCAGCCGGCCTCGATCACTCTCATTTCCGGAAACCAGCTCTTTATCAGTTCTCCGGTTCCCAAACCGCAAAACAATTTCATCTGCGGATTATTATTCAGCAAACGGGTGATACTTTGCTTGTCCAGATGGTCAAAATGGTCATGACTGATAAGCAGGTAATCAATTTCTGTAAAAATGTCGGGATTGGCAGGAAACTCACTCTGTCTTTTCACAAAAGGGATGTTTCCGAAAACCGGATCGAACATGATTCTTTTGCCTGCCAACTGAAGGAAGAAGGAATTATGTCCCAGCCATATTAAAGAATCTCCCACCACAGCATCCAGCGAACGAAGGTAACAGACTTTCGGGTCCCACTTCACCGTTTTCTTTTCTTTCCGCTGAGGATTGGGGGACAACCGCCATTTCAACACACTTCCCATACCGGGGCGGAAACGGTGCTGCCTGTTAAAAAAACGTCCGCGTACCATCGGATTTCCTCTCCAATAAGGATTGACGGTAGCCAAACGTTCGTTTCTCCTGAAACATATATGTTCACCCATTTTCTTTATCTATTGAATAAGTCCTCACAAACTTAATTAAAAATCTCGATTTACAAAGAAGGACAAACAAAAAATGTACCCCGGACACACTATCGGGGCACATTTCTCAGAAAAAGAATAAATATTATTCTTTTTTAATAGAACGATCTTATATTAAAAGCAATGCAGTCCATACAACGGCAACTGCCATCCGAGAGCTGACAAATTGATAATCACGATGACCAGTCCCAATACCCATAGGATAAACAGAGACCATTTCAAGCCGGTCCCCATCGGTGACCAATGGAACAACTGACGCATGATAGTGTACAGAAAAGCTCCTAATGGAATGGCAATGAGTGCAATTCCTGAAATGGTGCCAAGCAATGTCATCACAGGAGATATGGTAGCTATGGGCGTCCAGTCAATAGCCGGAAGCATTTCATAAAGCAGAGCTCCGCCGCCAACAAGCGCAGCAATCACCGCAAACACAAGAGCTACTATCACCACAGCGAGCACGAACAATACCGGACAGCAAATGATGACAAGAGCTACCAGAAATATCTTAAGAATGATAGCGGCGATCGTCACAAATACATCTCCTACTTTCTGCAGAAAGGTACGCGGTTTGTCCGAGTTCACAAAGTTATTGACCCCGTCGGCAACCCGTTCAAATCCGTCCGTCACCGTTTTGCCTATATTTTCTATAGTTACCGCTTCGCCACGCATACTCAGCTTCTCAGCTGCCGTACGTGCTTCGGGAATGATAATCCATCCTATAATATAAAGGATAATCATTGGGCAATAGGGAACAAACAATAATACGATCATCAGGATACGCACCAGCGTGATATCCCAGTCAAAATAAGCTGCCAGCCCGGAAGCTACTCCTCCAAGCAACTTATTATCCGGATCACGGAACAGGCGACGGGCTGTAGTGGTCCGTGTATATCCCTGACCGGAAGAAGCTGTCTGTTCCTTCTTATGCGGTTCGGATTCGTCATCAGATACACCAAAATCTTCCGGCTTGCCTACCCGGGCAATTATTTCTTCCACATCGGCAATGGTAATGACTTGCTTCCCTGCGGACACTTTCTCGGCAAACAGCTCGGCAATACGAATCTCGATATCATCCACAATCTCTTCCGCCCCCTCCTGTTTGCGAAAAAAATGTTTCAGGTTGGCCAGATAGTCGTCCAGCAAGCGGTAGGCATCATCATCTATATGATAGACAGTTCCTCCCAAATTTACAGTCAATGTTTTTTTCATTATTATTTCTTCTTTATCGAATTATCTACTAGCAATATGATTCACGGTTTCGTTCAGTTCCTTCCAGGATATCTCAAGCTCGCCTAAAAAGGCCTCTCCTTTTTCTGTGAGCTTATAATACTTGCGAGGAGGTCCCTGCGTGGATTCTACCCATTCATAACTCAACAAATCGTCATTCTTCAAACGTGTCAGCAATGGATATAAGGTACCTTCCACCACAATCAGCTGCGCCTCTTTCAACTTCTGAATAATATCAGAAGCATAAGCCGGCTCTTTGTGCAGTAAAAGCATGATGCAATACTCTAACATGCCTTTTCTCATCTGAGATTTTACATTGTCTACATTCATTGTTATTTTTCTTTTTGACAGGACAAATATATGCATTACTTTAGTACCTTGCATTGCAAAGTACTATAATTTAATAATAATTAATTCATTAAGAAGTTTTCTCCTTATTATAAAAAGAAATAATAGCTATATTTGCAGCTCATAAAACCACAAAAAAGAAAATACGTATGTTTACTATTCGAAAAGCAGGGATAGATGATTGCGGTCTGATCAACCAAATGGCCGGTGAAGTATTTCCCGCCACTTACCAAGAGATCTTATCTCCCGAACAACTGGACTATATGATGGACTGGATGTACTCTCCCGAAAATATCCGGAAACAAATGGAAGAAGAAGGTCATGTTTATTTTATTGCGTATGAAGGGGATGAGCCCTGTGGCTATGTCTCCGTACAGCAACAGGAAGAGAATGTATTCCATCTGCAGAAAATCTATGTCCTCCCCCATTTTCAAGGCGCACACTGCGGTAGTTTTTTATTCAGAGAGGCTGTCAGATATATCAAGGAGGTGCATCCGGAACCTTGCTTAATGGAGCTTAACGTGAACCGTAACAACAAGGCTTTGCTGTTCTATGAACGGATGGGTATGAGAAAATTGCGGGAAGGGGATTTTCCGATTGGCAACGGGTACTATATGAATGATTATATCATGGGACTGGATATCTGAAAAGTAAGGTAACCATATACAAAATGCCCCGGAACGGATTGTTATTCAATCAATGTTCCGGGGCATTCGTTTATTTATTACCAAGCGGGCTTATTTCGCTACGCGTTCCAGCCATTTCAGCATGAAGATCATGGTAAACATTGAAATAGTACAAGCTACCACAAATACTGTCCATGTCATCCAGATAGGAATGGATTCATACAAAATAGCACCGATCACCAACAGCTGATTGCCAAGTGCAGTCGCACCTAACCAGCCTCCCTGCATAATACCCTGGTATTTCGGAGGAGCTACTTTAGACACAAATGAAATTCCCAATGGAGAAATATACAATTCAGCTACCGTCAAAATCAGATAAGTCAGCATCAACAAGAACGGAGTCACTTTCACCGGTGAAGTTCCTACAGCGATAATGTCCTTGTGCAAAGGCAGATTGGCAAAATAAGAACCGACAGCCATTACGATAAAGGCCAATGCGGCAATACCCATACCAATTGCAATCTTCTTAGGAGTAGAAGGCTCTTTTCCACGTCTGCGCTGGCTGGCAAAGATTGCCATAATCACAGGAGTCAGGAAAACAACAAAGAACGGATTCAACGACTGGAACAACTCAGCGGAAATAGGCATACCAAACAAGTTAAGGTCAGTGTATTCCTTTGCAAAGTATGTCAAAGTCAAACCATTCTGATGGAAAGAGAACCAGAAGAAGATAACAACTCCGAACACTGCGAACAGGGCATACATACGTTGTTTCACTTCCTGAATACTCATTTCTACAGTAGCCGAAGATGCTGAAGACGCAACGGCTTTCTTGCTGGGATCGGGGAAGTTTCTCTTATTCAGCAAATAGATAGTCAAAGAAATGACCATAGCAATGATAGCCACTCCAAATGCATAATGGAAACCTGTAGTAAAGACGTTCAGGTAATCGGATGCAAAAGCTGTATAATCCTGTACCGGAGCGTTGGAAGCTTTCTCTACCAACGTATGATAAGTTTCAGTAGCTTCGGGCGACAAAGTACCAGCCAAATGACCGTGACATAATGCAGGAAGATCAGCATCGTAATTATAACCGAAAGTAGACAACCACCAGTTACGTACACCTACCGCTGCAAACGGAGCAAAGATTGCACCGATATTAATGAACATATAAAACAAGGAGAAACCGGAGTCACGCATGCTGGCATATTGAGGATTATCGTACATCTGCCCTACCAGAGCTTGCAGATTTCCTTTAAATAATCCATTACCAAATGCAATCACAAACAAGCTGGCGCAAGTAATGACCAGATAAAAGGTCTGATTGTCTACCGGAGTCTTGGATGGAATAGCTAACAACAAGTATCCCACTGCCATCAGCACAATTCCCGTGAAAATAGTTCCTTTGTAGTTTCGTGTCTTATCGGCGATAATACCTCCAACCAAAGCAAGAATGTAAATGGAAAAATAGAAAGTTGAATAAATAAATCCCGCTTCTTTTCCATTCATTCCAAACTTAGCTTGCAAGAAAAGCACGAGGATCGCCATCATTGTATAGAAGCCAAAGCGTTCACCTAGATTGGCTAAAGCGGCTGCTATCAGTCCTTTAGGGTGTTTGTCAAACATAGATATAAATTTATTAATTAATGATTGATAATTTTTCTAATGACATATATTCTGCAAATATATACTTTTTTGGATTTATTCCTCAAATAAACGGCAAATTTCTGCCCTCGATTCGCGGATTAAATCACCCGGCGCAAGCTTTATCTGCAGCCCCCGTACACCGGCACTTACATAAATATACGGAAATTGCCGGCAGGTTTCATGAATATAAGTAGGAAAATGTTTCTTCATGCCAATAGGCGAACAGCCGCCCCGGATATATCCCGTCAGCGGAAGAAGTTCTTTCACCGGTATCAGATCACACTTTTTATTGCCGGAAGCCTTTGCTGCCAGCTTCAGATCGACTTCGTGCTCACCCGGAATGACGCAAACAAAATAACCGCTTTTGTCACCGTGAAGAACCAGTGTCTTAAATACCTGTTCTATATTCTCGCCTAAGCTGGCAGCTACATGAATGGCACTCAGATCGTTTTCGTCAACTTCATAAGGAATCAGTTCATAAGCTATTTTAGCTTTATCCAGCAGACGCGCCGCATTCGTTTTATTGATTTTCATCTTGTTGTTTCTTTTTAGTAAGCCGACACTTATACTTCAATATTAAAGTCCTAATTCCTCGCGAAGAAACTTAGGAGTATAACCTTTCTGGCTCTTCGCAACCTCTTCCGGTGTTCCGTAGCTAAGGAGTACTCCCCCGCCCTTACCACCTTCAGGTCCCATGTCTATGATATAATCCGCCATCTTGATAACGTCCAGGTTATGTTCGATTACAATGACGGTATTACCTTTGTCCACCAGCTTATTAAGTACCCCCATCAATACACGGATATCCTCAAAGTGAAGTCCGGTAGTCGGTTCATCGAGAATGTAAAGTGTTTTACCGGTATCTCGCTTGGACAATTCTGTTGCTAGTTTCACACGCTGGCTCTCTCCACCGGAAAGGGTAGTAGATGACTGCCCTAATTTAATATAGCCCAAACCGACATCCTGCAAGACTTTTATCTTATTCAGAATCTGCGGCACATTCTCAAAGAATTCGACAGCACGGTTTATAGTCATATCAAGCACATCAGCAATAGACTTTCCCTTGAAACGTACTTCAAGCGTTTCGCGATTATACCGCTTGCCGTGGCAAACCTCACAAGGCACATACACATCCGGCAAGAAGTTCATTTCAATTGTCTTGTATCCATTTCCGGTACAGGCTTCACAACGACCGCCCGATACATTAAAAGAGAAGCGTCCGGGCTTGTAACCGCGAATCTTAGCTTCCGGAAGGCTTACGAACAAGTTACGGATATCGGAAAATACACCTGTATAAGTGGCCGGATTGGAACGGGGGGTACGACCAATCGGAGATTGATCCACGTCCACTACCTTATCTATGTTTTCCAGTCCTTCAATAGAATCGTATTCCAGAGGATCTTGCAAAGAACGATAGAATTTCTGTGAAAGAATCGGCTGCAAAGTCTCATTAATCAACGTCGATTTACCACTTCCGGATACTCCGGTCACACAAATCAACTTCCCTAATGGAAATTCAACATCTACATTTTTCAGATTATTTCCCTTCGCTCCTTTCAGCCAGATAGATTTTCCATTTCCTTTTCTTCGCTTGGCGGGTACTTCTATTTTCATCTCTCCGTTCAGATACTGCGAAGTCATCGTTTCGGTTTGAAGCATTTCTGACGGGGTTCCCGAGAAGACTACCTCCCCACCCAGACGACCGGCTTTAGGCCCCATATCAATCACATAATCGGCAGCCAGCATCATATCTTTATCGTGTTCAACAACGATAACCGAGTTTCCCATATCACGAAGCTCTTTCAACGAGCGGATCAAACGCAGATTGTCACGCTGGTGCAACCCGATACTCGGTTCATCCAGAATATAAAGCACATTCACCAATTGCGAGCCGATCTGTGTAGCCAGACGAATACGCTGACTTTCACCACCGGACAGGCTGACCGAGCTACGGTTCAATGCCAAATAATCCAATCCTACATCCAACAAGAATTTCAAACGCGTACGAATTTCTTTCAGAATCTCGGCTGCGATTTTCTTTTGTTTATCGGACAGAAATTGATCTACGTTCATCAACCAGTCATATAGCTCATTGATGTCCATATTGGCCAAGTCATTGATGTTCTTGTCATGAATACGGAAGTGCAATGCTTCTTTATTCAACCGGGCACCTTTACATTCCGGACAAACAGTGGTACGGGCAAACTGCTCCGCCCACTTCTGCGCGGTAGCAGAAGCATCCTTTTCCTGAAGCATCTGGATATATTTTACGACTCCTTCATAGGTTACAAAGTAATCAGAAGAAGTTCCTATCAGCGAACTCTTGATCTTGATCCGGTCATCCGAACCATATAATATTTCTTCAACCGCATCATCCGACAATTCCTTCACCGGAGTTTTTAAAGTAGCTTCATACTTCTCCAGCAAAGCACCGATCTGCCAGAAAATCATGGCATTCTTGTATTTTCCCAAAGGTGCTATCGCTCCTTCATAGATGGAAAGTTCACGGTCGGGAATCACTTTATCGACATCAATCTGATTGACCACGCCTAATCCTTTACATTTCGGGCACGCTCCCTGCGGAGAGTTGAATGAGAAGTTATGAGGAGCCGGTTCCCGATAAGACAGTCCGGTAACCGGACACATCAGGCGTTTACTGTAATGACGGACACTTTCTGTCTGCGCATCAAGAATCATCAATAAACCATCACCTTGGCGCATAGCAGTTGCCACGCTCTGTTTCAGGCGTTTATCATCTTTCTCGGCTACTATCAGTTTATCAATGACTACCTCAATATCATGATTCTTGTAACGGTCGAGTTTCATGCCGTGCGTCACTTCACGCAGTTCGCCGTCTATCCGTACATAGAGATATCCTTTCTTTCGCACCTGTTCGAAGAGTTCTTTGTAATGTCCCTTACGCGAACGAACCAAGGGTGCGAGCAAGTATATTTTCTTTCCTTTATAATCTTTCAGGATTAAATCCAGAATCTGTTCTTCCGTATATTTCACCATCTCCTCTCCTGACAGGTACGAATAAGCAATACCTGCACGGGCATAGAGCAGACGAAGATAATCGTATATTTCCGTCGTTGTTCCCACGGTAGAACGGGGATTTTTATTCGTAGTTTTCTGTTCGATAGAGATAACCGGACTCAGCCCTGTTATTTTATCGACATCCGGACGTTCCAGATTCCCCAAAAAGTTGCGGGCATAGGCCGAAAAAGTCTCGATATAGCGGCGCTGTCCCTCGGCAAATATCGTATCGAAAGCCAAGGAAGATTTACCACTACCACTCAATCCGGTAATCACTGTCAAACTGTTACGGGGAATTTCAGCATCAATATCTTTCAAATTGTGCACACGGGCACCATACACATTAATATATTCTGTTTCTTGCATATTCATATCCTTCATAAACGGTACAAAATTAATGTTTCCGCCCGAAATATGCTCCTAAAAAAGCACAATATTATTTTCTTAACTCAAATCTTATGAAGATATAGGGCATTATTCGTACCTTTGTTCCTTGATTTCAAGAACCAATAGTTATAAATTGATGAAACCGATAAGCCGAATATTCTTATTTTTGCTTTTTATAAGCGCCTCATACGCTATTAGTTATGCACAAGAGAACCAATCTTATTTCTTGCATACCATCGAAAAAGGACAGAGTTTATACTCCATTGCCAAGATGTATAATGTCACAACAAACGACATCATACGTCTGAATCCCGGATGTGATGAGAAAATTTATGCCGGGCAAGCTATAAAAATCCCTAAAGGAAAAGAAAGCCAAAAAGGGGAAACATTCCATACGATTCAAGCCGGAGAAACTTTATACAAACTGACTACCATTTATAATGTATCTGCAAAAGCCATTTGTGAAGCCAATCCGGGATTAAGCGCCGAAAACTTCCGTATCGGTCAGGTTATCCTCATTCCGTTGGAACAAGAGCAGGAAACGGAAACTGCACAAGCACCGGCTGAAAAACCTGCTATACAGGGGCCTGTACAATCCAGATGCAAAGATATGCATAAGGTAAAACGCAAAGAAACCGTATTCAGTGTAAGCCGCGAATATGGAATCAGCGAACAGGAATTGATTGCAGCCAATCCCGAACTGAAAAAGGGAATGAAAAAGGGACAATACCTCTGTATCCCCTATCCCAGTGCAACCACCATGCAACCGACGACTCCCAAAGAGGATCCGTACGCTATCCCCCCCAGTAACAATGAGCTTTTCCGCAAGAGCAAAGAAGCCCCTCAGGCAATCTCTACTATCAAAGCGGCCCTGCTATTGCCTTTTCTGGAAAACAAACGTATGGTGGAATACTACGAAGGTTTCCTGATGGCGGTAGACAGTCTGAAACGTACAGGTACTTCTATTGATCTGTATGTATATGACTGTGGAAAAGATGTTTCTACATTAAATACTATTCTGGCGAAAAATGAGATGAAGAACATGAATGTCATTTTCGGTCCGATGCACCAGCAACAGATCAAACCTTTATCTACTTTTGCAGAAAAGAATGATATACGACTGGTGATTCCTTTCTCTTCAAAAGGGGAAGAAGTATTTAATAATCCTGCCATCTACCAGATTAATACCCCGCAATCCTATTTATATTCGGAAGTATACGAACACTTTACCCGTCAATTCCCCAATGCTCATGTTATCTTTATTGAGCCAACCAGCGAAGATAAAGAAAAAGCCGAGTTTATCAGCGGCATGAAACAAGAGCTGAAGAGCAAGGGAATATCAATGAAAACCGTCAATGAGAACGCAACCAAGGATATGCTGAAGGAAGCTCTCCGCTCTGACAAAGACAATATTTTCATTCCGACTTCCGGCAAAAATGTCATGTTAATCAAGGTTCTTCCTCAACTGATTCTACTGGTCAGAGATACTCCAGAGCAGAATATTCATCTGTTCGGTTATCCCGAATGGCAGACATATACCCGGGATCACCTGGAAAGTTTCTTTGAACTGGATACCTATTTCTATTCATCGTTCTACACAAATACATTGTTTCCGGCTGCCATACAGTTCACCAACAATTATCACAAATGGTATAGCAAGGACTTGGTGAGTAAATTTCCAAGCTACGGAATGCTTGGTTTCGACACAGGCTTCTTCTTCCTGAAAGGCTTGTCACGCTATGGCTCGGAACTGGAAAACAATTTGCCGAAAATGAATCTGACTCCGATACAGACAGGATTCAAATTCGAACGTGTCAACAACTGGGGAGGATTCATTAATAAGAAAGTATTCTTTATCCGCTTCACGAAGAATTTTGAATTAGTAAAACTTGACTTCGAATAACACGAAAATGACAAAGATAAAATCACTTCTGATTGCCGCTTCCCTGATGATGGGATTTGCGCTTCCTGCCACCGCACAGATTGGCGAACCACGCCAGAACTTTTCTGTCGGATTTAATGGAGGTGTCAACTTAAACAGTGCTTCATTCACTCCTAAAATCAAACAGAACTCATTGATGGGTATTACCGGAGGTTTGACGGCACGCTACATTTCCGAAAAGTATTTTGCAATGATCTGTGGTGCGCAAGTAGAGTTAAATATCTCACAGCGCGGCTGGGATGAGTTATTCGAAATCATGGATGAAAATGGGCAGACCGTAGAAGATCCTACCCGCAAGTACACCCGAAAGATGACCTATCTCGACATTCCCTTCCTCGCCCACTTGGCTTTCGGCAATGAAAAAGGACTGCAGTTCTTTATCAATGCAGGTCCTCAGATCGGCCTTCTGATCGGTGAATCTGAAAGCATGGAGAATATAGACATGAACACCCTGACAAACACACAAAAAGCTGTTTACGGGGATAAAATCCAGAACAAATTCGATTATGGTATAGCCGGAGGCGGCGGAATAGAATTCAGAACAAAGAAAGCCGGTAGTTTTCTGCTCGAAGGACGCTATTATTTTGCTCTGTCAGACTTTTACAGCACAACGAAGAAAGACTATTTCTCCCGTGCGGCTCATGGCACAATTACAGTGAAGCTTACTTATCTATTCGATTTAAAGAAATAAGAAGCAGTACCCAAAAAGATCAGGCGCGAATCTCGCTCGAACCTACGGTTTATATTTCCGTGAGTCTGCGAAATTCGCGCCTGTTTTATTCTATCAGGAACTCCCAATGCGAGAGCTTCCCGCATTCTTATCGAAGTCTGTCTGCAGCCTTTACCATCACCTCGTCACGTCCGATAGCACGAATAGCCAGCACATTCAAAACGATAGACACCAATGGTAAGCAAAGCGCCCAACCAATACGGAACAGATTGGCATCGCTCTTCAATGCAAAATAAAAAGCAATGAAGGCAATATAATAGCCCACCAGCAACAAACTATTGAAGATTGACATACGAATCTGCAACATTCGGTTCTTATACAGAAAAATAGTCGCAAAAGCTACCAGAGCGCTCAGCATCAGAATACCAAATATCCCCCAAGTAGACTGGAAAATTCCATTCACGTCTATCCCCAGTGCTTTAAAAGGATGTTCTCCTGTAGTGTCAATAAAATATCCCATCGGTAAACACATTGCTGTAATCAGCAACCCTGTTACAATCAATAAGTAAAAACTTTGAATTCGCTGAATCATAAGTATTCTATAGTAGTTAAGTTAAACAATAATAGCCAAGCAATAAGGAATAGGAAAATGCTTCCCGCTTACTACTTGACTATCAATTCTTTCGTTAGAAAATAAATTACTGAAGTTTTTCTTTCTCCTTAGCCGGATTTCTATAATAAATTTTCCCTTCGATGTATTCCTGTGTAGCAATCAAGTCAGGTTTCGGCAATTTCTCATAATAACGAGAAATTTCGATCTGTTCTCTATTTTCGAATACTTCTTCCAAATTATCGTTGTAAGAAGCAAACTCTGCTAATTTCTTAGAAAGATCGTTTTTAATTTCCACACTAATCTGGTTAGCACGCTTACCAATAATGGCAACAGTTTCATAAACATTCCCTGTGTCAGCACAGAGTTCCATCATGTCACGGGTTACCGTCGTAGCGGGAGCGTTCGTTTTTTTGTAGTCCATAAATCTATTTAAATTTAGTCTTTAATTACTTTCTGTGATTCATTGAATATTTTTTCAGCCTCTTTCAGGTATTTACTTTCCGGAAACTCGTTCTTGAAAGCATAATATTCATCTATCGTTTCACGGTAACGATCCATCTTCTTGTCTTCTACACTATAAATAGCCATTTCATGTCTGGCACGCAGAATCAATATGGAAAGTTCTTCGCGATAATCTGTATAAGGATAATCTTTCAGAGCATTCTGAGCTGTAATTACACAGGACTCATAGTTATTACCCAGATAGTTACCCAGATTATAATACAACTTTGCAGAATAGAGTTCTTTCAACACCAGTTTATCCTGCAAAGCAAAAATCATATCTTGTGCTTCCTGCTTCTTGGTACTGTTCGGGAAATATTCCATAAACATCTGCAATTGCTGGATAGCCTGATAGGTACTTGATTGATCCAAACGTGGTTCCGGAGTATCCAGGAACAGGGATTTACCTGCATGGAAACGTGCCAGTTCAGTGAAAGTACCACGAGGATAAGTGTTGAAATAGGTGATAAACGTCTGGGCAGCTGTCTGATAATCTTTCTGATTATAGTAACTCATACCCAACATATACAGAGACTCCTCCGCTTTATCGGTTCCCTTAAGGATTGTAATCAATTCGTTCAGCAAGGTAGCTGAGCGGTTATACTGCCCTTTAGCAAAATAGTTTTTGGCGGCCTCGTACTTGTATTCGTAATCGGTACTTTTCAGCAACTTATTGTACTCTCCACACGATGTCAGAGAGGCTGCTGCGAGCAAAGTTATAATGATATTTTTCTTCATCCTTTTAAAAAATATTGCGCAAAGTTACTTATTCGCGGGGAATTAACCAATTAATCTATGTTTTTTAATACATAAAAGGCGTTAAACATCGACGAAAAGAGAAAAAACGACGTCGAACTGGAAGCTATAAACAGTCAATAATAAACGGTGAACGATCAACAAGCGCGCTATGTCATTGGTATACCAGCGCTACCGTTCTTCGTTCACCGTTCGCTTATGGTCCGCCGTCCGGTTACAGCTTGTACAAATCACTTGCCGCCAACAGGTCGACTTTCTTTTCTTTCAGTACTTCAATACATTTATCCATATTACTAGGACGAATCACGACGTTTGCCACGTTATTATTGGCAAACGAATACATATACTCAATAAAGACTCCTTCTGCCGACAAGAATCCCAGCACTTTTGCCAAAGCTCCCGGCACATTCGGACAGCTAATGCCGACCACATCTGTTATATTCACGGCAAAATGATTATCTTTCAATGCTTTATATGCTTTATCCGGATCGGATACAATTCCACGCAAAATGCCAAAATCAGCATTTTCGGCGATGCACAAGGCAGAAAGATTGATGTTCTCTTTTGCCAGCACTTCAGTCACTTCCGTCAAACGGCCGGACTTGTTTTCCAAAAAGATAGAAAGTTGTTTTGCTACCATTATCGTAAAGTTTTAAGTATTAGGTATTAAGTAATAAGTATTAAGTATTAAATATTAGGTAATAGGTAATAGCCACATGGATTCTATGTTGCAGCTACGATAATACCTAATACTTATTACCTATTACCTATTTTAAATTTTTCTGTTATCAATCACTCGTTTAGCTTTGCCCACGCTGCGTTCAATGCTACGCGGTTCTACCAGTTTCACATTGACTCCCAGTCCAAGTACGCTTTGGAGACGGCTTGCCAGTTTCTTCTTCAACGCTAGCATGCGGTTAATCTCATCCGAATAGAAATCCGGGCGCACTTCTACCTGAAGTTCCATCGTATCGGTATTGTTTTCACGACCCACTATCAACAAATAATGTGGTTCGAATTCTTCCATCTCAAGAATGACGGACTCGATCTGAGTCGGGAATACATTGACACCACGGATAATCAGCATATCGTCACTACGTCCCAGGATGCGGTCCATACGAACCAATGTACGTCCGCAGGAGCATTTATCATAATGCAAGGCCGTCAAGTCACGCGTACGATAACGAAGCAATGGCATTCCCTCCTTCGTCAGGTGCGTAAATACCAGTTCGCCCGTCTGTCCGGGTTCTACCGGCTGCAATGTATTCGGATCAATAATTTCAGGGAAATAATGATCCTCATTCAAGTGCGTACCATGCTGACATTCACATTCGTAACCGACACCCGGTCCGGCTATTTCACTCAGTCCGTAGATATCGTATGCTTTAATACCGAGTTTTTCTTCGATTTCATGACGCATATTCTCCGTCCAAGGCTCCGCACCCAAGGCTCCCACTTTCAGTTGGAATTCCTCCCGCGGATAACCGGAATCTTTAATGGCATCCGCCAGATAAAGTGCATACGAAGGAGTACAGCAAAGAACCGTTGATCCAAAATCATGCATCAATGTAATCTGCTTTTCTGTATTGCCACTGGACATCGGAATCACAGAGGCACCGATATTCTCAGCTCCGGCGTGTGCTCCCAGGCCACCGGTAAAAAGTCCGTAACCATAGGAAACCTGGAATATATCTGAGCGTCCTGCTCCATAAGCAGTAAAAGCACGCGATATACATTCTGCCCACGAAGCAAGGTCTTTGCGGGTATATCCCACTACCGTCGGCTTTCCGGTCGTTCCGGAAGAGGCATGAATACGCACGATCTGACTCATCGGCACGGCACAAAGTCCGAAAGGATAATTATCTCTTAAATCATGTTTCGTGGTAAACGGCAGTTTCACGATATCGTCAATCGTATTGATATCATCGGGGGTGATACCCATTTCCTGCATTTTCTTCCGGTAAAAAGGCGTGTTGTGATAAACGTAATCCACAATTTTCTTGAGTCGTATGCTTTGAATCTTGCGAAGACTTTCGCGGTCCATACACTCAATGGTCTCATTCCAAATCATGTTCTCTTGGTATTATTAGTTGTATGAATCTGTTTCATGATATTAATATGTTGCAAAGTAAAGGATTTATTTGGAAAAATGATTTGTTATCTCAATTATTTTGCCGAATATTGCTCCACTTTTTAGGATTTAACTATGAATTTTGAACTAACATCAGCTTACAAACCTACCGGGGATCAACCGGAAGCGATCGCCCAGCTTACTGAGGGGGTACTTCAAGGAGTTCCCGCACAGACTTTATTGGGGGTTACCGGATCGGGAAAAACGTTCACCATCGCCAATGTGATCGCCAACATCAACAAGCCTACGTTGATCTTAAGCCACAACAAGACATTGGCTGCGCAGCTATACAGCGAGTTCAAGGGATTTTTCCCCAATAACGCCGTAGAATATTACGTTTCATATTATGACTACTATCAGCCGGAAGCCTATCTGCCAAATTCAGATACCTATATAGAAAAGGATCTCGCCATCAATGACGAGATTGACAAGTTACGTCTCGCCGCTACCTCCTCCCTGCTTTCAGGCCGGAAAGATGTGGTAGTCGTTTCCTCAGTCTCCTGTATTTACGGTATGGGAAACCCGTCGGATTTCTATAAAAATGTAATCGAAATTGAACGGGGACGGATGCTTGACCGTAATGTTTTTCTGCGTCGTCTTGTGGACAGCCTGTATGTCCGTAATGATATCGATTTGAATCGTGGCAATTTCCGCGTTAAAGGAGATACGGTCGACATTTTCCTTGCATACTCGGACACTCTGCTTCGTGTCACTTTCTGGGGAGACGAGATTGATGGTATAGAAGAAGTGGACCCGATTACCGGGGTGACTACCGCTCCTTTCGAAGCCTATAAGATCTATCCCGCCAACTTATTTATGACCACCAAGGAAGCCACTCTTCGTGCCATCCACGAAATAGAGGACGACTTGACCAAACAAGTAGCGTTCTTCGAATCTATCGGCAAAGAATATGAAGCGAAACGATTGTACGAGCGAGTTACATATGACATGGAAATGATCCGGGAATTAGGGCACTGTTCCGGCATCGAGAATTATTCCCGTTATTTCGACGGTCGCGCTGCCGGCACCCGTCCTTATTGCCTTCTCGATTTCTTCCCGGATGACTTTTTGCTGGTTATTGACGAAAGTCATGTAAGCGTGCCGCAGGTTCGCGCCATGTATGGAGGCGACCGTGCCCGTAAAATCAATCTGGTAGAATATGGGTTCCGACTGCCTGCCGCAATGGACAACCGCCCTCTGAAATTTGAAGAATTTGAGGAGATGACCAAGCAAGTGATTTACGTCAGTGCTACCCCGGCAGAATATGAGCTGATACAATCGGAAGGGATCGTTGTAGAACAAGTGATCCGCCCTACCGGTCTGCTTGATCCAGTTATTGAAGTACGCCCGAGTCTCAATCAAATTGACGACCTGATGGAAGAAATTCAGCTGCGTATCGAAAAAGAAGAACGGGTACTTGTCACGACACTTACGAAACGTATGGCGGAAGAGCTGGCAGAATACCTTCTCAACAATAATGTGAGATGTAATTATATTCATAGCGATGTGGATACATTAGAGCGTGTGAAGATCATGGATGACTTGAGACAAGGCGTTTATGACGTACTCATCGGTGTCAATCTGCTTCGTGAAGGTCTTGACCTTCCGGAAGTATCCCTTGTCGCTATTCTCGATGCCGATAAAGAAGGATTCCTCCGCTCTCATCGCTCACTGACCCAGACTGCAGGCCGTGCTGCCCGTAATGTAAACGGGAAAGTAATCATGTATGCAGATAAAATAACAGACAGTATGCGGCTTACGATCGATGAAACGAACCGTCGACGCGAGAAACAGCTCGCTTACAATGAAGCGAACGGCATCACCCCACAACAAATTAAGAAGGCGAGGAACTTGTCTGTATTTGGCAGTCCAAGTTCCGAAGCCGATGAGTTGCTGAAAGAAAAACACGCTTATGTGGAACCTTCTTCACCTAACATCGCAGCCGACCCAATCGTACAATACATGAGCAAAGCTCAAATGGAAAAGAGCATAGAGCGTACCCGCAAATTAATGCAGGAGGCCGCCAAAAAGCTGGAATTTATCGAAGCTGCCCAATATCGGAACGAGCTGCTGAAACTGGAAGATTTGATGAAAGAAAAGTGGGGATAAACGGCTTATAAACATCAATAAATCTATAAGAAACCCGTGCTTTTGCTAATTAGTGTTATAAAAACACCTATTTAAGAGATATAATTTGCAGATTTCGCAAAAGCCCGTATCTTTGCAATGTGTTTTTCATAGTATTAGATTTAAGGTTAACAAAGGTTGGAGCAAGGCGTTGCTCCTTTTTTTATGCCCATACCCCATCTTAGCATCTTCCAATCCTACAAAAATACCCCTTGAAATCTTATCAAAGGGCACTTTTTTATCTACACTCTATCTATAATTAAAGCGCTTTTTCAATAGCCTGTTTAATGAGTGCTTCCATAATATCATATCCTTCTCCTGTAGGATGTACCCCATCTTTCGTATATTGAGGATTCAAGGCCTTGTTCTCGCCCACCACCATTGGCTGATAATAATTCACAAACGGAATTTTATTAGCTTTGGCGTAAGCTTCTATGCGGGCATTCAATGACTGAATCTTTTGAGGAGCATCTTTAATCTCCCGTCTCCACGGAAATTCAGCTGCCGGCAATACTGAAGTCAGAATCACTTTGATTTTATTTGCCTTCGCCAGTTCTGCCATAGATGCAATATTTCCGAATGTATAATCTTCATTATAAGCACCTGTATTTTCGGCTACATCATTTGTTCCTGCATTAATGACAACCAATGCCGGAGAAAGATTGATCACATCTTCCCTAAAACGAAGCAAGAACTGATAGGACGTCTGGCCACTGATACCACGACCGATATATCCATTCGTTTTGAAGAAATCAGGATGTGTCCTCACCCATCCTTCCGTAATGGAATTGCCCATAAAGACCACTCTTTTTTCCTTCTTTACAGGTTGTGCAAGTGCTGCATTCTCTGTCGCATAACGCTTGTAATTAGCGAACTCATGTTTCTGTGCATAGGTCTCTCCTACTGAGAAACTCAAACAAACGATGGCCAATAACATCCATTGACCCAGTCTTTTCTTTTTCATATACGTAGTATAAAGATTAGTAATTCAAATTGGTTGCAAAGATAAAAAAACTCTTTATATGAACGATCAAATACCGAATATCCGTTAAGCGGAAAGGGAAAATTCTTAATCTATGTTATATAACATAAGATTTTCCTTGGTTAATTTGCTAAGTTCACAGAAGTCCGTATCTTTGCAATGTGTTTTTCATAGTATTAGATTTAAGGTTAACAAAGGTTGGAGCAAGGCGTTGCTCCTTTTTTTATGCCTATACGCTTGGTTTCCTGAAAAAGAATGGTATTTTTGTGAATCTTAATACCCTAAAAAACACTGTCATGAAAAAGTTCATTACCCTTTTCTTTATAAGCATACTTAGCCTTCAGGTTTATTGTTCCGCACAAGAAATATTAAAAGTGGATTATCCGGCCATCAAAGAGTACGTGACTAGTCACAATACGGAGTTTCAAAAGCTCATGCAACGTTTTGAAGAAAATGATACTTTACTCACCCGGCAAGATCATGCCATGCTATATTACGGGTATTCATTCACACCAGCTTACAAAGGAAGTATGGATGATTTTCAGGATTTCCGAAAGTTGATTAAAGAAGAAAAGTATGAAGATGCTTATAATATCGGCAAAGAACTACTAAAAAAGAATCCGGTATCTCTCCAATTACTATATAATATGTACGGAATAGCCGGTTTGCTCCAGAAAGATATCCGGGAAATAAAACACTATTCAAAGAGATACGCAGCCCTGCTTACTATGATTGCGCTTACAGGTGACGGTACAAGCGAAGAAACCGCATTTAAGGTTATCTGCGTAAATGACGAATACCAACTGCTGAATATGTTATTCAAGATGGAGAACATGAAAGGTCAATCGCTAGTCAATAAATGTGATCTGATAGAGTTTGATAAATGCCAGTACTATGAAGGAAATCAAATGTATTTCGACATTAGCCGTTCCCTTGATTATATGAGTGAATTATTCGGAAAATGAAAAAAAAGCTATTCTATATCACACTGATAATTGCCATACTTTGTGTTATCAGTATCTTTATCTGCGACTGGACCATCAAGAAGAATGCAGCCTCCTGCATCTATACTGAAATCAGTGATATTCCTGCAAACAATGTAGGTCTGCTTCTCGGCACCTCTCCTAAGCTGAAAAGCGGGAATAACAATTTATATTTTGACTATCGCATTGATGCGGCGGTTGAACTGTACAAGGCAGGCAAAATTAATTATATTCTTATCAGTGGAGATAATCGCAAAGAAGATTACAACGAACCGGAAAAAATGAAGAAAGCGCTTATGCAAAAAGGTGTTCCTGAAAAGTCTATCTATTTAGATTATGCCGGTTTTCGTACCCTTGACTCTGTTGTGCGTGCTAAAGAAGTATTCGGTCAGACCCGTCTGACCATCATTTCTCAACGATTTCACAATGAGCGGGCTATTTATCTTGCCGAAAAGAATGGGATTACCGCCATCGGTTTTAATGCCAGGGATGTAGACGTCTATGCAGGATTGAAAACCAATATCAGAGAATTATTTGCAAGGGTCAAGATGTTTATCGATTTAGCGATAGATAAGCAACCGCATTTCCTGGGAGAAAAGTACAAACTGCCATCCGGCAAATAAGAAAATATCAAAGACAAAAAGTTATTGAAAAATTTATGGAACAACAACCTCAACTCAATGATCACAACAAACAGGAGTACCCTCCTATGCATACAGCAGAGCATTTACTAAATGCCACTATGGTAAAAACTTACGGTTGCCCTCGCTCAAGAAATGCCCATATAGAAAGGAAAAAGAGCAAGTGTGACTATATCCTTCCTGCTTGTCCTACAGATGCGGAGATACAAGTGATAGAAGATAAGGTAAACGAAGTTATCAGTCAAAATCTGCCCGTAACTGTTGAGTTTATGACTCATGAGCAGGCTAAAGACATCGTAGATCTGAGCAAACTTCCTGCTGACGCCAGTGAGACTCTTCGTATTATACGCATAGGAGATTATGACGCCTGCGCCTGTATAGGGTTACACGTATCCAATACCTCACAAGTAGGAACCTTCAAAATCATCAGTCATGATTACGATGAAGAAAGACAAACTTTAAGATTAAGATTCAAACTCATTGATAAGAAATAGATTATCAAATTAATATCTATATTATATAAAATAAACATATCGCGATTACATTTTGTCACCAAACAGGCAAAATTGGCATTATTAAAATGACAAATAGACATTTTCAGTCTCAGTTTTCCTTTGGCATAAGGTTTGCACTAATAGCAGTGAACGACGGTTCAAAAGCAGACAGTAAGAGTCGGGATGCCCCCCTCTGCGGAAAGCAACGAACCGAAATTCAAGAGTGAATAAACCGAATGTTTAACTAAAAGATAGGAGACTAAGATTATGATGCCTGTTAGAAGAACTCAAAGTTGGTTACCAAGTATTTTTAACGATTTCTTTGATAACGATTGGATGGTAAAAGCAAATGCAACTGCACCTGCAATCAATGTTTTTGAAACAGAAAAAGAATACAAAGTTGAACTGGCTGCTCCGGGAATGACAAAAGAGGACTTCAATGTTCGCATTGATGAAGACAACAACCTCGTTATCTCCATGGAGAAGAAGACTGAAAACAAAGAAGAGAAGAAAGAAGGTCGCTATCTACGTCGCGAATTCTCTTATTCTAAGTTTCAGCAGACGATGATTCTGCCGGATAATGTAGATAAAGAAAAAATTTCTGCCGCAGTAGAAAACGGAGTTTTGAGCGTCCAACTTCCTAAGATTTCTGAAGAAGAAGTGAAGAAGGCCGAAAAGCAAATCGAAGTAAAATAATACAGTAACCACGATTCATCCCAAGGGGTGAAAACAATAATAAAAACAGCTCTTTTCCAACCAATAAGGATAAGAGCTGTTTTTTATATAATCAAATTCTCAACTATTGATTTTTCCGATAACTGATCACCGCCCAGGTATTGAACCCCAGTGCAAAAAGAAACAAGACTCCTATTTCAGGCAGCAGTTCCAACAAGCTGCTTCCTTTGAGGTATACCATACGCATTCCTTCCATAAAGTACTTCAAAGGATTGAAATAAGTGATCACCTGTGCCCATTCAGGCATACTGCTCACCGGAGTGAATAATCCGCTCATCAACATCAGAATCAGCATAAAAAAGAACATTACAAACATAGACTGCTGCATAGTTGCCGAATAATTGGATATAACGAGCCCGAAGCCGGACATAACGAATACAAACAAAATCGCCAAAAAATAAATCACGATGAAATGCCCTACAGGAGTTATTCCATAAAGCAGCCAGGCTAACAAAAAGCACAAAGTCAATACGATAAAGCCTGTGATCCAGTAAGGTAAAAGTTTAGCCAGAATAAAAGTAAATTTCGGTACAGGAGTCACATTAATCTGTTCGATCGTTCCTACCTCCTTCTCACTAACCACATTCAGGGCGGGCAAAAATCCGCATATCAAAGTCAACAACATTCCCATTAAAGCAGGAATCATATAAAGTTTATAATTCAGATTCGGGTTAAATAATCCCTGCATATCGATACGAATGGAAGGGGCACTGCCCGACGCAGATACGGCATCAGGATATTCTGCACGTAACTCGGCTGCATAGTTATTGATAATAGTGCCCAGATAAGAACTGCCCAGCCCTCCTTTCGTCCCATTTACCGAATTGGCTGCAATCAGTATCTGGGCTTCTCCTTTGTTCATCCAGTCCCGCTCCAAGTGCCTGGGGATCTCCATTATAATATCCGCTGTTCCCAGTTCAATATTCCGTAATCCATCCTCATAAGATGCCGGTACTTCCGTCAGACGGAAATAGGTAGAAGCCGCAATCTTATTCACCAGCCGCTGAGAAATCACCGAATGATCATTGTCTACAATATTCAGCTGGATATTCTTTATTTCCATATTCACAGCCCAAGGCATCAATAACATGATCATGCAGGGAAAGATAAGAATCAATCTCGGCAGAAACGAATTGCGAAGCAACTGTTTAAACTCTTTTTCTATCAGAAATTTTATCATAATAAATTCCTTTATTCCAATCGATATTTAAATTTCCTGATACTGATGGTAATAAGCCCTACTGCCATCAGCAACAAAATACCAATCTCTTTAAGTACCAGTACAACCGGCACTCCTTCAATCATCAGTTTGCGCACAGCCTGAATATACCAGCGGGCGGGAATAATGTCCGATATGGCCCGGAGAATCACCGGCATACTTTCTACCGGAAAAATCATTCCGGACAAAACCATGGTGGGCATCATCAATATCATTCCGGAGGCCAGCATGGCTGCCACCTGTGTACTTGTCACAGAGGAAATCAGCAAACCCAAAGCCAGCGACACGAAAATAAAGAGCAAAGACACCATCACCAGCCAGAACAAACTCCCCACTACCGGCACATCCAGTACAAAGACTGAAAGCAGCAAAATGGTTGTCAGATTGACAAAAGATAAAACAAAGTAAGGTACTGCCTTTGCCAGTACAATAAATAATGGTTTTACCGGAGATACCAGCAATACTTCCATCGTGCCCGTCTCTTTTTCACGAACTATGGAAATAGAGGTCATCATCGCGCAAATCAGCATTAAAATCAATCCCATGACTCCGGGCACAAAGTTGTAGGCACTCTTCATCTGCGGATTATACAGCAATTTGACATCCGGAGTCAAACGTGAAACGGACACATTGGGAGGCAACATCTCCTGCCCTGCCGAAGAAACAATGCTGGCTGCATAATTACTCTGCGAGGTAGACATATTGGGATCGGTTGCATCGACTATCAGCTGCACACGGGCGTCTCCCGTATAAAGTCCGTCGGCAAAACGCTCTCCAAATACAATCGCCATATCGATCTTATTTTTCCGAAAGGCAGTTTCCATCTCCTGCGGAGAATGAAAACGGGTAGTAACTGTGAAATACTCACTCGCATCCAGCCGGTCTATGATTTTCCTAGTCACCATATCATTCGAAGGATCGAGAACAGCCAGTCGGACATTCTTCACCTCCGTACTGATGGCAAAACCAAACAAAATAATCTCTACGACCGGCATTCCCAACAGAATCAGCATGGTACGCCGGTCACGGAAAATATGATAAAATTCTTTCTTTACGAAAGCAATAAATTGTTTCATAATCAATCCGCTTTACGCACCGCATGGCGGGCAAGTTGTTGAAACACATCATCCATTGTCTCCACACCAAACTGTTCTTTCAGCCGGGCCGGCGTATCCAGTGCCTTGATCTGGCCGTCCACCATAATCGAAATCCGGTTGCAATATTCCGCTTCATCCATATAGTGCGTGGTAACAAATACAGTGATTCCCCGATCGGCAGCCTGATAAATCAGCTCCCAGAACTGCCTGCGAGTAGCAGGATCAACTCCTCCGGTCGGTTCATCAAGGAAGACTATTTTCGGCTCATGGAAGATAGAGACAGAAAAGGCCAGTTTCTGTTTCCAACCCAAGGGAAGGCTTTTCACCAACGTATCCCGTTCGTCTGCAAACCCCAGGCGTTCTAACAATTCATCTGTCTTTTCTTCAATCTCCATCTCCTTCATCCCATAAATTCCGGCAAAGAGACGGATATTCTCCCAGACTTTAAGATCCTCATACAAAGAGAATTTCTGACTCATATATCCGATATGCCTTTTGACTTGTTCGGCTTCCCGAAAGATGTCATAGCCTGCCACCTTTCCTACTCCCGAAGTCGGACGGCTCAATCCGCAAAGCATACGCATCGCAGTCGTCTTACCTGCCCCATTGGCTCCAAGAAAACCGAAAATTTCTCCCCGCTGCACTTGAAAAGAGATATGATCGACTGCCGTAAAATGTCCGAAGGATTTGGTCAGCTGCTCCACCTCGATAACAGGAGCTGCCATCTGTTGCGCCTCCTCCCGTTCCAAGGGTGGCGGACAAAGAATGGAAGCAAACTTCTGAAGAATCCGGTCGGGCGTATCGATTCCGTGCACCTGCCCGTGATTAATAAAAGCAATCCTGTCGCATTGACGAGCCTCATCCATAATAGGAGTGGAAACAATGATTGTAATCCCCTGCTTTCTCAAATTACGGAGCATCTGCCAAAATTCTTTTCGAGACACAGGATCTACACCCGTAGTCGGTTCATCCAGAAATAAAATATCAGGTTTATGAATCAGGGAACAGCTCAATGCCAGCTTCTGCTTCATACCTCCCGACAAAGCACCTGCCCTTCTCTTCTTAAAGGGCTCGATCTGCTGATAAATATCTTTAATTAAATCATAGTTTTCCTGTATCGACGTATGAAATACCGTAGCAAAAAATTCCAGATTCTCTTCTACGGAAAGGTCCTGATAAAGCGAGAACCGTCCGGGCATATATCCTACTTTCGTACGAATCTGCTTGTAATCCGTCACCACATCCAGTCCGTTGACAGTTGCCGTACCTTTATCAGCCAGCAGCAAAGTGGTCAGGATGCGGAATAAGGTACTCTTCCCCGCCCCGTCAGGACCGATCAGTCCGAAAATTTCTCCCTGCTCTACCGCAAAAGAAATCTCTTTCAGTGCCTCTACTTTCCCGTAGCTCTTGCTGACTTCCTTTACAACGACTATGGGTTCTCCTTTTTCCATACCACACCTCCATACATACCAATCTTCAACGAACCGTCATTTTTCACGGCAATCTTCACAGCGTATACCAGATTGGCACGTTCATTTTTAGTCAGAATCGTTTTTGGGGTAAACTCCGAACGGTCCGAAATCCAAGTGACCACACCGGGATAGGCTTTCTGTTCCGAATTTCCATAATCGGAATACACCGTCACTTCATCCCCCAATTTCACTTGGGACAATTGCTCTGAGGTAACATAAGCCCGCAAATACATCCGGTCTACCTCACCCACTTTAAACAGCGGTTTGCCAACGGATGCCAGTTCTCCCGCCTCCGCATATTTTGCCAGCACCGTACCTTCAATAGGTGACTGAATATGGCACTTGTTCAACTGATCTTCCACCTGTGCCACTTGTATACCGACCGAATTTCCCTGTTCCGTCAGACTGTTCGTACTCTTCATCAATGAAGATTCCTGAGCAATCAACTGCCGCTGAAGCAAGGTTACCTGTGCATCCCAGTCATCTAGTTGTTTCTGATTGGCAGCTCCGGCAGCAAGCAGGTTCTCTACCCGCTTCTTTTCCCTTTGCGCTGTAGTAATTTGCTGTTTGGTAGCGGCTATCTGTTTGGCCAGATCGGGACGCTGGCTTTCCACCGATTTCATGCTTGCTTCCAGTTGCAACTTTTTCAAATATAACTGGACGGTATCTACCAGCCCTACTTCTTCGCCGGCTTTCAATCTCGTTCCTTCTTCCACTTCCAGTTGCAGCAGTTTTCCCGCCGCTTCGGCGGAAACGATCACTTCCGTAGCTTCAAAGGTTCCCGTTGCATCATAATCGGGCGTTCCGTTTCCACAGGCAGAAAGCATCCATACTGCCATCCCGTATATTCCTATTTTTGTCATTCGTTTCATATCCGACAGATTTTTATTAATGATTAGTAGTATATTTCAATTGATAGATACCCATCAATCGTTGAATCTCATGCATTGCCTTCGCCTGACGGGCAAGACTTTCATTCGTCAGTTCTCTGAGCATCTCTGTTACTGTCAACGTACCATTCGCAACTTTGGCTTCCGCAGCCCGACGAATATTCGTACGCAACCGGATAATTTCATCATCATCCTGCATCTGCTTCTCCAACGAACGGACAGACTGATCTTGCTGCGTCATTTCCAGTCTCGTATTAAAAAGAAACACATCCCGATTGCTATCCAGTTGTTGCCGTTTGTTTTCAATCACCCGACGGTCATTCTTCAACGTATACAGACTTCCGAAATTCCATGAAAGCCGGACACCTGCAATATAATAAGGAGAAAATTCATTCTTCAGCATATTTAATCCCGGATTACCGTAAGCTCCCTGCACAAACAATCCGAAATGAGGAAGATGGCGCACATTCAAGGCTTTCTCTTGTACCTGCAAACCGACCCCTTGTGCGTCAAACCACGACAGCTCCGGTCGGCGAATCTCACTGACAGCCGACAATTCGTTTTGAGGAACAGGCTTCTCCAATACTGTCTCCGGCGAAAGCACCTCTCCCATCAATAACGAAAGCATCTTCAAATAAGCCATACGGGAAGAAGTCAGTTCCACTCTCTTCTGACGGGTATTCAACTACTCCACTTTCACAGCATCCAGATCGGCCTGATTAGCTATTCCATTTTCCACATAAGCTGTAATCTGACGGAAGTTCCGTCCCAGTTCATCTTGCAGCAAGGCATTCTGAGCCAACTGCTCATCCAACATAAGAATTCCAAAATACAAATCATTCACACGGCCATTCAACGCATACATATCGACGTTCAACTTTTCCCTGTCAATCTCCGCTTCCGCCGTAGCCTTTTTCTTCTGCATCCGGATTCCTCCGCCATCCCATATCTGTTGCTGTAACTCCAGCATCACCTGATACTGGTCTTTGGCCATCCCTTTGATATCCACACCGGGAATGGTAATAGGCAACTCCGTCACATCACTTTGATAAGAAGCCTTTGCTGAAAGAGCAAACTGAGGCAAGTATCCCCTCGCCGCATTTTCCAGATTATATTCTTTCGTCTTCTCCACTAAATCATATTGACGCACCAACGGATAGTTGTCCTGCGTTTTTTGCTGACATTCTTCCAGTGTTATATGTCCGGTCTGCCCATATATTCCGGCCATGAACAGTAAAAGCGAAAGACTAAAAATAATTCTTTTCATACGCATTTTTTCTATGAATTTAAAGATAGACAAAGATAGACCTTTAAGTAATAGTTTCACATTCTGATAGTTGGAAAATATGTCCCAATAGTTCGATTCATCCTAAAAAAAGAGAAGATTCAAGGGCTATTTCTTATCTTTGCCGGAAAAGAACTGAGAAAATGGAACAGAAGAAACCGATGGAATTAGGCCTCCAACTGTTGAAGGATATAAATATAGTACGTCACAACGAATTTCGCTTCATCAATGCCGAATTCGGCTTTGTGACAAGTTTCTCAAAAATGGAAACGACTATCTTCAGTGTCGGACAACCGTACCGACTACAGGAAGGCCGTATTGCTATTGTCACTAATGGCTCGGCACGTGTTTTAATCAATTTGATTGAATATATTTTCCTGCCCGACCATATATCCCTGATAGCTCCCAACTCTATCATACAAATCATAGAAGTATCTCACGATTTTGATGCTCACATGATGGCAGTAGACCTGAATTTTCTGCCGATATCCGGAAAGGAAGAATTCTTCACCCATTTCCTCCAACAAAAGAAAAATCTCCTGTTTCCACTGTCTACCGAAGAACAAATACAGATAGAGAATTTTGTGACGGTCATGTGGAGTGTATTGCAAGAACCTGTATTCAGAAAAGAGGTCATTCAGCATTTACTGGTAGGATTACTATATAATATAGAGTATATAGCCAAAAGCAAAGGGCAGGCCGAACTCAGTCCGTTAACCCATCAAAACGACATTTTTCAGCGCTTCATTTCTTTGGTCAACACCTATAGCAAGACAGAACGGAATGTCAGTTTCTATGCGGATAAACTTTGTCTCACTCCCCGTTATCTGAACACTGTAATCCGACAAACCAGCCAGCAAACAGTAATGGACTGGATAAACCAGTCCATTATACTAGAGGCTAAAGTATTGCTAAAACATAGCAACCACCTTGTTTATCAGATATCAGATGAATTAAACTTTCCCAATCCGTCTTTCTTCAGCAAGTTTTTCAAACGAATGACCGGAATGACGCCTCAGGAATATCTGAAGAATTAAATGATTACTTTGAAAACTCCTTTATCCGCTGTTCTTCATCCAGTTTACAGATCAACAGTGTATTATCTTTCTCGGCAATGATATATCCATCCAGGCCCTGAATAACGACCCGTTTCTCTTCACTGGTATGTACGATGCAGTTCTTGCTTTCGTACAAACGGACATCGGCCCCTACCGTAGCATTTCCGGATTTATCTTGTGGCAACAGTCCGCGGAGCGCTCCCCAGGTCCCCAGGTCCGACCAACCGAAAGAAGCCGGAAGTACATAGATTTCCTGTGCTTTTTCCATTACGGCATAGTCTATGGAAATAGCTTCGCAGGTAGGAAATAGCTTTTTAATCGTTTCGTTTTCCTTCTCCGTATAGAAATCGGGGAAAATACGATCGAAGATTTGTGCTATGCCCGGAGCATATACACGCATCACGGAAGTGATAGTACGCACATTCCATACAAAAATTCCTGCATTCCAGAAGTAATTACCCTCGGCCAGATATCTGTCGGCAGTCTCCCTGTCCGGTTTTTCCTTGAATGCATCTACCGTAAAAATCTCCTTATCAGTCATGATCTGATCTCCGGCAGCAATATATCCATATCCGGTTTCCGGACGAGTCGGTTTGATACCCAGCGTTACGATAGCACTGCTGTTGTCAGTAAAACGAAGTGCTTTCTCTACTACCCGGCGAAATTCACCCGTATCGATAACCAATGCATCCGACGGAGTCACCACCACATTGGCGTTCGGATGTTTTTTCTTGATTTTCCAGCAAGCATAGGCGATGCAGGGAGCAGTGTTTCGTGCACAAGGCTCTGCAAGGATATTGCTTTCAGGAATCTCCGGCAATTGCTCCCGGACGATATCAATATATTTCTCGGACGTTACTACCCACACATTTTCCCGTGGACAGACGCCATCAAAACGATCAGCGGTCAGTTGAATCAACGTACGCCCGCATCCCATTACATCAATAAATTGCTTGGGACATTCCGGTGTACTCATCGGCCAAAAACGACTACCGATGCCACCAGCCATAATTACGATATGATTATCCATGCTCATATTACTCCCCTGTTTTAGAATATTTGTGAAATAATTGCGCAATTTACACCAATTTGTCCAATCATGCAACTTATAGACATTAAAAAAAGATAGTGACACTATACAGGAAGGATAGTGTAAGCATACGGACAGGATAGTGACACTATCCCATGCTTATAGTGACACCATCCCAAAAACAGAAATTCATAAAAAAAGCCGCCCCCGAATGCACGGGAACGACTTTTCCAACTTATTATACAACAATTTATTATTTCTTACTTATACTCTTCCCAGCTCTTGATGGCAATATCATCAACGGTCATCGTACAGAAAGCATTGATAAATGCACTTGCCAGACGGGCGTTCGTTATCAACGGCACGTTCAGGTCGATAGCCGCGCGACGGATTTTATATCCATTGTCCAGTTCCCCGGCAGTCAGGTTCTTCGGGATATTGACTACCATGTCAATTTCCTTATTATGAAGCATTTCCAATGCCTGCGGATGTCCTTCTTCACTCGGCCAGTAGACAAGCGTACTTTCAATGCCGTTCTCAGCAAAGGTTTTATGAGTACCGCCGGTTGCAAAGAGTTTGTATCCCTTGTTTACCAACATACGTGCTGCATCCATCATATCAGCCTTCTGCTTCATTGTACCCGTAGAAAGCAGGATGTTCTTTTTAGGAATACGGTAGCCGACAGACAGCATGGCTTTCAGTACGGCACAGGAAGTGTCACTTCCGATACAGCCGACCTCACCTGTAGAAGCCATATCCACTCCCAATACAGGGTCAGCTTTCTGCAAACGGTTGAAAGAGAACTGCGAAGCCTTAATTCCCACATAGTCCAGTTCAAAGAGATTCTTTTCCGGTTTCTCCACAGGAAGACCCAGCATCACTTTGGTTGCCAGCTCAATGAAGTTTATCTTCAGCACTTTGCTGACAAACGGGAAAGAACGGCTGGCACGCAGATTACATTCGATTACCTTAATATCATTATCTTTTGCCAGGTATTGGATGTTGAACGGACCGGAAATATTCAATGCCTTGGCAATCTCACGGCTGATGCGTTTGATGCGACGGACAGTTTCCACATACAACTTCTGAGGCGGAAACTGAATAGTGGCATCACCGGAGTGTACACCGGCAAACTCAATATGTTCGCTGATTGCATAGGCTATGATTTCGCCATTCTGCGCCACAGCATCCATTTCTACCTCCTTCGCATGTTCGATAAACTGGCTTACTACCACCGGATGCTTCTTTGATACATTGGCAGCCAGTTTCAGGAAGCGTTCAAGCTCTTCCTGATTGGAGCAGACATTCATCGCAGCACCCGAAAGCACATAAGACGGACGGACAAGAACCGGGAAACCTACTTCATCGACAAACTCGTTAATATCTTCCAGCGATGTCAACTCACGCCAGCGTGGCTGGTCTACACCGATACGGTCGAGCATTGCAGAGAACTTTTCACGGTCTTCGGCATTGTCGATGCTCTGAGCACTTGTTCCCAGTATGTGAATGTTCTGGGCATCCAGACGTAAAGCAAGGTTATTCGGAATCTGACCACCGGTAGATACGATGACACCATGCGGATTTTCCAGCTCAAGAATATCCATTACCCGTTCGAATGTCAGTTCATCAAAGTAGAGACGGTCGCACATGTCATAGTCTGTAGATACCGTTTCCGGATTATAGTTGATCATAACACTGCGCCAACCTTCCTTGCGAATGGTATTCAGAGCCTGCACACCGCACCAGTCAAACTCTACAGAAGAACCGATACGGTAGGCACCGGAACCCAATACGACAATGGATTTATGGTCACCCAGATAATGTACATCGTTTGCCACTCCGCTATAGGTCAGATACAGATAATTGGTCTGCGCCGGATATTCGGCAGCCAGTGTATCGATCTGTTTTACCACCGGAAGGATACCGGCAGCCTTACGATACTTGCGGACATACAGGCTTCCATTTTCCATATCACCTTCATAACCGATAGCACGGGCAATCTGGAAATCGGAAAAGCCCTGAACTTTAGCCTTGCGAAGCAGTTCCACAGGCAGATCGGCAATCTGTTTATGATTATTTCCCCATTCGTGCATTTCTTCCGAAGTCTTCATTATATTCATCAACTTCTGAAGGAACCATTTGTCAATCTTCGTCAGTTCATGCACCTGATCGATGGTGTATCCTGCACGGAAGGCTTTTGAGATCACAAAAATACGTTTATCGGTCGGTTCGCGCAGTGCTTTGTCAATATCAGGGATTACTAGTTCTTTGTTTTCCACGAATCCGTGCATTCCCTGTCCGATCATACGGAGGCCCTTCTGAATAGCTTCTTCAAAAGTACGTCCGATTGCCATCACTTCACCTACCGACTTCATGGAAGAACCCAGTTCCTTGTCTACACCATGGAATTTTCCCAAATCCCAACGTGGAATCTTACATACCACATAGTCCAAAGCCGGTTCGAAGAAAGCAGAAGTGGTCTTTGTCACCGAGTTCTTCAAGTCGAAGAGTCCGTAGCCGAGTCCCAGTTTGGCAGCCACGAATGCCAACGGATATCCGGTTGCCTTAGAGGCCAGGGCCGAGGAACGGGAAAGACGGGCATTTACTTCGATGACGCGATAATCTTCCGATTCGGGGTCGAAAGCATACTGTACATTACATTCGCCGACAATACCGATGTGGCGGATAATACGGATAGCCAGTTCACGAAGTTTATGATATTCACTGTTGGTCAGTGTTTGAGACGGAGCAATAACGATAGACTCACCGGTATGAATCCCCAGTGGGTCAAAGTTCTCCATATTACAAACTGTAATACAGTTGTCGAAGCGGTCGCGGACGACTTCGTATTCTACTTCTTTCCACCCACGAAGCGATTTTTCCACCAACACTTGCGGAGAAAAAGAAAAGGCTTTTTCTACCAGTACATCCAGTTGTTCTTCATTGTCACAGAAACCGGAGCCCAGACCACCCAGCGCATAAGCCGCACGGACAATGACCGGATATCCCAGTTCCTTCGCTGCACGACGGGCATCTTCCGCATTTTCTACGGCTTCACTTTTAATGGTCTTGACATTGATTTCGTTCAGTTTCTGTACAAAGAGTTCACGGTCTTCCGTATCCATAATGGCTTGTACGGGAGTACCGAGTACTTTTACATTATACTTTTCAAGGATTCCTTCTTTATATAAAGCAACTCCACAATTCAGCGCGGTCTGTCCGCCGAATGCCAACATAATACCTTCCGGCTTTTCTTTCTGGATTACTTTCTCTACAAAATACGGAGTGACCGGAAGGAAGTAAATTTGATCTGCCACCCCTTCGGATGTCTGTACGGTAGCAATATTCGGATTGATAAGAATGGTTTCAATCCCTTCTTCTTTCAAGGCTTTGAGTGCCTGCGAACCGGAATAGTCAAACTCACCGGCTTCACCGATTTTCAAGGCACCGGAACCCAGCAGCAATACTTTCTTTATATTTTCTTTCATGATAGTCGGTTATTTAAGCAGGTTTACAAATTCATCGAACAGGAATTCCGTATCCGTAGGACCACTTGCAGCTTCGGGATGGAACTGTGCAGAGAACCAAGGATTTTTCTTGTGTTTGATTCCTTCGTTAGAACCATCATTCATATTGATGAACAGCGGTTCCCAATCTGCCCCCAGCGTATTATTGTCTACCGCATAACCATGATTCTGCGAAGTAATAAAACAACATTCCGTACCCACCATGCGTACCGGCTGGTTGTGGCTACGGTGTCCATATTTAAGTTTGTAAATCTTTGCCCCTCCGGCTTTCGAGAGCAACTGGTTGCCCATGCAAATTCCAAAGATGGGAAGTTTCTCGTTCGCCATTGCCTTGCGGATATTCTGCACAGCTGCGTCGCAGGTATCCGGGTCACCCGGGCCGTTGGAGATAAACAGTCCGTCAAATTCGAGTCCGTTAAAATCATAATCCCAAGGTACACGGATCACTTCTACACCACGCTTCAACAAGCAACGGATAATATTGGTTTTTACACCACAATCCACCAAAACAACTTTTTTAAGTTGAGAATTGAAAGTTGAAAGTTGAGAGTTAAGCTGCGCAATAGAAGTGCTAAGAGGAAAACATTGGGAGGTTCCATCAGGGAGATAGGAGATTATTTCTTTGCAGGAAACACGGTCTACGTAATTAACGGCAGCGTAATTGTCCATTGGCAATTGTCCATTGTCAATTTCCCCGACAATTTCATCGTCGAAGACGATACGTCCCATCATGACTCCGTGTTCACGAAGTATTTTGGTCAGTTCGCGCGTATCGATGCCTGTGATGCCCGGTACTTTCTCACGTTTCAGCCAGTCGCCAAGGCTTTCCACTGCGTTCCAGTGGCTGTACTCAGAAGAGTAGTCACTTACGATGATCGCTTCGGCATGAATCTTTTCACTTTCCATGAAAGTGGCGAGTCCGTTGGGTTCGATGGTAAAAGGAGGAACTCCGTAATTACCCACCAAAGGATAGGTAAGAGTCATCAACTGTCCGGCGTAGGAAGGGTCAGTAAGGCTCTCCGGATATCCGGTCATGGCAGTGTTGAAAACTACTTCGCCCGCCACCGGCTTCTCGTAGCCAAACGACTTACCGGAAAACCGGCTCCCGTCGTCAAGGATTAATGTCACATTTCTCATTCTTATTTTTGAATCGTTGTATGGTTGTTAGAATTGATACATCTGCTCAATGTAGTTGATGAATGCCTGATTCACCATTTTCACACCACCCGGCGTGGGATAGTTTCCACTGAAGTACCAGTCTCCCTGATAGTTCGGACAGGCTTCATGAAGTCCTTCCAGCGGTTGGTAGACGATTTCCACTTTCGCTTTCGTTCCCTTCGGTGTCAGGAGTTCTACCATCTTGGCAGATATTTCTTCATCGGTGAACGGCGCATAGATATCCTTCACGTAATTCACCATTTGTTCTTTCGGCAATCCTACCTGATCTTTCGATTTCCGGTAGGCGGCAGCAATCACATCCTTCATATCCCGCTCTTTCAGGAGTTCGATGGCAGCTTTGAAAGCGATAAATTCGCTCATCTTCGCCATATCGATGCCGTAATAGTCCGGATAACGGACTTGTGGAGAAGAAGATACAATCACGATCTTCTTCGGACCAAGACGGTCGAGAATGCCGATGATACTTTGCTTCAAGGTAGTACCACGCACAATGCTATCGTCGATAATCACGAGATTGTCGACACCGGAAACCAGACTTCCGTATGTGATGTCATATACGTGGGCAGCCAGATCATTCCGGCTGTTTCCTTCGGCAATGAATGTACGGAGCTTAATATCTTTGATGGCAACTTTTTCACTGCGGATACGGCGGGAAAGAATGACCTCCAGCTCTTCCATATTGGGATGATGCCCCAATGCCGCAATCTGCCGTACCTTCTCTTCATTCAGATAGTCATCCAGCCCTTGCAGCATTCCGTAGAAGGCAACTTCGGCCGTATTCGGAATAAAGGAAAATACAGTATGGTCCAGGTCGTTATTAATGGCTTTCAGAATATTCGGAACCAGTTTTTCTCCCAGGAGTTTCCGTTCTTTATAGATATCTACATCGCTGCCACGGGAGAAGTAGATACGTTCGAACGAGCAGGCGTGCCGCTCGCGGGGCTTGTTGATTTGTGAAGTCCGCAGTCTGCCTTCTTTGCTGATCAGCAATGCCTGCCCGGGTTGCAGTTCCTTGATTTTTTCTACGGGAACATTCAAAGCTGTCTGAATCACCGGACGCTCGGAAGCCAGTACGGCTATTTCATCATCCTGATACCAGAAAGCGGGACGAATACCCCACGGATCACGGATAGCAAAAGATTCGCCACTTCCGGTGAGGCCGCAGATCACATATCCCCCATCCCACTCACGGCTGGAAGTACGCAATACGTTGGCCAGTTCGATATGTTCTTCTATATAATGGGTGACTCCCATCCCTGTCAGTCCTTCGGCTTCGGCAAGGTTGAAGAGGCGTTCCACTTCACGGTCAAGACGATGTCCCACCTGTTCCAACATGATATAGGTATCGGCATACTTACGTGGATGCTGACCGATAGCGGTGATGCGGGCAAAAATTTCGTCTACATTCGTCATATTGAAGTTTCCGCAGAGAGCCAGATTTTTGGCACGCCAGTTGTTTCTTCTTAAAAACGGATGTACGTACGAGATTCCGGATTTTCCGGTAGTAGAATAACGCAGATGCCCCATATATACTTCACCCGCAAAGGGCAAAGTACGTTTGGCAAATGCCGCATCATGCAACTGTTCGGGAGTGAGGTCCTTGAAGTTACTCTGTACAGCTTCGAAGATTTCGGTGATGGCACCGGAACCTAACGCGCGTTCGCGAAACATATATTCCTCACCCGGATTTGCTTCCAGCTTCACGCATGCCAGTCCTGCCCCTTCCTGCCCCCGGTTATGCTGTTTCTCCATCAACAGATAGAGCTTGTTGAGACCGTACATCCATGTTCCGTACTTTTTCTCGTAATACTCCAGGGGTTGGAGCAGGCGTATCATGGCAACGCCACATTCATGTTTCAATTGTTCCATTAATCTATCTCTTACTATTTGACTATTTACATTTTAAACTACTCGACTGTTACCGACTTAGCCAAATTTCTAGGTTGGTCTACATCCATCCCCTTACATACCGCAATATGATAAGCAAGCAACTGGAGAGGTACCGTAGTAATTAACGGATCAAGGCACTCGATTGTTTCCGGAAGTTCGATACTGCAATCGGCTATTTTACTGATCACCGTATCGCCCTTGGTTACAAATGCAATCACCTTTCCTTTTCGTGCCTTGATTTCCTGAATATTGCTAAGTACTTTCTCATACAACCCGTTTTGGGTAGCAATGACTACTACCGGCATTTCGGCATCAATCAGGGCTATCGGTCCGTGCTTCATTTCGGCAGCCGGATAACCTTCGGCGTGAATATACGATATTTCTTTCAATTTCAATGCACCTTCCAAAGCAACCGGATAACTATATCCGCGTCCGAGGTAAATAAAGTTATGCGCATAGGTGAAAGTTTTCGACAGTTCCGCCAGCTTATCATTCAGTTTCAATACTTCCTTCATTTTGCCGGGAATGCTATTCAATTCCCGTACAATGTTCAGGTATTGTGTCTCGTCTATCGTACCTTTCTCCCGGGCGAGAGTCAATGCCAACATGGTCAGCACAGTCACCTGTCCGGTAAATGCTTTGGTCGATGCCACTCCGATTTCCGGTCCGACGTGGATGTACGACCCCGTATGCGTAGCGCGGGGGATGGAGGAACCAATCGCATTACAGATACCATATATAAATGCACCCCGACTTTTTGCCAGTTCCACTGCCGCCAGCGTATCCGCCGTTTCTCCACTTTGAGAAATGGCAATCACCACATCGTGCTCATCGATCACCGGATCACGGTAACGAAATTCGGAGGCATACTCCACTTCTACCGGAATACGGCAGAAACTTTCAATCAGATGCTTTCCGATCAATCCCGCATGCCACGAAGTACCGCAAGCCACAATAATAAAGCGTTTGGCGTTCAGCAACTTTTCTTTATAGTCTATTACTGCCGAAAGCACCACATTATTGGCTTCCACATTGATACGTCCGCGCATACAATCGTGAATACAGTCCGGCTGCTCAAAAATCTCCTTCAACATGAAATGCGGATAACCGCCTTTTTCCAGCTGACCAAGCTTCAATTCTACTTTTTTCACTTCGGGAGTCATCTCCACATTGCTGAGATTGACTACCTTCAATTCTTTTCCCCGATTGATCACCGCTATCTCACCATCTTCGAGGTATACCACCTTATCTGTATATTCTACAATCGGTGTGGCATCCGAAGCAAGAAAGAACTCATCTTCACCAATACCTACCACCAGCGGACTGCTTTTGCGGGCCGCAATGATTTCTTCCGGATGCTCTTTATCAAGAATCGCAATCGCATAAGCACCAATCACTTCATTCAAAGCCAACTGAACGGCAGTAAGCAGATCGACCTGATTGGTAACTTTCATATATTCGATTAATTGAACGAGCACCTCGGTATCGGTACTACTTTTAAAGACGTAGCCTTTGGCTTGGAGTTTTTCTTTGAGAACGGCGTAATTTTCAATGATACCGTTATGAATGAGAGCGAGTTTTTCGGAAGAAGAGTAATGAGGATGAGCATTAACGGAACAAGGTTCCCCGTGAGTAGCCCAACGGGTATGGGCAATTCCGACTGTACCGGAAATATCTTTTTGTGTGACGAAATTTTCAAGTTCGGAGACTTTCCCTTTCGTCTTGTACACATTTAACTGTTGGTTATCACTGATCAATGCTACCCCTGCACTGTCATATCCACGATACTCCAGTCGCTTCAGCCCTTTAATAAGGATGGGGTAGGCTTTTCTTTTACCAATATAGCCTACTATTCCACACATATTATGATATTTTTATTTCGGGTGCAAATATACACATTCCAAATGACACAAAGATAACTTTTTCAATATTTATTTGACATAAGCACATAAAAAAGTTGTAAACACATCAAAACGTTAAATAATATATTATTTTAAGCTCAAAAAGAAACAAATTACAATCAGAATAAAATAAAACCGGACAGACTGATAAATTATAAGCAAATCAGAGCATTTTGATTACAAATTAAAAGAATAAAGAAAGGGGTTCTTATTTTGTGTCACACAAAACAAACAATATACTATCATTATGAAATTAAATTCTTAATTTTGCCAAACAATTTGATACATCAAATAGGCATTATCATACAATAAAGCTAGAAAGAATGAAGAAACAAGAACTTTTTAACAACGCAACAGGAAAATTCCCCTACCAACGACAGCCCGGACAAATGGGCTTGTATGATGCGGCATACGAACACGATGCCTGCGGGGTTGGTATGCTGGTGAACATTCACGGAGAAAAGTCACATGACATTGTTGAGTCGGCTTTAAAGGTATTAGAGAATATGCGTCACCGTGGCGCTGAGGGGGCGGATAACAAAACCGGTGACGGTGCAGGTATTATGTTACAGATTCCGCATGAGTTTATTTTACTGCAAGGCATCCCCGTACCCGAAAAGGGACGGTACGGTACCGGTCTGCTTTTCCTGCCAAAAAACGAGAAAGATCAGGCAGCTATTTTTAGTATCATTATTGAAGAAATAGAAAAAGAGGGACTTACATTGATGCATCTGCGCAATGTACCCACCTGTCCGGAAATTCTGGGTGAAGCGGCTCTGGCTAACGAACCGGATATCAAGCAGGTCTTTATTACCGGATTTACGGAAACGGAAACCGCCGACCGCAAACTGTATCTGATTCGCAAACGGATAGAGAATAAAGTCAGATTGTCAGCTATTCCGACGAGAAACGATTTTTATGTCGTTTCGCTCTCGACCAAAAGTATTATATATAAAGGTATGCTTTCGTCATTGCAGCTACGCAACTACTATCCTGATCTGACGAATAGTTACTTCACCAGCGGACTAGCTCTGGTACACTCCCGTTTCAGCACCAACACTTTTCCGACATGGGGACTGGCACAACCTTTTCGCCTGCTGGCGCACAACGGTGAAATCAATACTATTCGTGGCAACCGCGGATGGATGGAAGCCCGTGAAAGCGTACTCTCCACTCCTATGCTGGGAGAGATCAAAGAAATACGCCCGATCATACAGCCGGGCATGAGCGACAGTGCTTCTCTGGACAATGTGCTGGAGTTTCTGGTCATGTCAGGATTAAGTCTGCCTCATGCAATGGCTATGCTCGTACCGGAATCTTTCAACGAGAAGAATCCGATCAGTGAAGACCTGAAAGCATTCTATGAATACCACTCTATCCTGATGGAGCCTTGGGACGGACCGGCAGCCTTGCTTTTCAGCGACGGACGTTTTGCGGGTGGTATGCTCGACCGCAACGGCCTGCGCCCTGCCCGCTACCTGATCACTAAAAACGATATGATGGTAGTGGCATCCGAAGTGGGCGTAATGGACTTTGAGCCGGGAGATATCAAGGAAAAAGGCCGCCTGCAACCGGGCAAGATTCTATTGATCGATACAGAGAAAGGAGAAATCTACTATGACGGCGAATTGAAGAAACAACTGGCCGAAGCGAAACCTTACCGTACATGGCTATCGACTAACCGTATCGAACTAGATGAACTGAAAAGCGGTCGTAAAGTGCCTCATCACGTAGAAAACTACGACCGGATGCTCCGTACTTTCGGCTATTCAAAAGAAGATATCGAACGACTGATTATGCCGATGGCGAGCGCGGGTGCCGAACCCATCCACTCTATGGGTAATGACACGCCGCTGGCTGTACTTTCCGATAAGCCACAGCTACTCTACAACTATTTCCGCCAGCAATTCGCACAGGTTACGAATCCGCCGATCGACCCGCTACGCGAAGAACTGGTAATGTCTTTGACGGAATATATCGGAGCGGTAGGCATGAATATCCTGACTCCCAGCGAGAGTCATTGTAAAATGGTGCGTCTGAACCATCCGATTTTAAGCAATACACAGCTGGATATTCTTTGCAATATCCGCTACAAGGGCTTTAAGACTGTAAAATTACCGATGCTGTTTGAAGTATCCAAAGGGAAAGCCGGATTACAGGAATCACTGAACAACCTTTGCAAAATGGCGGAGGAATCAGTTACGGACGGAGCAAACTACATTGTACTGACCGACCGTGACGTGGATGCAACTCATGCCGTTATCCCTTCATTACTGGCAGTAAGTGCCGTGCATCACCATCTGATATCTGTCGGCAAACGTGTGCAGACGGCATTGATTGTAGAGAGCGGAGAAATGCGCGAAGTAATGCACGCCGCTTTACTACTCGGTTTTGGAGCCAGTGCACTGAATCCGTATATGGCATTTGCCATCCTCGACAAGCTGGTAAAAGAGAAAGATATTCAACTGGACTATGCTACCGCTGAGAAAAACTATATCAAATCTATCTGCAAAGGTCTGTTCAAGATTATGAGTAAGATGGGTATTTCCACTATCCGCTCTTATCGCGGTGCAAAGATTTTCGAAGCTGTCGGGCTCAGCGAAGAGTTGAGCAAGGCTTATTTCGGCGGACTCGGTTCACCCATCGGAGGTATCCGCCTGGAGGAAGTGGCAAGAGACGCAATCGCTTTCCACGATGAAGGAGTTGAAGGAATGGAAAATGAAGCACCGCACGGCAACTCTCAATTTTCAACTTTCAATTTTCCATTATTAAAGAACAACGGACTGTATGCCTTCCGAAAGGACGGAGAAAAACACGCGTGGAACCCGGAAACCATCAGCACATTGCAACTTGCCACTCGCTTGGGCAGCTACAAGAAATTCAAAGAGTTCACTCATCTGGTAGACGATAAGGAGAAACCTATTTTCCTGCGTGACTTCTTAGAATTCCGTCGCAATCCTATATCCATCGATCAGGTAGAACCGATAGAGAATATTCTCCGTCGTTTTGTGACGGGTGCCATGTCTTTCGGATCTATCAGCAAGGAAGCTCATGAAGCAATGGCGATTGCCATGAATACCATTCACGGACGCAGCAACACGGGTGAAGGTGGCGAAGATGCTTCCCGTTTCCACCCGCTGCCGGACGGAACTTCCATGCGAAGTGCCATCAAACAGGTAGCTTCCGGACGCTTCGGGGTCACCGCCGAATATCTGGTGAATGCCGATGAGATACAAATAAAAATAGCGCAGGGAGCTAAACCAGGGGAAGGCGGACAGCTTCCGGGATTCAAAGTGAACGACGTCATAGCCAAAACACGCCATTCCATTCCGGGAATCTCGCTGATCTCTCCTCCTCCCCATCATGATATTTATTCGATTGAGGATTTGGCGCAATTGATATTTGACTTGAAAAACGTTAATCCACAAGCCAAAATCAGTGTCAAACTGGTAGCAGAAAGTGGCGTAGGTACCATTGCCGCAGGCGTGGCAAAGGCAAAAGCGGATTTGATTGTTATCTCCGGTGCCGAGGGAGGTACGGGAGCCTCTCCCGCTTCATCCATCCGTTACGCCGGTATTTCTCCTGAACTGGGACTGAGCGAGACACAGCAGACCTTGGTTCTGAACGGTCTGCGGGGACAAGTCGTCCTGCAAGCCGACGGCCAACTGAAAACCGGACGCGACATTATCTTAATGGCATTAATGGGCGCCGAAGAATATGGTTTCGCCACTTCCGCCCTGATCGTGCTGGGATGTGTGATGATGCGCAAATGTCATCAGAATACTTGTCCGGTAGGAGTAGCCACGCAGAATGAGGAATTACGCAAACGCTTTCACGGGCGCAGCGAATATCTTATCAACTTTTTCACCTTCCTGGCACAGGAAGTCCGTGAATATCTGGCGGAAATGGGATTCACCAAAATGGATGATATTATCGGGCGCACGGACTTGATTGAACGCAAATCCGACGAAAACGACCCGAATCCGAAGCACGCTCTGATTGACTTCACCAAGCTACTGGCACGAGTGGATAACAGTGCAGCCATCCGTCACGTCATCGATCAGGATCATGGTATTTCTACAGTGAAGGATGTGGCAATCATTGATGCTGCCCAAGAAGCGATAGAACACGAAAAAGAAGTTTCATTGGAATACACAATTGCCAATACGGACCGTGCGACAGGTGCCATGCTCTCCGGTGTCATTGCCAAAAAATACGGAGAAAAGGGATTGCCGGAACATACCTTGAATGTGAAATTCAAAGGTTCTGCGGGACAGTCATTCGGTGCCTTCCTCGTACCGGGAGTCAATTTCAAATTGGAAGGTGAAGCGAATGATTATCTGGGTAAAGGATTGAGCGGCGGACGCATTGCCGTATTACCGCCTATCCGCAGCAACTTCGAAGCCGAAAAGAACACGATTGCAGGCAACACCCTGCTCTATGGTGCAACCAGCGGTGAAGTTTATATCAATGGCCGCGTAGGCGAACGTTTTGCCGTGCGCAACTCAGGAGCTGTTGCCGTAGTGGAAGGTGTAGGCGACCACTGTTGCGAATATATGACCGGAGGCCGTGTAGTGGTTCTGGGGCAAACCGGACGAAATTTTGCCGCCGGTATGAGTGGCGGTGTGGCTTACGTATGGAACAAAGACGGCAATTTTGACTACTTCTGCAACATGGAAATGGTTGAACTGTCACTGATCGAAGAAGCCGGTTACCGCAAAGAACTGCACGAACTGATTCGTCAGCACTACCTGTACACCGGTTCGAAACTGGCACGTACCATGCTCGATGACTGGAACCATTACGTAGATCAGTTTATCCAGATAGTACCTATCGAATACAAAAAAGTACTACAGGAAGAGCAGATGAGAAAGTTACAGCAAAAAATAGCAGATATGCAAAGAGATTATTAATTCAAGTATTAGGTATTAAGTATTAGGTATTAACTGTAGCTTCAAACATCCTTAATCCATATAGTTAATATTTATTGCTTAATACTTAATACCTATTACCTAATACTTACCACTTATTACTTAACAAGATGGGAGATCCTAAAGCTTTTTTAAATATACCTCGGCAAGAGGCGGGATACCGCCCCGTTAGCGAGCGCATCACTGACTATAGTCAGGTAGAACAGACATTGAATACAAACAGCCGCAAATTACAGGCATCACGGTGTATGGATTGCGGAGTACCTTTTTGCCACTGGGCCTGTCCGATAGGCAATAAACAGCCGGAATGGCAGGACGCTTTATTCAAAGGAAAATGGAAAGAAGCGTATGAAGTGCTGTCATCCACTTGCGACTTTCCGGAATTTACAGGACGTATCTGCCCTGCCCTCTGTGAGAAGTCCTGTGTACTGAAGCTATCCTGTGACCAGCCGGTGACTATCCGTGAAAATGAAGCTGCCATTGTAGAAGCTGCCTTCCGCGAAGGATATATACAGGTGCAGCATCCCCAAAGGAACGGCAAAAAAGTAGCAGTTGTCGGTGCCGGTCCGGCCGGATTGGTAGTTGCCAACCAACTGAATCTAAAAGGATACACCGTAACGTTATTCGATAAAGATGAAGCTGCCGGAGGCTTATTACGCTTCGGTATCCCAAACTTCAAACTGGATAAAAACGTAATCGACCGCCGCATGAAAATACTTGCTGCAGAAGGTATTCAGTTTGAAATGGGAGTAGAAATAGACGTTAACCATTTGCCGGAAGGATTCGATGCATATTGCATTTGCACGGGTACACCGACTGCCCGTGATTTAAGTATTCCGGGACGGGAGTTGAAAGGAATCCATTTCGCACTGGAAATGCTGGCGCAACAGAACAGGATTCTGGAAGGACAAACTTTCCCCAAAGACAAACTGGTGAATGCCAAAGGCAAAAAAGTGCTTGTGATCGGCGGCGGAGACACCGGTTCGGACTGTATCGGAACCAGTGTACGACAGGGAGCAACCAGCGTCACGCAAATTGAAATTATGCCCAAACCTCCCGTTGGGCACAATCCCTCTACGCCCTGGCCGCAATGGCCGGTAGTTTTCAAAACAACCTCCAGCCATGAAGAAGGTTGTACACGTCGCTGGTGCCTGACTTCCAATCAGTTTTTGGGTAAGAACGGTAAAGTAACCGGCGTCGAGGTGGAAGAAGTAGAATGGATACCGGCAACAGATAGCGGACGTCCGACCATGAACCTCACAGGGAAGAAAGAAGTAATCGAAGCAGATATAGTGCTGCTGGCCATGGGTTTCCTGAAACCGGAACAACCGAAGTTTGCAGAAAACGTATTCCTTGCCGGAGATGCAGCTACCGGAGCAAGCCTCGTAGTACGGGCGATGGCAGGAGGACGAAAGGCTGCTGCGGACATAGATCATTATTTGGTGAAGTAACCCTTACAGCAAGGAACGCCATGAAGTTTATAGACTATTATTTATTCGTTTGACCTAGGTTGAACGAAATAACAACCTAGGTTGAACTAAAAGATGACCCAGGTCAAACGAAAGGAAAAGCCAGGGAAAACGAATAAATAGTAACGAACCGACTTTTTAATAACAGAGAATCAACAAATTATATTAACTCCCAAATACTCAAAGTTATGTGTGGAATAGCAGGTATACTCAACATAAAAACTCAAACCAAAGAGCTAAGAGACAAAGCACTGAAAATGGCACAGAAAATCCGTCATCGCGGACCGGACTGGAGCGGTATCTACGTAGGAGGAAGCGCCATTCTGGCACACGAACGCCTCTCGATAGTTGACCCGCAAAGCGGAGGACAGCCCTTATACTCCCCCGACCGGAAACAAGTGCTCGCCGTGAACGGTGAAATCTACAACCATCGGGATATCCGCGCCCGCTATGCCGGACAATATGATTTTCAGACCGGAAGCGACTGTGAAGTGATCCTTGCCCTTTACAAAGATAAAGGTATCCACTTTCTGGAAGAGATCAGCGGAATTTTCGCCTTTGTACTTTATGATGAAGAAAAAGACGAGTTCCTCATTGCCCGTGATCCTATCGGAGTCATACCTTTATATATAGGAAAAGACAAGGATGGCAAAATCTACTTCGGCAGTGAACTGAAAGCACTCGAAGGATTCTGTGATGAGTACGAACCATTTCTTCCGGGACATTACTTTTACAGTAAAGAAGGCAAAATGAAGCGGTGGTATACACGCGAATGGACAGACTATGAGACTGTAAAAGACAATGATGCCAGAGTCAGTGATGTAAAAGAAGCATTGGAAGATGCCGTTCATCGCCAGCTGATGAGTGACGTTCCCTATGGAGTACTTCTTTCAGGTGGTCTGGACAGTTCCGTGATTTCAGCTATCGCCAAAAAATATGCAGCAAAACGTATTGAAACAGATGGAGCAAGTGACGCCTGGTGGCCTCAACTTCATTCTTTTGCCATCGGCCTGAAGGGGGCGCCCGATTTGATAAAGGCACGTGAAGTGGCAGAATATATCGGTACGGTTCATCATGAAATCAATTATACGGTTCAGGAAGGGCTGGATGCTATCCGGGATGTTATCTATTTTATCGAGACCTATGATGTGACTACGGTACGCGCCTCCACTCCCATGTATTTACTGGCACGTGTGATCAAATCCATGGGAATCAAAATGGTATTGAGCGGGGAAGGTGCCGATGAAGTTTTCGGCGGTTACCTTTACTTTCACAAAGCTCCTACTCCGAAGGATTTCCATGAAGAAACAGTACGCAAGTTATCAAAGCTGCATATGTACGATTGCCTTCGTGCCAATAAGAGTTTATCAGCCTGGGGTGTAGAGGGACGTGTCCCATTCCTGGACAAAGAATTTCTGGATGTAGCGATGGCGTTGAATCCAAAAGCTAAAATGTGCCCCGGAAAGGAGATTGAAAAACGAATTGTACGTGAAGCTTTTGCCGATATGTTACCGGAAAGCGTGGCATGGAGACAAAAAGAGCAGTTCAGTGATGGTGTAGGATATTCGTGGATTGACACCTTAAAAGAGATTACAGCGGCTACCGTCAGTGATGAACAGATGGAACACGCTGCCGAACGTTTCCCGATTAACACTCCGCAAAATAAGGAAGAATATTACTACCGGAGTATCTTTGAAGAGCATTTTCCAAGTGAAAGCGCAGCTCGCAGCGTACCAAGTGTACCAAGTGTGGCCTGCTCTACAGCAGAAGCGCTGGCATGGGATGCAGCTTTCCGTAACCTGAATGAACCAAGCGGCAGAGCAGTGAGAGGAGTACATGAAGAAGCCTATGCCGAAGAGGTAAAATAAATTTGTTGAAAAAATTTTAGATATCTGAAATAAACTCATATCTTTGAATATATATATTCATCAGTTTGTAAAGTCAGGAATAAAAAGTATAGACTTCTATGCATAAAAAGCTGTCAATTAACGCAGATTAGCATAATAACAGGCTGATCTGTGTTTTATTTTTTATAATTTTGGACTCATAAACTTTTTAAATGTACTATCAATGAAGATAAAAAGAATTATTCTAATGGTTGCCCTTATCATTTCAGTAGCTAGTGTCCAGGCGCAAAAGTCACAAGTTATCGCTCATCGTGGCTATTGGAAAACAGCAGGTTCTGCGCAAAATAGTATCACAGCACTTCAAAAAGCCGATTCTATCCATTGCTATGGCTCCGAATTTGATGTATGGCTTACCAAAGACAATAAACTGGTTATCAATCATGACCCTGTCTATAAAATGAAATACATGGAGTATTCCAAAGGTGACGCTCTTACAGGACTGAAACTGTCGAACGGAGAGAACCTGCCCAGCCTGGAACAGTATCTGGAAGCTGGTAAAAAATGCAATACCAAACTTATATTGGAACTAAAAGCACTTAACAGCAAAAAGCGTGAAACGAAAGCCGTACAGGAAATTCTTGCCCTGGTAACAAAGATGGGACTGGAAAACCGTATGGAATATATCACTTTCTCACTGCACGCCATGAAAGAGTTTATCCGCCTGGCACCTGCCGGAACTCCGGTATTCTATCTCAACGGCGAGCTATCTCCCAAAGAACTGAAAGACCTCGGTGCAGCCGGACTCGACTATCACATGGGAGTAATCAAGAAACATCCCGAATGGATCAAAGAAGCCCATGATCTTGGACTGAAAGTCAATGTATGGACTGTAGATAAAGCAGAGGACATGAAGTGGCTGATAGACCAAAAGGTGGATTTCATTACGACCAACGAGCCGACTGTGGCACAGGAAATACTAAAATAGTTACTCCCTGAAAATGTAAAAAGCCGACAGAGGCTTTTTGCAAATATTCGATAGATACAAGAAGCACCATTATACATATTTATTTGCTGTATAATGGTGCTTCTTACATAAAATTCAAATAGGACTTATTTGAAATCTTCCAATACCTCTTTCAACTCTCCGATGGTCAACTCTCCTACCTGCCTCCACAATTCATGTCCTTTATGCAACAGAAGGAACGCAGGCACCGTATCTATACTATGAGAATCGGCTACAGTTTTATTTTCCTCGATATTCACGTTAATCAATTCAACGACTCTCCGTTCATAAGTACGGAGCACAGGTCCTATCCATTCGTAATGAGGTGACCAGTCGGCATAAAACACAATCAATACCAAATGATCGCTCTGCGCCGCAACTTCCAATTGTTTCTCTATATCCATATTGCTACATTATTATATTTATTAGTGACTAAACAATGCTATAACAAAAAGGTTCTGTACCACTGCAAACAAGCAATGTGATATATAAAACAGAAAATCACTAGCATATCGACCTATTATAAAAGAGAAAATTCGCATTTTAGATCGGATACAAGGGCTGATTTACCCTAAATATTCTTCATATATTATGGAAGGATATGCAAAACAAATAAGCTAAATAACAGTTTATTAATATAAAGGTGTGTATAATTTCAATTTATAACGAAACATGGCTTTATTTCCCGCGATTGTAAGATCGCATAAAATAAATAGAGATTAGACATCTTTTCATCAAAAGATAAATCAAAAAGTCATATCTTTGCATTGTAATAAAACAAAAGGATACAACAACCAATTAATAAAGAACAAAATGACAACCAAGATTAAGTTCACAAAAATGCATGGAGCAGGTAATGACTACATATATGTAGATACTACCCGATATCCGATAGCAGCCCCTGAAAAGAAAGCAATCGAATGGAGCAAGTTTCATACGGGAATTGGAAGTGACGGACTTATATTGATTGGCAGTTCTGACAAAGCAGATTTCAGTATGCGTATATTTAATGCAGATGGTTCGGAAGCAATGATGTGTGGCAATGGAAGCCGTTGTGTAGGCAAGTATGTATACGAATACGGATTAACTGCCAAAAAGGAAATCACGCTTGACACCCGTTCGGGCATTAAGGTTCTGAAATTACATGTAGAAGGAGGAAAGGTGACGGCAGTCACTGTAGATATGGGTAGTCCTCTGGAAACGGAAGCGGTAGATTTCGGCGATCAATTTCCTTTTCAGTCTACCCGGGTATCAATGGGAAACCCGCATCTGGTAACTTTTGTAGAAGATATTACCCAAATCAATCTGCCGGAAATTGGTCCGCAGTTAGAAAATTATCATCTCTTTCCGGACAGAACAAATGTAGAGTTTGCTCAGATCGTAGGTAAAGACACCATTCGGATGAGAGTTTGGGAAAGAGGTTCAGGAATCACCCAGGCCTGCGGAACAGGTGCTTGTGCCACGGCTGTTGCCGCTGTTCTCCACGGATTGGCAGGAAGAAAATGTGATATAATAATGGATGGGGGAACCGTCACCATCGAGTGGGAAGAAGCAACGGGACACATATTAATGACAGGACCGGCAACTAAAGTTTTTGATGGGGAGATGGAGGGATAGAGAATAGGTAATAGGTAATAAGTATTAGGTAATAGGTAACAGGTTTTGCAGAAACTTAAAACAATAACAATATGGCATTAGTAAACGAACATTTTTTGAAATTACCGGGGAGCTATTTGTTCTCGGATATAGCGAAGAAGGTAAATACATTCAAAATAACGCATCCGAAGCAGGATATTATCCGGTTAGGTATCGGAGATGTCACCCAGCCGCTTCCCAAAGCATGTATCGAGGCTATGCACAAAGCAGTGGAAGAGTTGGCAAGGAAAGATACGTTTCGCGGATATGGTCCTGAGCAGGGATATGATTTTCTGATTGAAGCTATTATAAAGAATGATTTCGCCCCACGTGGCATTCATTTCTCACCATCAGAAATATTCGTCAGCGACGGAGCAAAAAGTGATACCGGAAATATCGGCGATATCCTTCGCCACGACAATAGTGTCGGTGTAACAGACCCTATTTATCCGGTATATATTGACAGTAACGTCATGTGCGGACGTGCCGGAGTGCTGGAAGAAGGAACAGGCAAATGGAGCAATGTAACTTATATGCCTTGTACAAGTGAGAATGACTTCATTCCGGGGATTCCCGACAAACGGATAGACATTGTTTACCTCTGCTACCCGAACAACCCGACAGGGACGACACTGACCAAACCGGAACTAAAAAAGTGGGTAGACTACGCATTGGCAAATGATACACTGATTTTGTTCGATGCCGCATACGAAGCCTATATTCAGGATGCGGATGTCCCCCACTCCATATACGAAATCAAAGGAGCCAAGAAATGTGCTATTGAGTTCCGCAGTTTCTCAAAGACAGCCGGTTTCACCGGAGTACGTTGCGGATATACCGTAGTCCCGAAAGAACTGACAGCTGCCACACTGGAAGGCGACCGGATTCCACTCAACAAATTATGGAACCGCCGCCAGTGCACTAAATTCAACGGTACTTCGTACATCACACAACGTGCAGCGGAAGCCGTCTACAGTGCAGAAGGCAAAGCACAGATTAAAGAAACGATTAACTATTATATGACCAATGCGAAGATCATGAAGGAAGGACTGGAAGCTACCGGATTGAAAGTATACGGAGGAGTCAATGCTCCCTACTTATGGGTGAAAACCCCAAACGGACTCTCTTCCTGGCGATTCTTCGAACAGATGTTGTATGAAGCCAATGTAGTAGGAACCCCCGGTGTAGGTTTCGGCCCCAGCGGTGAGGGATATATCCGACTGACAGCATTCGGCAATCACAACGATTGTATGGAAGCAATGAGAAGAATAAAGAACTGGCTTTGATAGTATTTTGCGCGCTACTATATAACACTGGACCGTACATCCACATTTTTCTAACTATTAAAGGTAAAAAGACGATGAAAACGACGATTAACAAAAAATTGAGGGGCATAGCAGCAGCGTTATTACTGATCGGCCTTGTGCCATCCAATATGATGGCGCAGGATAAAGTAGAAGCCTCCGTAGGAGCAGACTTGGTAAGTGGTTATATCTGGCGTGGTCAGGATTTAGGCGGAGTCAGCATTCAGCCTTCATTAGGCATCTCTTACAAAGGACTGTCACTCGGAGCATGGGGATCGGTAGGGTTTGAGTCATCGGATACTAAAGAGTTCGATTTGACTCTCGGTTATTCAACCGGTGGTTTCAGCATCTCGGTAACGGATTACTGGTTCAACACTCAGGTACCTACCAACAAGTATTTCAAATATGGCGCTCATTCAACCGCTCATGTATTTGAGGCACAGGTAGGATATGATTTTGGTCCGCTGGCAATCAACTGGTACACGAACTTTGCAGGTGCCGACGGAGTTAAAGAAAATGGGAAAAGGGCTTATTCTTCCTACCTCGCACTTAGTGCACCGTTCAGCCTTGGAGGACTTGACTGGACAGTAGATGTAGGAATGGTACCTTGGGAGACGACTTTTTATAATGGATACACAAGTGGATTCTGCGTTTCCGACATCAGTCTCGGAGCTGTCAAGGAGATCAGGGTTACTGATTCATTCTCGGTTCCCGCATTTGCTAAAGTATCAGTAAATCCACGTACGGAAGGCGCTTACTTCACATTCGGATTAAGTTTTTAAGAGAGAGAGAGTTTATATAGTCAAAGAGCGTATAGGGAACAGGAAGGTAGTTAGAGTTTAGATTTTATCGGTTTGTTGTATGGTAACCTGCGATGGCTGCCACCTCCCCTATACCTCTTCTTTTTACAGGTCAACACTAATATTTAAGGTATATGAAAAAGATTGAAGCTATCATCCGTAAAACCAAATTCGAGGACGTGAAAGACGCCCTGCTCGAAGCAGACATTGAATGGTTCTCTTACTACGATGTAAGAGGGATCGGTAAAGCACGGCAAGGACGTATCTATCGTGGAGTGGTATATGATACCAGCACTATCGAACGTATTCTGGTTTCTATAGTAGTACGCGACAAAAATGCAGAAAAGACCGTACAGGCTATCATCAAAGCCGCACAAACCGGAGAGATCGGTGACGGACGCATTTTCGTCATTCCTATCGAGGACGCCATCCGCATCCGCACCGCCGAACGTGGCGACATCGCTCTCTATAACGCCGAACAGGAACGCTAACCGACACCCGGCAACCGGCAAGGTGCCGGGGCCAGATTTCCTTTCGGATGATAATATTATAAAAACAGGTATTAAATAAGATAATCATTATGGATAAAACATATAAGAGACACAGCTTCACAAAGCTGTGGATAGCCACTGCTATGTTCATTTTCTGCTGTTTCGCAACCAGTGCTTTTGCACAGGAAGCAGTTGATGCAGATACTTTTATGACAGCTACGGAGACAATTACTGAAGTCAGAACTACACCTGAAATTGCTGAAGCCGCCACTGCTTCCGCCGAAACAACTCCCGATACGATCGGGGAACTGGCATTAGGATTGAATACAGTCTGGATGCTGCTTGCGGCAATGCTTGTATTCTTTATGCAGCCGGGGTTTGCATTGGTTGAGGCGGGTTTTACCAGAGTCAAGAATACCGCCAACATTTTGATGAAGAACTTTGTGGATTTCATGTTCGGTTCCTTGCTCTACTGGTTCATCGGTTTCGGTCTGATGTTTGGCGCAGGAGGTTTCATCGGAATGCCACACTTCTTTGATCTGTCATTCCTCGACAGTGATTTACCCAGAGAAGGATTTCTGGTTTTCCAGACAGTATTTTGCGCAACGGCAGCCACGATTGTATCGGGAGCGATGGCGGAACGCACCAAGTTCTCCATGTATCTGGTCTATACCATCTTTATCAGCGTACTGATTTACCCGATTTCCGGTCACTGGACATGGGGTGGCGGCTGGCTGATGAACGGAGAAGAAGGTTCGTTCATGATGAATCTTTTCGGAACGACGTTCCATGACTTTGCCGGTTCAACGATTGTCCACTCCGTTGGTGGTTGGATTGCTTTGGTAGGCGCTGCTATTCTTGGTCCCCGTATCGGTAAATATGGCAAAGACGGTAAGTCAAGAGCTATTCCGGGACACAATCTGACGGTTGCCGCACTGGGTGTATTTATCCTTTGGTTCGGATGGTTCGGATTCAATCCCGGATCACAGTTGGCAGCAAGTACTGAAGCAGATGCAATGGCTATCTCTCATGTATTTCTGACAACAAATCTGGCGGCTTGTGCCGGTGGTTTCTTTGCACTGGCGATGAGCTGGATGAAATATGGCAAACCGTCTTTATCACTGACACTGAATGGTGTTTTGGCAGGTTTGGTAGGTATCACAGCCGGATGTGACGCTGTAGCTCCCTCAGGAGCGGTATTAATCGGTGCCATTTGTGGTGTAGTCATGATATTTGCAGTCGACTTTATTGACAAGGTATTGAAGATTGACGATCCTGTCGGTGCTTCTTCCGTACACGGGGTTTGTGGTTTCTTGGGAACAGTGCTCACAGGATTGTTTTCTACCAGTGAAGGGTTGTTCTACGGACATGGAGCCGGCTTTTTGGGTGCCCAGCTTTTCGGTGCGGTTGTTGTCGGAGTCTGGGCGGCAGGTATGGGATTCATTATCTTCAAAGTACTCGACAAGATTCACGGACTTCGCGTTCCGGCACGTGTCGAAGAAGAAGGTCTCGACATCTACGAACACGGAGAATCTGCTTATAACTAAGCTAAAAAAGGAATTTTTACTCTAACATATTTAACAACAAATCAAATTAGGTATTATGTCAAAACTAAGATTCAGAGTCGTAGAGACAGCTTTCAAGAAGAAAGCGGTTGAAGTAGCAACACCTGCCGAACGCCCTTCGGAATACTTCGGTAAGTATGTGTTCAACAAGGAAAAAATGTTCAAGTACCTTCCAAGCAAGGTATACAACGCACTGATTGACGCTATTGACAATGGTGCCCCGCTAGACCGCAGCATCGCTGATGAAGTAGCTGCCGGAATGAAAAAATGGGCTGTCGAAATGGGTGTCACTCATTATACTCACTGGTTTGCACCGCTCACCGAAGGTACGGCAGAAAAGCATGACGCTTTCGTCGAACATGACGGCAAGGGAGGCATGATGGAAGAGTTCACAGGCAAACTGCTGGTACAGCAGGAGCCGGATGCTTCTTCTTTCCCGAATGGCGGTATCCGTAATACTTTCGAAGCACGCGGATATAGCGCATGGGACCCATCATCACCCGCATTTATCGTAGATGATACGCTTTGCATCCCGACTGTATTTATCGCATATACGGGCGAAGCCCTTGATTATAAAGCACCGTTACTGAAAGCTCTGCGTGCCGTAGATAAAGCCGCAACTGCCGTCTGCCACTATTTCAATCCTGAAGTAAAGAAGGTCGTTGCTTATCTGGGATGGGAACAGGAATACTTTCTGGTAGATGAAGGTTTGTATGCCGCACGTCCGGATTTACTTATGACAGGACGCACATTGATGGGACATGACAGTGCCAAGAACCAGCAGTTGGAAGACCACTATTTCGGTGCCATCCCTACCCGTGTGGCCGCATTTATGAAAGACCTTGAAATTGAAGCGTTGAAACTGGGCATTCCTGTAAAGACCCGTCATAACGAGGTAGCTCCGAACCAATTTGAGTTAGCTCCTATCTTCGAAGAATGCAACCTGGCAAATGACCATAACCTACTGATCATGTCATTGATGCGTAAAGTCAGCCGCCGTCACGGTTTCCGTGTATTGCTTCATGAGAAGCCGTTCAAGGGTGTCAACGGTTCCGGCAAGCACAATAACTGGTCACTGGGAACGGATACAGGTATCCTGTTGATGGGACCGGGCAAGACGCCGGAAGATAACCTGCGCTTTGTCACATTCGTAGTGAATACGCTGATGGCAGTTTACCGTCACAACGGATTACTGAAAGCTTCTATTTCCAGCGCTACCAACGCTCATCGCCTGGGAGCCAATGAAGCACCTCCCGCTATCATTTCTTCTTTCCTCGGCAAACAGTTGTCACAGGTATTGGATCATATTGAGAACAGCACCAAAGACGATCTGATCAACCTTAGCGGAAAACAGGGAATGAAGCTGGATATTCCCCAAATCCCCGAATTGCTGATTGATAATACAGACCGCAACCGCACCTCTCCTTTCGCTTTCACCGGAAACCGGTTTGAGTTCCGCGCCGTAGGCTCTGAGGCTAACTGTGCAAGTGCCATGATTGCATTGAACTCTGCCGTAGCAGAACAACTGATGAAATTCAAAAAGGATGTAGACGCTCTGATCGAAAAGGGAGAACCGAAAGTTTCCGCTATCCTTGAAGTAATTCGCGGATATATCAAAGAATGTAAGGCTATCCACTTCGACGGCAACGGATACAGCGACGAATGGAAAGTAGAAGCCGCCCGTCGAGGTCTGGACTGTGAAACAAGTGTTCCCGTTATTTTCGACAACTATCTGAAACCGGAGACAATTGCTATGTTCGAAGCAATCGGTGTGATGACGAAAAAGGAACTGGAAGCCCGCAACGAAGTAAAATGGGAAACTTACACGAAAAAGATTCAGATTGAAGCCCGCGTATTAGGTGACCTGGCAATGAACCACATTATTCCGGTCGCTACTCAATATCAGACGGATCTGATTAATAATGTCTATAAAATGCAGTCCTTATTTCCGGCAGATAAAGCAGCCAGACTATCTGCCAAGAATCTGGAACTGATCGAAGAAATCGCCGACCGCACCGCCTTCATCAAAGAGCACGTAGATGCAATGATTGAAGCCCGAAAAGTGGCGAACAAGATCGATAGCGAACGCGAAAAAGCGATCGCTTACCACGATACAATCGTTCCGGCACTGGAAGAGATTCGTTACCACATTGACAAGCTGGAACTAATCGTAGACAACCAGATGTGGACACTGCCGAAATACAGAGAACTGTTGTTTGTAAGATAAAAAAGAAATGAAGGTGTGTCAAAAGTAACTAAATTCCCCTCCTTCCTGAAGGAGGGGTGGCTGGAAGCCGGGGTGGTAGGTGTACTTCACAGCTGAAGATCAATAGCTTATATATTCACCTACCACCTCCCCCTACGGGTACTCCTCCTTCCCGAAGGAGGAGAGTTTAGTTACTTTTGACTTTTGACACACCTACATTAAGATAGAAATTATCTATTTCTTTTGTTGGTTGTTTTAAGTTTGCAGGGGAGGGGTACCGTGACGGTAGTCCTCTTCTTTTTTATTCTATAATCTTAGCATCCTCAATATCCTCATCGTGAGGCGTAACCGGAGTCTTAGGACGACGGCGTGCAAACTTAAACCAGTTGATCAGTTCGGACAGAGAATAAACCAAGCTACTGATACCGATAATAATGAAAGCAGTGTTACGTGCTCCCGTCGGATTGAACAGCGCAATAACACCTGCGATAAGAATCAATGAAGGCACCAGATAGAAAATGCCCGGAACAGGTGTCCAGCGACGGGCCATCGACAAAGAAGCGATCTGCTGTACTCCTCCCATGATCAGGATAAAGCCCAAAAGGAACATCAGGACGTCCGCAAAAAACTCAGGCATCACAATCAGCCAAAGTCCGAATAACAAACTGCCGATTCCCTCGATAGGAAAGCGGGGAGCCGGTTCATGTTCCGATCTTTTCCGTCCGAAAAAGCTAAAAAGACTGATGACACCGGGAATTAAAAAAGCCACTCCTATCGTAATGACAATATAACTAGCTGCTGTATTCGGCCAAAGTACCAACACCAGACCTATGACAAGCGCAAACAAAATGCGAACCAGAGAGTAATTCATTGTTTTCATATATTCTATATTTTTTAACGAAGTACATTTCAATACTTTTGCGAATATAAGTGTTTCTATTCACATATAAAAATAACAAACGTAGATTGTAATAAGTTCGTAACAAAATCGTTATAGCCATTACACCTCACTTAGATACTTTTGCAAAAAATTAATAAACAGGTTTTTCATCATGAAATCAAGCGAAACAAAAAAGAAGTGCCCTTATGTAGAACGTGACATCAGCTGGATGTACTTCAATCAGCGTATCCTGCTCGAAGCTGCCCGTCCGGAAGTACCTCTTCTGGAACGCCTGACTTTTCTTGGCATCTATTCCAATAATCTGGATGAGTTTTTCCGTGTCCGCGTAGCCACGCTGAACCGGATCATCGAATATGCAGATAAAAACATACAGAAAGAACAAGAAACGGCTACACGCACACTGAAGCAGATAAGCAAACTACACAACCGCTTCTACGAACAATTTGAAAAAACTTTCGCTTCTATCATGGAAGAACTGAAGAAGGAGAACATCTGCGTCATCAAAGACACCGAAATGACGGATGACCAAAAGACATTTATCACCTCCTTCTATCGCAATAAACTGAATGGCTCCACCACCCCTCTTTTCCTCAACGGAGCCCGACCGCTGGACGACCAGACTGACGAAGATATTTATCTCGCCATCCGCCTGCTTCGTAAAGACGAAACAGGAAAAATAAAAGAGAAAGATTATGCAGTGATCGAATTGCCCACTGAAGAATATGGCCGTTTTATCCAATTGCCGGACTCGGAGGGGAAAACATATCTGATGTTTCTCGATGATGTGATCCGCTATTGTCTACCGTTGATTTTTGTCGGCATGAAATATACGGATTACGAGGCATATACCTTTAAATTCACCAAAGACGCGGAAATGGAGATAGACAGCGACCTGCGGACAGGCGTACTTCAGAAGATTTCAAAAGGAGTGAAAAGCCGGAAGAGAGGAGAACCGATTCGATTCGTTTATGACGAACAGATTCCCAAAGATTTACTGAAAAGATTAGTTGACCGGCTGAATGTAGACAAAAACGACACCCGTGTGGCAGGAGGACGCTATCATAACTTCAAAGACTTGATGAAATTTCCGGTGTGCGGTCGCTACGACTTAAAGTATCCCGTCTGGGAACCGGTTTTCAAGCCCGAACTAAACGGCAAAGAAAGCCTGCTCACATTGATTCGTCAGAAAGACCGTTCCCTGCATTATCCATTCCATAGCTTCGATACTTTCATCCGCGTACTTCGTGAAGCAGCCATCAGCAAAGAAGTTAAAAGTATCAAGATGACACTTTACCGGCTCGCTAAAGAATCAAAAGTGATCAAAGCACTGATCTGCGCAGCCAAAAACGGGAAGAAAGTAACGGTGGTCATCGAACTACTGGCACGTTTCGACGAAGCATCCAACATCAACTGGAGCAAAAGAATGCAGGACGCAGGCATCCACGTTATCTTCGGAGTGGAGGGACTGAAGATTCATTCCAAACTGGTACATATCGGTACCCGTCACGGAGACATTGCCTGCATCAGCACAGGAAACTTTCATGAAGGAAACGCACGTATGTATACCGATTATACCATCATGACCGCCCATCGCCCGCTGGTACGGGAAGTGAATGCCGTTTTCGATTTTATCGAGAAACCATACACTCCCGTCAATTTCAAAGAATTACTGGTTTCGCCCAACGATATGCGCAAACGTCTGATTGCTCTCATCAACAAGGAAATAAAGAACAAGGAACAAGGGAAAGAAGCCTATATTCTGGCAAAAGTAAACCATATTACCGACCGTGCGCTTATAGAAAAACTCTACGAAGCCTCGACAGCCGGAGTTCAAGTGGAACTGGTAGTACGCGGCAACTGTTCGCTGGTGACAGGCATCGCAGGTATCAGTGAAAATATCCATATCAACGGTATTATCGACCGATATCTTGAACACTCCCGTATCTTTATCTTTGCCAATGGCGGAGAAGAAAAATATTATATCGGTTCTGCCGACTGGATGCCCCGCAATCTTGATAACCGGATCGAAGTACTGGCTCCGGTGTACGACAAAGATGTACAGGCAGACTTAAAACGAATTGTCTGCTACGGATATCGGGATACGGCCAAAGGGCGTATCGTAGACGGTACCGGAGAAAACCGACCTTGGGAAAACCGGCCTTCCACACTCTGCAAAGACTTCGCTCCTGCTCTTGCCGAGGCAGAGACAGCCACTGTCGTATTCCGTTCGCAAGAAGAATTATATAGAAAATACAAGAATACATTATGATAAGTATGAAGAAAGTTAATTATGCAGCTATCGACATAGGTTCGAATGCCGTACGGCTATTGATAAAATGCGTAAACGAAGAAAACGCTCCCGAATTAATGAGCAAGGTACAACTCATCCGTATCCCCTTACGACTGGGAGAAGATGCTTTTACCATGGGGGTTATTTCTGCTGAAAAAGAAAAGAAACTGATCCGGCTGATGAAAGCCTACAAACAGTTGATGAAGATATATGACGTAGTAGATTACCGTGCCTGTGCTACGTCCGCCATGCGTGACGCACGCAACGGAAAGGACATCGCCCGACAAATAGCCAGGAAAACAGGTATCCGCGTAGATATCATCGACGGACAAGAAGAAGCACACATTGTATATGACAACCATATCGAGCAACTTTTTGCTTCCGGACAAAACTACCTGTATGTAGATGTCGGTGGTGGCAGCACCGAGATTAATCTGATCAGTAACGGTGAACTGAAAAATTCCCGTTCATACAATATCGGAACGGTTCGTATGCTCAGCGGCATGGTGAAAGAAGAAGAAAAAGAGGCTTTACGCACCGACCTCATAGGGCTTGCTGCGGAATACGCGCCTATCAGCATCATCGGTTCGGGAGGAAACATCAATAAACTTTTTCGTTTGGCAGACAAGAAAGACAAAAAGGCTTCTCTCCTACCCGTCGAATCGCTACGTGAAATTTACGAAGCATTGCAAGCTCTTCCTGCCGAGCAACGTATCAAACAGTATAAGCTAAAACCTGATCGGGCGGATGTCATCGTTCCGGCCGCAGAGATATTTCTGGAAGTAGCTACGAATGTGAAAGCTACCGGAATCATTGTACCTACCATCGGACTGTCCGACGGGATTATCGACAGCCTATACACTCAGAATATGAATACACCTGTCGCTCCACAGGTTCAATAAATAGATAAAAGGCTCCTGATGCGAATAAGTTGTCATTCGGATATCAGGAGCCTTTTTTATAATTTCCATCTTTCTTCATGTATAAAATGACTGTTTGTAAGATAAGTCTGTTTTTGACAGTTTGTAATTCGTAATGTATCAAGAAGAGCTTCTTTAGCCGGTCATACTACTATTGATATTTTTTCGCGATTGTAGGGCAATTAGCATATATCAGAAATTCAGCAGTTGCATCCAATCCCGTGCTTATTAACGAATAATAGTCTACTTACATATCTATATGATTACATTTTCATTGATTCTGTTTATTTTCAACATTAAGCACTTAAACTTTCCAAAGAGCGAAATAGAAAACAGAGAAGACTAAAAGTATTAAATAAAGACAGTTTTATCGGTATGATGACACTATAGCAATGGTTTACTTACTTCATACCTACCTTTTAGTGACACCATCCGCATCTTTTGGTTACTTCATCCGCATCTTTTTCACAAACAATACGGTGTTTTTCATCAAACCATACAGTCATTTTATGCAAATCAACCGTATATTTGCGGTAATTCAACCATCTTTCCAAACTAACAGAAGATTATTAAAAAACAGGCAGGAAAGTAAATCGAGTCTTTCTACAAACAAATGACAGAATAAAGACTTATCACTGAACATTATGATAAAGGCAATCATCAATACCTGCACTCAAATAGTCTCTAAAATATAATATGCAATATATTACTTTTTTCACTTTTCTATTAGATGGAAGAAAAAACTGCCTGTTTCTTTTGTAGGGAATTAAACAAAACCGTATTTTTAGAGACAATAATTATAGTTTATAAAGCAAAAATGTCTGATATACATACATTTATTAGGTGACTGTGAAGGACTTGATAAATATTATTTAGTAACAGTTGATTTGATGGAGCTATATAGCATAACAGACCATGATGACTTACTTTATATTGATGTGAGAGGAAATGAAATAAAAAAGTTAACAACAAGCGAATAAGCGACCCTAATAGTCGGCTATTCACCAACCATTACCTGTAAACTAAAGAATCATAGAATGGATAAAATTACAGCAATAAAAAAACAGCTTGTAAAGAAAGCAACAAACTTCACCACAGGTGGATTCAGACCAACAAACTCTAACACAGAAAGTTGGATTGGACGAGTTTATCTTTATAAAGAAGATGAAGAAATTCCAACCGATAACAATGGTAAATTAATGATCCCATTATTTCAGGTTTGTCTTGAAAGTCTGCCCTATGTTCCGGCAAGCCTGCATGACACTAAAGTGCTGACTATTTTTGCGTCTGCTGATATACCTATGGATTTAGTAACAAATGGGGATAACTGGCTTATTCGGGAATATAAAATGAATGATGTATTAGTCGTAAAAGATTTAGTAAATAAAGCATCATTCGTAAAGCCATTTCCATTGAAAAGCCAATTGATTGAAGAAGATTATCCCGTATGGGATGGAGGAGGCATACCCGCTGAAATAGAAAGTGAACTTCTTGAAATGGAAGAATCGGGAGAAATAACCGATTATTTCGATTATGTGGAAATAAACGAAGGACATAAAATAGGTGGTTATCCTAACTTTATTCAATCGGGAATAGACTTTGGTGAAGGATATGAATTTCTGATTCAAATAGCGTCAGATGAAAAAGCAAATCTGGAAATTGTGGATAGTGGAAATATGTATTTCGCTAAAAACAGCCAAACAGGAGACTGGAAACTCTATTGCGATTTTTATTAATAAACAATAGATATTGGAGGATATAGATGAATAGCGATTATAAAGTTGGTGATTTAATTTATGATGCAAATATTTATGACGGGATGAATACCGACCTATCTGATTTGCAATTTTATAAGCGGTGGCTACCCCAAAGTAAAGGTGCCCGAATACTCGAACTTTGTTGTGGAACAGGCAGGCTTACTCTTCCAATTGCAAGGGATGGATATGATATTAGTGGTGTTGATTACACTCCCTCAATGCTTGCCCAAGCAAGACTCAAAGCTTCCGAAGCAGGATTAGAAATCAACTTCATTGAGGCAGATATCAGGACTTTAAATCTACAAGAAAAATACGACCTTATTTTTATTCCATTTAATTCAATCCATCATTTATATAAGAATGAGGACTTATTTAAAGTATTTAATGTCGTTAAAAACCACCTCAAAGACGGAGGTTTATTCTTATTAGATTGCTTCAATCCGAATATTCAATATATCGTTGAAGGCGAAAAAGAACAGAAGGAAATTGCTGCATATACCACTGACGACGGAAGAGAAGTATTGATAAAACAAAAGATGCGATATGAAAATAAAACTCAGATTAATCGCATTGAATGGCATTATTATATCAATGGTAAATTCAATTCTATCCAAAATTTGGATATGAGAATGTTTTTCCCTCAAGAACTGGATTCATACTTGAAATGGAATGGTTTTAATATTATCCATAAGTATGGAGGATTTGGAGAAGAAGCATTTAATGATAACTCGGAAAAACAGGTGTTTGTTTGTCAATGAAAATCTGCTGCATAACAATAACCTTCCTATATTGATATAGCAACTGCCCTGTAATCTGATATCAGACTACAGGGCAGTTGCTATAACGTTATGCTAATTCCCTTCTATCTGTCAGAATGGGAAAATCAGAGGCAGCACCAATATCATCACAATTCCCATGATAATCTGCAACGGTAATCCCACTTTTATATAATCCATAAAAGTATATTGTCCGGCAGGCATCACCAGCGCATTAGGCGGTGTAGAGAACGGAGAAGCGAAACACATACTTGCACCCACCGTCACGGCAAACAGGAAAGGAACCGGACTAACTCCGATCTGCATAGCACTTTGCAAAGCAATCGGGGCAAGCAAGACAGCAGTAGCGGTATTACTGATAAACATAGTCATTAATGACGTTGTAAAATAAATACCAGCCATCAATGCTACCGGTCCGTAAGATCCAAGCCCACTTACCAAAGTATTGGAGATGTACTCCGAAGCGCCTGTTTTCTCTAATGCCAAAGACATAGGAAGCATAGCTGCAATCAATACAATACTTTCCCAGTTGATTGTTTTGTAAGCTGCTTCCACATTACGGAAACATCCCGTCAGAACCATCAGGATACCAGCTATCATAACTGCCGTAACCGGTGCAACCGGAATGAAATCGAATACCATCATTGCTACCATCAATACCATGATAGCGGCAGCAACGGGTGCTTTGTAGTCCAACGTTACTTTAGCCGCTTCTGCCAAAGGCTGTCCCAACACCACCCAATCCGAATCTTCCTTACTAAGCCGGGCAATATTACTCCACGTTCCCTGCACTAAAAGCACATCGCCACTATGAATCCGCTCATTGCCCAAATCCTGCAACAGATATTCCTTTTTACGACGGATACCTAATACATTCACATTAAACTTATCACGGAATCCGGACTCTTTAATGGTCTGATTGACCAAATTGGAAGCAGGCATCAATACAATTTCGGCAATACCGATATCATAAAAATCAAGCGAATTAGTAGTGCTTTTCGTCTCTTCCGTGGCATGATCATCAAGGATATCCAGCAGATAATCTTCGGCAAACTGCTGCACTTTATCAAATTCTCCCGTCACATACAGAATATCTTCCGCTTCCAGCATAGTATCCGGTTCGGCAAGCTTCTGAGTGATAGTCTTCAGAAAACGGTGCTGTGAAGCATCTCCACGACGAACTTCCATAATATTAAGTCCATATTTACGACGAATATCCAAATCAAGAATGGTCTTTCCCAAAAGGCGGGAGTCTTTGATCACCTGCATACGGAACAGATTACTGGAAAGACCATATTCATTCACCAACTGTTTCAGTGACTTACCCGAACGGCTGTTATCATCTTTCTGCCCTTTTTTAGAAAGAAACCATTTACTAAGCGGCATCAGAACCAGCGTACCGACAGCCACACTTACCAGACCTACAGGCAGGAAAGTAAAAAAAGAAAGCGGTTCGAAGCCTGCGGAAGTCAATGTGTTTTGTATGACAAGGTTGGGCGGTGTACCGATCAACGTCATCATACCTCCCATACTACTGGCAAAGGCCAACGGCATCAGCAACCGACTCGGATTCATTTTGGCGCTCATCGCCAGACTGACCACAATGGGAAGCATCAATGCCACCGTCCCGGTATTACTGACAAACGCACCGATAGCGGAAGTTACCAACATAACAAGCAAGAACAGGCGAATTTCACTGTTTCCAGCAAGTTTAAGAATACGCGAGCTAATCATTTTTGCCAGTCCTGTCTGAAAAATAGCTCCGCCTACCACAAACAGTCCGATCATCATAATAACTACCGAATTGGAGAAACCGGAAAGGGCTTCGTCGGGTGTTAATATCTGAAAGATAAGCAAAGCTACCAATGCACATAGTGCCACAAGATCCGAGCGTATCTTACCGTTTACAAAAAAGATAGCCGAAAGAACGAGAATGATAATGGTTATCAACATAAGCAAAAAATAAAATGATTGTTTTATCCTGAATGTATCAAAGATTTATTTTGGAGGAGCAAAATTAAAAAATACTTTGCCGTTATAAAAACAAATTAGAATTGTTTTTGGTTCACGGGACATCATTTAATATTTTAATACATTCTTACTCTTTACGAAAATGTGTTCCATTAAAAACATTTTAAAACCAAACCGGAAATAGAAGGCACCAAAGTTCTACTAATCAGTAAAGGTATTCTTTTCAGAAGAGTTTTATAAGGCTGATAAACAATATATTTCAGAAATTCCCTTTGTGAATTACAAAAAATGCATATATTTACCACAGATTTAGTACAAACATAAATTATGGCAAACAATATACTATCCGTTATATGGATTACAGACCAGCATTGGAGTTATTATTATTTACTAATAGGCTTTTTACTCCTGATCATCTGTTTTTTATTTTACAGATTACGACAACTTAAAAAGAATATAGGAAAAGAACAGGATTACTATCATTCTTTATTCGATATACTCGATAATCTCCCTTTCCCTATTATGGTAAAAGATATTCAGGATAGTTTCCGATACTATTACTGGAACAAAGAATCCGAACTGCAATCCGGCATTAAGCGGGAAGAAGCAGTAGGATGCACAGACTACGAAATCTATGGAGAAGAACGGGGCAGAAAATACCGGGATGTAGATGAATCACTTGTACAGGCAGGCAAGGTATACCGTGCAGAAGAAAGCTACAGCACAGTAGACGGAATAGTACATGATACGATTGCCGTAAAATCGATTATCAAATGGAAGGAAAAGAAAAAATGGCTGTTAGTGACCCGATGGGACATCACCCGGCTAAAGACCTACGAACGGGAACTGATCGCCGCCAAAGAAGAACTGGAAAAAGCGCTGAACAAACAAAAGTTAGCCTTGAAGAGCGTCAACTTCGGGCTCATTTATATCGACAAAAACTATCTGGTACAATGGGAAGAAACAACGCAAATTGCCAGCCTCGTGAAAGGAAGGCATTATACACCGGGACAAATCTGTTACAAAACAAGTGCACTCCGGGATACTCCATGCGGACAATGCGCCTTTCAGAAAGCGATTGAACAAGGAAAAATCATACGCCATACCATCCGGATAGATCAGGTAGACTTTGAGGTGACAGCTACTCCGGTTTATGATAATGAAGGAACGGAAATCATCGGTGGTCTGTTGCGCTTCGAAGACATCACCGAAAAGGTAAAAATGGACCAGATGCTACAGGAAGCAAAAGAAAAAGCAGAAGAATCAAACCGTCTGAAATCAGCTTTTCTTGCCAACATGAGTCATGAGATACGTACTCCATTGAATGCGATTATTGGATTCTCTGACATGATTTGCCAAACGGGTGAAGAGGAAGAGAAACAGGAATACATGAAGATAGTGTCCAGTAACAATGAATTATTACTGCAATTGATAGATGATATTCTCGATCTTTCCAAAATCGAAGCCGGTACGATGGAGTTTACCCTTGCCCCTACCGATATCAATGATCTGATGGAGGGCATTTGCAGGCAAATGCAGGAGAAAAACACTTCCCCCGACGTGGCGATCACATTCATGGAGAAAGCGGAAGAATGTATTCTCAACACAGACCGCGTACGTCTTTCGCAAGTAATCATCAACTTCACAAACAATGCGATGAAGTTCACTCCGAAAGGTTCCATTCAAATAGGATACCGGATTGACGAAGCAAAAGATGAAATCTACTTCTATGTAAAAGACACGGGAATCGGGATTCCGGCGGATAAAATAAACGAGGTATTCGAACGTTTCGTCAAGTTGAATACATTCGCAAAAGGTACGGGACTTGGTCTGGCTATCTGCCGGGTGATCGTAGAGCGCTTAGGCGGCACTATCGGAGCAGATTCTAAAGAAGGAGAAGGTTCGTGCTTTTGGTTCAGACTTCCGATAACCCAAAAATCAAATAATTAACTGTAAATGGCTGTACACACTAATTCATGCTTGTACTGTTTTACTCCTTTCTGTTTAGGAATGAACTAAACAGTAGTACACAATAGTAACTTCATTCTCCTCCTTCGGGAAGGAGGAGTGGTCGAAGACCGAGGTGGTAGGAAAAACAATGTTTATACCTATTTCTTTGTAAATGACAGGATTATGTATTCACCTACCACCTCCCCCTACGGGTACTCCTCCTTCCCGAAGGAGGAGAATTGAAGATAGAACCGACTATCATTTAGTTCAAAACAGTGTCAAAAGAAGCGATCAGAGAGCAGCCTCCAATATTTTACGGGCAACGGCTCCTGTCACGTTCTCATTTTCTCCATACTTGGCACCACGCTCGTTAAATCGGCGTTCAATTTCCAAAACGGTTTCTTCACCGATATTTTCTTCATGCAGACGGGTAGTCAAGCCCAATGAACGGAAAAACTCTTCAGTACAATCAATTGCTTCATCAATGCGTTCTTCTTTCGTTCCGGAAGTAATTCCCCATACTCTTTCACCGTATTGCACCAACTTGTCTCCTTTCGCTTCCCGAAGGATACGTAAAGTTGCCGGGAGAATAATCACCAGCGTATGCCCATGTGTCAGTCCATGCAATGCAGTGATTTCATGACCGATCATGTGAGTCGCCCAGTCCTGAGATACTCCCATTGCAATAAAGCCATTCAATGCCATTGTTGCAGAAAGCATGAAATCTGCCATAAGCTGATAATCATGCTGGTTCTCACGAATCTTTGGAGCTATTTCTACCAGAGTTTGCAGGATACCTTCCGCCCAACGGTCCATCACACGGCTTTGTCCGGCAACTGTCATGTATTGCTCCATCACATGAACGAATGTATCCGCCAATCCGCACGCCACCTGAAGAGGAGGTAGAGTAAAGGTTACTTCCGGATCGAGAATAGAGAACAATGGGAAATTGGAATAAAAAGGATATTTTTCCTTGGTTTCGTGACGGGAGATGACAGCTCCGTTATTCATTTCCGACCCAGTGGCAGGAAGCGTCAATACGGTAGAAAGCGGAACAGTCTTGGTAACCGGACGTCCGGCAAGTACCAAATCCCATGCATCACCGTCATATAACAAACCCGCAGAAATCAATTTCGTACCATCAATCACAGAACCACCGCCTACAGCCAATAGATAATCGACTTTCTGTTCCTTGCCCAAAGCAATCGCCTTGCGAAGCGTTTCAATGGCCGGATTAGGCTCAATGCCCCAAAACTCTATCGTAAAATGGTCTTTAAGCGCTTCTTTTACCTGATCATACACGCCATTCTTTTTCACGCTGCCTCCGCCAAAAGTTATCATAATACGTTTGTCGGATGGTATTTCTTTGCTCAGCCGGGCAATCATTCCATGCCCCATAATCAGCTTTACGGGATTCTGAAAGATAAAATTTTCCATATCTGTCTATTGTTGTTATTTTGGTTATTAGTGACTAACCTTGCAAATATACGCCAATTATCTGAAACCTGTCGGAATCAAGCAATGAATTGTTGCAAGGCCGAAGGAACCATAGCGGACAGCCAAGGTTTCATATCTTCAGCTACCAATAACCAATAAAGCAATAATATAATAAAAATGGTAATAGCGATACCTACTAAGACTTTTCTCTGTTTCATAATTGTTTTTCGTTTAAATATTCAATATTTATAAGAACAGATCAGGCAGAAAATTGTTCTATATCAGAAAAATGAAGGGGAAAAAGAAAAAAAGTAAGATTTTGTTTGTTGTTTCAAACAAAGTGTCTATATTTGCCCCCGATAAATAACAAAAGACAATGAGAACAATGTTAGTAAATACATATTGGTGGTGGCGCCCGTTACAACTCCGACAGTCGTAAGGGAGCAGTGCTCGTATGTATATACCTCATTAAAGATATAACAAATTTGAAAGAGCCCTGTCGCAACCTGCGACAGGGCTCTTTTTATTTGCCCGTTTTTGAAAATCGAATAAATAATAATAAATAAAAATAGGATTATGAAAAGTTTTTTAGTTGATCAGGATGGTTATTACGGAGAGTTCGGCGGCGCTTATGTTCCGGAAATTCTCCACAAATGTGTAGAGGAACTGAAGAATACGTACCTCGAAGTGCTCGAAAGCGAAGATTTCAAAAAGGAATTTGACCAGTTGCTGCGTGACTACGTAGGCCGCCCTTCCCCACTCTATCTCGCCCGCAGACTTTCAGAAAAGTATGGTTGCAAAATGTATCTGAAACGGGAAGACCTGAACCATACAGGTGCCCACAAAATCAATAATACTATCGGACAGATTCTGCTGGCACGCCGCATGGGCAAGAAACGCATCATCGCCGAAACCGGAGCCGGACAACACGGCGTTGCAACAGCTACCGTATGTGCTTTGATGGATATGGAATGTATTGTCTATATGGGTAAAACGGACGTTGAGCGCCAGCACATCAATGTCGAAAAAATGAAGATGCTGGGAGCTACCGTAATCCCGGTCACTTCCGGCAACATGACACTGAAAGATGCGACCAACGAAGCAATCCGCGACTGGTGCTGTCATCCTGCTGACACTTATTATATCATCGGCTCTACAGTAGGTCCCCACCCTTATCCCGACATGGTGGCACGCCTGCAATCTGTAATCAGCGAAGAAATCAAAAAACAACTTATGGAGAAAGAAGGACGTGATCACCCTGATTATCTGATAGCCTGCGTAGGTGGAGGAAGCAATGCCGCGGGAACGATTTATCATTATATCAATGACGAACGAGTAGGCATCATTCTGGCAGAAGCAGGAGGAAAAGGAATAGAAACCGGAATGACCGCCGCCACTATACAGCTTGGGAAAATGGGCATTATTCATGGAGCACGTACTTACGTTATCCAGAACGAAGACGGACAGATCGAAGAACCCTACTCTATCTCCGCCGGACTGGACTATCCGGGAATCGGACCGATACACGCCAATCTCGCCGCTCAAAGACGGGCTACCGTACTGGCTGTCAATGATGACGAAGCAATCCATGCCGCTTATGAACTGACCAAACTTGAAGGAATCATTCCCGCACTGGAATCTGCCCACGCACTGGGTGCGCTGAAGAAATTGAAGTTCAAACCGGAAGATGTGGTTGTACTGACCGTATCGGGACGTGGTGACAAAGACATTGAAACTTATTTGTCTTTCAATGAAAAGTGATTATCAACATCTAGTTTTGTAGTTTGAATTTAGAAATTATAAAAATGAAAACATTCAGTTATACAGCCCATAGCAAACAGGTACTCGGAGATATGCACACTCCTGTCAGTATCTATCTGAAAGTACGTGATATGTACCCGCAATCTGTATTGATGGAGAGTTCCGATTATCATGCAGGAGAAAACTCCCTCTCGTTCATCGCTCTTTGTCCGCTGGCAAGTATCGGTGTCAATAGCGGAATAGTCACTGCCAGTTATCCCGACAACAGTCGGAAGGAAGAGCCGCTCACCCAATCATTCACCGTAGAAAAAGCGATGAATCAATTCATCAGTCAGTTTCAAGTGACCGGAGAAAACAAGAATGTATGCGGACTTTACGGATACACCACATTCAACGCAGTAAAATACTTCGAACATATTCCGGTGAAAGAAAGTCATGATGAGCAGAATGATGCTCCGGACTTGCTATACATATTATATAAGTATATCATCGTTTTCAATCATTTCAAGAATGAATTGACATTGGTAGAAATGCTGGGCGAAGGTGAAGAAAGCAGTTTGCCGGAACTGGAGGCCGCTATCGAAAACAGAAATTATGCTTCTTATAATTTCTCGGTGACAGGTCCTGTCAGCAGCCCGATCTCCGATGAGGAACATAAAGCGAACGTTCGCAAAGGTATTGCTCATTGTATGCGTGGTGATGTTTTCCAGATTGTCCTTTCCAGAAGATTCATCCAGCCTTATGCCGGAGATGATTTCAAAGTTTATCGTGCTCTTCGCAGCATCAATCCTTCTCCCTATCTTTTCTATTTCGATTTCGGAGGATACCGTATTTTCGGTTCTTCACCGGAGACTCACTGTAAAATTGAAGACGGACGTGCCTACATCGACCCGATTGCCGGAACAACCCGCCGCACCGGAGATACGGTAAAAGACCGCGAACTGGCGGAAGCACTGCTTGCCGATCCGAAAGAAAATGCGGAGCATGTGATGCTGGTTGATCTGGCAAGAAATGATCTTTCACGTAATTGCCATGATGTACGGGTATTGTTTTATAAGGAACCACAGTATTACAGTCATGTGATTCATCTGGTCAGCCGTGTGAGCGGTCAGCTGAATGAAGGGGCGGATAAGATTAAAACTTTCATCGATACTTTCCCTGCGGGAACGTTGAGCGGAGCACCGAAAGTACGCGCCATGCAGCTGATCAGTGAAATCGAACCTCATAACCGTGGTGCTTATGGCGGCTGTATCGGTTTTATCGGACTTAACGGAGAACTGAATCAGGCAATCACCATCCGTACTTTTGTCAGCCGTAATAACGAGTTATGGTTCCAGGCCGGAGGCGGTATCGTTGCACGCAGTCAGGATGAATACGAGCTGCAAGAGGTAAACAATAAATTAGGAGCTCTGAAAAAGGCTATTGATTTAGCTGTTAATTTAAAAAACTAACTGTTCAGAGCGGTCTGCCTGATAAGTCAGAAACAGTATTTGAACAACAATTTTACAATGACAATAAAATGAAAATATTACTTTTAGATAACTATGATTCTTTCACCTACAATTTGCTGCATGCAGTGAAAGAACTGGGAGCTACAGACGTCGAAGTAGTCCGCAACGACCAGATAGACCTTGATGAAGTGGAACGATTTGATAAGATCATACTTTCACCGGGACCGGGAATACCCGAAGAAGCAGGCTTGCTATTGCCCATTATCAAACGATATGCACCGACAAAGAGTATTTTAGGCGTTTGTCTGGGACATCAGGCCATCGGCGAGGCTTTTGGTGCACGACTGGAAAACCTGAAAGAAGTATATCACGGTGTACAGACACCGATCAGCATCCTGCAGAAAGACGTACTTTTTGAAGGACTGGGCAAAGAGATACCTGTCGGACGCTATCATTCCTGGGTAGTTAGTCGGGAAGGTTTTCCCGAGTGCCTGGAGATAACAGCTGAAAGTCAGGAAGGACAAATCATGGCATTACGTCACAAAACCTATGACGTACACGGCATCCAGTTCCATCCCGAATCCGTACTGACTCCGCAAGGAAAAGAAATCATCAAAAACTTCTTAAACGAATAAACTTATGAAACAGATTCTATATAAACTTTTCGAACACCAATATCTGGGACGCGATGAAGCACGTACTATCCTGCAAAACATCGCACAAGGGAAATATAATGACGTACAGGTAGCATCACTGATTACTGTCTTTCTGATGCGTAATATTTCTGTCGAAGAATTATGCGGATTCCGTGATGCATTATTGGAAATGCGGATTCCGGTTGATTTGAGTGAGTTTGCTCCGATTGATATTGTCGGTACGGGAGGAGATGGAAAAAACACGTTCAACATTTCTACGGCGGCCTGCTTTACAGTAGCCGGAGCAGGTATTCCGGTAGTAAAACATGGTAATTATGGAGCTACTTCAGTCAGCGGTGCCAGCAATGTGATGGAGCAGCATGGGGTTAAATTCACAAGTGATGTTGATCAGATGCGGCGCAGCATGGAACAATGTAATATTGCTTATCTGCACGCTCCTTTGTTCAATCCGGCACTGAAGGCAGTTGCCCCGATCCGTAAAGGATTGGCGGTACGTACATTCTTTAATATGCTCGGCCCGTTGGTCAATCCGGTATTGCCGACCTATCAGCTTTTAGGCGTGTATAATCTTCCGCTTTTGCGCCTTTATACCTATACTTATCAGGAGAGTAAGACTAAATTTGCCGTTGTACATAGTCTGGACGGATATGATGAGATTTCTCTGACGAACGAGTTTAAGGTAGCTACCTGCGGCAATGAGAAGATTTATACTCCGGAAAGTCTCGGATTTGCACGTTATCAGGATGCTGATCTGGATGGCGGACAGACACCGGAAGATGCTGCTAAAATCTTTGATAACATTATGAACAATACAGCTACGGAAGCACAGAAAAACGTGGTTGCTATCAATGCAGCTTTCGCTATTCAAGTAGTTCGTCCGGAAAAAACGATTGAAGAGTGCATCGCTCTCGCTAAAGAATCACTGGAAAGTGGCCGGGCATTGGCTACACTGAAGAAATTCATTGAATTGAATAATAAGTAATAGGTAATAAGTTATAAGTAATAAATGATAAGTGGTAAAGGATGAATATGCGATATCCTTTGCCCTGATTCAAAATTTAAGATTAATGAAAGATATATTATCCGAAATTATAGCTAACAAACGGTTTGAAGTCGATTTGCAAAAGCAGGCTATTTCCATCGAACAGTTGCAGGAAGGTGTCAATGAAGTTCCGGCTTCCCGTTCTATGAAACAGGCATTGGCTTCTTCCGATTCTGGTATTATAGCCGAATTTAAGCGTCGCTCGCCATCCAAAGGGTGGATCAAACAGGAGGCACGTCCCGAAGAAATTGTTCCGTCATATCTTGCGGCAGGTGCTTCCGCCCTCTCTATTCTCACTGATGAGAAGTTTTTTGGAGGAAGTCTGAAAGATATCCGTACAGCACGTCCTTTGGTCGATGTTCCCATTATAAGAAAAGACTTTATCATTGATGAGTATCAGTTATATCAGGCAAAAATTGTCGGTGCGGATGCCGTACTTCTTATCGCCGCCGCACTGAAACAGGAAAAATGTCAGGAACTGGCAGAGCAGGCGCATGAACTGGGACTGGAAGTATTACTTGAAATCCATAGTGCGGAAGAGTTACCTTATATTAATAGCAAAATTGATATGATTGGGATTAATAATCGCAATCTGGGTACTTTCTTCACAGATGTAGAAAACTCTTTCCGACTGGCAGGACAACTTCCACAAGATGCGGTATTAGTATCGGAGAGTGGCATTTCCGATCCGGAAGTGGTAAAACGTCTTCGGACAGCCGGATTCCGGGGATTCCTCATCGGAGAGACATTTATGAAAACTCCGCAACCGGGAGAAACGCTGCAGAACTTTCTGAAAGCCATCCAATAAATATATGAACTTCCAAAAACGGACAGCCCTATGATCAACGGAAAAATCATCAAAGTATGCGGTATGCGTGAAGCCCCAAATATACGGGATGTAGAGTCACTGCAAAGAGTGGATATGATGGGATTTATCTTCTATCCCAAATCTCCCCGTTATATCTACGAACTTCCCGCTTACCTACCCGTTCATGCCCGCCGTGTCGGAGTTTTTGTAAATGAAGACAAAGATGTAATCACGATGTACGCCGACCGTTTCGGACTGGAATATATCCAGCTCCACGGCAAAGAATCACCGGAATACTGTCAGTCATTGCGCACCTCCGGCCTGAAAATCATCAAAGCTTTTTCTGTAGCTCGTCCAAAAGATTTGAATCACGTAAGCGAGTATGAAAAAACTTGCAATCTTTTCCTGTTTGATACGAAATGTGAGCAGTATGGTGGCTCAGGAAACCAATTCGACTGGAACATTCTGCATACCTACAACGGACAAGTTCCATTCTTATTGAGTGGCGGCATCAACTCACACAGTGCCAATGCATTGAAAGCATTCGACCATCCCCGTCTGGCAGGCTACGACCTGAACAGTCGTTTCGAACTGAAGCCCGGGGAAAAAGATCCGGAACGAATCCGGATATTTCTAAATGAACTAAAGTCATAAATTTAAATTCTCAAAATCATGAACAGAATTAATCAACTCTTTAATAGCAACAAGAAAGACATCCTTTCTATTTATTTTTGTGCAGGTGATCCTACCCTTGATGGAACAGTCAATGTCATCCGTACTCTCGAAAAACATGGCGTCAGCATGATCGAAGTCGGCATTCCATTCAGTGACCCTATGGCAGACGGCATCGTTATCCAGAATGCCGCCACTCAGGCATTACGCAACGGAATGTCATTGAAAATCCTTTTCGAACAATTACGAAACATTCGCCAGGAAGTAAGTATTCCATTGGTATTTATGGGATACTTAAACCCTATTATGCAGTTCGGATTTGAAAACTTCTGCCGCAAATGCGTGGAATGCGGAATAGACGGCGTTATCATCCCCGACTTACCTTTCAGAGATTATCAGGATCACTACCGTATCATTGCCGAACGTTATGGAATCAAAGTAATCATGCTCATCACCCCGGAGACCAGCGAAGAGCGGGTACGTGAGATCGATGCACATACAGACGGATTCATCTATATGGTTTCATCCGCAGCAACTACAGGCGCACAACAAGACTTTAATGAACAGAAACGTGCCTATTTCAAAAAGATCGAAGATATGAATCTGCGCAACCCGCTAATGGTTGGTTTCGGTATCTCCAACAAAGCTACTTTTCAAGCAGCTTGCGAACATGCTTCCGGAGCTATCATCGGTAGCCGCTTTGTCACTCTGCTTGAAGAAGAAAAAGATCCGGAAAAAGCCATTCTAAAACTGAAAGATGCGCTTAAATAGACATAGGAAATAGTCAGACAAATGGTAGCTAAAATAGCCGGGCAGTATCGTTTTGCTTTGCATAACCATTCTTTCCAAACAATTTTAGCTACTTGACTATTTTTACAACTCACTTGATTTTTTCTTTTAATCCATCGTATAATTCCGCATAAATATTCAGATTTATAACATTTCACTGCAAACTACGAACAAATTCATCATTTACTATTCATAATTCGCAATTAATCTATATCTTTGTCAGCGTTTTAACAGAAATTCATCAATTATGAGAGTAGAGACCCCTTCCGTTTTGTTAATTTACACGGGTGGAACTATCGGAATGATAGAAAATCCGGAGACAGGTGCCTTAGAAAACTTTAATTTCGACCATTTGCTCAAGCACGTTCCTGAGCTGAAAAGATTCAACTATCGCATTTCCTCCTATCAATTCGATCCTCCTCTCGACTCCTCGGATATGGAACCTGCTTACTGGGCAAAACTTGTAAAGATCATCAACTATAATTACGACTATTTCGATGGCTTTGTAATTTTGCATGGAACGGATACAATGGCCTATACGGCTTCTGCCCTAAGTTTTATGCTCGAAAATCTGAGTAAGCCTGTTATTCTTACCGGTTCTCAATTGCCAATCGGAACGCTGCGTACGGACGGAAAAGAAAATCTAATCACTGCAATCGAGATTGCTGCTGCCAAGAATCCGGACGGTACAGCTATTGTCCCCGAAGTATGTATTTTCTTTGAAAATCACTTGATGCGGGGTAATCGTACCACAAAAATCAATGCTGAGAACTTTAATGCCTTCCGGTCTTTCAATTACCCGCCATTGGCACGCGTAGGCATCCATATTAAATACGAGCCCAACCTTATTCGCAAAACGGACCCGGACAAACCACTAAAGCCACACTATCTGTTTGATACGAATGTGGTAATATTAACTCTTTTTCCCGGCATCCAGGAGGAGATCATTCATTCACTACTCCATGTCCCCGGATTGAAAGCGGTCGTCATGAAAACATTCGGATCAGGAAATGCACCGCAAAAAGAATGGTTCATCCGGGAATTAAAAGAGGCTACTGATCGTGGAATTATCATTGTTAACATCACACAATGTGCTTCCGGAGCAGTAGAAATGGGACGTTACGAGACCGGAATGCATCTACTCGAAGCAGGTGTTATCAGTGGATATGACAGTACTCCCGAATGTGCTGTAACTAAACTGATGTTTTTGCTGGGACACGGACTATCTAATAAAGACATCCGATACAAAATGAACTCTTGTTTAATAGGGGAAATTACCAAACCCTAAAAAAGAAAATCTCTATAGTAATCTCCTGATTTTCATTCTATAATATTTCTGCAAAAGAAAAAATCAGGAGGTTTTTCTTTCGTTTTTCATATAAAGCGAACCAAAACGGAATTATCGTTGCTTTTTACACAAGAAATATCAATAAATACATCTTTAATCCAAAATATACAACTATCTTTGCGGCAAACAAAAAAACAATCAAACAATAGACATTATGATGAAAAAAACAATTCTGCTTACATCTATTATTGCGATAACAATAGTAAGCATGTTATCCAGTTGCGTAGATTCCGAGAAGGATCTATATGATCCGTCTTATCAGACAGCCAATCCAATGGGAGACGGTTTTGCTGCACCGGATGGATTTGACTGGAATATGACTACAACTAGTATTCTAAACATAGAAATTGATGATGAACTTTACAACCAAATAGAAATATTGGACGCAAATCCATTTTCAACGTCTGATTACCATATACTTGCCAAAGGAGTTGCCAAGAAAGGTCAAGCTTTTTCACAAGAAATAAATTATACAGAAGGAACTAATTACCTATATATTCGTAAGACAGACTCTAGAAGCAGAGTGTCTATTAGTACATGGGATGTATCTAAAAATAAAGAATTTGTAGGTTCAAGGACTACAAGAGTTGCAAAAGCGACCATCGGAAGCTATAATATTCCAGAAAAATATCCCGAAGAAACTTATGATACCACAGGAGCTATTGAACTTACAGGTAATACTAATTGGAATCAATCAAATCATCATTTGGAAGCAGGCAAAAGCTATATCATAAAAAACAAATTTAATGGTGAAATCAACCATACCAGTGGATATTTGAATGGCGGAAGATTTACCATATTTGTAGAAGGTGAATGGACACCCTCGCAAAACCAAATACAAAGTGCAGATATTATTATTTTGAAGGGTGGAAAAATCAACACCGATTCATTCACGAGTTTTCTTATTGCTGACAACTCAATATTAACGATTCAATCAGGCGGAAGTCTTATTGGCAATAACATCAATCTTGCTGCCATAGGAGTATTACTAAAAAATTTTGGAACAATTAGTGTCAATAGTATGAAGGACTTGAATACGACGTCTATTTTATACAATGCTCCTAAAGCCACAATTAATGTTACAGGAAAATCTGTTGCTTCTTGGGAACAGTCCGTATTTACCAAAGGAGCTATTTATAACTTTGGAGAATTGACTATTCAAGAAGGTGCATTAAAGTTTAATTCTCAAGATGCAACATGCTATTTTTATAATGGAACTGAAGCAACAATTAATACTCCAACTTTCATTATAGGTGGGATTGGTGTAAATGATGGAACTGTTAATGCTCAAAAAATAAGTAATGATAATGGCGGTAACCCTACTTTTACTAATAATTGCAGTCTTTATGCCCAAAATTCTTTCGAATTCGGAGGAACAAGCGGAACTATCATAATGAATAAAGGCATATTGGCTGGTGGCGTAGAAAATGGCACTTTTATAGCTATTCCATCTTTTAAATGCGGTAATAGCGGAAGCACTTTTGAACTGAATAATGGTTCTATGATAAAAGCAGAGATAATGGATATTCCTAATGTCACTTTTAAAGCTGCCGGAACTCGTTCATTATTAAAATCCACAAAAAGCATATCTACTGGTTGGACAACTAAGTTCAATGGTAATTTGGATATTGAATGCCCGGAAGGGGAATTCGCCAAAGGGGTACCTGCCAATAACCCTAATTACATTATGGAAAATTCAGTAGAATTATATATCCCGAATGGTTCCAAAACAATCATTACTTCATGTGGTGAAATTTCAGAAATACCTGACCCTACCCCTGACCCGGAAGATCCTGAATTCCCTATTGAAGTGGAAGACAACAAGGATTATACTTACCTCTTCGAAGACCAATGGCCACTATATGGAGATTATGATATGAATGATATCGTTCTGACCATTCAGAAAAGGAAAATATATACTAATAAAGAGAATAAAGTAACAAAATTCGAATTGAGTATTGACTTATCCGCAGCCGGAGCAACCAAAAGCATCGGAGCAGCTATTATGCTGGACAATGTACCCGCCAATGCCATTACACAGTCAGTTGAATTCAGTGACAATACTCTTGCCAAGAATTTCAATCTAAATAATAACAATATCGAAAGTGGTCAGGATTATGCTGTGATTCCTCTGTTTGATGATGCTCATAAAGTATTGGGAAAAGATCGGTATGAGCAGATTAATACTGTCTCAGACTATGCAGGCAATACCAAACCTAAGAATATCAGTTTCTCCATTACCTTCAATAATCCGACAATATCAGCAGATGCTTTTAATGTCAACAATTTGAATGTCTTTATCATCGTTGACGGCAACAGAAACCCACGTAAGGAAATACATGTTGCAGGCTACCAACCAACCAAACTCGCAAACACCGATCTGTTTGGCGGAAACAACGATAACAGTCATCATGGCAGCAAAAAATATTATATCAGTAAAGAGAATCTGGCATGGGGTATCATGGTTCCTTCCAATTTCAAATGGCCTTTAGAGTATGTAAATATCAAAACTGCTTATTCACAATTCAGCGACTGGGTAACGAGCGGTGGTACAGAAAATGAAAAATGGTGGAATGATTTTGATGTAAACAAGGTATTCCAAACAAATAAAAACTAATCTCCCTTATCAACACGGATTTCATAAAAAGAATGAAATCCGTGTTTTTTTCCTCACTAAATGTATCAGATATATTCTATTAATAAATAAAAATAATAATCTCCATGAATTTTACTTCTGCTAATTGGAAATTTATTCTAAAATTATATATATATTTGCACGAAGTGAAACAAAGACAAGAGATTCAATTTAATCTATATAAATCAAGTAGCAAAGCAAGCGATAGAAAGGTTCTATTTGTATGAAAAAAAAGATACTATTAGTTGACGATAAAGCGACTATTGGAAAAGTTGCAAGTATATATCTAGGTAAGGATTACGATGTTATGTATTTGGAAAATCCTATTAAAGCAATAGATTGGCTTAATGAAGGTAATGTACCCGATCTCATTATTTCCGATATCCGTATGCCGCTAATGAGAGGAGATGAATTCCTCAGATACATGAAAGCCAATGAGTTATTCAAGTCAATTCCCATCGTTATGCTGTCCAGCGAAGAAAGTACCACGGAAAGGATCAAATTACTGGAAGAAGGAGCAGAAGACTATATTCTGAAGCCATTCAATCCTTTGGAACTAAAAATCCGAATCAAAAAGATTATCGACTAATACAGCCTTTAAATGCAATATTTTGTTTACATAGGCAGACACAACAAAACAATAGAACTGTTTTCGAAATTAAGTACCGGAGTATTCTATGCAGCACCAAACTGCTATAAGGCAACTAAAGTGCTAGACAAGATACGAGAAAAATACGATGCAGCTTTATTTATTGAGCAGGTAGAACTATCAAAAGATATCGCCGATATTCGCTCTATACGAAAAATGTATCCAGGGCTTTATATGGTACTAGTTATAGATTCCATTACTAAGGAAGAAGCTACAGAATACTTGAAGGCAGGAGTTAATAACACGATTAAGTATGAAACCAACAGTGAAGTACTGAAAGATCTGTCAACTTTTCTCACACGTAGAAAAGAACAAAAAATAGAAGCGCTGCAACTCAAAACACAGAATTTAAATGCCTTTCGCTTGCCTTCGTGGAAAAGAATCTTCGATATATTCTTTTCCGGAATAGCATTACTTTTCCTTTCTCCTCTTTTAATAGCAACTTCTATAGCCATTCGCCTGGAGAGCAAAGGGCCGATTATCTATAAATCCAAACGTGTAGGAAGCAATTATCAGATATTTGATTTTCTCAAATTCCGTTCGATGTATACCGATGCCGATAAACATCTGAAGGATTTTAATGCTCTCAACCAATACCAACAGGAAGAACAAGAGGAAGAAGATATATGGGGAGAAGAATCCAGCATCTCTGAAGAAGCAGACGAAGAAGAAATTCTTCTGATATCCGACGATTTTGTAATTTCGGAAGAAGACTATATTCACAAGAAATCAAAAGAGAAAAGTAATGCTTTCGTAAAACTGGAGAATGACCCCAGAATCACAAAGATAGGACGTTTTATCCGCAAATACAGCATTGATGAATTACCACAGCTTATCAATATCCTCAAAGGAGATATGTCTATAGTAGGCAATCGTCCCCTCCCACTCTATGAGGCAGAGTTACTGACCAGCGATGAACATATCGACCGTTTTATGGGACCAGCCGGACTTACCGGACTGTGGCAAGTTGAAAAAAGAGGTGAAGCGGGTAAACTCTCCGCAGAAGAACGCAAGCAACTGGATATCCAATATGCAAAAAACTTCTCTTTCGGACTGGACATAAAAATCATTCTGAAAACAGTTACTGCATTCGTTCAAAAAGAGAACGTATAACTCTTTCACTGCAGAATGGACAACTTTATCTACATAGCAGACGATTTCTTCTTTTTGTGTATAGGGCTTTTGCTCCTATACCTTTTCATATTGGCTGTTGCCTCACATTTCAAACATTCCAATTATCCCAAAGCCAGAAAACAATATCAGTGTGCCATATTAGTTCCTGACGGAAGCCTCCTTCCTTTCATGTATCAACAAGAATCATATGAATTCATCACATATAAAGATCTGCTGGAAGCAATTGATTCATTAGATAAAGAACGATACGAATTAGTCATCCTTCTTTCTGATAAAGCCAGTGCTTTATCACCCCATTTTCTGGAAAAGATTCATAATGCCTACGATGCCGGAATACAGGCAATGCAGTTACACACGATCATTAATAATCGTAAGGGAGTACGGAAACGTTTCCATGCTCTATCCGAAGAAATCAATAACAGTCTTTTCAGATCGGGGAATACTCAGATCGGCTTTTCTTCAAGTCTTTTCGGAACCAATATGGCTTTCGACTTAGAATGGCTACAGAAGAATCAAAGAACTGCCAAAACAAATCTCGAACGGAAGTTATTCAAACAGAATATATATATTGAATATCTGCCGGATGTGATTGTACATTGTGACTCAGCCCCTGTTTATCCCTATCGCAGGCGCATACGGAAGACCCTCTCTTATCTATTGCCGTCTTTATTAGAAGGCAACTGGAATTTCTGCAACCGTATAGCCCAGCAGCTGATACCTTCTCCGATGAAATTATGTACCTTCGTCAGTATCTGGACTTTATTGATAACAGGATACCACTGGACCTCGTCACTCAAATGGTGGATATTGCTTTTAGGATTGGCAATCACATACAGTCTGGCAATACCGGATTATTTAGTAGAAGATAAAAAGAAACAAAAACATTCAATATGGAGAAAAGGACACTGAAACAGCGAATCAAACAGAATCCGGCTTTGAAACAAGCCGTACATCGTTTTATTATGCATCCCGTAAAGACACGTCCCAACTGGTGGATACGCCTTTTCTATTTTGTATATCTGAAACGTGGAAAAGGTTCCGTAATTTATCGCAGTGTCCGCAAAGACCTTCCTCCTTTTAATCAGTTCTCGCTAGGGCGCTATTCGGTAGTAGAAGACTTTTCCTGCCTTAATAATGCGGTAGGAGATTTAATCATTGGAGATTATACCCGCATCGGATTAGGAAATACCATTATCGGTCCGGTTCGTATAGGGAATCATGTGAATCTTGCACAGAATATAACAGTCACAGGACTTAATCATAACTATCAAGATGCGGAGAAATCAATCGACGAACAAGGAGTAAGTACACAGCCTGTCACTATTGAGGATGATGTATGGGTAGGTGCAAACTCCGTCATACTGCCGGGAGTAACTTTAGGGAAACATTGTGTAGTGGCTGCCGGAAGCGTTGTCAGCCGTTCCATCCCGGCATACTCTATTTGTGCCGGTTGCCCTGCCAAAGTGATCAAATCATATGATTTCGCAACGAAAGAGTGGAAAAAAGTAAAATGATATCCACCACTAATCATTAATAGTGAGAACAGCTACGCAATATACCTTATAAAGGGGATTGTGACAGATACAGAAACGCACTATCTTTGCAGTATCAGAATTGAATTAATTAGTCATAATTTTATTACGTAGCCACATTTAAGTAAAAATGAAATAGAGTCCCGCCGAAGCGATTTCGTCGGGATTTTGTTTTATACCAATCCCGGCCATTAGCAATCCCGGTATTTATATACCTTTCAGCTCCCCTGCGTCTATAAACAAAAAACGAGTCAATTCCTAGAAGGGAACCACTCGCCGCAGCATCAGAAAAGCCAGGAAGGCTTTTCTTTTATTACCTGAATTCCTGAAAACTAATCTTCTTTTTACCTTTTAAACTTCTTACCTATTGTTATCCTTTTTACCTTTTACCAAAAAATGTCCTATTGAATACTAAAAAATTTAATACCTTAATTATTTAAATCTAATACCTTAATAATCTTTTCTTTTACCTTTTAAACTAATAGCAATTTCTCAATTGCACTGCAAAGGTACAAAAAGATTCCGTGTTCGCAAACGGTTTCAGATTTTATAACATTCTTTGAAGGTTATAAATCTTTCACATCATTGAGCGTAACAAGCTTATTTACAATCGCATAAATAGTCAGACCAGCCGCGCTGTGTATCTGCAGCTTCTTGCTGATATTCCTTCGGTGAGTAATGACAGTATGGATAGACAAGAAAAGATTCTCTGCAATCTCTTTATTCGTCATACCTTTCACCACACAGATCACTATCTCTTTCTCCCGTTGGCTAAGCGTTTCCTGATTGTCAAGCTCCTCCTCTTCCGAAGCTAGATTTAGCAGACCATGAATCTTTTTAGAAAGAATATCCAAATCATCAAAGATAGAAATCGACTCATCATATTTAGTCAGCAAAGAGGCATCTACAAAAGAGGTAACCAAAGCAATCAAACGTATTTTCTTACCAGCAGTTTCTTCCCGGAACTTATTTACATCAAAGTAGTCACCAAAAGTAGGATTTACAATCAGCATTTCCGGATATTGCGTACGCAGGCAATCACTCAGAGCCTCCACTGAAAGTAATTCTATAGGTTGCACCTTCACATTAGGAAGACGCTTCAATGCAGCGGTCAGCCCACCCCGGATAATCACTGAGGTTTCGGCGATCGCAATTCGAATGGCTTCGTTATTTTTCATTTTCCCTAATCCTCCTTTCCAGCTTCAGAATGGCAGGAACAAAAATATAGTCTTCAACCTTGCAGTGAGATTCCAAGCCGGCCTCACAGGCGTATATATCGAAAAGAGCCGCATTCAACAGATTCTCATTGGCTTTGGCAGGACAATATTTAATGATGATATTTTTCAGTTCTGTCAGCTTCTCTCCCACCTGGTCGTGATGTTTGGAGAATGTGCTAATCTGATAATTCCGGGGAGCATTGCCATTTATCAGCGCATCCACATACTTGAATACCGTTTTCTCCTCATAATCCATATGCTTACGTACCTCTCGTGTATATTCATCAAAGAACTTGAGAATCAGAAAGGCTACATCATCCTGCGAACAGTCAATCGCTTCAATCAGTTTACGACGAATGGCAGGAAGGGAAAAGTCCAGGAAGTAAATATGGGCTTGCCGCAGATAATCGATTAGTGCTGGTATAGAAATATCCTCACTGCTTCCATCCATCCGTGAGAAACCTTCAGACATAAAGTTGACTACAATCAGAAAAGTCCTGCAATCTACTCCATTAAGCTCGCAAACTTCTTTCACTGTTTTGTCGCCAAATCCCAACGAAAGGCCGAAACGGCTCATCACTTGTAACAAGGAATAGTTATCACTGATGAGATCAATCATCTTATCAGTTGGTTTGTATTTTTGCAAATTATCCATTTACACCTATTTATATTAGAGACTGCAAAGAAACGGAATATTTCGAGGATATGCAATCACCACAAATAGGTATTTTCGCTACTCACAGTTTCCCCAATACTAATTACTTGTTACTAATTTATAACAGGAGGCTAGGCTGGCTATTCTTTTTTTAGTAATTTTGTCGCTATCAATTTGTAATCAGTAATTCATAATTAAATAATATGGCAAACGAACTCGAACTGAAATACGGCTGCAACCCAAATCAAAAGCCTGCCCGTATCTTCATGAAAGAAGGCGAACTACCCATTGAGGTATTAAACGGACGTCCCGGTTACATCAATCTGCTGGATGCATTCAACAGTTGGCAGTTAGTTAAAGAACTAAAAGAAGCTACCGGACTTCCGGCTGCCGCATCATTCAAACACGTCAGCCCGGCAGGTGCTGCTGTGGCTGTAGAAATGAGTGACACTCTGAAGAAAATCTATTTTGTGGATGATGTAAAACTGTCTCCACTGGCAACAGCCTATGCACGCGCACGTGGTGCCGACCGTATGTCTTCTTACGGAGACTTCATCGCATTGTCCGATACTTGTGATGAAGAGACTGCACGCATTATCAACCGTGAAGTATCCGATGGTGTGATTGCACCCGATTACACTCCCGAAGCTCTGGAAATCCTGAAAAATAAAAGAAAAGGAACTTACAATGTGATCAAGATAGATCCGGCTTACCGCCCGGCTCCTATTGAACACAAAGATGTTTTCGGAGTGACTTTTGAGCAAGGCAGAAACGAACTGAAAATAGACGAAAGTCTTTTGAAGGAAATGCCCACACAAAACAAGGAAATTCCAGCTGAAGCCAAACGTGACCTAATCATTTCTTTAATCACCTTAAAATATACACAATCCAATTCCGTATGTTATGCAAAAGACGGACAAGCGATTGGTATCGGTGCAGGACAACAGTCACGCATTCATTGCACGCGCCTTGCAGGAAATAAAGCAGATATCTGGTATCTCCGCCAACATCCGAAAGTGATGAATCTGCCTTGGATTGAAAAAATCCGCCGTGCAGATCGTGATAATACTATCGACGTTTATATTTCAGAAGATCATGATGACGTATTGGCAGACGGCGTTTGGCAACAGTTTTTTACAGAAAAGCCGGAAGTCCTGACCCGCGAAGAGAAACGTGCATGGCTGGATACAATGACTGGCGTAGCTTTAGGCTCTGACGCATTCTTCCCCTTCGGAGACAATATCGAACGTGCACACAAAAGCGGTGTAAGCTATATCGCACAACCGGGAGGTTCTGTACGAGATGATCATGTAATCGGTACATGCGACAAGTACAATATGGCAATGGCATTCACAGGCATTCGCTTGTTCCATCATTAATCGTTTTCTGCTATATTTTAAGATTTATATCAGGTTTGTTGGCTTTAACCTATTTATAGATCCGAAACGTTATGCTATCCCCATTTATAATGAGAATAAAGCAATTATTCCACTATAAATGGGGATTTCCTATTTCTCCGAGACCCTCTATCTTTGCACCATCACATTAAAATAGAATCAAAGATGAATAAAATTGGAGTATTTTATGGTTCCACTACCGGAACAACAGAAGACCTTGCCCGTCGGATTGCAGAGAAACTAGATGTTCCTTCCGCACATATTTATGATGTATCCAAACTCACTGAAGCTTTGGTCGGTGAATATGATGTACTGGTACTGGGCAGTTCCACATGGGGAGCCGGTGAATTGCAGGATGACTGGTACGACGGTATTAAAGTTTTAAAGAAATGCGATCTGTCTCACAAATATGTAGCCTTGTTCGGTTGTGGTGATTCCGATTCTTACAGCGATACGTTCTGTGATGCTATCGGTATTCTTTATGAAGAACTGAAAGATACCCGCTGCAAATTCTGTGGAGCGGTGGACACAGCCGGTTATACATTCGATTCTTCTATCGCTGTCGTTAATGGCAAGTTCGTAGGTCTTCCACTCGACGAAGTCAATGAAGACGGTCAGACAGATGAACGTATCAGCGCATGGGTTGAACAAGTAAAACAAGAAATCAGCTAATCTTTATCTCCATATAAAATAACAGTTTACATCATGGCTACCGAAAGAATCATTCCCGGAGAAATCCGGATTTTCCTCAACCACATTTATGAGTTCAAGAAAGGCGTACGCAACATGGTACTCTATACGATGAGCAGAGAGCACGAAGAGTTTGCTATCCGCCGGCTGAAGAATCAGAAGATCAGTTATATGATACAAGAAGTAGGTACTAACAAGATTAATCTGTTTTTCGGCAAACCCGAATGTATGGAAGCCATGCGGCATATCATCATTCGCCCCTTGAATCAACTGTCTGCCGAAGAGGACTTCATCTTGGGAGCCATGCTGGGATACGACCTTTGCCAACAATGCAAACGGTATTGTAATAAAAAAGAAGTTATAAAGATAGCCGTTTAAAGAATAACTTTTGCATTGTTAGCTTTGTTTTGTATGTAGTTTATCTTGAGTAGAATCGTTTCAAAAAAAACAGGTTTTCACAAAAACATTTTCCACTGGAAACTTGTTCTAATAAGAAACGATTCTCTCAATAACAAACTAACAACAAACAGTATGCTGACACAACAACAAGAACCATCCAAAGCCTACGTACTTGCGGGCATTTTCACTCTCTCCTTACGACTGATCGTCGGCTGGACTTATTTCTCAGCTTTTTGGCGCAGACTCGTCCTTGAAAACAAACTCATTCCGGATGGAACCGGATACATTGGAGAAAAGTTCAATCATTTCCTTCCCAATTCCATTGGTATCAAACCGATTATTGAATACTTGGTCAGCACACCGGATTTACTTTGGTGGGCAATGGTAATTTTCACATTAGTAGAAGGCATCGTCGGGTTACTCTATATGCTCGGTTTCTTCACACGATTAATGAGTATCGGCGTATTCAGTCTGGCATTCGGCATTCTTTTAGGCTCCGGCTGGCTGGGTACTACCTGCCTCGACGAATGGCAAATCGGCATCTTGGGGGTGTCAGCCGGATTCACTATTTTCCTGTCCGGTGGCGGAAAATATTCTTTGGATTATCTGTTATTGCCTAAACTTTCCAAGAACAAATGGCTTGTATGGCTTACTTCCGGTGAACTTCCACTATCTATCAAGCAATTCAGTAAAGTCGCAATAAGCGGTGCAGTACTGCTTTTCATACTGACCTTATATACTAACCAAGTCTTCCATAACGGTGTTTGGGGACCTTTGCACAACAAATCGGTCAAACCGGAACTGGAAATATCCAACGCAAAGATTCAAGAGGATATCCTCACGTTCAAAGTATACCGGATAGAAGGAGCCGACGTGTACGGTTCCTTCCTGATCGGCATAACACTAAAAGACGAGAATGGAAAAACAATACTTCAAAAGAATGGAGAAGAGCTAGCCCGCTTCCCACTTACCCGAATAAAAAATGACTATGTAGCCAAAGTAGCTCCGGGAAAACACAGCCTCATCATTCCTTTAGGAAGTAAAGCAACTCTTACAATCAGAAGTGATGTTTTTATGGACTTGCCCAAAGGTAACTACGAACTAATTCTGACAGATATAAGTGGTATAACCTGGAAAGAGAAAATTACCATCAATTAAATCAAGTCAGAAAAATCTAATAACAAAAGACGGACTTTGTGGAAAGAAATATATATCGTACAAACTGTTTTTGCTATTTATGGGGAGTAGATACTGACGCTATTTACAGGATATAGTTACGCTATTTGCAGGCTGTAGTTACACTATACGCACAATATACTTACTCTATATCTTGTCTAACCTTACTCTTCACGCTACTAAGCCCCGTGCTGAAGCACTCTGAGAGCCGGTCCGGGAGTAGAAGAACTCCTTTCTGAGAGCAAGAAACCGCTATTTGAGGCAATTCTACAATATACAACGATAGGGAATTACTTTAAATCAAATCAAAAAGAAAGGATATCACAGAAAGTATCACACTTTTTGCTATTACACATATCCTTTCCAATATATGCAAAAGGGGGAGAATATCAATTCGCACATCCTGTGGATAAATACCAGCCTAGCATGGTAAAGATAAAAACGAGCCCGCTCTTTACCTTTTCCTGATCAAACATATCATGCAACAGATCATTGTGGAATTGACTGTCAAGGGATGCTTTTTCATAGGATAGAGGAAAAAACTAACAAATTCCTTTGTGGGTGATCAGACAAAACTGTATTTTTAGAGGCATAATATTGATGAATTATTAAATAGAAATGAATTAGATTGCTAACAAACTGATAAAGCACCTTAATAGTCAATTATCTGCCGGACATTAGCGGTTAAAATAAAAAACAAATGAACAGAATATTTGAAATAGAAGAATTAAACGAACTTGAAGTTTTTTTGAAATCTCAAAATGATATTGACAAATTGCGAGATAGTTTATTCGCTGAATTTCTTAAATATGCGGATTACAAAAATGTAGAAGAGTGGAATAATGCAGTTCGGGTTTGCGAGAGTTTGGCAATCATAGGTTGGGGATCTAATGAGGCCCTTGAGGCATTAAGAGGCTCTTTCTTTAATGGAAACCCGATGACTTGCTTTGTCAATAAACACAGAGAGCCTCGTTTCGTCGAAGCCATTTGGTCAAGAAGAATAAACGGATTTACCATGGAAGCAGGAAGGACAAGTTATCATTTCAGCCCGGATGATCCCTTTCAGAGGCAATCCATAGCATGGGAATATAAAACGAAAGAAGATGTACAAGGTATAGAACTTAGAAGTCAACGAAATTGGATTCCTAAAAATCCCATTTGGATTGAACGTACAATTGGTAACTGTTATGAGAACTCTAAGGTTGTTATTGAAAGTATTGAGAATGATTTACAATCAAAATTAAACAAACAAATGCGACCTGAATTGTATGGTCAGGCTGTCAATAAAATTATTCTAAAGTGTTCATTTAGTTATTACGACCATGTTTGCTGTAAATGCAATTACGTTATCGCTGATGAAAAACTGAAATTGAGACAAAAAGAATTATACCCCAAATTACTAACAATGTTTACCAAACAAGAGATTGAAAAGAATGGATATTATCTTCGAAATCGCTTTGAGTTTGGACCATTCAGAACAGATACTGGAAAAGTAAAAGCAGTGATAACCCTTGAAAAAGAATTTAGTGAACTGAATCATTCTGAACAAAAGAAAAGATTAAGCGAATATATCCTATCAGCATTAAGTCATATAACAAACAAACTAAATAAGAAGGTTAAGTATGACTTTGATTTAATGTTGGCTGATTTTAATGTAATATTGACCGAATGGAGTAATGAACAACTACCACTAACGAGCAAATGAGTTGTCTTAACGGTCGGTTAGCCACCGGACATTAGTTGCAATAAAAAAATGAAGAAAAATGAAAGGATATAGAATAGCAATGAAGCTGATTAATCAAACCAGGATTTTTAAATTTATAGTTCCTATTATAGTATTCATTCTATTGTATGCTGTCTCAACAATTAGAAACAACAATGTAAGAAAGGATGGCATATATTCTATAGTAACTCTTATTAAATACGGTTCTGCTTATAGAGGACAAAGCGCAAAATATGAATTTATATATAATAAGACTTTATATAAAGGAAGTTTTTTTATATCATTTGCTGAGAGTAAAAACATTCCAATCGGAACCCGTTACTTTGTAACATTCTTAGCCAAAGCCCCCGACCGACATCTAATATTAGACACCGTACCATCCTGGTTTACTCTAAAAGCGCCAGATAAAGGATGGAAAACATTACCTACACAAAAACAACTACGAATAATGATGAAAGATAGCTTAATTTAAACGAAACATGGCAATCCGGATTCTGTAAAAGAATTGAATTAAATATGAAAGATAAAAGTTTGGAAAAAAACACATTCTGGATTTATTCTACAAATAAGTTTGTTTGGGCAGGAGTTGCAATATGCAGTATATTCAGTGCATTTATGATCTACTTTTTATGCGTAGCCGATTTAAGTGAGAATAAAGTCCTCCTTATTTTCTTGTTACCCATATCTTTGTCTATACTGTTAATCTATTGGGCATTACCCAGTAAGATTCTACTTTGTGAGGATAGAATAGAAGAACGAAGCCTGTTCGGGAAAAGAAGTATCCGGGTGGATGAGATTAATTCGTGGGGAGTTGTGCAAATGTATAAACCCTACCGTTGTAAAGAGGGTATTTATTCTTACATACCTGCCAAGTCATTCAAGCCTTCCCGCAAAATAGAGGAGAACATGATTTTCTCGTATAGCCTGTTTTTATCCAATATTCCGCACTATGACGGTAAAAAGAAAGATTCCTTCCAAACAGATAAAACTATTTTTGTCAGTTATCGGAAAGAAGTGTATATTGCATTGGAAAAGCATCTAAAAAAAATAAAACGAACAATGGAGAACAACCAATTCAAAGATTAATTATCTTTGTCCCAACAAGAACTAAACACATTAACAACATGAAAAACAAATATCTACTAAGTCTGCTCGCCGCTTTAGGCTTTTCCGGATGTGGCAATAATAACGAGATCTGGGACGAACCTTGTTATTATGGTCCCGGTCCCGTCTGGACTCCTGACATTATAATAAGCAGTCAAGTACAAAATGAAGAAAAAGAAACTATTAATGGCATTCGCGTAGTATCCAGTTATATGAATCAAGAAGATTCATTAATTACAGATACTGCCTATACCGAGTCACGTGAAATAGAGCATTATACGGTAAGCGGTATAGCAATCAATACATTTAAATTCAAAGAGTATCCTCCCAAAGATACAGAAATGTACCTTGAGTATACAGATGTAGACGGCGAAAAGAATGGTGCATACCAAACAAAAAAGATTAGAATACAAGACCTTGGAAAAGAGGGAAAAGTCACTTTACTTAAAGAGGAGAAAAAAGAAGAAGAAAAAGAAGACTAAGAATGAAACGTATCATCCCCCTTACTCCCCGCCGATGGCTGGCTTTAGAAATATTTCGCCGGATGAAACACGAAAGAGTGGAAGAACATCCGCTCAGGCAGCTTTTTTGGGAATGCACCTTACGATGTAATGTACGTTGCCGCCATTGTGGCAGTGACTGCAAGTCCTCTCCCGCTACTCCGGATATGCCTCTACAGGATTTTCTAAAAGTACTGGACAGCATAGCAACACATACCAATCCGCACGATGTATTCGTCATTATCTCCGGTGGAGAGCCAACCGTACGTGAAGATTTAGAAACTTGCGGCAAAGAAATATCCCGACGGGGATACCCGTGGGGCATGGTATGCAACGGCCTGTGTCTCACGCGCGAACGGCTTCACAACCTGATCCGTAGCGGTATGCGTAGTATATCCATCAGCCTGGACGGACTGAAGGATGTACACAACTGGATGCGACGACATCCCGAAAGTTTCGATTGTGCCGTAAATGCCATACGGGAAATCACAGCTATCCCCGAACTGACATTCGACGTCATTACCTGTGTCACCCGCCGTAGCCTGCCACAGTTGCCGGCTATGAAAGAGTTACTTATCAGTCTCGGAGTCAAACGATGGAGGGTATCTACCATCTTTCCGGTAGGACGAGCCGCCGAAGAACCGGAATTCCGTATGAACGGAGAAGAACTGAAACAAGTACTCGACTTCATCCGTGACACCCGAAAGGAAGGAATTATCCGTGCGAGTTACGGCTGCGAAGGTTTCCTGGGTAACTATGAAGGTGAAGTACGGAATACTCCTTTCTTCTGTAGCGCCGGAATATCAGTCGGCTCCGTTTTAATTGACGGTTCTATCAGTGCCTGTAGCAGCATCCGCTCCAACTACCATCAAGGAAATATCTATCAGGATGATTTTTGGGAAATATGGCAAACGAAATTCCAGCCTTATCGCGACCGTTCATGGATGAAAAAAGACGAGTGCGCCCGATGCAAATACTTCCGTTATTGTCAAGGCAATGGTATGCATTTGAGAGATAATGAAGGAAAACTACTGGTATGTCATCTGAACAGGTTGACAGGAAACTCTGCAAATGTTCCGGAATAAAAGATTCAGCCCCACTATATATTGCTAGTAACCCGCCCAAGAATACCCATTTCAGGTGATTGCAGGAAATCGTCAAAGCCCCTATCTTTGCAATATCAGAATTGAATTAATTAGTCATAATTAAAAAATTACGTAGCCACATTGAAAACATTGGAATCGGCCGAAGTGATTCTCCCGCATTCTCACATTTGGTTGTTAGTTAAAAAAACCATATAATGTATTCAATATTACAGAATAAGTGTAAATAGCATAAATTCTAGTAAACAAAAGGCCCGGCTTGTGAAAGCCGGACCTTTTCGTTTTATCTCTGATGAGCCGTTTTTATAGTTTCCATCCCGATGTCTGTTCCTGTATATTCCAAAGTTTGGCGTACAGCCCCGGCCGGCTCAAAAGTTCATCATGAGTGCCTTGTTCCGCAATTCGTCCTTCTTCCAGCACAATAATCCGGTCGGCATTTCGGATCGTTTTGAGGCGGTGAGCGATAACGATTACCGTCCGCCCCGCAATCAAGGTATTGATAGCTTGCTGCACTTCCACTTCATTTTCTTCATCCGTAGCATCTGTCCTGCCGAAACGGATATTATTCTTCAGCGTATCCTAAAACAGATAGACATCCTGAAAAACCATGAAACAATGTTTCATTAATGACTCCGGCTCCAGTTCTTTCATATCCATTCCGTTAAAACGAACCGAGCCTTTACGCGGATCATAGAAGCGTGCGCAAAGTTTCAGCATCGTACTCTTTCCGCTTCCGGAAGGACCGACCAAAGCAGTGAGCGTCCCTTTTCTAAGAGTCACGGAAATATCATGCAGTATTTCCTTTTCCTGATAGCCGAAAGATACATGATCAAAAGTAATATCTCCGCTTTCGGGCACATCACGATCTCCCTTCATTTCCGATTCGTTCATCAACGTAAGGATACGTCCTCCTGCGATGGAGAAGTAGCGAAACTCGGCAAAGTTAGTCAAGGCAGATGTCAACGGATCGAAAACACGGGAACCGACTACCAGAAACATGACAAACGTGAGCAGTGAAAGTTCGCCTCCTATCAACAGGTACGTACCGCAAAGTATCATGAATGTCAATCCGGCACGAATCAATGTGACCGAGAATAAGATAAATGGACCGAGAAGCGCCTCCTGCCGGATACAGGCACGACGGAGATCACTAAAAGCCATTTTCAGGCGTTCGAACTTGCCTCCCAGCAAATTATATGCTTTCATCACCCGTATGCCTTGCAGATATTCTTCCAAGCGGTTTCCGGCATTAATCTTGGATTCAATCTGCCGCACACTCAGCTTACGCTGGGCGATATTGCTAAGCAACAGGACAACAACCGCAAGCGGTAAACATACCTTTTCATTTATCGGTATACTCCGAACGGAAGTTTTCCAGGGATGATCCCTGTGCCTGGAAAAGTAACATACGCAACCGGGCACGGTGTTCGGAAACCAAATCGATATATTCCTGCACGGATTCCTGCTGATAGTCCGAATTCGTAAAAACCTCTATGGACATCTGATTGGCATCATGTCGGTATATCTTGACATACAAATCATTCAGCACAGGTTTCAGAATCGTGCGGAATATCTCATCCTTATTGGTGAAATAATGATAGATGTTGCTGACTGTAATCCCTGTTCGGGAAGCAATTTCGCGCATGGAAGCATCCTTATATCCTTTTTCGGAGAATACTTCTTCGGCTATGTGGAGGATTTTTTCCTGTATGTCTTCTTTCAGATATTGCATAGTGGCGTTTTATTCACTCTGCAAAGTTGAGAAGAACTTTTGATTTGGGAAATACCCATTTATAGGGATATTTCAACAAGAATTACCTACAGAATAAAAACAGCGGATAAAAGTATCCCTACTTCTACCCGCCTTCTATCAAACCTTATCTATATTAATACCTAATAAAAAATCTTCAGGGGATCTGTTTATTCATGTTTCAGCCATTCTTTCGGAAGCACTTCTTTCTCACCCTTTTCATTGACTAATTCCATCTGCAAAACTCCGCCATTGCAATCGAAGTAGCGTACTTCTATCGGGTGCAGTCCGGCTTTCAAGGCCTTCTGTACTATAATCTCTACCGGTGAATGTGCTCCGTCATTATCTCCCAGTAATTCACCATCCAGTTTCAGCGTACTGCCGTCGTCCGAAAGAAGGGCAAATGTATAGATGCCATCAGCAGGTACTTCCAGGTAGCCCGTGAGTATCAGGCCGATATCTCCTTTCACCTCTTCGGGGATAGAAACGGATTCTACGACATACTCACCATTCACGGGAGCCGCATCGATATCCGCACAAAGATTACCACGGAATTTATGCCATACCGCTTTCAGTCCGGAATTCAAAGAAGCCGGAGCAGCAGTTGCCTCCGCATAAGGAGCTTTGACGTATCGGGTACGTGCTACATCCGATGGAGTACCGTCGGGACGGAAAGTTCGGAAAGTAAAATCTGTCGTTTCCGTCACTTTCAGATTTCCTTCATAAAGAGTGGATTGCTTAGTCGGCATACTTCCGTCAGTAGTATAACGGACTTCAATGCCCGGCAACGGACAAGTCAGATCAACCGAAGCCTCATCAAGGAAAGCATTCACTTTGTAGAATCCTTCCAGATCGGGTACTCGGTAGTTCAATCCAAGGATATCCATCCGCTTGAAATGCGGAACAAGCTGACGATAGAACTCTTTCAGATCCGGTTTCGCCTCCGGCTGCACCCAGGCTATTTCACTCAACGCCACCATACGGGGAAGTATCAGATATTCGATACGTTTCATAGACGGAATCCATTCTGCCCAGAGATTAGCCTGCACGCCCCAGAAACATTCTTTCTGTTCAGGTGACAAGCGGTCGTCTGCATACGGATCGTATGCCAATATCTTCTTCACGGAGTTTTTATCCTGCGCATAATCAAAATAGAAATATTCATTCGGGCATGCAATCACTCTTTGTCCTTGCGAAGTGGCCATAGGCACCGCCTCTTTCGACCAACTTCTCCACCAGGTAATAGCAGCATCCGAAGTCAGTCCGTCGGCAACAACTTCATCCCAGCCTATCAACTTCTTTCCATTGGCAAGGAAGAATTTTTCCATATCACGCACGAACCATGCCTGCAAATCTTCTACCGATTTAAGTCCTTCCGTGCGGATTCGCTTCTGGCAACGGGGGCACTTTTTCCAGTTATTTTTCTCGACTTCGTCACCACCCATGTGCACATATTCATAAGGAAAGAGATCGAAAATCTCTTTAAAGACATCCTGACAGAATTCCAGCGTCGTATCCTTTCCCGGACAAATAGGAGAAGAGAATGTTTCTCCCCAGCCGATCAGTCCGTCACAAGCGAGATCGGGGTATTGGGTGATAGCAGCCAGGAAATGTCCCGGCATATCTATTTCCGGAATCACATCAATACCTCTCTGTGCAGCATAATCTACAATTTCTTTTATATCTTCGTGCGTATAGTAACCACCATACAGAGTATCTCCTTCTACAATCCGTATTTTGTTTTCCGGAATCAGGAAGTCGGTATTGTCCTCTTCTACCGCACGCTCCATACAACCACGGTCGTGCTTGTTAAATTTCCGCCACGCTCCTTTTTCCGTCAGCAACGGATATTTCTCAATTTCGATCCGCCATCCCTGATCATCCGTCAGATGCCAGTGGAACTTATTCAGTTTATACAAGGACATCAGGTCCAGTATATGTTTCACTTCATCTTTATTCCAGAAGTGACGGGAAGCATCCAGCATAAAGCCACGCCATTCAAAGCGCGGTGAGTCTTCTATTTGCACGGCAGGAATGGAGAAAGTCTGTTTCGTTCCCTGCACTTCTATTCCGGCAGGCAGCAGTTGGTGGAAGCTGGCAATGGCGGAAACGATACCCGAATAATCTCCGGCTTCAACCTGAACAGACTTGGGGGTAGCCTGAAGTTTGTAAGAGCCGGGCTTTCCATTATCCTGCCCTAGCTGGAGATAGATATCCGCCTTATCGGCTTCGGTCACCTCTACAGAAGTAGACACCACATTCCGAAGAATATCCTGCAAATATCCGGCAGCCGGAAATAAGGACTGGTCGGAAACGCCGATTTTCATTCCATCCTTTAAGACGAAGGCACCCGACTGTTCCGTCAAACTAACGGGGGTAGGTAAAATTGCGATCTCCTGCTTCACCGTAGGCGTGCAAGAGGACAAAATACATGCTGATGCAATCAGTAGAGAAGTACTTAGTTGTTTGAACATAAGGTTAACTGTTTAATAAGTTGATTACTTTGACTTTTATTGACTATCTATATATAATACAACTCAAACAGGCAAACTACTAAAAGGGAAAGAAAAGTTTTTAGTGATTTACTACTAATGATGCTCCATCGCTTCCATCAGACTATAAGGATATTCTTCCATAAAGATTCGGACAATCTCAATAATATTTCTCTATTCCGCCAAATCCGGTTATCATCTTATTCTCTTTCACTTTACAGATAAAGTTGTTTAATCGCTTTTCAAATTCTTCCGGTCGCTTCCTTGCTGCTTCAATGTATGCAATTCGGATACGCTTATATGCGTCGGAAAAATGCCGGTAGTTTCTCCATGCTATTTCATCTTCTTTCAATCTGTCCATTATATCATTGGGAAAAATAAAAGGGTCAGATAAAACAGTGCGTATTTTATCTTCAAATTCAGGGTGTATCATTTTATTTTTCAATAACCATTTAAGTCTTTCTTTGTTGGCTTGCGAGTATGTACTTTTAGGTTTTCTAGGCGTGAAACGCTGAATTCTATGTTCTTTATCAAGCGGTTTTATCGTACTGTCAATCCATTCGAAACAAAGGGCTTCTTCAACAGCATCGTTGTATGCAATACTTTTTTCACCTGACGATTTAAGAGGAAATACAAACCAAATTTCGTCTTCGGTTTCAAAGTTGTCCGTCAGCCATTTTCTCCAGTCTTCCCGATTTTCAAAATACTTTATTTTATTTTCTGTTGCCATAATAGGTCATTCAAACTAATTATTTTACTGCCTTTACATTCGTAATAATGAAGCATTTCGTCCATCTTCTTTTTATCATAATCCGTAATACAATCTGATAAGACTTTGAATCGCTTACTTACAATCGCCAAAAATACTAAAAATCGGTCAGGCAGACATGATTATCGTTGAAATCATCAATGCCAAATCTGTCGCTTATTTATAAAACATCCGGGAAGCAATCGTTTTATCACATTCCCGGATGCATAAAATGTTCTGAAAATAACAGACCGGTATCGTATCAATAACTAATCTTCACTCCGGCAAAGAAACTTCTCGGAAGCGAAGGACCGTAGATATAGTTGGAATCCCGGTTAGCTCCTCTGTCGAAGTCTTTCTGATATGCTTCAAAGATATTCTGAACACCTCCGCTAAGTTGTAAGTCAACGGTTTTATAGAGTTTGAAGTCATACGCTATCTTCACTCCCATATCGAAGAACCGGGGCGTACGGATGGCTTCCGCCTTTCGTTCGGGCATATCGCCCATTGCTGCGTTTTCTGCGCTGATGTCCATACGCTGCACAAGCATACTGCCGGTATATGTCCCCGAGAGAGCGATGGACAACGGTTTGACGGGAGTATAAGTAGCCGTAAAATAACCGTAGGTATCGGGAGTACGGAAGATGTTTCTTTCTGCCGGCGCATCATCGTGCCATTTATGCGGTTCATCGTAACGGCTGCGCTACAATGTCAGTCCCGCCTGTATTTGAAGCAAAGAAAGATAAGCAATCTTTCCTTCCAGCGTTAATCCCATTACTTTGGCTCCCGGACCGTTGCTGCGTATTTTCACCAATACACCGTCACCACGGTCAAAGGGCTCTCCTAACACGAACACATCGGTCAGCCTCGTATAAAATCCTTCGACTAACAGATTAGTCTGAAAAGCACCAAAGCGGTGATACATATCTGCGGATGCACTGAAACTCTGCGATTTTTCCTCTTTCAAGTCCTTTGCACGCTCGATCATCGCCACTGTTCCACCTACATTTTCGATATGCATATCTTCGTCAAATGCCTGTGGGGCGCGGAAGCCGGAAGAATAGCTCAAACGCAGATTGATATTATCCGTAGGATTGAAACGCAGGTTGGCACGCGGGCTGAAAATAACATCATCCACCATATTGTGCTTATCCAGACGCCCGCCAATCAAAATTCCCCAATGTTTGCTTTTCCATTCGTTCTGTAGAAAAGCACTGTAAACCTTGACCGTCTGGTCCGTATGGCGGTCGTATCCCCACATATTATCTTTCAGCCGGTCACGGTTATATTCAAGTCCCGCCGTCAGGTCGGAAGGCATGAAAAGACATTTGTCGAATGTGTGCACATATTGCGCACCGCCCATAGCGGTGAGGTCGGTCGTCTTTCCGTATGCTTTCAGAGGATCGTTGCCGGGACCATAATAACTGTCACGATCCGTATTGGCTGCCGAAGCAAAAACACTTAAACGATTCTTTTCATTCGGTGAGAAATAATCGTATTTCAGACTTCCGCCATCTATAGAGTGTTGTAACTGTTCGGCAATATGGGCTTCGTGAGGAGGACGGTCCAGCATATCTCCACCACGACGGAATTCCTGCATGTGATGGTATTCAAACGTCAGTTTGGAGTAAGTACTCGTTTTCAGATAAGAACGGAAACCGACCGTCTGATTCTTCAGTTTCGGAAGTTCCGTAAATCCGTCACCGTCATAATCATATCCCGACCGGTGACGGTTCTGCCCGAAGATATACAATCCGGCACGATGATCGTCCGTTACAAGGGAAGCATTCAGCGAGGTGTTGTTATCGAATGCGGAACTGCCACCAATGGAAGTGATCGTATGCGATAACTGACCGGAATTTCGCAGAGGCTCTTTCGTGATGATATTGATCGTTCCCGCAATGGCCGAAGAGCCGAACAATGCTGATCCTCCCCCACGCATGACTTCTACACGTTCGATCATGCTGGCAGGAATCTGCTCCAGCCCGTATACCCCGGAAAGGGCACTGAACACGGGACGGGAGTCGATGAGTATCTGTGTATAGGGGCCGTCCAGCCCATTAATCCGGACTTGCTGGAAACCACAATTCTGACAGTTAGTCTCCACACGGACACCGGGCTGAAAATTCAAACCCTGTGATAATGTAGAAGAATTAGTGGTTTCAAACAGTTTCAAATCGACTACATTGACCAGAGTCGGTGCCAGACGTCGTGTCGTTTCACTACGGTTGGCAGAGACGACTACTCCGTCCAGAGCAATCGCATCTTCTTCCAGTTCAAAGTTCTCTTCCAGCGTTTTACCTTTTTTCAAGGTCACATTACGGGTAACCGTCTTATACCCTACCGAGCTGACTTCCATCACAAAGTTTCCTCCCGGCAGATTCTTCAGAAAGTAGTGTCCGGTAGCGTCGGTGACGGTTCCTATCGTGGTTCCCTTTAATGCTATGGTAATATAAGGCAGATGCTCACTTGTCTTTTTATCCAATACATGACCAATTATATTCGCATCGGATTTTCTCAATTCCGGATACTCCGGATGTTCAGCCAATGCAGGCAACAAGGCACAACATAGACTGACCAGGACTAAAAGATATTTTTTCATTGTCGTTAGTCTTTTAATGTTTTAAATCAAAAATAATAAGGATGGGAAGCAACAGCAGTTTCCAAAGAAGACCTGCCTGCTTCTACGTGATGCAGACTAAACGACAGGAGGCGCTCTGAGAGAAATGACGCCCGGACAGGAACGACAATACCGCATACGCTGCGGAGAGGCGAGAATAATACATAAAAGAGACAGGACAGAAGTAACAAACAAAGGCGTCAAACCATTATCTGTCACCAATGTATGGTCCAATATGTGAATCAACTGGAACTCTACTGTCGTATGGCTATGTTCGCCACCTTTCTTGAAGGGATGTGAATGAACAATCGTAACCCCGTTTACCACATGGGAGTGAGTAAACAAAGTAATCCCTGCCATGTACGAAATAAACAGTACAGGCAAAAACCACTTCATTATATTCAGGTATATTTGTTTCATTCGTCAGTTTTTGTGCAACAAAGATCAGGTTTATCTTCTGCGACAAAGATAGGGATTGTCTCAAAGCAAGACAATCCCTATTTATAAGGATTTATAAGCTAAAAAGATTATTAAACCATTATTAATAGCTAATTTTCACTCCCGCAAAGAAACTTCTCGGCAGTGAAGGACCATAAATATAGCCCGAATCACGGTCAGCTCCCTTGTCAAAGTCATTCTGATAAGCATTGAAGATATTCTGTATTCCGGCATTCACCTGCAAGTTCATCGACTTATAGAGTTTGAAGTCGTATGCCGCCTTCAGAGCGATATCGAAGAAGTCCTCCGTATTGACCGTAATCGGTTTGTCGAGGAATCCGGGAACCGGTTCGTGAGGCACTAGCATCGAACCGGTATAAGTACCGGAAAGGGCGATAGACAACGGTTTGACCGGAGTATAAGTAGCTGTAAAATAGCCGTAAGTATTCGGAGTGCGCATCATCTTCTTTACTGCCGGAGCATCCGGATTCCATTCGTGCGGTTCACTGTAATGGCTCTGCTGCAAAGTAACCCCTGCCTGGATCTGGAATTTATTCAGATAAGCCATCTTTCCTTCCAGTGTCAGTCCCATCACACGAGCTCCGGGAGCATTATAGCGTGTACGTGTCAGAATTCCGTCTTTTACTTCGCCATCAGTCAATGCAAAGACATCCGATAATTTAGTATAGAATCCTTCCACCAAAAAGTTAATCTGGAATGCACCGAAACGGTGGTAAATATCTGCCGAAGCACTTAAGCTCTGTGATCTTTCCTCTTTCAGGTCTTTTGCAAGCTCAACCATTGCCACATTTCCACCTACGTTCTCCACATGCAAATCTTCATCAAAAGCCTGCGGTGCACGGAAACCGGAAGAATAGCTCAAACGCAGGTTGATATTTTGGGTAGGGTTGAAACGCAGGTTAGCACGCGGGCTGAATATAATATGATCAATCAGGTTATGCTTATCCAGACGACCGCCAAGCAAGAATCCCCAATGATCGTTCTTCCATTCATTTTGCAGGAAAGCGCTACCGATATTTACTTTTTGATCTACCGTGCGGTGATATCCCCACATATTGTCTTCCAGCTTATCCTGGTTGAATTCGATTCCGGCAGTCAGGTCCGAAGGCATGAAAATACATTTTCCGAAGCTGTAGACATATTGTGATCCTGCCATCCAGTTCAGGTCGGTAGTGTTTCCATAAGCATTCAGATCTTGCCCGCCACCATAATAGCTGTCACGATTGATGTGCTGTGCGGATGCAAACACGTTAAAACGGTGCTTCTCGTTTGGTGAGAAATAGTCATATTTCAATCCACCGCCATTGATGGAATGTTCTGTCTGTTCGGCCACATTCGCTTCGTGAGGCGGACGGTTCAGTAAGTCTCCTCCCCTGCGGAATTCTTCCATATGGTGATATTCGAAAGTCAGTTTTGAATAAGTAGTCGTTTTCAGGAAGGAACGGAAACCGATTGTCTGGCCATGTATTTTCGGTATTTCAGAATATCCGTCTCCATCATGGTCGTATGCCGAACGGTGGCGGTTCTGACCAAAGATATATAAACCGGCACGCTGATCGTCCGTTACAAGAGAGGCATTCAAAGCAGTATTATTATCGAAAGCGTCTCCATCTCCAATACCGGTGATGGTATGGGACAACATTCCTGAATTGCGAATCGGCTCTTTAGTAATAATATTGATTGTACCGGCAATGGCAGACGACCCGAACAAAGCCGAACCACCTCCACGCATAACTTCCACACGCTCTATCATGCTGGCAGGAATCTGCTCAATGCCATATACACCCGAAAGTGCACTGAAGATCGGACGGGAATCAAGCAGGATTTGTGTATAAGGACCATCCAGACCGTTAATACGTACTTGCTGGAAACCACAATTCTGGCAGTTGGATTCTACGCGTACTCCAGGCTGAAAGCTCAATCCCTGTGCCAGAGTAGTGGAGTTGGTCGTTTCAAACATTTTCATATCGACTACATTCACCAAAGTAGGCGCTAAACGACGGGTAGTCTCGTTACGATTGGCGGAAACGACTACGCCGTCCAAAGCAACCGCATCTTCTTCTATTTCAAAATCTTCTTCCAGCGTACGGCCTTTCTTCAGTGTTACATTGCGTCTCACGGTTTTATAACCTACTGAGCTGACTTCAAGCACGAAGTTACCTTCGGGAAGGTTCTTCAAAAAGTAATGTCCGGTAGCATCGGTCACAGTACCGATCGTTGTACCTTTCAATGCCACAGTAATATAAGGCAGGTGTTCTTTGGTGTTTTTATCAAGGATATGACCTACGATGTTTGCATCCGATTTACGTAAATCCGGATATTCGGGATGCTCATGGAGAGCAGCTTGTCCTTCGAGGGCAGGCAACAATGCACAGCACAAGCAGACAAGCGAAAAGATGTATTTCTTCATTTTTCGTTTGTTATTCGTTTTCGTTAAGTGATGATGTGAACAAACAGATGGGGACCTCCCGCTTTACTATAAAGCAGGATACCATCGGTTCAAATGACGGAAAAACGAATAGCAGGAGGGGCCCTGAGTGCCACCACCCCATGATAGGGAAAATGGTAGTGCGTATGCTGTGTAATACCATGCAACCGCCACAAGAGGAATGGAATAAAAAGAGAAAGAGCAAACACAACAGCCGCACCGTCCGTTGTCAGGTGTGACAGAAAATGAACTAATAACAGTTCGACTGTTGAGTGCTTATGTGCCGCCCCTTTCTTGAAAGGGTGCGAATGGACGATTGTCACGCCATTGACCACATGTATGTGAGCAAAGAATGTGATACTTACCAGATACGATACAAACAGTACCGGCAAGAAGCAGCGCATGATATTCAATGACAATCGTTTCACCTCATCTTAAATTTTGAGGCGGTAAAGATACAAACTATTATTTTAACAATCAATACCTATATATATTGATTTTCATTAATATACAGCTGAGGATATCACCTGTATAAATAAAATAAGGAATACCATAGCAATCGGATAAACGGTCGCGTATGCTACACTTGGAATATTACTGTCCACCATCGAATCGGCAGCAGCCAGTCCCGGAGTACTGGTCATACCTCCCGTAATGGTTCCCAGTAGATCAAGTATGTTGATCTTGAACACCAAACGTCCTACAATTACCGCAACCAGCATCGGTACTACCGTGATAGCTGCACCCACTCCGAACATCAGCAAGCCGCTTTCCTGAAAAGTAGCCACAAGGTTCTTTCCGGCAGAGGTTCCGACTTCGGCAAGGAAAAGCAACAGACCTAACTGTCGCAACAGTTGATTGGCGGGACCGGACATAGACCAAATGATAGGTCCTGTCTTACCAAGGGCACTCAAAACCAACGCCACCATCAATACTCCTCCGGTCAATCCAGGTGAAAACGATAGTGTATCGGAGAAAGAAATATTCAGCTTACCAAACAAAACCCCCAGCACAATACCCATCGCGATGGGGAAGAAATCAGTATCGGAAAGTTTCTTCGCATTGTTTCCCAGTAGGCGGGCTACTCCTTTGATGCCTTCCTTCTCTCCTACCACCATCAGTTTATCACCAAACTTCAAAGCCAAATCCGGCGACGGAGATAAATCAATACCGCTTCGACGAACACGGGTCACCGTACAACCGAAGTTTTTCTGTAAATTCAGATCACCCAGTTGCTTATTAATCATATCTTTCTTGGTCAATAGTAAGGACTCGATTTCCTGTGTTTTATCCAAAGGAAGTTCGCCTTCTTCACGTTCGCCAATTAATACAGACAGCTGATTCAGTGATTCCTCACTGCCTACTGCCTGAATATAGTCTCCTTCGTGCAATACTGTATGTGCGGTAGGGATGGATATTTCATCTTTATGTTTCAGACGGGAAATAACAGCACCTGTCATTGCCCGTGCATTGATCTGCATCAAGCTACGGTTGAATACGCTTGCATTAGTGACACGGTAAATACAAGTGCCCAGCTCCGGAAATTGTCCACGACGCTCTATTTCAAGGCGACGGGCTTCCTGATCCAGATTTACACGCATGATTTTGGGAAGCAGCTTCACAAACAAAATCACTCCGATTACACCAAACGGATAAGCGATACCGTAAGCAATGGATGCCAACGGAGAGTGCGTACTATCAATTGCTACCGCCAATCCCGGAGTACTGGTCAAAGCTCCTGCAATCAATCCGACTACACTCGGCGTATCAATATCGAACGCATACTTCAAACCTACTGCCGTGAGGCAGGCAGAACAGATAATAAGCATAGTAATGAGAATCAGCGTCTTTCCTTTACTACGGAAAGAGTCGAAGAATCCGGGACCAGCCTGAATACCGATGGTAAAAATAAAAAGTACCAAACCGAAGTTTCCTAATTCTTTAGGAATAATAACACCAAAGTGTCCAAAAAGAAGAGCAATAAAGATCACCGCTGACACATCAAGCGATAGCCCCTTAATCTTAATTCTTCCTAACATAAATCCCAACGCTACTATCAGAAAGAGCGAGAAATAAGAGGAATGCAATAAGTCAGTAAACATGTTTTTTAAAGGTTAGTTAGTTTAAGGGCGCAAAGGTACGGATTTATTTCAATCCTCACAACATTCTGTGCTACAAGTCACTTCCTCGCCCTCTATCTCTAATGTAGCATGATGGATACCTGCTGCTTCAAGCGCCTCCTTTATACGATGTTTTATTTCCTCCATTTTTGCTATATCATCCACTACAACGTGTGCAGTCAAAGCCGTTTCCGTAGTACTAATGGCCCAAATATGCAGATGATGACAGCTTTCTACCCCCGGCTGTTCCACTATCAGTTGCTGAATCTGCTGAGTATCGATTCCCACCGGAACACCATCCAGCGATAATCGAAGACTGTCATGAAGTAATCCCCAAGTAGAAACAATAATAATCACAGCGATACCCAATCCGATAATCGGATCGATAATGCTCCATCCCGTATACATGATAATAATACCGGAAGCAACTACTCCGACAGAGACCAGTGCGTCAGCTGCCATATGCAGGTAGGCTCCTTTTACATTCAGGTCTTTATCCTTATCCTTCATAAAAAGCCAGGCAGTAAGTGCGTTGATCACCACTCCTACTCCGGCAGTCCAGGCAATGGCGGAACCGTCAACTGAGACCGGATGAAACAGCTTGTCTATGCTTTCAGCGATAATTATCCCGACAGCAACCAATAATATGACTGCATTTAGTAAAGAAACGAGGATGGTACTTTTCTTATATCCGTAGGTATAGCGACTATTCGGGTGTACTTTCTCCAACCGGAAAGCCAACATAGCAAGAATCAAGCTTGCCACATCTCCCAAATTATGTCCGGCATCAGAGAGCAATCCCAAAGAATCGTAATAAAAACCAACTCCGAACTCGACTATAACGAAAGAGATATTCAGAACGATACCTATTATAAAGGCTTTATTAAGAGATGTTATCCGATGATTATGTTCGTGATGATGAGGTTCCATATTCTAAATAGTTTTATATTTAGAAAACAGTTATCTAAGAAATTAGTTCACACAACAAAGAAAGCCCCCAAAAATCATTTGAAAAGAATATGCTCCTCATGCTCCATCGTTTACTTTTTTAGTTACCTTTGCACCGATTTTAAGAATCCCTTTGAACTAAACCCTAAGTACTGTGTTGAAACCATAACAGGAATTTACGTATAACTTAAAAGGGTAAGAAAGATGTCTACAGAAATATTAGTGGATACTGTAACCACAACCACAGATAGCTGCCAGATGGTAGCAACAGAAACAACACTGCAAGTAACAGCAGCCACCAAGTCTGACAATCAGACTACAGCCAACGAGGCTTATACCGCTGTACCTCCACGCCGTACTTTCAATGAACAGAAACCGTTTGTTTTTTCAATCGTAGGCTTTGCCGTGGCGTACATTGCAGCACTCGTTATCGGACGGATTATCAAAATGCGAATGCCACATCATTCTTAAAAGAAGCGCTTACGACCAACCCAAAAAACAAGTCACCGAAATGATCACTCATTCCGATGACTTATCCCCTTTAAACACCTTTAAACAAAATGGAAAATATGCCTCATTACTAACTAAACTAACTAACCCTTTGAGGCATATTCTGAAGAGGCTGACGCATCAGCCTCTTTTTTATTTATAGATAGCTTTCGCTCTCTAATCTTATTTTTTGCGGGCCTCAGCAATATAGCCAAGAGCTTCTTCGCATTTTGCAGTCACATAAGCCCAGTCTTCTGCTGCTACCTTGTCTTTCGGGAACAGTTTTGACCCCATACCTACGCAGAACACGCCTGCTTTGATCCATGCAGTCAGGTTTTCCTTGGAAGGCTCTACCCCACCTGTCACCATCAGCTTAGACCATGGCATCGGAGCCATCAAACCTTTCACAAAGTTAGTTCCATATACATCACCCGGGAACACTTTGCAAAGATCGCAACCTACTTCCTGCGCAAAACCTACTTCAGATACAGAACCACAACCCGGAGTATAAGCTACCAGACGACGGTTACATATCTTAGCGATTTCCGGATTGAACAACGGACCTACCACAAAATTAGCTCCTAACTGAAGATACATAGCAGCAGTAGCCGGATCAACGATTGAACCGATACCGATAGCCATTTCAGGACATTCTTTTGCTGCGTATTTCACGATTTCAGCAAATACTTCCTGTGCAAAGTCACCACGGTTGGTGAATTCGAAAGCACGAACACCACCGTCATAACAAGCCTTTACTACTTTCTTTGCCACTTCCGCATCTTTGTGATAGAATACAGGAACCATACCTGTAGAGCCGATTTTATTCAATACGGCTATTTTATCGAATTTTGCCATCTTAATTTCTTATTTTAAATAATTGGGTTTTCAAACTCTCAACTTATCTCTGTACGCGACCGCTTGCGTCACCACCAGCCAATGCTTCCACTTCTTCTACAGAAACAAGGTTAAAGTCACCATTGATCGTGTGTTTCAAAGCAGATGCAGCAACAGCGAATTCAAGAGCTGCGCCCTGGTTAGGTTTAGTCATCAAACCGTGGATAATACCGCCGGAGAAAGAGTCACCACCACCTACACGGTCGATAATCGGATCGATATCATAACGCTTGGAAGTATAGAATTCTTCGCCATTGTAGATCATAGCTTTCCAGCCATTGTGAGTAGCAGAGAAAGATTCGCGCAATGTAGAAACTACATATTTGAATCCGAATTCTTTCATCATCTGCTGGAAGATACCTTTGTAGCCTTCAGCATCTGTGTGGCCTGCTTCAACGTCAGCATCCGGTTTGAAGCCCAGACACAGTTCCGCATCTTCTTCGTTACCGATACATACGTCTACATACTTCATCAACGGTTTCATGATAGACTGTGCTTTTTCTTTTGTCCACAGTTTCTTACGGAAATTCAAGTCAACCGATACAGTTACGCCATGACGCTTGGCTGCTTCGCAAGCCAGACGAGTCAGTTCGGCAGCTTTGTCAGAAATAGCCGGAGTGATACCGGACCAGTGGAACCAGTCAGCACCTTCCATAATAGCATCAAAATCGAAGTCGGCAGCATCAGCTTCAGCGATAGCAGAATGAGCACGGTCATAGATAACCTTGCTGGGACGCATAGAAGCGCCTGTTTCCAGATAGTAGATACCTACGCGGTTGCCACCACGAGCAATAAAGTCTGTCTTTACACCATATTTACGCAATGCGTTTACAGCAGACTGTCCGATTTCATGTTTCGGCAATTTGGTTACGAAATAGGCTTCATGTCCGTAGTTGGCACAGCTTACTGCAACGTTCGCTTCTCCACCACCATATACTACATCAAAAGAGTCAGACTGAACAAAGCGGGTATTACCCGGAGTTGACAATCTAAGCATGATTTCGCCTAATGTAACGACTTTCTTTCCCATAATCTTATGTTTTAAATTCTAAGTTATTAATATTATGAAGTTTCAATTTATCATTTTTACCCTATTTTAGGGGTTAAACTACTGATTACATGAGTATTAATATATAAACAGAGTTACATTACACACCTTTCGTGTGCGGGCACAAAGATACAACAATTTTCGTAATTACAAAAATTGTTATATATTTGTATCGAAAATATTAAGATTATTATTGTGTGCGAGCACATAAACCTATATAAATAAGGTGATCGTATGAATAAATTGCCCGAAAGAATCAGAATCAAAGACATCGCCCGTTTAGCAGACGTGTCTGTAGGAACAGTAGACCGCGTCATTCACGGACGCAGCGGAGTATCAGAAGCAAGCAAAAAACGGGTGGAAGAAATTCTGAAGCAGCTTGACTATCAACCTAACATGTATGCCAGTGCCCTGGCTTCCAACAAGAAGTACACATTCATCTGTCTTCTGCCTCAACACCTGGAAGGCGAATACTGGACAGCAGTAGAACTAGGTATCCACGAAGCTATCGCTACCTACTCGGACTTCAATACCTCGGTAAAGATCAACTATTACGATCCATACGACTATCATTCGTTTGTAGACGCCAGCGAAGCTATCCTGACTCAGCAACCGGATGGAGTGATGGTGGCCCCTACAGCTCCGCAATATACGAAAGGCTTTACCGATCAGTTGCAAACGTTGGATATACCTTATATATATATAGACTCAAATATCAAAGACGTGCCTCCCCTCGCCTTCTTCGGTCAGAACTCACGCCAAAGCGGATATTTTGCCGCCCGTATGCTGATGCTGCTTGCCAGAGACGAAAAGGAGATCGTTATTTTCCGTAAGATACATGAAGGAATTGTCGGCTCTAACCAGCAAGAAAACAGGGAAATCGGATTCAGGCAGTACATGGAGGAACATCATCCGTCTTGTACTATACTGGAGCTTGACTTGCATGCCGAGCGCAATGATGAAGATAACGAAATGCTGGATGAATTCTTCCGTTCTCACCCGAACGTAAAGAATGGAATCACTTTCAATTCAAAAGTCTACATTGTCGGCGAATACCTGCAAAGTCGCGGAAAGAAAGATTTCAATCTGATAGGCTATGACCTTCTGGAACGGAATGTCACTTGCCTGAAAGAAGGAAGCGTTTCCTTCCTCATCGCCCAGCAACCGGAACTGCAAGGCCTCAACGGCATCAAGGCGCTCTGCGATCACCTCATTTTCAAGAAAGACGTGACTTGCATCAACTATATGCCGATTGACTTGTTGACTGTAGAGACAATAGACTATTACCATAGCAAATAACAACAAAATCCAACTAAACAAGTACATGGAAACAAAGTATTTAAGAATTAATCCTGCCGACAACGTTGCCGTTGCCATTGTTAACCTCCCGGCAGGAGAGCATCTATCCGTAGATGGAATAGAGATTACACTAAACGAAGACATTCCTGCCGGACATAAGTTTGCATTAAAAGACTTTGCAGAAGGCGAGAACGTAATCAAGTACGGCTACCCTATCGGTCATGCCCGTATGGCAAAGAAACAGGGAGACTGGATGAATGAAACGAATATCAAGACGAACCTTGCCGGACTGTTGGAGTACACCTACCATCCGACTCAGGTTACTCTGGACATCCCTCATAAAGACCTTACTTTTAAAGGCTACCGCCGTAAGAATGGTGATGTCGGCGTAAGAAATGAAATCTGGATTATCCCGACTGTAGGTTGCGTTAATGGTATCATCGGACAACTGGCCGAAGGCCTTCGCCGTGAAACGGAAGGGAAAGGGGTAGATGCCATCGTGGCTTTCCCGCACAACTACGGTTGCTCACAGCTTGGCGACGATCACGAAAACACGAAAAAGATTCTTCGCGATATGGTACTTCACCCGAATGCAGGCGCAGTGCTGGTAGTAGGCTTGGGATGCGAAAACAACCAGCCGGACGTATTCCGTGAATTCTTAGGAGACTATGACCAGGACCGTGTGAAATTCATGGTAACCCAGAAAGTAGGTGACGAATACGAAGAAGGAATGGATATTCTGCGCGACTTATATGCCAAAGCATCCAAAGATGAACGTACGGAAGTACCTTTGTCAGAACTTCGTGTCGGACTGAAATGTGGTGGTTCCGATGGTTTCTCAGGTATCACTGCCAATCCGTTGCTGGGCATGTTCTCAGACTTCCTGATTGCACAAGGCGGCACAAGCGTGCTGACTGAAGTTCCGGAAATGTTTGGTGCGGAAACAATTCTGATGAACCGTTGCGAAAACAAAGACCTGTTCGAACAGACCGTACACTTGATCAATGACTTCAAAGAATATTTCCTGTCACATGGCGAGCCTGTGGGTGAAAATCCATCTCCGGGAAATAAGGCCGGTGGTATCTCTACTTTGGAAGAAAAAGCATTGGGATGTACACAGAAATGTGGCAAAAGCTATGTATCCGGTGTGATGCCTTACGGAGAACGTCTGCAAAAGAAAGGACTGAACCTGCTTTCCGCCCCGGGCAATGACCTGGTAGCTGCTACTACCCTTGCCGCAAGCGGATGCCATATGGTACTCTTTACCACCGGACGTGGTACTCCTTTCGGCACTTTCGTTCCGACGATGAAGATTTCCACCAATTCTACTTTGGCTAAAAACAAACCGGGGTGGATTGATTTCAATGCCGGAGTCATCGTTGAGAACGAACCGATGGAAAAGACTTGCGAACGCTTTATCGAGTATGTGATTAAAGTAGCAAGCGGTGAGTTCGTTAATAACGAGAAGAAAGGTTATCGCGAAATTGCCATCTTTAAAACAGGAGTTACGTTATAAGCGTTTCACCATCAAAAGAAATATTACAGTTATGGGGAGGGTGTATCAAAACACCCTCTTTTTTATATCACTCGTTAAACATGCCAATAGCCCCATCCGCAGAAATCATTTCAGCTGTTATTTTCAACCTGCGGCAACGGCTGTTGTTATAGAACCTCACCTGAGCATTCCCTGCTTCATCCGGCATCACTTCCGGGTTCCAGTATAACGTGCGGCGATAGTCCTCTTCTTGGGGAAGAACAGAATAATCGGGATGATAAAACTCTACAGGTTCGCTATAGCCATCCAACCAGGTTTTTCTGACTCCCCTGCCTCCTTTTACGGGAATCTCTCCTTCCGGATAGGTTTCAATAAAAACAGCACAGCTATATATTTCATCTACATCCATCGGAGACATACGGATGTCAGCATAACGACACCTTGCCGATAATTCCTCGTTGATATAAATAGACTTGATAGCCACCAGGCGAAGTGTCCGGTATCGGGTCTGATCTATTTCAGTAGCCTCCGTTCGTTTATAGTTTACCACATACAAGGGAGAGCGACCTTTGTACTGCAACCATTCCTCACCACCACTATACCTGCGTATGAAATTGGGATTCATACGGACAAGCAGCTCGTGGATATCTTCACCGATATAACCTCCCTTATCCAAAATATCATCCATCTCCGAAGGTACATCGTAGTAAGCAACCGACTTCGAACGATTTTCATAAATATCCTTCTCACGACTCCATTTCTTAGCCTTCACCACTACTTCACCCAAACGGTGATTTTTCTCTCTCATACCCCGTTTTGACAGAGAATCTTCATAAGCATCCATAAAACGATTATAATCGATATCATCACCAATCACAGTATCTGTCTGCAGTTCCTGTTCTGCTCCCGGTTTATCTCTGCCGGACAGGCTTATCTGCATTTCTCCCAGCGGATATTGTGTAGGTTGAGGACTGAAGACTCTGTCTAATACAATCCGGTGGTCTTTCCGCTTACCTTTCTCCATCACAGAAAGAATCAGATTCCACTTGCCAATAATATCGGTAATAAAAGCAAAACGCCCCACACTGTCTGTTTCGAACAGGTTAAGAGAAAGCGCCCCCGGCGAAGTTTCCTCATCTCCCCGCTTCGCCAGAAAAGAAGAGACTTGTATATTTGGTTTAGGCTTACCTCTAACAAATGAAACAACTTGTCCATGCACTTCAATCCCTTGTTCGGGCATGTACTTCAATTCAAACGGTTCTACCCCCGACTCGTATTTCCATGCATAACGCCGCCATCCCTGCACCAACAACAAATGATCCAAAGCTGTTCTGTGCTCTTTATCATCCGCTTCGAAATAATAGAGCGGACGATGAACGTAGCCTTTAATCTCAGACATTAACAATAAGTCCGCTAACATAGAATGCCGGCTTTCCACTTCTTCCCATCCGTCACGCACAGATACCGATATCGGAGCGGATACAGGCTTACCCGCCGTGTCACGTACTGAAAAGTCCAATAAGATACGATCAAACGGCTGATAATCCTCTTTGTTTTTCCGGACACTGATTGTCAATGGCTCCGGTTTTTTCATAAAGATAAGGCGGTCGGCAATAATCTGTCCTGCCGTATCAAACAATACGATCTGTACCACCCCTGCCTTCCATTCCGTCTTGTCAAGTTTGAAAGAGACAGGCGTATTTTTCCGGATGTTCAACAGGCAATAATTAAGCAGTTTCCCATGACCAAGCACAGCTAAACCTAAGACAGACTCCGGCGTATGCGGATTCTTTTGTACACTGACTGCTATGCTGTCTTCCGAAGAAAGATTGTCAACCTGCAAGACATATCCCTGCAACCGGGCTTCCGGCAAATCAAAACGGTACTTTTTGCCATTCAACTCCACCTCAGCCTTATGATTCTCTCCGTTCGTAGGAGTATATACAAAAGTGCCACGTCCTTCGTGTACAGTGGCAAAGGAGGCGATTTCTTTCTTTTCCCGGTTGATAACCGTTCCGGACAGTGCGATCGGATTTCCATAGGCATCCGTTGCCTCAAAAGCAACGCAGGAAGGAATGCCTTCGACCAAATTTCCTCCTTCAGGAAAAAACTTCAGATTGACTTTTTTCTCCTTAGCCGTTTTTTTCCGTACCTGCGGATATTTATAAACAGCATATTTCTGTATGTTCTTCTCTTTAAAATCACCAGCCACCCGAGGCTTATCGAATACCGGAAGAACCCGGGAGAAAATAACCTCCTCTCCAAAGTTCAACATATATTTCGTGTAGGCACGAACCTCATAAAAACCGGAATAAAAAGGTAGTTGTGTTAATTCGAAACTACCGTGGCAACGGCCGTTCTTAACAGGCAATACACGTTTCGCTATGACTTCCCCACCCGGATTCAGCAATTCGACATAAAGGGTTTTACTCAAATCCGACGGGCGGTTCAGTTCGGATGTCACAACATAACACTGAAACCAAACAGGGTCTCCCTGATAATAACTGGTATTGTCGAAATGTAAATAGACTTTTTCCTGTGGCAGCATTTCTCCGAAATTCTGCACAGCTTCAATATAGCCCGATAATTTACGAACGATACTGTCCGGCATCTGGGCTTGCAAAGAAAATGGCAGTGCCGACAAGAGGAATAGTAAGACGAGGGTAGCCCTGTTCATCATAATTCATCTATTTCAAATTTGTGTTTAAGATTAGATCTGTCCTACTCCGGAGAGAATCTGTTCTCCAGTGATTACCAGCCAAATATAGGAAAAAGAATTGAAAAATTGGGATGATTTACTCTTTTTTATATGCTATACCATATCATCTCCCGTCTTGGCAAATGTAACACGAATCGTCTTATGAAACGGAATGAAACGCGAGATAACAGCTATTATGACCGATATCACCAACAGATAACCTAATATTTCTTTCAGTGCAAGCAACAGACTCTGCTCCTGCAAAGTTCCATAAAGAGAATGGATAGCTATCTGTACCGCTTCATCATATCTGTGTCCTTGTGCAAGCGCATTATTCAGAGACTGAGTATAACGGGACGCAGCCAGCGGGTCGGCAGTCGTGATAGTCTCCGACAAAGAATATATATATTTCTGTTGCAGACGATACAGCATATTGCTGTAAAAAGAAGTAGCCATGATAGGTGCCAGTACCGAACGGAAGATTATCAGAAAGAAAGCATTCGACAACAAAAACTTCGGGTTCAAATCTTCTACGGCAAACAGGGCAAAGGCTATAATCAAAGTCAACATACCCAATCCGCGGAAAAAGATGGGCAGATATAACATTTCATACGTACTGTTCGGTGCAATGCCAAAATATAGAATACCAAAGAAAATAACAAAACAACTCATTCCGCCCGCTATCAGAAACCGGAAGCGCCAACGTTGCCAACGAAACCACCAGAAACAGATAAAAGCTCCGATTACATACCCCGGAAGCAAAAAGATATAAAGAGAATAGGTATGCGTGCTGTCTACTTTCAGGATGATGCTCAGGTAATTGGTCAATAATGTGGTGGATGTACTGAAAAACATAACAAGCATCATATAGAAATATCCGATGATTGCTTTAGGCTGAAACAGAGGGGCAAGACTAACATAGGGATTCTTTGAATGGTGCTGAATCCAGATAAATAATGCGATCAGTATAGGAGAAATTACAATATAAGCACAAAGTTTGGCAGAAGCCATCCAATCCAGAACTTTCCCATAATTGATGACGTAAATCAGCATCAGCAACCCTACCGAAATGATAAACATCTCCCGAATATGCAAATCGGATAACGGTACCGATTTAATCGGGCGGTTATGCCGGAAACAGATGATAACAAACAGAATAGAAACCAGAATCAAAAGCATCATGAAGTAATACATATACTTCCAGTTATAATGATACGCCAATTGCGCAGTGACCAGCATGGAGGCCTGTCCGCCCCCGTACACCAATGGATAAAAATAAGAATAGAACTCGCTGCGGATATTCTTCGCACTGAAAATCTTCTGTGCATAACGAATAAACCATAACATCAGAAAACCTTTCAGAAAGCCGATGGCAAAACTGCAGGCTATCAGAATATCGGCATTCTGCGAACGGGCGCAAATCCAACTCAAAAAGAACTGCAGGAGCAAGTCTATCAGCAAGAGAAACTTGACCGAAACGGCTGCCAGCACTTTAGGAATAATAGGATAAGCAATGGCCATACCTGCCGAAGCCGCATAATATCCCATCGTTATATCTTCCGAATTGGTTCCAAGCGTATTCGATACTTCGAGCATGCTTCCGGTATACGAACCATTCAGCATGGTAACCGGAAGAATAACAATGAAAATGCAACAGAAACCCAGCCAATCGGGCACCCAGGAACGAACGGGTACTCCCAACTCTTTCATTGTTATCATTTGCGCAAAGCTTCTGTTTCAACCATCATACCCGCTCTTAATTGTGCCATTTCTTCAGTAGAGATATTCTCCAGTTCTATCCGTACCGGGATACGCTGTTGTACTTTTACAAAGTTTCCCGCGGAATTGTCTGTGGGAACCAGAGAATATTTCGACCCGGTTGCCTCCGAGATAGCAGTGACTTCCCCATTAAAAATCTTCCCGGGCAACGCATCTACTTTAACGCGCACCTGCTGACCAATATAGATATTGGCAATCTGTGTTTCCTTATAATTAGCAGTAATCCATTTATCCTTGTTACGTACCAGATAAGAGATGGTTTGTCCCGTCTGGACATACTGTCCGGGTTCTAAGGTGCGCCTGCCCATATACCCATCGTATGGAGCAGTGAGTACCGTATAAGACAAGTTCAATTTAGCCAGATCCAAATCCGCTTCTTTACGCAAGATACCGGCTTGAACTCCGGTTGTCTTTTTACTCGTTTCCGCATATTGCGACAAAGCAGCCTGTTTTTGCGCGACTAATGCCTGATAGCGAGCCTCAGCTGCTTCATACGCGGCTTTGGTCCGCTCGTACTGTTGTTCCGGCACCGATTCTTCTTTCAGCAAACGTTCAAAGCGATAATAGTCCTGTTCCAGTTGCCAGAGCTTCGCCTTCGCTTCGGCTATATTGGCATCCTGCACGGCTATATTAGTATGGGAAGTTTCGATGCCCGAGTGAAGAACATCCTGCAAACCGTGCGCATCCAGCAGAGCTGCTTCGGCTTCCTTCACTTTAATTTGATATTCACGGTTATCGAGTACTAACAAGGTATCTCCCTGACGCACATATTGATGTTCCTTGAAACGGATATCCTTGATATATCCCGAAGCACGTATATTTAAAGGAGCAACATATTGGTCTACAAAAGCATCATTGGTCACTTCATAGCTAATGTAACGCCAAAAATAAGTAATAGTCCACCAGAGCCCGGAGACAGCCAAACATACACACACCATATTTAAGATGATGTTGCGAGCTCTCATTTTTTTAAGTTTCCGTTTTTTTTCCTTTAATGTTGCCATAACCTTAATATATTATAGACGACCACAAGCCTTCTGAAGTTGATAATAAGTATAAATCACACGAGTGCGGGCAGTGACCAGCTGTAACTCTACATTCAAACGGACAGAGTTGGCATCCAGCAAGTCAGTCAGAATAGCCAACTGATTCAGATAACGGTTCTGCATAATACGGTAGTTCTCCTGCGCCTGCCGGACAGACAACTGCAAGGCTTCTACCCGTTGCAAAGCTTCCTGATGCCGCAGAAAAGCAGTGCGCACATCCATGCGGATTCTCTGCATCTTCTGCTCTTCATCATTCTTACGCAAAGACACCACCAGTTTGCTTTCCTTTATTTTATGACTGTTTTTGTAGATTGAGGATAAAGGATAAGAAACCGATAGTCCTACATTCCAGTTATTGTTGTACATATCCGCCAATGTACGCGAAACAGGGCGTGCCAGTGTATTTGAGGCATACAGCGATATGCTGGGAAGAGACAACGACCGAGTCAACCGGATCTCGTTCCGGGCAAGTTCCGTTTGTTTTCTAAGCAATTTCATTGCCGGATCATTTGTGTAAGCAAGGGTGATATAGTCGTCATACGCTTCCAGAGCAACTGCCTGATGCAGTAGGGTCGTATCCGGTTTCAGTAACAGGTTCTCATTCTGTCCCAATAAAATATCCAGTTGCTGCGACACGAGTACGATGCTATTTTCCGTTTCCTGCAAAGACAAACGGTCGTTCGTCAACTGCATCTCGCTGCGCAATACATCATTATTCGTTATCACCCCCTCCTTTTTCATCCGGCGAATATCCCGCAGGCGTAATTCAGATTCCTCAATGTTCCGCATCAATATCTCATGCTGCTTGAAAAGGCTGAACAGATTCATGTATTGGTTCAGCAAACCAAGTTTGATTTCTGCCTGATCTGTCAATGTCTGCAACTCGGCAACTTGTTTTTCCATGTCTGCCTTACGGATAGTCCTCCGAATCTTACCACCTTGATACAGTGGTTGGGAAAAGTCGATGGCGTAATTCTGCGACCAGTCCGGAATATCCGGATATGTCGGACCGGACAATCCCCGTTCCCAAACGAGCGGCTGTCCCACAAAACCTCCTTTCAATCCCACTTGCAGATCAGGCAGTGATGACGTGCGTGCCGTCCGTGTCCGTTCTTGTGCCATGGCTTCTTTCAGCGCATCCGCCTGAAGCTGCAAACTATGCTGCACACCCCGTTCGAAAAGCTGGTCTACGGAAAGAAATAAAGAATCCGTCTGCGCCTTTGCCGACTGACCGGCGAAGATCAGGCAGAGCGGCCCTAGCAGATATATCCTATACGTTTTCAAGAACATCGTATACTCCCTTTAATTCCGATAACATGACTTTAATGCTTTCTATGCCAATCACCTGTTCCGCGTGTACATAAACCTGATCCAGTATGGGACGAATCTGTTCCTTAAACTCCTCTCCTTCCGGAGTCAGATAAACCAGCTTGTTGCGGCGGTCTGCCGGATCTTCCTTCCGGTAGACATACCCTTTCTTCTCCAGATTGTTCATCAGATTGGTCAGACATGCTTTGTCTTTTGCGATACGTTCAGCCAATATTTGCTGGCTAATGCCTTGTTCATGCCATAAACAGCTCAGTACCTGAAGCATTTCGAATGTGATACCTGCGTTGTTCTTTCTCAGTGTCCGCTGCATCGACCTACGGAAAGCCATGCGGGTGCGGAAAACCTGTAGCATGAGTTCTCTAAACTCTGCTCCTTCTCTTATCATAAAAGTGCTTTTTACCTTTTTCGGGCGCAAAGGTATGTATTTCTACCGAATTAGTCAAACGTTTGACTAATTTCATGTAAAACGACTCTATAAATTGTTCCATTCACCCACACTAATCTCTAATTTTCAAAATAAATGAGCAGAATCTTTGTTCATCTGAAATCTTTTATTTTACTTTGCATCACAAAGTACTTTTTATATGAATAAAGATAAAGCATTAGAATCAGTAAATGAGATAAAAGAGTTGATGGAAAAGTCCTCCAAGTTTATCTCGATCAGTGGATTAGCGGCTATCATGGCCGGAGTTTACGCACTAGCGGGTACATACATCGCCACATGCCTTGTTACCCCGGACACAACATTAATCACAGCCTTGAAGCTGATGATTATAGTGGCCATCCTTGTATTGGCAGCTGCCGCCGTCACTGCCGGCATACTGTCTTACAACAAGTCCAAAAAGCTGCGACAAAAGTTTTTCAGCAAGCTGACCTATCGGGCATTATGGAATTTTTCACTTCCGATGCTGACCGGAGGCGCTTTATGTATTTCTCTGCTGCTGCATGGATATTATGACATTTTATCCTCGGTCATGCTTTTATTCTATGGACTGACTTTGGTCAATGTTTCTAAATTTACCTATGCCAATATAGCTTGGTTGGGATACGCTTTTATCTGTCTGGGAGTCATAGATAGTTTTTGGGAAGGCCACGCCTTACTGTTCTGGACGATAGGTTTCGGTGGATTTCACATCCTTTATGGAATACTGTTCTATTTACATTACGAAAGAAAGCAGTCATAAATGATAGAAGCATTTCAAAATATAAATAAGGCATTCGAGAGCAAGGTCCGGCTAGGGATTATGGCTGTTCTGATGGTCAATGAGGAAGCTGATTTCAATTTTCTGAAAGAACAACTCTCACTGACGGACGGCAACCTTGCCAGCCACACCCGTGCGCTGGAAGAACTCGACTACATCGAATGCAGCAAAGGCTTTGTAGGACGAAAACCGCGAACGGTTTTCCGGGCCACAAAGCAAGGCAGAGAAGCCTTCAAATCTCATATTGAAGCCCTGGAGAATTTTCTAAAGTCAACATAATAATTCACTAAACACTATTATCTTATGGACGGTTTCAATGAAAAATCAACTGAGCAAGTGCAGGAACAGCAACCGTTGGGATGCCTCCGCCGCTTCTCTAAAACAATCAAGGTTATCATTATCGGAGGATTAATCATTCTTCTGATGATACCGATGTTCATGATCGAAGATCTTATTTCCGAGCGGGGACGTACGCAGGAAGAAGCTATTAATGAAGTAAGCGAGAAATGGAGTCTTGCACAAACCATTACCGGTCCCTATCTGAATATCCAGTATCCGGTAACGACAGAGAACAACGGGGAAAAGAAGGTATCAATCAAGGACCTTTTCTTGTTTCCGGACGAACTTCTGGTCAATGGACAATTGAAAACCGAAATACTCAAAAGAAGTATTTATGAAGTGAACGTGTATCAGTCGGAACTGACTTTGAAAGGTTCATTCAGTCCCGAAGAGCTGATAAAAAGCAGGGTGGATATGGGACAACTGCAATTTGACAGAGCTGCCATCTGTCTGAACCTGACGGATATGCGGGGCATCAGCGAGCAGATCAGTATCACGCTGGGAGATTCTGTTTACGTCTTTGAACCGGGAATGGATAACAGAGGGATAGGCGCTACGGGAGTACACGCCATTACCGACTTATCCGATCTGAAGAAGAACAAGAAATTGCCTTATGAGATTAAAATCAAGCTGAAAGGTTCGCAGTCCATCAACTTTATCCCACTGGGTAAAACGACCCGTGTGGATTTGAAAGCCGACTGGAATACTCCAAGCTTTACAGGAAACTACTTGCCCAACAACCGTGAGATTACAGAAAAAGAATTCTCGGCACAGTGGCAGGTACTGAATCTGAACCGCAACTATTCGCAGGTCCTGGTGAATTACAACAATACCAATATCAGGGATATTGAGAACTCCAGTTTCGGCGTCAACTTCAAGATACCGGTAGAGCAGTATCAGCAGTCCATGCGTTCAGCTAAATATGCTATTCTGATTATTCTGCTGACGTTCGGCGTCATTTTCTTCACTGAAATCATGAATAAAACCCGTATTCATGCGTTACAGTATTTGCTGGTAGGTTTAGCACTCTGCCTGTTCTATAGTCTGCTGCTCTCCTTCTCCGAACATATCGGCTTTAATCCTGCGTATTTGCTATCTGCGGCACTGACTATTATATTAGTTGGCGGATATATGTTGGGAATCACCAAAAAGAAGAAATCGTCATTGATCATGTCCGGACTATTAAGTGTACTCTACCTTTATATCTTCGCTTTGATTCAACTGGAAACCTTTGCATTATTAGCAGGCAGTTTGGGACTATTTATCATTTTGGCAATGGTTATGTATTTCTCCAAGAAGATAGACTGGTTTAATGAATAAGATTCATAGCGGACCCTTGTTTTTAGATTATAAATATGTTCCGAATATACCATATTACCTGGACACTGACTATTTTACTTATAGTATGTAGCTCCTGTGAGTTTCAAAGTAGATATACAGACAGAAATGTATTACAAGATATTACAGGAGTAAAGTTACCCGAATACCAAATACTCAAAGATACCCTTCTCGGAGAAAGTGTCTTTTTAGGAGATTTTGAACGGGAATGTGAGATAGAATTTAAGGAACTGCCTTCTGAAGAGTTTTATCTATTATTGGATAGTATATGTGCCATCCGCAATAATGTACAGGATGGGGGAAATTCCTATGAACTTCATTGGAATAAAGTAACAGAAGGTTCTGTTATTACATATAACTATTACAATATTTGGGGAAATTCGCATCCTGCTCCGCAAGGAGAATCAGACGATGAGGATCGTATTCTTTCTATTCATATTACTAAAGGGGAAAGGAAGGCTAAAATTAATTACGGTGCTTGGTAGCAATATACCATGATCGAAATGGTGACACTATCGTGACGGGATAGTGTCACTATATTTAAGCCGTTAATACAGCCATTCTATCAACAATCGACACAAGACGTCACCACCAATAATTCCTATAAGTGCGACTGTCCATAACTTCCATTGTTTCAAGTTACAAGACACTTTCAAGGCATTGAACATCCAAATCAAAGTAAGTATCAGAAACGGCAATCCCAACAGTGTAAGAATCATTGCCAGGACAAAATAAGGCTGTGCCAGCATTTCTTCGGGAGACATATTCATGTTCATTTGCGACATCATCCGCATGGCCGGCAACAGGCTGATCAGATTCATTCCAAGCAACGGCAGCTGAGCAAACAAAACAGTACCCAGTACATCTATCACACGAATACGGGAATGAGACAGAAAAAGACCTCCCAAATAAAAGAGCAGTGCAGGAATCAGCCACACAATCAGATGCTCCGCCAAATAACACCACCAAGCCGGATTAGGTGCCGGTCCGAAATGAAGCAAACCATGATAATGATAACCCGATATCCAACACAATAAGGTAGATACTATTAAGCCCAGAAAGCCCCATATCAACGCTTGACCACCTGCAATCCGAATAAACGGATTCGCTATTAATTTTACTTTGTTTTTCATCACATATCCATTTTAGTTAGTTTATCTATTATATCGTCCAACATATTCCGAACTGTAGGGTAGCTGACTCCTATGTTCTTCGCCATATCTTTCAAACTGCCGCTCGACTTTACAAAATCAAGAACAAATTGCTGCTCTTTCTCCGACAGGCGCGCCAGTAAAGGCAATTCAAAATTGCCACAAACTTCCGTATTGCATTCTTCACAAAACAACCGTCCTACTTTCAATGGAGCATCACAGGATGGACATTGCAATGGTAACCGTTTCTTTACTTCATTCATATCATCTTCATTTATGATGCAAAAGTAGAGATAAATTCGAATAAAACAAACGATTATATCAATAATATTAATATAGAATTTAATTTTATTCATTATTGATTTAATTATAATCAATTTTATATTCATTCAAAGAAGAACTTTCCATTATTATTCACCATATCTCTGTTTTTTTCTATCTTTGCTCTGATTAAAAAGATAAAACGATGGAAATACTATATATAAAAGGAGATGCCACAGCACCGATTGGTTCAGGTGTCAAAGTGATTACTCATATTTGCAACGATATCGGAGGATGGGGAAAAGGGTTTGTACTGGCACTTTCTAAAAAATGGAAAATGCCGGAAGAAGCCTATCGCCAGTGGTACAAATCACAGGAAGAATTTACTTTGGGAGCTGTACAGTTTGTAAATGTTGAAAATGAGTTATATGTCGCCAATATGATAGGACAACATGGCATTTATAAAGACAGTAAAGGACTCCCTCCCATCCGTTATGACGCTGTTCGGCAATGTTTGAAGGAGGTAGCCCTGTTTGCAATTGACCACAAGGCAAGTGTACATATGCCCCGTATTGGCTGTGGACTGGCAGGTGGCAAGTGGGAACTTATGGAGCAAATCATTAAAGAAGAACTTATCACCAAAGAAATAGCTGTAACCGTATATGATTTATAAATAAAATCAGAGCTATTCGATGAATAACCCGCTTTTCTTATGAAACACTTGACAAACGGCTTTTAATGTTGTATCTTTGAGGAAAGAAAACTAAAAAAGAATGAGTTTTATTAAAAAAATAGAGACATAGCACACACATAAACTGATATATCTTTATATCAGAGCAACCATGATATGGGGCAATAGTCGGATGATTATTGCCCCATTTTGTTTATATTTTCGCTTAATTCATTTTATATTTTCTTCCAAAACTCAAAAAATAGTTTTTAATAAACTCGGATACCGTTTCTAATAAACGTGCAAAAAGTTTATTAGAAACTGAAACTGCGTTTATTAATAACGGGAATAATAAATGTAAGAATAATAGACCTTTCTTTTCAGATGAAGAAACCATCAATATTACGGGTTCTTCTATTGATAATATAAACATACAGTTCTATTATTTCATCCACACAATCGGATAACCTAAATCTCTTTTGATAGCTTCCATTTCTGCACTATGCCACATTTCATGTTTATAGCTCCATGCCAATGCCTCATATTTTATCTCTGCCACAGGATGTTTAAACGGAAGAGGTTCCAAGAATTCTGCCAATACATCATCATGCAACGTTTCCAGATTTTCAATGCAGATTTGATGAACAGTCTCCAACTGCTTTTTCAATACTGCAACAGGAATTAAATCCTTCTCAATGGAACGATGCAAAGTTCCCATGCCATTAAACAGCCGATTGTATTCTTTAATCGGTATTAACCTCCCTACCCTCTCATTCACACCTGTAACAGCAGTCATCGTATGAAAATTCTGCGAAACGAGCAAATGTCCTGCCTGCCAGATGAAATTGGAATCTGTACCTTCGGGAATAGTATACCACAAATCTTCCGGCAACTCTGACATCAGACGGTTCACAAATGTGCGGGCTTCTATAAGCTGCTCCTTTAAAAAATCGATTTTACTCATAACTATATGTTTTTAAATAATACATATAGTTAGTGGAAAGGCAGAAGAACTTTGTGACAACTTACAGCAAGAATTTCTCCCAATAATTTTTCCTCGGGAGTTCTTTTTCAAACTTCAGATACAAGTCGGCAAGCCTCATCATTCGCTGCACCATTGTGTATTCCTTATCCATATCAATGGAATACACCGGTTTACAAATACGGCATTTACAGGCACCGTCGGGATTATACAACGGACAGGTGTCATTCATAAAAAGAGTGATTTTCTGAATCGAACGGTTATAGATTTGCCGTACATTACTTTCTTTCAGCTCCATGACCTCACTGATTTGCCGATAGGGCAAACCTACATTTTCTCTGAAGATGAAGATCAGCCGGGCATCATTATTCAGACAATGATTTAAAGCGGTCAGACACCAGTCGCACCTTTCTTTTATCCATTCCCGCTTTGCCTCTTCCGCACCGGAATACTCGATATCGGGCAACGAACGGAAATATTCAGCCTCCGACATTTTCATCTGTCTTTCCCTTGCCGCATATCTGCCGATTGTACGACGGGCAATAGTATATATCCATGTGGAAAATTCCGAATCGCCTTTAAATTGATGATAACTTTTGCATAGCTCATACCATACTTCCTGTGCCGCTTCGCGAGCGATTTCTTTATTCTGAATCATCCGGCAGGCAATCGTGGAAATCATGTTTCCATACTCTTTCACCAACCGGTCTATATCCATCTCCATCACAAAGCAAATACTAAAATGTCTTTTTCAGATATACCATATCCACCAGTTGCTTGCCGTCTTCGTACATAGGATGGTCGTAATTGTCGGTAAAGAAATTCTTTAGCCGATGGGAAATGGTGAAGCCACAATGTTCGTAGAAAGAAAGCGTAGAAGGTGCATCGCCTGTACCGACCAGCATTTCAGAACATTTCCCCCGATAATGATCAAATAAAAATTGAATCAAGCGTTTTCCATATCCCTGCCGCTGGAAAAAAGAGATCGTAGCTATGTTCTTGATTTCATAAATTCCTTCCCCTTCACGGGTTACGACACAGCACGCTTTCAGTCCGTTATCATACAGGACGAACATATCGCCGCGTTCCAGATAGCGGTCGATCATACTCTCCTGTTCATCAGCCAAAAGCAACAGTTCCAAGAACTCTTTTTTATCCGATATTACTTTTTTTATCTCCATATTTTAAAACTTTAAACCTTTCATCAGTATCTTGCAAAGGTATAAAAATTCACCTGATAAACAATTTCCCGAAAGTATATCTTGAAAAACCGGCTCAGCAATCTCGCGCTATCAATACAAACGCTGAACTTTAAGGGCATATTCTTGTTAACTTCTCACTATCGTGACTGATAGTTCTGTGACAGAATTCCGAACAGGTTGCATCTCACAGATGAATAACCAATAATAAACCTATAACTAAAAATCGAAATTATGTGTACGAGAGTCGTTTATTCAGGAAGCAATGGTATGGTAGCAACCGGTCGTTCTATGGACTGGAAAACAGATATGCACAGCAACCTTTGGGTGTTTCCCAGAGGGATGAAACGGAACGGAGAAACCGGAGAGAACTCGCTGGAATGGACCTCCAGATACGGTAGCGTAGTGACTTCCGCTTTCGAGATCGCCAGTACGGACGGTATGAATGAGAAAGGGCTGGTCGCCAATCTGCTTTGGTTGCCCGAAACCGAATACCCCGTAAGAGATAAGAATAAACCGGGACTTGCCATTACAGCCTGGGTGCAATATATGCTGGACAATTTTGCCACCGTAGAAGAAGCCGTAGCATACATTGACGAAGATACCTTTCAGGTCGTTTCGGATATGATGCCGGACGGTTCCCGTCTGGCCACTTTACATTTATCTATTTCGGATGCTACAGGTGACTGTGCCATTTTTGAATATATCGGTGGGAAACTCACGGTATATCACAGTAAGGAATACAAGGTTATGACCAACTCCCCTACTTACAACAAGCAGCTGGCACTGAGCGAATACTGGAAATCAATAGGAGGACTGAGCTTTCTGCCCGGTACGAATCGCGCTGCCGACCGCTTTGCCAGAGCCAGCTTCTACATCAACGCATTGCCCGCGACCGATGATGAAAGAATAGCTGTTGCCAGTGTATTCAGTGTTGTACGCAATGCTTCTGTTCCTTACGGGATATCCACTCCCGAAAGTCCCGAGATTTCCACTACGCAATGGAGAACCGTTTCGGAGAGCAAGAACCTGAGATACTTTTTCGAATCAAGTCTGACTCCGAATACCTTTTGGGTAAATCTGCAGGATTTCGATTTATCGGAAGGGGCTCCGGTGTTCAAACTTTCTATTGCCAATGGGGAGATGTATCATGGAAATACAGCCAAGAATTTTAAAACAGCGCCGCCTTTCAAATTTATGGGCGTAAAGGGATAAAATAAAATGATGGCGGTTAAACCGGCTCTTTATTTCATTCTAAAGAAGAATCAAGAAGGCAGCAAATCGCCCATTCTGTTTAATTTCGCTATATCAGCTATATCAGAGAAGTATTTTCTCCAAGTCTTCGGGAACATATACGGTTCCCGAAAACTCCTGAGCAGTTTCTTCCGTATAATTCTTTTTGCGGGTATCCAGCGTCTTATCTTCCGTATGATATAACAAGATATTCTTTACCGCTAATTGTTGGGCCAGCCTGCCTGCATCCAGTGCGGTGCTATGATGTTTTTCGTAAGGTTTAAAACGCTCACGGTCTTTGTACAGACAAAAAGCCTCGCACAGCAACCAATCAGCTCCTTCCACATAAGTACGATTCTGATCATTATACGGTTCGTCTCCAAGACAAACCAAGGATTGTCCATCGGGTAACGAAGCACGGAAACCATACTGTTTTTCTTTGGTTGAGGCAATATCGAAACACTGCAAGTGTAAATCTCCAAGCCGGAGGCTGTCGCCATTCTTGACTTCATGAAATTCGATATGCTTATTTATGGCAGTAATGATCGAAGCCGGCAGCGTCATACGGCATATCTGATCCAGCACCAACAAGACTTTGTCATGACTATACACATGAAACTTACCGGTGTAATGTCCGTTTGCAGCTCGTTGCGCAATGATACGTATCATCCAGACAGCTCCCAATATATGATCGGTATGAGCATGAGTTACAAACATTTCATGTATATTATCAATTGGCAGATTCACTTTCTCCAGTTGGTTTAAGATTCCATTACCCCCACCAGCATCCACCAATAGTATTGTTTCTTTTGTCTTGAGGATGAAACAAGTATTATAACATCTCGTCGTGGTTGCATTGCCCGTTCCGAGCATAATCAATTCCGTCTTAGTCACTTCCATTCTATTTTTATTTTATATCATTCCCTATCAATCGGAGAGTGCAAAGATACAAAAAAAGAAATTTCCGAGATACTTATTCACGTACCACACCGCTGACTTCCATTTCAAGAAAGTAATCATTATCCAATTTAAAGGTGTACTAAAGGACCAAACAATCATCCAAATCAATAGAAAAATAATACAATGCATTTGTTTTCTCTTATTATTATCGTTTACTTTGTTGGCAAAATTTAATCAACGAGCCATGAAAAACCTACTATTAGCAGCCATGCTTTTCTGCACAAACATAGCCATTGCACAAGGTACTATAGAAGATTACCGTCGTGCTTACTCAGCAGGAGAAAAATTCAGTGCAAACAAAGTATTCTATTCCAATGTCAATCCGGAGTGGATTGGTGAAACGCATTATTTCTGGTATGTACGAAATACTCCCGACGGACGTATCTATGTATTAGTAGATGCCGACACTCAAAACAGAAAAGACTTGTTTGACCACAAACTCGTGGCAGCAGCTTTAAGTGAGGCATCGGGACGCAAAATAGAAGCCACTTCTCTTTATCTGGACCGTCTGTCTGTCAACAACGGACTGGATACGCTACGTTTCGTATTCAACAATCATCGCTGGGTGTATGTTATCGACAAAAACCAACTGACAGATGAAGGTGCTCTGCCCACTCCACGCAAACAACGCCATTGGATGGAAACAGATGATGAAAAGACGGCTGCTCCCGTCTCCTCTCCTGACAAGAAATATACAGCATTCATTAAGAATCATAATATATATGTAAAAGAAACAGCTACCGGAAAAGAAAAACAGCTAAGTCTGGACGGTACCTTGGGAAATTATTACTCAGCCTATATCCGCTGGTCTCCCGATAGCAAAAAAGTCGCTTCCTGCAAAATTCGTCCCATAGAAAAACGCTATGTATATTATGTGGAATCTTCCCCAAGCGATCAACTTCAACCCAAACTCCACAAACAAGAGTATGCCAAACCGGGCGATGAACTTCCGTTCAAGATACCCTGCATATACAATGTGGAAACAGGACACAGTGTGATTCCATCGACAGATTTATTCTCTCAACAATATTACATTACGGCCCCCGAATGGAACAGCGACAGTCAAGCCATCACTTTCGAATACAATCAGCGCGGACATCAGGTCTACCGGGTATTGGAATTTTCTGCCGCAACAGGAAAGGTACGCCCGTTAATAGAAGAGACAAGCGACAAATACGTTAATTATTCCCGTCGTTTCCGACATGATTTACAAGATGGAAAACGAATGATATGGATGAGTGAACGCGACAACTGGAACCACCTGTATATGTATGACCGTACTACGGCCCAGCCTATTCGTCAGATAACCAAAGGCGAATGGTACGTACGTGATATTCTCCGGGTAGATGAAACCAACCAACTGATTTATTTCTCGGCAAATGGCGTACAAGCTAAAGAAGATCCCTACCTGATCCGTTATTATCGTATCGGCTTCGACGGTAAGAATCTCACTTGTCTCACTCCAGCAGAAGGAATGCATAATGCATGGTTCTCAAAAGATATGCAATATCTGGTTGATGTATATTCTATGGTAGACAAAGCTCCTGTAGCCGTACTCCGGGATGCCAAAAACGGTAAAGTCATCATGCCACTTGAAACGGCTGATATCAGTCGTCTGGAAGCTGAAGGTTGGAAAGCCCCCGAAGTATTCACCGCCAAAGGTCGTGACGGAAAAACGGATATGTGGGGAATCATCATTCGTCCCAGCAACTTTGATCCTGACAAAAAATATCCCGTTTTGGAATATATCTATCAAGGACCAGGTAATCAATACGTACCCAAAACCTTTATTCCTTATAACTACTTTATGAGTGGTATTGCCGAACTCGGCTTTATTGTTGTCATGGTAGATGGTATGGGAACTTCTTTCCGTTCACGTGCTTTCGAAAACGTATGTTACAAGAATCTGAAAGATGCCGGATTGCCCGATCATATTGCCTGGATAAAATCCGCTGCCCAAAAGTACCCTTATATGGACATAGATCGTGTCGGAATTTATGGTTGTTCCGCAGGTGGACAGGAATCAATGACAGCAGTACTGTTTCATCCCGAATTTTATAAAGCAGCATATTCTGCCTGTGGCTGCCACGACAATCGTATGGATAAGATATGGTGGAATGAACAATGGCTGGGTTATCCGGTTGGTGAACAATATAAAGAAGGATCGAATGTTGAGAATGCTCACTTGCTCAGTCGCCCGTTAATGCTGGTAGTAGGTGAAATGGATGATAACGTAGATCCGGCTTCTACCATGCAGGTAGCAAATGCGCTGATCAAAGCCAATAAAGATTTTGAGTTAGTGGTTATTCCCGGTGCTCATCATACTATGGGAGAAAGTTTCGGTGAACATAAACGTTATGACTTCTTCGTGCGCAATCTATTAAATACAACTCCGCCGAAATGGAATGAAATAAAATAGTGAATACTTTATAGAACAGCATCCACTACTTTATTCATAATCAGGTCAGTTACTTTTTCTATGCTCCAGAATCGTATCCATATTTTCCAAAGCCCAGCCCACTAATCCTTCAATATGCGGAATCAAAGTTCCTCCTGTATCTGTCAGATAATACTCTACACGGGGAGGTACTTCCGCATATATTTTCCGTTCAATCAAACCATCAGATTCGAGCGTACGAAGAGTAACAGTCAGCATCCGCTGTGAAATATCCTCTATCGTTTTATGAATATCGCTAAAACGCATCGTACCGTTCGCATTCAAAGTAATCAGTACCAGCATCGACCATTTGTCTCCCAAGCGGCTTATGACATCTCTTACGGGACAATTCCCTGTCGGGCGAAAGTTTTTCATCTTTTTAACGTTTTGTATTATACTGAGTTTCAACAATAGTTACTTCCGTGTAACTACCTTATTCTGAGGTACGTTCTTGTATTTCTCAATTAAGGTAGATACATTTGCATCACAAAAGTAATAAACTTACTAAAAATAACTATTGTTTCATTTAAATAATTATGATTATGGCAAAGAAAGTAGCAGTTTTAGCAGTGAATCCGGTAAATGGTTGTGGTTTATTCCAATACTTGGAAGCCTTTTTCGAAAATGGCATTTCCTATAAAGTATTTGCCGTATCGGATACGAAAGAAATCAAAACCAATTCAGGAATGGGCCTGATAGTAGATGATGTGATTGCTAATCTAAAAGGACATGAAGACGAATTTGATGCACTTGTATTCTCCTGTGGAGATGCAGTACCTGTATTCCAGCAGTATGCAAACCAGCCATACAATGTGGACTTGATGGAAGTCATCAAGACTTTCGGAGAAAAAGGAAAGATGATGATCGGGCACTGTGCCGGTGCAATGATGTTTGACTTTACAGGTATAACAAAAGGTATAAAAGTCGCTGTCCACCCGCTGGCCAAACCTGCCATTCAAAACGGAATTGCCACGGATGAAAAATCTGAGATAGATGGCAACTTCTTTACTGCACAAGATGAGAATACGATCTGGACAATGCTACCGAAAGTCATAGAAGCATTGAAATAGTCCCGATAGTATATCAAGGAATAAATCTACACATAAAAAGTATTATTCATACAATTGAATGGTGAAATCATCCATTCCTTTAAAACCAACGGCCCGTTCCTCGGTGTGCGACGGGTCCTTGGTTTTAAACCAACGGCTCGTTGGTTTAAAAGGAAAAAATAGACATCCATACAATATTAATAATCAGCGATTTACGAATTCCGCTTTTAACAAGCAAATAGTACAGCCTCATTTATCAATAAAAACAAATAAATAACAAGCCAATTGTTGATAAAAAACAAGCATATCCCTTTTCATGCATCTACCTATCACTCCTCCTCATTTAGAAAAGTCTATTGTCTCCCATTCTTTCCGTATTATTTTTTAATTGGATATTATCGTTTTTCAGATTGTTTTTACTACTTTTGTCCGTATCAAATCAACAAATAATATATCGAACACAAACATCATTCTTCCATGAATATAAGAAAACATCTGCTATTGTTTTTTCTATGCTTCATATCTATTACTCCTATTTTAGCACAAAGAGACCACATAGATATTTCAAACTATATTTTATGCATCAATTCCTATGCAGAATCTTCTCCTTGGAGTAACAGGATGATCTCAACCGTATCGGAATACGTTCAAAAGAACCCTAAACTGGCATTATATGCGGAACATATGACTACTTTAATGATCGATAACGATACGATTTTGGGGGAATTCAAGAATATGATCTCTCAGAAATACGAACATCACCGCCCACGGCTGCTAATATTATTGGGAAGCCCTTCTCTATTACTACGTGACGAATATAGAAAGCTTTGGGGAGACATCCCTATTGTACTCTGTTCGGAAGAAAAGTTCATAGGTCCTAAAGACACCTACATCTACAAACAGCCAATTACACAGGCGGAGCGTATTCCGGTCTCCCAACTTGCCGATCCTTACAATCTGGTGCTTTTATACTCAAACCTTTATTTACAGGAAAATATCCAACTGATCTCTCACATAATCCCCGATATGAAGAAATTTATGTTTATCGGTGACGAGAGAGAAATCAACCAAACCAATAATCTGGATATACAGATAAAGTTAAAAGCCATAAATCCTGATATTGAATACCAGTACATCACGCCACAAAAAATGACAACAAACCAATTACTGGATTCATTGTATCGTATCGATCCGAACACAACCGGAATTTTATTTGCTTCCTGGTTCTACAAAACTACATTTGCAGGTAACACTTCATTGATCTCCAATGCTCACAAACTTATCGTAACAACTACAGCTCCTATTTTCACCCTCAATATGGCTGACATTACAGAAGAAAACGGTGGTATGATAGGTGGTTATACCTATAACCAAAAGCACTACAGCCAGCAATTAATTCATACTATTTCAGAAATACTTGCAGGAAAGCAGGCTAGAGAAATTCCCTTTTATATGCCATCGGATGGCGCACCTATTATCAACTATACGATATTACTCCGCAAAGGGTTCTCTCCTTCCATGTGTCCGCCAAACACACATTTTCTGAATAAACCGCCTGGATTCTGGAAACAGAACAAATATTTCATTATGGGTACCTTATCCTTTATGATATTACTGGCAATCGTATTCTTTTATCGTATCCATAGTCTGAATTGCATCAAAAAAGCACAGCAAAAGGAAATTGACGCAATGGCCAATTATAAGAATCTGGTCAATAACATGCCTATTCTCTATATGCAGGAAGAAGTGGTTGCTGACAAAAATGGTATTCCCGTAGAACTGATTTACCGCAATGTGAATGCGCATTTCGAGAAGAACTTTTTCCGCAAAGAGGAAGTTGTCGGAAAAAAGGCGAGTGAAATATTCCCGGAATCAATGCCGGACTTCCTGCACTTCACCCAAATAGCCTTATCTGAAAATAAGGTAATAACATTCCCCTACTATTTCAAAAAAATAGATACCTTTTATGATATAGTACTTAAAGCAAACCGGCAAAATAATATGATTGATGTATTCTGTCTGGACAGTACAGAGCTGCACAAGGCTCAACAAAAGCTAAGTACCATCAACAACAAACTCGCCATGTCACTTGACGTGGCTAATATCGTGCCGTGGAAATGGGACTTGCGGAGTAAAACGATTTTATGCGACATCAACAAACCGATAGAGCTTAGTACGCAAGGAAAAGAAATAACTGAAGAGCAATTGGCAGTACCCGATCATCAATACTTCTCCAAAATATTTAAAGAAGACCGGAAACGCGTAGAACAGGCTTATCAGAACTTAATAGAAGGTCATTCGGAAAAAGTAAAAGAAGAATATCGCATAGTCAGTACACAAAAAGGATTCCATAGAATAGAATGGGTGGAAGCTCAGGCCGCCGTTGAAACGCGGGATGAGAATGGCAAACCACTGACTTTGGTCGGTTCTTCGCTCGTTATCACCGAACGGAAAAAGATGGAGATGGAACTGATTAACGCCAAAGACCGTGCCGAAGAGTCCAATCGCCTGAAGTCCGCCTTCCTTGCCAATATGAGTCATGAAATTCGTACTCCTTTAAATGCCATCGTCGGTTTTTCCGGTATACTGGCATCCACAGAGGAAGAAGAGGAAAAACAAGAATACGTCAGTATCATTGAAAACAATAATACGTTATTATTGCAGCTCATCAGCGACATCCTCGATTTATCAAAAATAGAAGCAGGAACACTGGACCTGCACTATTCCAATGTCGAGATCAATGACTTAATGAGAGATCTGGAGAACAGTTGCCAGCTGAAACTTAAGTCGGATGCTGTAAAACTGGAATTCGTAGCTCCCGCAGAACCTTGTTTTGCGCATATAGAAAAGAACAGACTATCCCAGTTAATCATTAACCTGGTGACTAATGCCATCAAATTCACCGTTCAGGGCAGTATTCGATTTGGATATGAACGTCAAAATGATGAATTGTACTTCTATGTAACTGATACAGGTTGCGGCATTCCCCAAGATAAGCAAGAAAGTGTTTTCGGACGTTTTATCAAATTAAATTCCTTTGCGCAAGGTACGGGATTGGGACTCTCAATCTGTCAGACACTCGTTGACCATATGGGAGGCAAAATCGGAGTAGAATCAGAAGAAGGAAACGGCTCTACATTTTGGTTCACGTTGCCTTACAAACAAGCGGAAACTGTAGAAAAGCCTCTCCCCAAAGACGTACCAACCATTACCATAGAAAAAGATAAACTGGTCATTCTGATTGCTGAAGATAATGAAAGCAACTATAAGTTGTTCGAATCTATTCTAAAATATGATTATCATCTGATTCATGCGTGGGATGGCCAGGAAGCTGTAAATATGTTCAAGGAATATAATCCGCAAATTATATTAATGGATATCAATATGCCTGTTCTGAATGGGTATGAAGCAGCCGAAGAAATCCGCAAGTACTCTGCCAAAGTACCGATTATCGCCATTACGGCTTTTGCATACGCTTCGGACGAACAACGGGTGATGGAAAGTGGTTTCGACGGATATATGCCGAAACCTATCAATGCCCGTCAGTTGAAAGCGCAACTGACAGCTATTATGCAAAAACGTATCGTATTGTTATAAAAGGGGGCTCAATTCACCTTTGGAAGATTACAAAACAATTAATAATTCAGCCACATTCTGAATGAAGCCATCTTGTCTTTACTTACCACTATCTTATCTTTGAAGGGTGGTTGTACATGAACGACTGCTTTTCCCAAGAAATAGGATTCAATACGCTGAATGGCATCAATACAGACCAATGTCTGACGATTCGTCCGGAAAAAGTGATCCGGATCGAGTTGTTCGCTCAATCGGTCTAATGCCAGATCAATGAGATACTCACGATTCTTATGAGTCACGGCAAAGGTGAACTTATTTTCCGAATAAAAGTAGGCGATATCACTCACCTGTAAGGTGAATAGTTTCTCGCCGCCGGAAATAAGAAAACGGGTACGATACTTTTTCTGCACAGAAACGGAGGTCTCCTGTGCAGCAGAAAGTTGCTGCAATATTTCCAGCATCCGGCTTTCCTGATTGAAATCATGGATATAATTCTTCGTCAATCCTTCAAAACGATGAATGGTCTGCATCAGGCGGTCTTCATGAATCGGCTTCAAAAGATAGTCAATGCTATTCACAGAGAAAGCACGCACGGCGTATTCATCATAAGCTGTAGTAAATACAATCATACTCTCCGGATGTGCCTGTTCTATAAAAAGAAAAGAATTGCCATCCGTCAACTGAATATCCAGAAACAGGATATCCGGATGAGGATGCTGCCCGAACCATTCTACTGCCTCTTCAATATTACCGGGCAATAACTGTATCTCCCAATCGGGACGAAGAGATAATAACGTATCCCTCAGCAGACGGGCTGCCGGAATTTCATCTTCTATGATGGCTGCTTTTATCTTATTCATAGAGCAAAGGTATTTTTACGGTAAACTCTTTCCGGTCATTTTCTACCACAATGTCACGGTTGCACAACAACATATATCGGGCAGAAAGGTTCTTAAGTCCCATTCCGGAAGTCACCACCGTTTTTTTAGTTTGTATCCGGTTTCTGACAATCAGTTCCCGTTCCTTTTCCATATAAAGAAGTTCGATAGTCATCGGCTTTCCCGTATGAATGACATTATGTTTGATTACATTCTCCGCTAACAATTGAATGGTAAGCGGAGGCAACTGAGCCTCCATACAAGTCTTCGGAATACGGTTGTCAATATGAATGCAATCACCCAAACGAACCCTATGCAGAAAAATATAAGAGTTCAGAAAATCCAGTTCCTCCCGCAATGTTGTCAGCCGTTGATTCTGACACTGAAGAATATAGCGATACACATCCGAAAGATGCTGGGTGAACAATTCCGCATTAGCCGGATTGTAGCGAATCTCAGAAATCAAAGTATTCAGGCTGTTAAACAAGAAATGAGGATTCAACTGATTCTGTAGAGCTGTATAGCGTGCCGTATTATTCTCTTTTTGCAAGGCAGCTGCTTTCTGTTGTAATCTTAACGTATTCCGCATCGAGCGATTGGCCAGCAACAATCCAAGGATGACGAGCTCTACCAGCCATACGGTAATAAGAATCCGCCAGCCTCCGTTGGGAAACGTAAACGGGTAAGAAGCTCCTGCCAACAACTTGGCGGTTACCATTAAACCGTAGTTTAGCAAAAGAAACATCCCCATTACGATAATATAGACTGAAACCAGCTTCCAACGCCGATGCAGATTCAACGCATACTGATTATCGATCCATGAGCTCAACCTGATGGTAGCATATCCCAGCACATTAAAAGCCAGTATAAAGAACCCCAGTGTACTGACTGAATGTAGCATATCAGCAACCCGATCAGAGAAAGTTGCATAATTTATCAGTAACAGGAAAGAGAATATACCCAATCCTGAAAACAGCGCTATATATAATAAGGTATTCAACTTTACATTCATACAGTTGGCTCTTTTCATACAAAGTTAGTGCTTTTTATCGACAATCATATCCGTGAAGCGCTTTTATTAACTCCGAATAGTGTCCTTGTGCCGCAGCTTTGGCTTGCACATAATTCACCTGCGATGTCTGCCGATAGGTTTGCGCATCAATCACTTCCACCACTGACACCTTTCCTTCATTATAACGTTCTATTGCTTTCGCTTCATTCTCTTCCGCCTTCACTAGTGAACTTTCGCTCAAACGAACCCGTTCCATAGCTTGTGACAGGGCTTTACGTGCCACTCCTATTTCCAGTTCAACCTGATCCATCACTTTATTCAGATTATCTTCTGCCATACCTACCCGAAAGGAAGAAGCACGCTTCTCACTTTTACGCTTTCCCCATTCAAAAATAGGAACTGAGACCTTTGCATAAACAGCATAATTGGGATCCAGATCTTTCTTGAAATTATATCCGGGAGAAGAGTAACTCCCGTCTATTCCCACATAAAACTGAGGTTTGAACTGCGAATCATTCAACTTTTTCGTACTCTCGGCCATACGAATCCGGTCATAAGCCATCTGAATTTCAGGACGTGCCATACCGGTAGACAACCATGTAGAATCATCGACAACCACCACCGGTATCTGCGAATCCAGTTCCGTATGATGTTCCAGCCGGACACCAATCATAGAATTCAATGCCATCCGTCCTGTTTCAAAATTACTTTGTGCCTGGAGCAACTGGTACTCCGCTTCGTTCAGTTTTACTTCCGCCATCAGTAAGTCCTGCGGATCAACCAGCCCCACCTCTACCCTTTCTTTGATTGTTTTAACCAAAGCAGCTATTGAGTTACGAAAATCTTCGGCAACAGTCACAATCTCCTGCCGGGCTACAGCACTCCAGTATTGAATATCCGTCTGATAGCAAACAGCATCATTCAATGCCTTTGCCTGATTGGCGGCAAATGATTGCTGATGTTGTGCCATACGGATGGATTCCAGCACGCGTCCCCCTGTATAGACCGGTTGCAGAATGGAAAGAGAACCACCATAGTTCAGTTGTTTCCCTTCCACTGTTCTTGACAATCCTAAAGAAGGAACATCCAGAGTCAATTCCAACGGATTCCCCGTATACTGAAAGTTGGCCGCTCCGGAAAGTTTCGGTTTCAAATCTGCCCGTGCCGATTTTTCCACTTCCATACTGGCAGCTATATTCCTCTCAGCCGCTTTCAGGTCGTGATTGTAATCCAATGCCATAGTCCGGTACTTTTCAAGAAGAGGACTTTGCTGGGCTAAAGCAGACAAAGCCCCTAAAGCAAAACCACATAACAACAAGCTATATATCCTTATTTTCATCTTTATTTTCCTTTTACTTTATAAAACATTGAATATAATGCAGGCGTGACAAACAAGGTCAATCCCGTGGCAAACGTCAGTCCGAAAATAATAGTCGCAGCCATTCCGCCGAAAGCGACATCAAACAATAGCGGAACCATACCGAAGATGGTGGTGGTTGCCGCCATCAATACCGGACGGGTTCGGGAAACCGTAGCCTCAACAATAGAGGTATACAGATCAATTCCACTACGATGCTGCACATTGATTTCATCAATCAGTACAATCACATTCTTGATGATCATTCCAAGCAATCCCAGCCAACCGGCTATCGGAAAGAAACCGAAGTCAAAGCCGGTCAAGAGCATCCCCACCGCAATACCTATCAAAGACAAAGGCAGGACACAAAGAATGATGACCGGTTCACGGAAATTACCGAACAGCCCTACCAGGATAACCACTAATGCAAGGAATGCCAACGGGAAATATTTAGCAATGGCCTGCATCGCCTCACCCTGATCTTTATACTGGGCATCCCAAAAGAAAGTATATCCTTCGGGAAGCTGGATGTTCTCTATTTCTTTCCGGATTTCTCCATGTACTTCCGCCATCGTATGCCCCGGTTTCACGCCACACATTGCAGCCATTGACAACTGACGGTTATAAGTTCTCACCTGTGGAAACTCCCAGGTTGTCTCTATCCGTTCCGTTACCTGTGAAAGCGGAGCCGACCTTTCTCCATTCCATATCGAAAAGTCTCCCAAAGAATGGGCGTCCGTTATATCCACATTACCCGATTTCAAAAGAACGGGAACTTTTTTCTCATTATCCCGATAGACACCGACAGGCAAACCATCATTAATCGATTTCACCGATTCCATCATCGAAGCTTTTGTAATCCCTAATGCTCCGGCCTTCACCGGATCATATACCGGACGGATAACCATCGACATATTCCCCCATTCGTTCCGGGCATCCGAAACTTTAGGATTTTGTCGCATAATCTCAATGGCCTGCCCTACCAAAGAATCAAGTACAGCAGGGTCCGGTCCGAGGAAACGAGCCTCGATCACCGCTTCCGTCAACGGGCTCAACTCGAATTTATTTACTTTAATCAACGGTTCGGGAAACCTCAACGAAACAGAATCCTGCAAACGGGCATGCAGCTGACGGGAAAGTTTCGAAGTTTTGCATTTCACCAAAATTTGTGCATAGTTGGATTGAGGTCCAAAGGAAACGTTTGACAAGTAATAACGCGGCGGAGTCCGTCCTATATAAGTAGATACCATTTCCGTTTCTTCCTGTCCGCGGATATACTCCGCCATATCCATCACCATCTTATCTGTTTCTTCAATCCGTGTCCCTTCGGGCAACCACATATCCAATGTAAAATACTGCTTATCCAATGCGGGAACAAAGACCTTAGGAATGAACTTGAAACTCCATGCCGACAATACCAGCATAATGACCATACACCCAATCGTTGCATATCGGTGACGAATCACCCACCTCAATGCAGAACGAAATTTATCGTAATACTTGCCTGCAAAAAGAGCCGCCTTAAGTTCGTTGGGTCTTGGCCGACGGACAAACTCCTGAATAAAGAAAGGAGTCTGCGTCAGCGCAAAGACCCAACTGAACATCAGCGAAACGCCGATAACTACAACTAAGGATGACAGTAACTCGCCGGTAATATGCGGCGAATAATATATAGGTAAAAAAGTTAGAATCGCAATGACTGTCGCCGCCAATAAGGGCAACGAAGTTGAAGAACAGGCCCGCAATATGGCTACCCGTTTCCGCATTCCCCGCTGCATATTGACCAATGCCGAATCGGAGACCACAATGGCATTATCTACCAACATTCCCATAGCAATGATAATGGCAGCAAGTGACATACGTTGCAAGGCAATTCCTTGTGAAAGCATCACAATCAAGGTCGCAAAGATGGAAAACACCAATCCGCTGCCAATCAGAATACCATTCTTAAATCCAATAAAAAACAACAGAATAGCCACTACCGTTACCACAGATATGATCAGGTTCAGAATAAATCCTTGATTGGCCACTGCCGATTCATAACCCTGATCATAAATCGTCTGCAACTCAAAACCTTCGGGCATGGTCTCTGCAAAATGGTCAATCTCCTGTTTTACTGCCTCTGCCATATCGACAACATTTCCTGTGGGTATCGTAGAAATAGCAATACCTACCGCAGGTTTCCCGTCAATCCGCATTTTATTACTTGGAGGCGTCTGATAACTCTCCTCAATCTCTGCAATATCAGCCAGCCGGAAATGCTCTCCTGTACGTGATACAATAGTCATATTCCGGATGTCATCCAGAGAATAAAAATTACCGGTAGATTCAATTCGTATCCTGTTCACGCAGGCATCAATTCCTCCGGCATCCACTACCCTGTTCTGTGCATCGAAGGCACGTGAAATATCCGTAGTCGTAATTCCACTCCGTGCCATAACGGAAGGATTAAGAATGACGTCAATCGTTGGGGACTGTACACCATAAATCTCCACTTTTGCCACATCCTTCACCCTGAGCAGTACATTCTTGATAAGCTTCGCCTGATTTTCCAGTTCCCGATATGAATATCCTTCACCTGTCAGACCATAGAAGACACCCAGCACATCACCGAAATCATCATTCACCACTGAAGGACCGGCTCCTGCAGGAAGTTTCGACTGTACATCATTGACCTTCCGACGAAGTTTATCCCACAACTGCTGCATCTCATCCGCCCGGATTTCTTTCTTTACATACACCGTGATCTTGGATAAGCCTGCCCGATTTTCAGTTTTCAGATAATATAATTCGCCTAATGACTGTATCGATTCCTCCAATACATCCGTCACCTGAGATTGTACTTCGGAAGGGGAAGCACCCGGATATGGAGTCATCACCAATGCCTGTTTGATAGTAAACGGAGCATCTTCCAGTTTCCCCATCTTGATATAAGAAAACAATCCTCCTCCCAGCACTAATATCAACAGCAGAATAGTCACCGACTTCTTCTGCAAGAAATATTTTACCAACTTCATATTCTTCTACTTACTTTTGAGCGGTAACCGCCCTTTTTTCTTTCTGAGAAATAATATCTACAGGCATTCCGTCCGAAAGAAAACGTAATTTACTCACCGCTACTTTATCTCCTGCCTGCAATCCGTCTTTCACTTCTACTTTTCCATTGGGAAGCAATTCGCCTAAAATGACTTTTCTCTTTACGACTTGTCCTGTCGTTTGATCCACCATCCATACATAGTCTCCTTCAGTGGGACGATGATTAAGAGCCGTTTGCGGAACGGTCACCATAGGAACAGATGATGTAGCAGGAAGGTCCAACAACATTTTTCCTGAGATACCGGCCGGCCATTCTCCTTGTTTATTGGGCAGCAATGCCGTCATCAGGAAAGAAAGATTATTGCGCGTCGTACTCTTTGAAACCTCTACCACTTTAGCCGGATATACTGCTTCGGGACGAACATCAAAACGAATCCCCACTTCCTTGATTTCCTTCGCTTGAAATGCGATCTCCTGAGTAACATACGCTTCTATCTTCAACTGAGTGATATCGATAAAAGAAACGACAGACTGAGTCGCTTTCACATCCTGATATTTTTCAATGTAGACTTCCCCTATATATCCGTCAAAAGGAGCAATAAGTTTCGTATCTTCAAGTTCATTTACGGCTGTTTCATAAGCAGTTTTGGCAGAAGTATAGTCTGCACGTGCTTTTTCATAGGCACTGGCAGACAGGTTGTTTTTCTCATACAACACTTTGATTCGCTCAAACTCAGCTTTTGCCTGATGATAAATAGCTTCCGCCCGTTCCTTACGAATACGAAAATCACGGGAATCAATTTCAGCTATGATATCTCCCCGATGATAGTAATTCCCCGCATACACTTCGAAATGGTCAATCGGTCCGCCCACCCGAAAAGAGAGTTCGGTCTCCTTGAATGGTTTGGCAATAAATGAAAATTCACGCTCTGCAGAAGGAACCAGCATTTCCGCTTCCGCCACTTTTACCCGTACAGGCTCGTTTGTTTTCTTCTCACCCTTACCACACGATGTGAGTAGGCAAAGACAAAAAATACACAATGAAAAATTAGTCGTTGTCATTCTATTCTACATTAGTTACGTTGTCAACGGCACGAAAGTAACGGAAAGAAGAAAAAAGAACCGGAATTTAATTTCCGAAGCGGAAAAAGAAAGAGCTAAAACGGAAAAAGAAAAGATGAAAATTTGAGCCTTTTATCGTACTTATGTGTTTCCTTACTATCTTTGCAGTTCGAATATATACCACAATATCAATTTATGACTGAAGAAAAAATACATATAGAACGTCATGGCAGCTGGTGGGCACTGAGTCCGTTACTCGTCTTTCTCTGCCTTTATCTGGTAACTTCCATTCTTGTTAATGACTTTTATAAAGTACCCATCACTGTGGCTTTCCTCGTGTCTTCCTGTTACGCAATTGCCATTACGCGGGGGTTGAAGCTCGACCAGCGAATCTACCAGTTCTCCGTAGGAGCCGCCAACAAGAATATTCTTCTGATGATATGGATATTCATCCTTGCCGGAGCTTTCGCACAAAGCGCCAAGCAGATGGGAGCTATTGATGCAACCGTCAATCTGACACTGCATATCCTCCCTGATAATCTGCTATTGGCCGGGATATTCATTGCCGCCTGTTTTATCTCATTATCCATCGGAACCAGTGTAGGGACGATTGTAGCCCTTACTCCGGTTGCTGTCGGTCTGGCCGAAAAGACAGAGATCGCCCTTCCGTTTATGGTAGCAGTCGTTGTCGGAGGTTCTTTCTTTGGAGATAACCTGTCGTTTATATCCGATACCACCATTGCCTCAACCAAAACTCAGGAATGCGTGATGCGTGATAAGTTTCGGGTAAATTCCATGATTGTAGTTCCGGCAGCGATTATCGTACTGGGAATCTATATTTTTCAAGGACTATCCATCACTGCACCCGCGCAAGTACAGACTATCGAATGGATAAAAGTCATACCTTATATAATAGTACTGGGAACAGCCATTGCCGGAATGAACGTGATGCTGGTATTAATAATAGGTATCCTGACCAGCGGTATCATCGGCATAGCTACCGGGAGTTTTGACGTATTCGATTGGTTTGGAGCAATGGGTACGGGTATCACAGGCATGGGTGAATTGATTATTATCACATTACTGGCAGGCGGTATGCTCGAAACAATCCGTTATAACGGAGGTATCGATTTCATCATCAAAAAACTGACCCGTCACGTCAACAGCAAGCGTGGTGCGGAACTGAGTATCGCCGCTCTGGTAAGTATCGCCAACCTATGCACTGCCAACAATACGATTGCCATCATCACCACAGGGCCGATTGCAAAGGATATTGCAAAGAGATTCCATCTCGACCGGAGAAAAACAGCCAGTATCCTGGATACATTCTCCTGTCTGATACAAGGCATCATACCCTATGGGGCACAAATGCTGATCGCTGCCGGATTGGCCAACATCTCTCCTATCAGTATTATCGGCAATCTCTATTATCCGTTTACGATGGGAGTCTGTGCCCTGCTCGCTATCCTGTTCCGATATCCGAGGAGGTATTCATAAGAAAAAGAAAGGAAATATTTGTCAATCAAAAGAAAAGCTGTATCTTTGCGCCCGCTATTACGAGTTAGTAGCATAATTCAAATCATTAATTAAAAACAATTATTAAAAATGGCAACTAGAATCAGATTGCAAAGACACGGACGTAAAAGTTACGCGTTTTATTCAATTGTAATTGCAGACAGCAGAGCACCACGTGATGGTAAATTTATTGAGAAGATTGGTACTTACAACCCTAACACCAATCCTGCTACAGTAGATTTGAATTTCGACGCTGCATTGGCATGGGTACTGAAAGGTGCACAACCAAGTGACACTGTACGTAACATCCTCTCTCGTGAAGGAGTTTACATGAAGAAACATCTTTTGGGCGGTGTAGCAAAAGGCGCATTCGGAGAAGCAGAAGCAGAAGCTAAATTCGAAGCTTGGAAAAACAACAAACAGTCAGGTCTGGCTGCTTTGAAGGCTAAACAAGACGAAGCTAAGAAAGCTGAAGCTAAAGCACGTCTGGAAGCAGAAAAGAAAATCAACGAAGTGAAAGCAAAAGCACTCGCTGAAAAGAAAGCTGCTGAAGCTGCTGAAAAAGCTGCTGCTGAAGCACCTGCAGAAGAAGCAACTGAAGCTCCGGCTGAAGAAGCTGCTGCAACAGAAGCTGCTGCTGAATAAATTTCGGCAGGTTCCTAACAAGAAATGTGGAAAAAGCTATAAATCCTCTTCGGTTCGCCGAAGGGGATTTTTTTATTTCCTGCTATAGAACATATTAAAATAGTTCTCTACTTCTGAATAAATTTCCTTTCTTTGCAACAGCATAGCTCAGCACAGTCATTTATCTTATAACAGTATGAGACGAACTGATAAAAAGAAAACATTCGGTCAACAGTCCAGCAAGGTTACGCAATTAGCGGATACATTAAGCCAGGCGATTTCCATGAAAAAATTTCGTGAAGGAGATTCTTTGCCTTCCATCAATCAGTTAAGTGCAGAATATGGAGTATCACGCGATACCGTTTTCAAGGCTTTTCTTGATTTGCGCGAACGGGGACTGATCGATTCAACTCCGGGAAAAGGATATTATGTAACCAGTCAGGTGACCAACGTCCTGCTCCTGCTCGACCAGTACACTCCTTTTAAAGAAGCCCTTTACAATAGTTTCGTCAAACATCTGCCTATTAATTACAAAGTAGACTTGCTGTTTCATCAATATAATGAACGGCTTTTCAATACCATTATCCGCGAATCTGTCGGAAAATATAATAAATACATAGTGATGAATTTCGATAATGAGAAATTCAGTATGGTTCTCAATAAGATTCATCCAACAAAATTATTGCTTCTTGACTTCGGTAAATTCGAGAAAGAAAAGTATTCTTATATCTGTCAGGATTTTGATGAAGCTTTCTATCAGGCATTACTCATGCTGAAGGAGAGACTACGGCACTATCCACAACTTGTTCTGTTATTCTCTAAAAATCTGAAGCATCCCCAAAGCAGTAAAGAGTATTTTACCCGTTTTTGTGAGGAACAAGGATTTTTATGCGAAATTCAGGAAGATATCGAGAATCTGACCATACGCAAAGGAGTAGTCTACATAGCCATCAAGCAACAAGATGTAGTGAAGGTTGTGAAACAAGGAAGACTAGAAGGACTGAAATGCGGAAAAGATTTCGGTCTGTTGGCATACAATGATATTCCTTCCTACGAAGTGATTGACGAAGGAATTACTTCATTGAGTATTGATTGGGAGATGATGGGAAATGAAGCGGCAAACTTTGTCCTGAACAATGTCCCGATACAAAAGTACCTGCCTACCGAAGTAAGACTCCGAAAGTCCCTGTGATTTTTTTTGCCGTATTTACAGCACAGTTCAGCACAGATATTAACCACTAAATAACAAAAAAATTAAGAAACCATGAAAAAGTATCCGAAAATCGGGATTCGTCCCACTATCGACGGTCGCCAGGGCGGCGTTCGTGAAAGCCTTGAAGAAAAGACAATGAACCTTGCCAAAGCAGTAGCTGAGTTAATCAGCAATAATCTGAAAAACGGCGACGGAAGTCCTGTAGAGTGTGTAATTGCCGACAGTACAATCGGTCGTGTAGCCGAAAGCGCTGCTTGTGCAGAGAAATTCGAAAGAGAAGGCGTAGGGTCCACTATCACCGTTACTTCCTGCTGGTGCTATGGTGCGGAAACAATGGATATGAATCCTCATTATCCGAAAGCTGTCTGGGGCTTCAACGGAACCGAACGTCCGGGAGCAGTATACCTTGCAGCCGTACTGGCAGGACACGCACAAAAAGGACTTCCCGCATTCGGTATCTACGGACGCGACGTACAAGACCTCAACGATAATACAATCCCTGAAGACGTAGCAGAGAAAATTCTTCGTTTTGCACGTGCCGCACAGGCAGTAGCGACGATGAGAGGCAAATCTTATCTGTCAATGGGCAGTGTATCAATGGGTATCGCCGGCTCTATCGTCAACCCCGACTTCTTCCAGGAATATCTGGGAATGCGCAATGAGTCAATTGACCTGGCGGAAATCATCCGCCGCATGGAAGAAGGCATCTATGACCACGAAGAATATGCAAAAGCAATGGCATGGACTGAAAAATACTGTAAAGTGAATGAGGGCGACGACTTCAAGAACCGTCCGGAGAAACGCAAAAACCGCGAACAAAAAGATGCTGACTGGGAATTTGTCGTGAAGATGATGATCATCATGCGTGACTTGATGACCGGAAACCCGAAACTGAAAGAAATGGGATTCAAGGAAGAAGCTTTGGGACATAATGCCATCGCTGCCGGCTTCCAGGGACAACGCCAATGGACAGACTTTTATCCTAACGGTGACTATCCGGAAGCACTGCTCAATACTTCTTTCGACTGGAACGGTATTCGTGAAGCATTCGTAGTGGCTACCGAAAACGATGCCTGCAATGGAGTAGCCATGCTGTTCGGACACTTGCTGACCAACCGTGCACAAATATTCTCTGATGTACGTACGTACTGGAGTCCTGAAGCCGTAAAACGTGTTACCGGTAAAGAACTGACCGGCTTGGCAGCTAACGGTATCATCCACCTGATCAACTCCGGTGCAACAACACTCGACGGTTCCGGCCAGTCATTAGACGCAGAAGGAAATCCTGTCATGAAAGAACCATGGAACCTGACTGATGCAGACGTAGAAAACTGCCTCAAAGCAACGACCTGGTATCCGGCAGACCGCGATTACTTCCGTGGCGGCGGCTTCTCGTCCAACTTCCTTTCAAAAGGTGGAATGCCTGTTACTATGATGCGTCTGAACCTGATCAAAGGCTTAGGCCCTGTCCTGCAGATCGCAGAAGGATGGACTGTTGAGATCGATCCAGAAATCCATCAGAAATTGAATATGCGTACCGATCCGACATGGCCGACTACGTGGTTCGTTCCTCGTCTGTGTGATAAATCCGCTTTCAAGGATGTATATTCTGTAATGAACAACTGGGGCGCTAACCACGGAGCCATCAGCTACGGTCACATCGGACAAGACCTGATTACGCTTGCCTCTATGCTTCGTATCCCTGTTTGCATGCACAATGTAGATGAAAACGAAATTTTCCGTCCGGCTGCATGGAACGCATTCGGTATGGACAAAGAAGGAGCAGATTACAGAGCTTGTACAACTTACGGTCCTATCTATAAATAAACAAGAATCTTTCGTCCTATTTGATTTAATAATTTAACTTTGCCGTATCATAGTGGAAGCAGTCTTCAAACACAAGCTTCCACTATATGATGGCTTAAATAAAAACACTATGATAACTGACGAACACATCGAACTGTTTCTGGCACAGGCACACCGCTATGGAGACGCAAAATTAATGCTCTGCAGCAGCGGCAATCTTTCCTGGAGAATCGGAGAAGAAGCACTGATTTCGGGTACAGGCTCCTGGGTCCCTACCCTTGCCAAAGAAAAAGTTTCTATCTGTAATATAGCCAGCGGTACACCGACGAATGGCGTAAAACCATCTATGGAAAGTACATTCCATCTTGGCGTTCTCCGCGAACGGCCGGATGTAAATGTAGTACTCCATTTCCAGTCGGAATATGCCACTGCCATCTCTTGCATGAAAAACAAACCGACAAATTTCAACGTAACGGCAGAAATACCTTGTCATGTCGGGTCGGAAATTCCCGTAATTCCTTACTATCGGCCGGGATCTCCCGAATTGGCCAAAGCGGTAGTAGAAGCAATGCTGAAGCATAATTCCGTCTTATTGACCAATCACGGACAAGTAGTATGCGGAAAAGACTTCGACCAAGTTTACGAACGGGCTACCTTCTTCGAAATGGCTTGCCGCATCATAGTTCAGTCCGGCGGTGATTACTCCGTACTGACACCGGAAGAAATAGAAGACCTGGAAATATACGTATTAGGAAAGAAAACCAAATAAGTATCCGGGAATACCATGAAAGATACCACAAGAAACACATATTTGGCAGTAGACTTTGGAGGAGGAAGCGGTCGGGTCATCGCCGGCTCCCTTCTCCAGGGAAAGCTGGAATTAGAAGAAATACACCGCTTTACCAACCGGCAGGTTAAACTCGGGAATCATGTTTACTGGGACTTTCCCGCCCTGTTCGAAGATATGAAAACCGGACTGAAACTTGCTGCACAAAAGGGATATCATGTCAAAGGAATCGGCATAGATACCTGGGGAGTAGACTTCGGCCTGATTGACAAAAAAGGAAATCTACTGGGCAACCCCGTCTGCTATCGGGATGCCCGAACAGACGGAATGCCGGACAAGGTATTTCAAATACTGGATGCACAAAAGCATTACGCCTGCACAGGCATACAAGTAATGCCTATCAATACGCTGTTTCAGCTTTACAGCATGCAACAGAATCAGGACGTACTGCTAGAAGTTGCACAGCGACTTCTCTTTATGCCCGACCTCTTCAGCTATTACCTGACGGGAGTAGCCAATAATGAATATTGCATAGCTTCCACCTCCGAACTGCTCGATGCACGCCAACGAAACTGGTCGATGGATACCATCCGTGCTTTGGGACTCCCCGAACACTTATTCGGAGAAATTATTCTGCCGGGAACTGTCAGAGGAACACTTAAAGAAGAGATAGGCCGTGAAACAGGATTAGGTCCTGTCGACATTATTGCTGTCGGCTCGCATGACACAGCCAGTGCCGTTGCTGCCGTTCCGGCAACCGAAGGTCAAGTAGCCTTTCTCAGTTCCGGCACCTGGTCATTGTTGGGAGTCGAAGTGGATGAACCCATATTGACGGAAGAAGCGAGATTGGCTCAATTTACCAATGAAGGAGGCGTAGGTGGTCACATCCGATTCCTGCAAAACATTACCGGACTGTGGATTCTGCAACGCTTGATGAGCGAATGGAAGCTACGTGGCGAAGAACAAAGTTATGATACGATTCTTCCGCAAGCTGCGGACGCAGAAATTGACACGATTATTCCTGTGGACGATGCAGAGTTCATGAACCCCGAAAATATGGAAACAGCCCTTCTGAACTACTGCCGGAATCATTCACTTAAAGTTCCCGGAAACAAGGCAGAAATGGTGAAATGCATACTACAGTCACTGGCCTCCAAATATCGTGAGGCGGTAGCACAGCTCAATCGTTGTCTCCCCTCTCCGATTCACCGGCTAAACATTATCGGAGGAGGCTCACAAAATAAACTGCTCAACCAACTTACTGCCAACGCACTCGGCATCCCTGTTTATGCCGGACCGGTAGAAGCCACAGCAATGGGGAATATCCTGACTCAGGCAATGGCGAAAGGAGAAATATCCAGCCTCCGGGAAATCAGAGAAGTAGTAAGCCGCAGTGTTACACCACAAGTATATTACCCTGAAAAATAAGAAAGATATGGAAACACCTCAAACTGGCTATCAAGTAAAAACCTACAACGTCCCTGTCAAGCGATATTGCCAGACTCTTGATCTACGGGATTCACCGGAGTTAATAGCTGAGTATCGGAAAAGACACAGTCAGGCAGAAGTATGGCCCGAAATCCTTGCAGGAATCCATGAAGTTGGTATCCTTGAGATGGAAATCTACATTCTCGGTACCCGTCTGTTCATGATCGTCGAAACACCCGTCGACTTTGACTGGGACACAGCCATGGCACGTCTGAATACTCTCCCCCGGCAACAAGAATGGGAAGAATACATGTCCATCCTCCAGCAGGCCGCTCCGGGAATGAGTTCCGCTGAGAAATGGATCCCCATGGAGAGAATGTTCCATTTATATAATACCTAAAATAACAAGAAATTACCATGAAACACACTAAGCAGTCTATTATCTCAAAGGATGGCGTCAGCTATCTTATTCCATTCATACTTATTACCTCCTGCTTTGCACTGTGGGGATTTGCGAACGATATTACCAACCCGATGGTAAAGGCATTCTCCAAAATTTTCCGGATGAGTGCTACCGACGGGGCACTGGTTCAGGTAGCCTTCTACGGTGGATATTTTGCCATGGCTTTCCCTGCCGCCATGTTCATCCGCAAATTCTCCTATAAAGCCGGAGTATTGTTAGGACTCGGCCTGTATGCTTTCGGAGCCTTCTTATTCTTTCCCGCCAAGATGACAGGAGAGTATTACCCGTTTCTGATCGCTTACTTTATTCTGACCTGCGGACTCTCCTTCCTGGAAACCAGTTGCAACCCCTATATACTTTCTATGGGAACGGAAGAGACAGCTACAAGACGTCTGAACCTTGCCCAGTCTTTCAATCCGATGGGATCGCTGCTCGGAATGTACGTAGCGATGCAATTTATTCAGGCTAAACTGCACCCGATGGGCACTGATGAACGCGCTTTGCTGAACGACAGTGAGTTTCAGGCCATCAAGGAAAGCGATCTTGCCGTATTGATAGCTCCTTATCTCACTATCGGACTCGTTATTCTGGCGATGCTGCTTCTGATACGATTTGTGAAAATGCCCAAGAATGGAGATCAGAATCACAAAATAGATTTCTTTCCCACGCTAAAACGTATTTTCACCCAGACACGCTATCGGGAAGGTGTAATAGCACAATTCTTCTATGTGGGTGTTCAGATTATGTGCTGGACCTTTATCATTCAGTATGGTACACGCCTGTTTATGTCGCCGGAATATGGCATGGATGAAAAAAGTGCGGAAGTACTGTCCCAGCAATACAATATCGTAGCGATGGTTATTTTCTGTATCAGCCGCTTTATCTGTACTTTCATTCTGCGCTATCTCAATGCAGGAAAGTTGCTCATGATCCTTGCCATCTTCGGAGGCTTTTTCACATTAGGAACGATCTTCCTTCAGAATATCTTCGGACTATATTGTCTGGTAGCGATTTCTGCCTGTATGTCTTTGATGTTCCCTACCATTTACGGAATTGCACTGAAAGGTATGGGAGACGATGCCAAATTCGGAGCAGCCGGTCTGATTATGGCCATTTTGGGAGGTTCCATACTTCCTCCCTTGCAAGCAAGCATTATTGACATGAAAGAGATAGCTTCCATACCGGCTGTCAATGTATCATTCATTTTGCCGTTCATTTGCTTCCTGGTAATCATCGGTTATGGCTACCGTACAGTGAAAAGAAACTGGTAAAAACTAACTTTAAGATGCTGACACTATCCTGTTGCGATAGTGTCAGCATCCCACTCATATAGTGACACTATCCGGACCGGATGGTGTCACTATCTTTTTTCTTTTTTATAAACTATTCCTTTTTTCTTCGTATCTTAATTTAATTTGTTTACATTTGTCTTTCGATTTCAATAATCTGTTAACCCGATGACCCCAGATCAAGACGAAAGACTTTTAGCGCAACAATTCGAAACAATATTCACGAAATATTATTCGGTAGTGAAATATTTCGCCCTAATGCTGCTTAAATCCGAAGAAGACGCAAAGGATATTACCCAAGATGTTTTCACAAAACTATGGACTAAGCCTGAATTATGGACGGAAGTTCCTAATCCGACTCCTTATATCTATACTCTTACTAAGAGTACAACTCTCAATTTTATCAAACACAAAAAAGTAGAATTGGCTTATCAGGAGAAAATTATAGAAAAGTCTCTCATCGACGAACTTTTCCAATCAGAAGATACACTCAATCCCATCTATTATAAAGAGGCTCAACTAATCATCAAATTAGTTCTCGAACGCCTTCCGGAGCAACGCAGAATGATTTTCGAAATGAGCCGTTTCAAGCATATGAGCAATCTTGAGATAGCCGAGAAACTAAATATTTCGAAACGAACAGTGGAACATCACATTTATTTAACTCTGCTTGAAATGAAAAAAATCATCTTTTTTGCATTTTTTTTGCTGTTCCCTTAAGTAAGCTGCCTTAGTTAATTGAAGTATTAATATAACAGTTATAACATTAATACCTCAATATGAAGAATTACTTTCAGAAAATAATAACATTATTCACCGGAAACGACTATCCGGAATCGACCCAGCAAGATTTCTACAAGTGGCTGGTAGATGAAGAGCATACTTCCGAAAAAGACGAAGCATTACAAAAATTATGGGATGAGGCTCATAAACAGAGAACTGCAACCGACATGCAGGAGGCTTATGAACTTTTGAAAAAGAATGCCGGAATACCTCCCATACAACGAAAAAGAACAATCCGACCGATTCATAAATGGCAGGCTGCCGCTGCGGTTTTCTTTTTAGTAGCGGCTTCTTCTGTTTACCTTTCTACCATCGGCAAAGAAATACAAGAAACTCTTATTCAGCAATACATTCCTACTGCTGAAATAAGGACTCTCACTTTACCCGATGGAACTCAGGTACAGCTGAACTCACAAAGTACACTTTTATATCCACAAAACTTTACCGGGAAAGATCGTAGTGTCTTTTTGATCGGTGAAGCTAACTTTAAAGTTAAACCGGATAAGAAACATCCGTTCATCGTCAAGTCCAATGATTTTCAGGTGACGGCGTTGGGTACGGAGTTCAACGTTTCGGCTTATCCGGAAAATCCGGTGTTGGCAGCCACATTGATTTCAGGAAGCGTATTGGTAGAATACAATGATTTAAAATCGCAGGTGATTCTAAAACCGAATGAGCAGCTGGCTTATAACAAAAATACTCATTACCATAGCCTGGACCATCCGGATATGAAAGAAGTTACCGCCTGGCAACGTGGAGAACTTGTGTTCAGAGAAATGTCCGTCAAAGATATCATCACAATCCTTGAACGTAAATATCCTTATACATTCGAGTATCAGCTCAAAACGCTGAAAGACGACAGATACAGTTTCCGGTTTAAAGACCAGGCACCACTATCTGAGGTTATGGATGTGATAGTAAATGTGGTAGGCCAAATGAACTATAAGATACAAGGAGACCGCTGTTATTTAATCCCCAAATAATGGCTATCCCCCAAAAACAAAACAGTAAAAAAACAACAATATAATAACCTTTTTAACCACTAAAGACTCATGCAAAAAAGTATCCGGAACGGAGCCCTAACTCTATCCCGGATATGAAATCAAGATTCTCAATATTAGAGTTTTACTCTATTCAATTACCGTGAAATAATTTAGTTAATAACCTAATACTAAGAAAATGCTACAAATTTATGAATTTATAGTAGATCAAACCGCAAAGGGAAGAAGTTTTTTACTTTTTTTCTGTTTGTTGATGATGCAAACACCCTCCTTTGCACAAAATAGTGCCAAGATCACGATTCAGAAGAAAAATATATCTGTTATCGAGGCACTTAAGGAAGTAGAAAGACAATCCGATTATTCTGTCGGATACAATGATTCGCAACTGAAAAACAAGCCTGTTTTAAATCTTGACCTAAAAGCTGTGGCATTAGAGAATGCCCTTAAACAAATCCTCCAAGGAAGTGGATTTACTTATCAGTTCAAAGATAAGTATATCATGATTATTCCCGACAAAAAGCCAAAAGAAACTCCTGCAAAAAAAGTAAGTGGAATGGTCATTGACGAAAACAATGAACCACTGATCGGAGTGAATATAAAAGTAGAAGGAAGCTCCGTAGGTGCAATCACCGATATTGATGGAAATTTCAATATAATGGCTCCCCAAGGTAGTACATTAAGCTTCACTTATGTGGGATATACGCCTCAAACTGTGAAAATAACAGATAAGAATATCTACGAAATAAGATTAGTGAGTGACACTAAACAGCTGAACGAAGTGGTAGTCACCGCTCTCGGCATTAAACGCGAACAAAAGGCACTGAGCTACAATGTGCAGCAGGTGAAGGCTGATGCGATTTCTGGCATCAAGGATGCTAATTTCATCAACAGCCTGAACGGTAAGGTAGCTGGTGTCAATATCAATAGTAGTTCCTCCGGTGTGGGCGGAGCTAGTAAAGTAGTGATGCGCGGTACAAAATCTATCGAACAGAGCAGTAATGCACTATATGTTATTGATGGAATTCCGATGTTCAATTTTGGAGGTGGAGGTGGAACGGAATTTGATTCCCGCGGTAAGTCCGAAAGCATTGCAGACTTGAATCCGGATGATATAGAAAGTATTTCCGTACTGACAGGTGCCGCTGCAGCCGCCCTCTATGGTAGCAATGCAGCTAATGGTGCCATCGTTATCACTACCAAACGAGGACAAGTAGGAAAACTACAAGTATCTGTCAACAGTAATACTGAGTTCTCTAAACCATTCGTACTTCCTCAGTTCCAGAATCGCTATGGGACAGGTAGCCGAGGCAAGACAGCAGGTTCCAGCACTTTGAGTTGGGGATCATTATTGAATGAAGCATCACGCACAGGGTTTGAACCAAAGGATTTCTTCGATACAGGATTAATCTTTACCAATTCCGTCACACTCTCCACCGGAACAGAGAAGAATCAGACTTTCTTCTCAGCCGCCGCAGTAAATTCCGAAGGTATCGTACCCAACAATCGTTATAACCGTTACAATTTCAACTTTCGCAATACAACGAGCTTTCTGGATGGTAAGATGAAACTCGATGTAGGCGCCAGCTATATCATCCAGAACGACCGTAACATGACCAATCAAGGTGTTTATTCTAACCCGATCGTGCCCGTTTATCTGTTTCCGCGCGGTGATGATTTCAGTCTTACCAAAGTGTTTGAGCGCTGGGACCCGACACGCAAAATCAACACCATGTTTTGGCCGCAAGGTGAAGGTGATCTTCGTATGCAAAACCCTTACTGGATCGCCTACCGCAATCTGCGCCTCAACCAAAAGAAACGTTATATGCTGTCCGCAGCATTAAGTTACGATATAACCGACTGGCTGAATATCTCAGGACGTGTACGTATAGACAATTCCAATACCAAATACGAACAAAAACTTTACGCAAGTTCTAACACCACACTAACCGAAGGTAGTACACAAGGTTACTATGCCATAGAAAAACCTGATGAAAGCCAAGCTTATGCTGACGCACTCGTCAACATCAACAAGCGTTTTGGCGACTACTCATTGGTAGCAAACATAGGTACCAGCATCATGAACAATAAGTATGACGACCTAAGTTATCGTGGACCGATACGCGAAAAGGGTATTCCCAACGTATTCAATGTTTACGACCTTGATAACACCAAGAAAAAAGCCCGTCAGGACGAATGGCAGGAACAGACACAATCTATCTTTGCCAGCGTGGAAGTTGGTTGGAAAAGTATGCTCTATCTAACGTTAACCGGACGTAACGACTGGGCTTCACAGCTTGCCAACTCGTCTACTTCTTCCTTCTTCTATCCTTCTGTCGGTCTTTCCGGTGTCATATCAGAGATGGTGCAACTCCCCGCTTTCATCGACTATATGAAAGTACGTGGTTCATTCAGTTCCGTCGGTATGCCTTATCCGCGCAATCTGACATCACCTACTTACGAGTATGACGAAACCAATCAAGGATGGAAACCAAAGACACATTATCCTATCGGTGATCTGAAACCGGAACGTACCAATTCTTGGGAATTAGGTCTGGATATGCGCCTTTTCAAGGATTTCAATCTCGGGCTGTCCTGGTATCTTGCCAATACATTCAACCAGACGTTCGATCCGCAGATTTCCGTATCGTCAGGCTACAGTACTATCTATCTGCAAACAGGTTACGTACGCAATACCGGTATTGAACTCTCGCTGGGATATAATCATACATGGAACAATAATTTCCATTGGGATAGTAACTTCACCTTGAGCCACAACAAAAATGAAATCAAGGAACTGGTAAGAGACTATCTGCACCCCGAAACAGGTGAGATTATTAATAAAGACCGTTTGGAAATAGGCAAATTGGGTAAGGCCAAATTTATATTGAAAGAGGGCGGAACATTGGGCGACCTTTACTCACAGTCCGACTTGAAACGTGACAATAATGGTATGGTAGAAATTGACCCTTCCGGTGCACTGGTAGTAGAAAACAACCTTGACGATATCAAGTTAGGTACCGTATTCCCGAAAGCAAATCTGGCATGGAACAATCATTTCTCATGGAAAGGAATCAGCCTCAGCGCACTTATTACAGCACGCATTGGTGGCATCGTTTACTCTGCTACCGAAGCAGCCATGGATCAATACGGCGTTTCCGAACGTTCGGCATTGGCACGTGACAAAGGAGGTGTACTGTTGAACGGACGTACTCTTGTAGATGCTCAGACCTACTATACAGCAATCGGCAGCGAGAGTGGACTTCCACAATATTACACATACAGTGCTACCAATGTACGCTTGCAGGAAGCTAGTCTCGGTTATACCATTCCACGCAAGTGGCTGGGTAACGCATGCGATATCCAAGTGTCTGTGGTAGGCCGTAACCTATGGATGATTTATAACAAGGCTCCTTTCGATCCCGAAGCCGTAGCTACTACCGATAACTACTATCAGGGTATCGACTACTTCATGCTGCCGAGCACCCGCAATATCGGCGTGAATGTCAAAATTACCTTTTAACGAATTAAATTCTATATAGTATGAAACAACCAATGACATCTATCCTGAAGATGTTCTCTCTTGCCCTACTCCTTGCTAGTGGAACCGCTTGTACGGACAACTTCGACAAGATCAACTCCAAGGACTACCAAGTAACCAAGCAAGAGCAAGAACGTGAGAACTACAACTTAGGCACCACGCTGAGAGGTTTGCAGGGCCTTGTCATTCCCACCCAGGAACACAGCTATCAGTTCATAGAAGCATTAGCCGCAGGTCCATTTGCCGGATACTTCGGTGCTATCAATCCGTGGACAACGAAATTTGAAACCTACAACCCATCTGTAGACTGGATTGAGGCTACCTTTTCTACTGTTATCACCAATACCTATCCTTACTACCGCGACTTACAAGATCAAAGTGACGACCCGGTAGCATTGGCACTGGGTAAGCTACTACGGGTAGCTATCATGCATCGTGTAACAGATATGTTCGGCCCTATTCCTTATAGCAAAGTAGTGGATAAGTTAGGCGGCATATCACTTTCTGTACCTTACGACTCTCAGGAAGAGGTGTACAAGCAGATGCTGAAAGAGTTGAATGAGGTTACCGATGTTTTGAAAGAGAATCTCGACCTTGATCCTGAAACGTTCCGCAAGTTCGATGACGTTTATTACGGTAATATGAGCAAATGGTATAAGTATGCTAACTCTCTGAAATTACGTTTTGCCCTGCGTATGGCTTACGTTGATCCGATCACTGCACAACAGGTGGCAGAAGCAGCCGTACAAGCAGGAGTTATCACAAGCAATGACGACAATGCCCTGTTGACTGTGGAAGAAAACCGTGCGTCTATGATCTTCAACGATTGGAATGACCATCGTGTAGGTGCGGATATTATCTGCTACATGAATGGATATAATGATCCTCGTCGCGAGAAAATGTTTACTACTGTAAAGGTGAAAGAAACTGTCGGTGGTAAACCAACCGATGTAGACGGCTACGCTGGTGTCCGTATTGGCATCGACGTACCTAATAAAGATAATGTGAAAGACCGTTACAGCAAACCTATAACATCCACTACCAGTCCGTATATGTGGATAAACGCTGCTGAAATCACTTTCTTACGTGCCGAAGGTGCTTTACGCGGATGGAGTATGGGTGGCGAAGCCAAAGCTTTGTACGAGCAGGCTATCAATCTTTCTTTCGAACAATATGGAGTAAGTGGCGCTGACACCTACATTGCCGATGCTACCAGTCAACCACAAGCCTATACTGATCCAACAGACTCCTACTCTGCCGGCCAAACCAGCAGTATCACCATAGCATGGCAAGATGGTAATTCCAACGACGAAGCTAATCTGGAACGAATCATTACCCAAAAGTGGATAGCCATGTTTCCCTGCACCGTAGAGGCATGGAGTGAATACCGTCGTACGGGTTATCCTAAATTGCTACCTGTAGTAGTAAACAATAGCGGTGGTGTCATTGATGACAGCAAAGAAAAGATTCGTCGCTTATGGTACCCACCCACAGAATACTCCGAAAACAAGGCTAATATTTTGGAAGCTATTAATATGTTAGGAGGAGCCGACAATGGAGCTACGCGCCTGTGGTGGGATAAAAAGCCACGATAGAAAAAGGATAATTTCCTGACTACAATAAAAACTTATATACATAAAAGACATGAAAATGAAAATCTCAATTAATAAATTATATAGCGGATTGTTCCTGTTGTTGATTCTCATATTGTCTGCCTCATGCAGCGACTGGAATGATATAGAAGCCGTAGATATTGACCCTCAGCATGCCAAGGATCAAAATCCCGAACTTTGGGCACGTTATATGGAGTCGCTACGCATCTACAAACAAGAGCGCACACATTATATAACATATGGCAGCTTTGAGAATGGCACTGAACAATCCAAAAATGAAGGTGCTTATTTACGCTCAGTACCCGACTCGCTGGATATTGTGACTTTGGCTAATTCAGAAAACATAACTGCTTACGACCGTGAAGATATCCCTTCACTACAAGAGAAAAGTACCCGTGTGCTTTATCTGGTAGATTATGCCAAGAAAATGACGGAACTTGCCGACGCAGCTGCGCTAAGTACATGGTTGGATAAGGCAGTAGCCACTGCTACAGAACTTAAACTGGACGGCTTTGCTTTCAACGGATTACCAAGCTATGGTGGAACCGATGCCGAGCAAGCAGCACGTAAAGAGGCAGCCCGACTGATTGTATCCAAGTTATCAGCTTTCGGCAAGACCCTTGTGTTTGAGGGAGATCCTGCGTTTGTAGATGCTGCCGACCTAAGCAAGCTAGATTATGTAGTATTAAATACCACTGATATAGAAAATGCAGTGAACTTAAAACTGCACGTGGTTAACATATTAGAAACTTATGCGCTATCCAAAGAAAAGCTATTACTGGCAGCAAAGATAGGTAGCAAACTGACTGATGAAGATTTGAATAAGCTAGACGCTGTGACAGAAATGACCAATCGTGTAATATCTCTTGGCCCTTTAGGTGGACTAGCCATATATGCTTTGGGAGATGATTACTATCAGGCTAAGATGAATTATCAGACTAGCCGAATGGCTATACAGACGATGAATCCGTCGAAGTAATGCAAGTGATAGTAATGAATGAACTAATTTATTTTTATATGTACGTACTATAAATTCAATTTTATGAATAACTCATTAAAATATTTTGCTCTTTCGATGCTACTGGCAACGATGACGGGATGCACAGAAGACATTACGCAAGCTGTGGGTCCACTACCAGATGAGACATCTATGAATAATGTTGGAAGTCAATTATATAGTGGAAAAACTTTCTCTAATATGATTACTATTAACATGTATGAAGACGATGGACCGGCTATCGAAAAAATAGGTTATGCTCTGACAAAACCTGCGACAACGGCTGTTACTGTTAAGGCAATTCCATCTCCGGCACTTGTGGCGGAATACAACCGCGATCACAATACTAAAATGGAAGAATTTCCCATCGATAATGTAATCTTGGAAGATAACGGTTCACTTACCGTACCTGCAGGAAAAATGGCATCTGAAAACATCAGTATGAATCTTTCTGCGGAAGGACTAGAGCCTGATACACCTTATTTGCTGGCAATAACATTAACACAAAATACTACGGGGATCGAAGCTCAGGCTAGTAAACAAGTAATTTATTACAGAATAAGTTTTCGAATAAAGACCACAACTTGCCAGCCTTCAGAATGGGAAACAATAGAGATTCCTCCACTACTGCCCAATCTGACGTCTGTATTCTATGTAAATACAGAAACTTATCAACCATCGATTGCCGCAGCATGGGGTGCAAAAGTTAACTTCAGCCAACTTTACAGTTTGGGAAATATCGTAAACCTTAAAAGGTCAACAATAGGTTACAATGCCGCTAGTCAACGCGCTTTGCTTGAATTAGGAAGTGACATATCTTACGTATTAGAACATAGAGACAAATATATTCGCCATCTCCAGGAATATGAACGCAAAGTATGTCTTTGTATTGAAAATGGCGGTAAAGGTATAGGATTTTGCAACATGAACGACACACAGATAGCAGACTTTGTCCGTCAAGTAAAAGACGTAATAGAACGTTACTATCTAGATGGAGTAAATTTGTGGGATGAAGATAGTAAATATGGGAAAGCAGGAATGCCGGAAATGAACACCACGTCATATCCCAAACTAATAAAAGCACTGCGTGAAGCCCTGCCCGACAAAGTACTGACACTGGTAGATAAAGGAGATGCTACGGAATATTTCTATGATGTCAACAAGTGCGGTGGTATTGAAGTAGGTCATTACATTGATTATGCATGGCACGGATACTTCTCACAAACAGAAGATTTGCAAATCATCAATCCGAATCCGGAAGGTAGCGCTCAGGCTTATAGCAAATATACACGTAAGCCCATTGCAGGATTGGACGAGACTCATTACGGGAGTGTGAATGTCCCTCGATATTCAGCTAACAATCCTAACATTAGACAGTTGGCAGCAAAAACTATGGCCCAATGGAAATCTTCTGGAAATAAAAAAAGTAATATTCTTGTTTTTGGTAGTGATCTTATTGGGAATGAGTATGGTGATAATGAGAATGCAGTAAAAATAATGCTAAATGATTATACCCTCCTTCAATTTATGGATGATGGCGACGGTTGGGATTTTAACATGAACGATTTCACATGGGGAGAAATATATTATGCAGCAGGTATGTTACATTATTCTCTTGGTAACAGTCTCGATCATAACATTCATCGAAAAGATTGGTAAAATATGATCCGATTACAATTGGATTAGAAAAGTAGAATTAACAATAATAGAAAAAATTATCATCAGTTAGTGGTTGAGATTGCATTAAGTTTAACCATAAAAAATGAAGAAAGGAGGCTATTTATAACTATTAAGATTATGCATCGCCCGACCAAGAACTGAAATTTATAAACACTTTAAAAATAACAATCATGAAAAAATTATTATCTGTTTTTGCAACATTGATGATGGTTTTGTTTGCTACAGGTTGTAGTAACAATGACGACATGGTAGTAGCATCTCAAGATGCCCAAACTACTGTTACCCGTGCTGTGTCCGATAAGACTCCAAAACTGACCACCTATATCGAAACAAACGATATTAATCCGTTAAATATGGGTGAATACTACTTCTGTGGCACCAATCCCAAAGACTATGTAGTAGATCATGTAATACTGTTTGCATCAAACATTCGCGGTACGGCTTCAACAGTTGAGTTGTATCACAATCCAAACCAAAGTCATATTTTGGCAAATGTAAATACACTAGTACGTCCATTGCAAGATAAAGGGATCAAAGTATTGCTCGGTTTGCTAGGCGACCATACAGGTGTCGGCTTCGCTAATCTGAACGACGCTCAGATAGAGTCATTTGCGCAGCAGGTAGCCGATTGCGTCAATAATTACGGACTCGACGGAGTGGACTTTGATGATGAATATGCTGAGTATGGAAGAATATCAGGTACCCCTTCTCCTAGCAGTGCTCTCTATGGCAAACTAATTCAACGTTTACGTGAGATAATGCCCAACAAACTGATCACTGCTTTCTATTATGGTTATGCCGGCGGTTTCAATCAATATGCTGATTACATGTGGCCTAATTTTGGTTCAGGCTGGAGTGCTCCTAGCGGATTTGCACACAGCAAATGGGCTAGTATGTCAATACAATATACCCAAGGCATCCCTAGCGATAGAGAAATTCGAGCTGCCGCACAAAACTACGGTGATTATGGCGCCATCATGATGTTCAATGTACGCGATACAGATGCTTCAGGAAAGATGAATCTCTTTGCTCCATACGTATGGGGTGGCAAGACAGTATGTTGGACCGGTGTTTCTTATCCAAAGAATTACTAATGTAATACTGTAGCTTAATTCTGTACAACGGTTCTATTTCGTAGCAATCGTTGTACAGAATAAAAAAAGAATAAATTCGAAGGTGCTGTCTTTATAGAATACTTTTACAAAGAATTCTTATTCGTAGAGAGCATTTTTGCAGATAGCACTTTCGAACTTTTCTTCTCGGTATAATATATTCGATTACCCAAAACGTTTCTTATATGAACAAATAACCAAAGAACAATCAGTCGTTTCCAATATACAAAATTGATACCCTTTTTCTCAAAGAGTATTAAAATAAAAATTGTTTTAACCTTAATATAATGTATTGAAAACATGAAAGAAGTACTGAAAGCATGGCTGGTGGACCATTCAGTGAACAATCCGCCAATTATAGAAAGGCTATAATCAGCTCGGTTAAATCCGTGTTCTCCACAAGGTATAGCATAAAATGAAGCGTGATACCAATGTAAAAGAACCAAATAACCTAGCGTCTAAATAATATACTGTAAAAAACCTGTTAATAAACTTTTAAAACTAAGAATCGCATGAAAACAAAAAGTACTCTTCGAGGCATCCTGTCACTAGTCTCATTTGCAGGTATCACCTTGTGCACATTGTTGTCAGTTGTAGGGTGTGACAACAAAGACTACAGCAATGACTCTCCTTTCGACAATGTTGTTTATCTGGACGTCGCCAAATTGAAGGACGTATCAAACTTCACCTTTAACCGTACTATAGAAACGGGCCAACAAATTGTTTCTGCCGAACTCGCCCGTCCGGCGGCAAATAATATAGATGTTGGCATTAAGGTAGATCCATCATTAGTCAATGTTTATAATGCGCGTTTAGGAGCTGATTATACTATACTTGACTCCAAGTACTATAAATTGTCGGCTCAGCAAACAACCATTCCGCAAGGAGATATTACATCTGCCCCGGTCACTATTAATTTCACCGGATTGACCGAATTAGATATAGATGCCAGCTATCTCCTACCTATCACTATTGATCAGGTGTCGGGAGGAATGGGTGTTTTGAACGGTTCAAGGAGTATTTGCTATATAATACGCCGTTCCAGTGCCATAACGACTGCCGTCAGTCTGAAGAATAACTATTTTGAAGTTCCCGGTTTCGATGCCGGTAGTCCTACTGCCGACGTAGTAAACAACATAAAACAACTTACTTACGAAGCTATTATCCGAGTTAACAACTTCAAGACTGATGAGTTCCCAAAGAAAGAGATAGCTACTATCATGGGAATTGAGCAATATTGCCTTTTCCGTATCGGTGATGCAGGATTCCCTTTACAGCAATTACAGTTCTCCAGTCCCGGAGAGAATAAATTCCCAAATGCCGATACCGGCAAGTTATTACAGCCAAGCGAATGGTATCATGTAGCAGTAGTTTATGACACTGAAAAGAAAACAGCCGTTATATATGTAGATGGGCGCGAACAAAGCCGCATCGAAGATTATGGCAACGGTGAACCTGTTAATCTGGGCAAGCAAACACGTGGCAGCGACTTTATGTTCAAGATAGGTCATTCTTATGGTGAACCTAATTATATGGAACGTCAACTAGATGGTGAAATCTGCGAAGTGCGTGTATGGAATGTAGCCCGTTCGCAACAGGAAATCTTCGATAATATGTATAATATAGAAGATCCCGCCAATACTCCGGGCCTTCAGGCTTACTGGAAATTCAACGAAGGTGAAGGCGATATAGCTAAGGACTATACCGGACATGGAAACGATGCTAAATCCTATGCCAAAGCAACATGGCCAACAGGCATCGAAGTAACACAGAAAAATAAAGAGTAGAGAGATGGAAAGCCCTACAATACTCTTTAAAAGTTATGTTGGGGCAGCTTTTTAGAAATTTGATCATCCTTCGGAAGCTACTCGCTCTTCTAACGCTCATATAATTAACTGGAGGGAAAGTTACGGGCAAAAAAGAAGAGAAGTAGCAACCGAGGATAATCAGATGAATGCTGTGACATTTTTGTATCTAACCTAATTATTATAAGGGGAAAAACAAAAATGTCACAGCATTACTAATCAGCACTTTAAGTCCCAAAACAGTTCTTTTTTCTACAAGTTTACAAAAATCATCTATATACTTTTCACTTTTTCATAGAAGAAAACTGCACTTTTTTTCATTCCCCCTATCCAATCATAAAGAAACAATAAAGTTACAGTGGAGTAATCAGACAGGCAGACTTGTGCAACAAGTCAGCTACAGTTATGTATCCCTGTAGCTACACAAGTGCAACAGAATAAAACATAAGCAACAAACAGCTAATAGCTGGCGAGAATTTATTAATTCATATGGTAGAATGCTTCAAACCAACCTGATAAATATAGGAAAAGATATATAGCATTATACCAATTTATTAAGCATACTTCATAGAACCATACTATAAATCTACGTATCAATCTCCCAAACCAGGAATAAAAACAAAGAATTCCATGACTGTTTTAATCTAATTATGATTTTATTAAACATAAATTAATAATAAGCAGAACCTTAAATAAGCAAGCATTATTATTTTCTACGAACAATAAATATAACATTGTATTAAAAATATACAAGTTTTCAATACATTTTATCGCAAACATCATACAAAAAGTAACAAGTCTCTATTTTTAATCAGATATTATATCAATTTTTTATAACTATGGCGTATATTTACCTCATAAGAACAAGCAATATTATATTATAAAAAAATACGTATATATTATCCAAAAACCCAAAAATGAGAGAATCTGAATTGGTACTAAATGGAAGTTATTCCAAAAGTACCCAACCAAAAGCACGGGCACCTCCTGAGCAGCCCGCATTACTTACAATATATTTAACATTTATGTTTAATAAAAAATAATCAAATTAATTATTGTTACTTGGAGGAGATTTGCCCTATTCCTTTCAAAAGGGTTCAAACATTAGAATTAAAACTCTACATATATACTACGCATTCCCGATATCAGCCTTCAAAGAACAAATAATTTTGAGATCATGTTATTTGAACTTATTGATATACAATCATGAGACCATAATACTGTGCATTTTTCCTTGCTTCAAACCCGAACAAGAGGAATAGATCAATTTCACCAAGTGACGTTACTAAAAAAACAGATTAATATGAAATATTTAATTATAACGTCATTATACACTTCTATTATCGCAGTTACAACCACCCAAAGTGAATTATTTCCAATTTTATTTTCAACAGCAGGAATACTTTTATTGTATTGGTTCTTGTCTCATTCTTTTGCCATGCGGAAAGAAATTGCTTTCTTAAAAGAAGAAAATCAGTACTTCATGGATTCCTTCCGAAACATTCGCACCCCGATCACATTGCTTCATACGCCTTTAAAGTCAACCTATAGTAATAACTGTCCAGACAATATCAAAAAAGAGCTGTCACTGGCTATCCGCAACATAGATTGCCTTAATGATCATTTAACCAGATTAATGGACCTGAAGCAAATAGCCGCTCATTCCAAAAAAATGAATATTACGGAACATGAATTAGGAAATTTCCTTAAAAATAAAATATCTTCTCTGAAAGATCATGCAGCAAACAGACATATTAAATTAGAAATCCAAACAGAATTCAAATATGCAAGCGTGTGGATAGATCAAAGTAAAATATCTCCCGTAATAGAGAAATTCATAAAGAATATAATAGATCATACAGAATATTCAAAAAAAGTTATTATACACGCATCTTTATGCAACAAATATTGGATAATAAAAGCGAGTTATACTGGAAATGAAAACCTAATGAAATGTTATAAATGCTCCGGTAAACATCTTATTAAACAAAAAACAGAATCTAAATATTACTTTGCAAAAAGTGCTTTATGCAAAAAACTGACAGAAATATGCAATGGAGAAATATTAATCAATAATTCATGTCATACGATCACATTGCGTTTTCCTGTAAAACCCTCTTATGAAAATGTATCCGAACGCAGTTTGGTTCATATAGAGAAGAATATAGAAGAAGAAAAGATCGATGCCTTATTCCATAAAAGTTCGCAGAAAAGAAATTCATCCAGACCTGTCGTGATTATGATCGACAGTAACGAAGAGTTCAGATCCTATCTGGAAACCTGTTTGTCAGAGGAATACATAGTCAGAGGTTTTGAAAACGGAGCGGACGCATTGGGATATATCAAAGATGAACATCCGGATCTGGTAATATGCGATACAGTGCTCAACGGAATGGGTGGTGATGAACTTTCTTCAAGGCTGAAGACATCTAAAGAAACATCTATTATACCGGTCATCCTTTACGGATCGCATATAGATGCCGACCAACGCAGTAAAAGGGAAGCGTCATTAGCAGACACATTCATGCATACTCCTTTTCATGTGGAGGATTTAAAGATAGAGATTGCTGTTCTTATCAGGAACAGCCGCCTTCTTAGAAAAGCATTCCTGCACAAAGTATTCGGAGAACATTTTCTGCAAGTACAACCAACCGAAATGATCAAGGAAGCTACTGAAGGAAGCAAAAGCCTATTGATCAATGAAGTAAAAGAGTATATTCTTGAACGAATAGAGAAAGAGGATTTGACTATCGATGCGATTGCCTCACATTTGAAAATGAGCAGAACGAAATTCTACAATAAGTGGAAGTCAGTGACCGGCGAGGCCCCGACCGTCTTTATTGAAGCGGTTCGAATGGAAAAGGCACACGAATTGTTAGAAAGCGGGAAATACCCTGTCGGAACCATACCGGAAATGATCGGATTGAAGGATGTAAAAAACTTCCGCAACAGGTATAAAGAATACTTCGGAATTACACCTAAAGAATCGATCAAGAAAAAATAGTCGGAATAAAACGGACAACTAAAAGCATGTCCGAATGTACTCCAGCACGGTCTTCACGGAGAAAGTGACTGGAGTACTTTTTTATTTCCATGATGCAGTATTTCGTTATTTCCGGTATTTACTCTATGTACGTACACCTTAATTTTGAGAATTAATAACCTAATTTGTTTAACAAGTATGAAAACTTTAACTAAAATGAAAAAAGTATGTTGCTTAAGTCGTTTTGTTTTATTGGTAATGGCATTGGGGATGACCAGTATCTTTACCTCTTGTAGTAGTGATGATGATGAAAATATTCCGGTATATTCTCTCAAAGATGTAGAAGGCACCTATTCCGGCAAAATGCAGACAACCTCTATCGCTCCTTTGGAAAATGCAGAGAATGAAGCTGAAGACGGAGTCACCGTAAATGCCGAATTAAAAGATAATCATATATTTATCAGCAAATTCCCGGTAGAGGATCTGATCAAAAGCATTATCGAAGATCCGGACGCAGCCGAAGCCATCATCAAAGCGGTAGGAGATGTAGAATACAAAATCCCTTATCAAGCAGCTTTCAACGACAATAAAGACAATATCTTACTTCAAATGTCACCTGAACCCTTGGTATTGGAAATTGCAATGGAACCACAACCCATAAGAAAAACTGAAGGGGAAGAAGAAACTCCTAAACTCACCGTAAAAGTGACAATCAAAGCTGACGAAAAAGGCAGTTATGCTTACGAAGGTCAGAAACTGAAGTTTGCTATTCAGGCAACAGAAGTTACAGTAAATGAAGAACGGTTTGATAAATTTCCGGCAACTACCTTTTCTTTTGACATGACCAAGAAATAAGGTGACTGTTTAATTATTTATAGAATAAAATGTAAAAGAGAGTGTGTCTGCGAAAGAAGACGCACTCTTTTTTTTATATTTGCATCAATAATAAATCTACAGCCAATGACAACAACAGAAAGCGTCCGTAAAGAACTAAAAACGTTGGAAGACCCTACATACAGGGAATTTCACTCCTCTTTAATTCCCGGTGCCAATAATATTCTCGGTGTACGCATCCCGCAACTCCGGATCATGGCTAAAGGGCTCGCCAAGAAAGAAGACTGGCGGGCATTCGTTGAAGCAACCGATACACAGTATTATGAAGAGACAATGCTACAGGGAATGATTATCGGACTCGCTAAGATGGAGCTGGAAGAACGAATCCACTATATTCGCCTCTTCGTCCCGCGTATCAACAACTGGGCTGTATGCGATATTTTCTCAGGTGAACTGAAAAAGACGGCGGTAGGAAAAGGGAAAGAAACAGTATGGCAGTTTATCCAGCCTTATCTGAAGTCAAAAGAAGAATATGAAATCCGGTTCGGAATTGTGATGCTGTTTCATTATGTAGATGAGGATCATATCGATTCATTGCTAGAATATGCCGATTTATTCACTCATGAAGCCTATTATGCACGTATGGCAATGGCATGGATGATATCAATCTGTTTCATTAAATTTCCGGATAAGACGATGAAATATCTGAAGCGAAGCAAACTGGATAACTGGACATACAATAAATCATTGCAGAAAATCATTGAATCTCTGCGTGTAGATAAAGAGACGAAAGACATCATCCGTTCTATGAAAAGAGTAGGATAAAAAACGGTGGATGACAAACGATGCCCGGTTTTAACCGTATCATTCGTTTATCATCCACCGCTTATTACCGGGTGTTTTTAACTTACCGCTTCACATTCTTTTTTCTCTTTCTTCTGCTTCTGCGATTTTGTTGTTTCCGACGGCTGTAGCGTTGCCATCTCTTATAAATCATCCATCCGCTCATCAAAGCTACGACAACAAAAATCAGAATAGTAATACCTACCCCCAGATTGTCACCTTTGATGCGTGACCAGATATCCAGTACCTCTTTGGTTTTATCTCCGAAGTCACGAATCATAGCGCAGCGTTCCACTACCTTACGGTCGGGATATTGAATCTTGTCAATCTGTATGCTGTCGGCATCCGGACCGAAGAAATAACTTAAATCCGCATAATAATCCAGAGTCGTATCCACTTTCTCTTCCAGAATCTCCGGTGTAGCGATAGAACTCACATATCCACAGAAATCCATATTACGCAACGCAATGTCCGGACGGCACATAAAGTTGATAAAGTAGCTGGCAGCCACCGGATTCTTCGCATATTTAGGAATCACCCAGCCATCATACCAGATATTACTTCCTTCTTTCGGAACCACGTAGTCAAGGTCCACTCCTACCGCATTCGCCTCTTCAATCGCCCATATCGCATCGCCACTCCAGGTCATATTCAGCCATGCTTTATTCTTCGTCATCATCTCCTTACCGAAGTCCGCTTCCCAACCGGCAATATTCGGTTTCATGGCTTTCAGATACTTTTCAGCTATCTCCATAGCACGTGGCGAGTAGTCATTCATCAGGTCTTCCACCGTCACCGTCCCTTCTTCCAGCTCTTTGGCATGGGCATAGATAACGGCTGTTCCGTAAGCGTCACGGTAACTGTCTTTCATCAGAATCTTTCCTGCATATTTCTTATCCCAAAGACATTCCCAGGAGAAAGCGTCGGAATCGGGAACGTATGCCCGGTTATAAAGAATACCTGCGGTCCCCCACATATAACAGACAGCGTAACGGCTTGCTTCTTCACCCGGCTGACTCAGTTTATTAATCTGTTCGCGAATAAATGGTGACACATTATTCATGTAATTAGGGGAATGGGCGAAAGTGGTGTCAATAGGCAACAACAGATGCTTTTTCAGCATTCTCTCAATGATATATTCCGAAGGACAAACCACATCAAAATCCTCATGTCCCTTTTCTATTTTCGTCAACATGATCTCGTTGATGTCGAATGTCTGATAGACGATGCGTATATCTTCACCTGTCTGTTCTTTATAGTACGCCTGGAAATCTTCGAGTACACCTTCTCCTATATAATCTGCCCAGTTATAGATCTTAAGAACTCTCTCGCGTGGTTCGCCGGAATTGTAGCAACCGCTCAGAAAACCAGCCAGCACCAGCAAAAACAAGTTAACAGCAACTATTCTTTTCATTTTATTTACGTAGCAGTACATGTTCATGATTCTTTCTTCTTCGTTTTTCCGGCACGGTAATTAATTACTATCAGTAAAGCCAGTACCACCACAAAAATAATGGCGGACAACGGGCGGAGCTCAGGAGTCAGACCTCCCTTGCGGGCATCGGCATAGATATAGGTGGAAAGCGTTTCCAGCCCTTGATTACCGATGGTAAATACAGTTACGGCAAAATCATCGATTGAAAGTGTCAGTGCAAGCATAAAGCCACTGATCATTCCCGGACGAATCTCCGGAATGATTACTTTCCGCAAAGCCTGCATAGGTGTAGCTCCCAAATCGAGGGCAGCTTCATAAATGTTCGGATTCATTTGTTTCAGGCGCGGCAGAACGCTTAATACGACGTAAGGAGTACAAAAAGTGATGTGCGCCAGTACCACTGTGGTATATCCCTGCGTGATTCCGAGAGATACGAATAAAAGGAAAAGCGATATACCGGTTATGATATCACCGTTCAGAATAGGAATACTATTCACAAAACCAATCGCCTTGCGCGAGCGTGCTTTTAAGTTGAAGATGCCGATGGCAGCAATGCTGCCCAACAAGGTAGATGCCGTGGCAGCCAGCAGCGCAATGGTAATGGTATTAACCAGAGCATTCATCAGAGAATGATGGGCACCTGTATTAAACAGTGATGAATAAAGTTTGGTCGAAAACCCGGTCCAGTTACCTAATACCTTCGCCTCGGTAAAAGAGTAAATCACAATGATCACAATAGGGGAATATAGCAACAGCAGTAATACCCACAGGTAAGTCTGAGCGAATATCTTCTTTACCATAGCCCACCTCCTTCGTTCGTATTATCCTTATCATCGGTACTGAACAGTGAAGTCGCGGCTATCAGCAGCAGCATGATCAGCGAAAGTGCTGCCCCATAGTTCCACATACTGTTATTGATATTCTCCTGAATGGTAGTACCAAAGAGTTTGATATTGTTCATCGTCAGCAGTTCGGCAATGGCGAATGTCGAAATGGTCGGCATAAACACCATCATGATACCGCTCATGACTCCCGGCATGGAAAGCGGGAGAACCGCTTTGAAAAAGACCTGTACGGGATTAGCACCCAAATCCTGTGCCGCCTCAATATAGCTATGGTCCATCTTCTGCAATGTATTATAGATGGGATAGATCATGAAGGGGATAAAGTTGTAAACCATACCGAAGATCAGTGCTCCCTCTCCCAGCGGAACGCTGAAAAAGTCGAATAAAGCGACAGTGGCAAGGGTACGCACCAGAATATTCACCCACATGGGCAGGATAAACAACACCACCATCGTTTTGGAACGGTTCAGCTTACTGTTGCTTAATATCCAGGCTGCAGGATATCCCAGCAGGATACAGATAAGAGTCGTAATAATGGCAATACCTATGGAATAGACGAAGGTATTGATAGCTTCGGGATGTTCGAAGAATTTCTGAAAATTGGCGAGTGTCAGATGACCGTTATCATCGGTAAACGCATACACGACAATTAGAACCAACGGTATGACCACAAAGATCGCCGAGAAAATAATGTAAGGAAGAGTCCAGCTCTTACGTGATGACAAAAATACTATAAACTTCTTATTCACTTCCTTTCCTGTTAATCGGTTATTTTAATTACACGAATCGCATCCGGAGGGATAGTAATACCCACACGGTCTCCGTCATCCCAGACATCGTTCGTATCCACAAACACATTCTCGTCCCAGTCAGACCATACAGTCAGGTGGTAATGATCACCTTTATAAAGGATGAACTTCACTTCTCCCGTCAGCGTACCGTCTTCTTCGTTATCCTGCAGGGTCACTTTATCAAAGTCTACTTCGACCTTGACATCCGTACCGGATACCAGTCCTTCCACAGAGGCACATTCGAACGTACAGCCAAGGAATTCTACATGAGTAGCATCCTGCAACTTTCCTTCAAACGTATTGCATACACGTTCTTTCTTCATAATATGAATATCGAACGGCTTCACCAGCAGACCAACCTCCGCACCGACTTCAAAATGATGATAATCCTGAACAAGGAACTCATATCCGCCACAAAGCACAGTCATTTCATAGTGTACCCCTTTGAAGATCGAAGTCTGTACCACGCCAGTCAGTTGCGCCATCTCCGAAACCGGGAAAATATAAAGGTCTTCCGGACGGATGACTACGTCCACCGGAGTATTTTCACCGAAACCTTCGTCCACGCATTCAAACTCCGTACCACAAAAGCGCACCAGTTTATCATGAATCATCGTTCCGTTGAGAATATTACTTTCTCCGATAAAATCAGCCACAAATGAATTGATCGGCTCATTGTAGATATCAATCGGCGTACCGATCTGCTGGATTTTTCCTTCGCTCATCACGACAATCGTATCACTCAATGTCAAGGCTTCTTCCTGATCATGAGTTACGTATACAAATGTAATGCCCAGAGATTTATGCATTTCTTTCAGTTCCATCTGCATATCCTTGCGCATTTTGAGGTCGAGCGCAGCCAACGGTTCGTCGAGCAGCAACACTTCCGGCTCATTGACAATGGCACGGGCAATAGCTACACGCTGTTGCTGGCCACCGGAAAGAGAATCTACATCCCGATACTCGTAATCTGTCATACCAACCATCTTCAATGCGGCTTTCACCTTCTTGCCGATTGTCTGTTTCGGCGTCTTTTTCAGCTTCAGGCCGAAAGCAATATTGTCGTATACATTCAAATGCGGGAACAGGGCATATTTCTGAAATACCGTGTTCACCGGACGTTTATGGGGTGGAGTCTGTGTGATTTCCTTACCCGATATTCGGATTTCGCCTTCCGAAGCTGTCTGAAAACCAGCAATGAGACGCAACAATGTCGTTTTTCCGCAGCCGGAAGGTCCGAGAATCGTAACAAACTCGCCCTTTTTCACGTTCAGAGTTACATCATCCAAAGCTGTTTTGTCGCCAAAAAACTTCGATACATGGCTAACCTCAATGATGGATTTGTCTTCTTGCATATTCATACTAAAAGTTTGGGCTGCAAAGGTACACATTTCTACGATTTCCACCTACGTGTTAATCTAATATAACAGTGTTTTTCGATGCCAGACAGAAAAAAAATCTATCTTTGCATAAATATTTATTCACTAATTTTACAAAAGCATGAAAAAGTTAACTTATTTAGTTATTGCGACGGCAGCGTTGGGTATGGTAGCTTGTACCGGAAACAAAGCCGGATACGTTATCACAGGTACAGTAGAAGGCGCTGCTGACGGCGACACTGTTTACCTTCAGGAAGCAACAGGCAGAAATCTTACAAAACTAGATACCGCAGTCATCTCTAAAGGTACTTTTACCTTCGAAGGCACGCAGGATTCTGTAGTAAACCGTTATGTCACTTGCGAAGTGAACGGAGAACCTCTGATGATTGATTTCTTCCTCGAAAACGGCAAAATAAACATTGCGCTGACAAAGGACAATGATTCTGCAACCGGTACTTCCAACAATGACGCTTACCAGGCAATCAGAACTCAAATCAATGATATCAGCAAAAAGATGAACGCTATCTACGAAGCGATGGGAGATTCTTCTTTGAGTGACGAGCAGAAAGAAGCCAAGCAAAAAGAAGGTGCCCAGCTGGAGGAAGAATATGATAAAGTAATCAAAGAAGGTGTACAGAAAAATATCACCAACCCGGTAGGTGTATTCTTGTTCAAACAGACTTTCTACAATAACTCTACTGAAGAGAATGCAGCTTTGCTGGAACAAATCCCGGCTAATTTCCAGAATGACGAAACAATCGTAAAAGTTAAGGAACAGACTGAAAAACAAAAGAAGACTGCCGTAGGTACTAAGTTCATTGACTTCGAAATGCAGACTCCGGAAGGAAAAACTGTGAAACTGTCTGATTACGCAGGGAAAGGTAAAGTGGTACTGGTAGACTTCTGGGCTAGCTGGTGTGGTCCTTGCCGTCGTGAAATGCCTAACCTGGTAGAAGCTTACGCTCAGTACAAAGGCAAAAACTTCGAAATCGTCGGTGTATCTCTGGATCAGGATGCTGCTGCATGGAAAGAGTCTATTAAAAAACTGAATATGACCTGGCCGCAAATGTCTGACCTGAAGTTCTGGCAGAGTGAAGGCGCACAGCTTTATGCAGTGAACAGCATTCCTCACACTGTTCTGATCGATGGCGACGGTACTATCATTGCCCGTGGTCTTCATGGAGAAGGTCTTCAGGCTAAATTGACAGAAGTAGTCAAATAAAACACTTTAAAAAGACAGCCCCTGCAATCTCGATCATTCGAATTGCAGGGGCTTCTTTTATATAGGGACGTCAAGCAGGGAAGCGTCACTTCCCTACTCCGTCAAGCTATCAGATAAACCAACGCACGTAGCAGAAGTCCTGACGGTGCGGAAGTTCCGGATTCTTCGGGAACATACGGTAAGACACCTTGAAGCTACCGGCATTTGACAGGCTATGTTTAACCTGGAATGTGTAAAGGTCGCCTTCTTTCTTGATAACGCTGAACGGTTCTACAGAGTAAACGTGTTGTTTACCATCCGCAGTTGTATAAGTAGTTACCAGTTCAAGCCCTATAGCATCATTCAAGCCTTTTTCATCGATTACGTAAGTAATAGTATATTCTTTTCCGCTTTCGATATCACCGGCTTTCAAATCTTCCAGCTTGTCGCAAGATACGATTTCGATAGAATCCCACTTGGCAACGACTTCTTCTTTCCATGCAGCAATTTCTTTTGCTTTTGCATTGTCATTAGCAGACAGCATATGGAAACGTTTTGCCAACTTATTGTAGAACTTATTGTAGTAGTCGTCCAACTGGCGTTTCATCGTATAGTGAGGAGCGATCTGAGCGATAGAATTCTTCACTACCTTGATCCAGCCTTCTGAGTAGCCTTTCTTGTTACGAGCATAGTACAACGGCAGGATTTCTGTTTCAAGAATGCTGTAGATAGTAGCAGCATCCAACTGATCCTGATGTTCCTGATTCTGATATGTACGTTTTTCAGTCAACGCCCAACCTGCACCTTCACGGTAACCTTCCAGCCACCATCCGTCTAATACAGAGAAGTTGACAACACCGTTCATCAAAGCCTTTTCACCGGATGTACCGGATGCTTCCAACGGACGAGTCGGAGTATTCAACCAAATATCAACACCGGAAACCAGACGACGCGCCAACTGCATATCGTAGTTTTCGAGGAAGATGATCTTACCCAGGAATTCCGGACGACGGGAAATTTCGATAATACGTTTGATCAGCCCCTGTCCTGCTCCATCGTGCGGATGAGCCTTACCTGTAAACAGGAACTGTACCGGATAGTCAGGATTGTTCACAATCTTAGAAAGACGTTCCAGATCAGTAAACAGCAGGTGCGCACGTTTGTAAGTAGCAAAACGACGGCCGAAACCGATCAGCAATGCATTCGGATTGATCTTATCCATCAATGAAACGATACGTGAAGGATCTCCCTGATTCTTCAGCCATGTATCACGGAATGACTTGCGGATATAATCTACCAGCTTGTTCTTCATCGTCATACGAGTCTTCCAGATCTCTTCATCGGGCACATTATAGATTGCTTCCCAAATCTTAGGATTCGACTGGTCGAACCAGAAGTTTTCATTGAAATATTTAAAGTACAGTTCTTTCCACTCCGTAGCACTCCATGTAGGGAAGTGAACACCGTTAGTCACATAACCTACGTGCATTTCTTCGGGGAAGTAACCTTTCCAGATAGTAGAAAACATCTCCTGAGAAACTTTTCCATGCAGCCAGCTTACACCGTTTACTTCCTGAGCAGTGTTGCAAGCAAATACCGACATACAGAAACGCTCGCCCTTATCACCCGGATTATTACGTCCAAGATCCATCAGATCGTCCCAGCTGATACCCATTCTTGCAGGGTAACCGCCCATGTATTTACCGAACAGACCTTCGTCGAAGTAGTCGTGACCGGCAGGAACCGGAGTATGAACTGTATAAAGAGAAGAAGCGCGAACCAGCTCGATAGCCTGATCAAATGTCAGTCCGGTAGCTACATAGTCGCAGATACGCTGAACATTGATCAATGCAGCGTGTCCTTCGTTACAATGATAAACGTCTTTTTTGATGCCCAATGCTTTCAGTGTCAGGATACCACCGATACCCAACAGGATTTCCTGTTTCAGACGGTTTTCCCAGTCGCCACCATAAAGCTGGTGAGTAATAGGACGGTCGAATTCGCTGTTCATTTCATTATCCGTATCCAACAGATACAAAGAAATACGTCCTACGTTTACGCGCCATACGTTAGCATGTACATAATAGTCCAGATAAGGAACATCCACTACCAACGGCTGACCATTCGCATCCATCACTCGGTCGATAGGAAGCTGACCGAAGTTTTGTGCTTCATAGTTAGCAATCTGCTGACCATCCATAGACAACGTTTGAGTAAAGTAGCCGTAACGGTACAAGAAACCTACTGCACAAAGATCTACATTGCTGTCAGAAGCTTCTTTCAGGTAGTCGCCAGCTAATACACCCAAACCACCGGAATATATTTTCAGGACGCTACTCAAACCATATTCCATGCTGAAATAGGCTACAGACGGACGATTCTCATCCGGCTTCACATCCAGATAATCTCTGAATTTTGTATAAACATCATTCATTCTTCTCAGAATTACCTTGTCTTTTGCCAAAGCTTCCAGCTTCTCATAGCTCATACGTTCCAGCAACAACACAGGATTCTGTCCACATTCTTTCCAAAGTTCCGGATCTAGATCTCTAAATAGTTCTGTCGCTTCAAAATTCCATGCCCACCAGATGTTGCGTGAAATTTCGGACAATTTCTCCAACTCAGCAGGGATACGTGATTTCACTGTAACCTCTTTCCAGTTCGGAGTATTCACATTACTAACTTTAATTTTCATAATGTTTTTGTTTACTTATTGATGAATAAAATGTTTTTTAGCTTAACTGACGCTTCAGAGCATTGCGCAGAGCAATGTCATAAGCCTCATAATAATATTGAATGAAGTGCTTCCACAGTGCCTGCTCTGCAACATCTGCCGCACGTTTGCGGATTTCCTTCACTTCTTTTTCCGATTTATCCGCAAAGAGCGTAATCGTATCCTTGATACCATCCGCCACTTCCGAATCATTATAGTCCGAACGATGCAGCACTTCTACTCCATCATTAATGCCATGCTGATTCTTCAGACTGTTCACCCAAAGGCCAAAGCCTGCCAGATCAGTAGTTATTGTAGGTACACGGAACGCTACACTTTCCAAAGGAGTATATCCCCAAGGTTCGTAATAGGAAGCATAAACGCTCAAATCCTGTCCCAGCAATATATCATAATACTCTTTGTTCATAATACCATCACGACCGTCCAGATAGCAAGGTACGAAAATCACCTTTACTTTATCTTCGGGACGATTGCCCATTCCTAAATACTTCAGCATATCCAATACCTGGTCATGCGTCATATTGTGCAGCCAGTGAGTGATGAAAGGAACTTCAAGCGGTGTGTCGAACTTTTCTTTGCTTTTCAATCGCGCCTGTAAATCCTCACGGGGATCTCCCACCCAACCGGGTACATTGATGAATGCCAATACATTCTTATGCAGGTTTTTATCTCTGTTCAGGCGGTTCAATGACTCCAGAAAGACATCGATGCCCTTGTTCTTGAATTCATAACGACCACTGGTTCCGATGATTAACGTATCATCATCCAGATTTGTTCCCAACAATTTATTGGCTACGTTCAACATTAATGAGCGCGCACGCTTACGTTTTCCGGTAAATGTATTGCCTTTGGGTACGAAATCGTCTTCGAAACCGTTCATCAGTACTACATCTGCCGGTTTGTCGAGCAATTCCTTGCACTCGTTATTGGTGATTTCACTTACTGTCGTAAAACAGTCTACATGATGCGCCGTCTGCTTCTCGATGGAATGCTTCGACTGCATATTCAGTTCCTGCGCCATCTGATCGCCATTATACGCAAACAGATAGTCATACAGCGGCTTATGATTGCCGGCTATCGAACGTCCGATGGAAGTAGCGTGGGTTGTAAAAATAGTAGCAACTTCGGGGACAGCTTCCTGTACATAAAGTGCTCCCATTCCAGTCATCCATTCATGTGCCTGATATACCACCTTATCCGTTTCTGTCAGGTTGTAGCGGTAGAAACTTTCTACTACTCTTCCGGCAGCGTACGAAAACATAGAAGCCTCGTCGTAATCGCCATAAGCGTGCAACGAGTCTACTTGAAAACGATTCCACATTTCTGTGTATATATCGTTCTTCTTTTCAAAAAAAGGTTGGAAATCAACAAGAATGACAATGGGTTCACCGGGGATATTCCATCGTCCTATACGGACGGAAAGATGATCGTTTTCAAGTGCATGCTTTTTCCAGGCAGCGCACAGATTATCCGACTCGATGAATAGAGGGTTCTCTTTTCCTTGCCATACATCAGGACCTATGAAAAAAATTCTGTCGCGGAATTTTTCCTGCAAAGTATTCGCCCGTGTCGACAATACGGTGTATATCCCTCCCACTTTATTACATACTTCCCAGCTGGACTCGAAGATATAATCGGGGGTTAATAAATCTTTTACCATATAATATATTAAAACTCTTTTTAGTATGCGAGTGCAAAAGTACGCATTATTCTTTGAAAAATAATACTTTATGCGAAAAATATGAGTTAATAAGAGGAAAGAAAGGTTAGCCCGCCATGAAAAAAGAATATCCCCTTGCGAACGCAAAGCTGCATTCACAAGGGGATTGAAAGATCTTTATTAAAAAATTTTTTCCTTGAAAAATTTACGCAAGTGCACTACCGATCAAGAAAGTGGCAGCCAAAGCAACGATAGCGTAAAGTTCCGGGAATACGGCAAGAATCAATGTATTACTAAACACGTTGTGTCCCTGACCGATAGCTGCGATACCATTTGCACAAACCTGTCCCTGACGGATAGCCGAGAACAAAGCAACCAATCCCAAAGCGATACCTGCACCGAGAACTGCCGATGCCTGGATAGCAGTAATTTCAGGAGTCAGGATACCGAAGATAGTCTGGAACATAAAGTAACCGGCAAAACCGTACAGACCCTGTGTACCCGGAAGTGCAGTCAATACCAGGAAGTTACCGAATGCACTATCATTCTTTTTCAATGCGCCGATAGCAGCGTTACCTGCAATAGTTACTCCGTAAGCACTACCAATGCCTGACAAACCAACCATAACCGCGATGCCAATGTAGGCAATAAACAAATTCATTTCCATAATCTTATTCTATTTTTATTGTTTAATTCTTAGTTTATTATTTCTCAATGTTTTATTCTAAATTTCTAAAAGGCTTGTACTCCTTGCCGCCTCCTTCATAACCGGAGTTCTTAAAGAACTCTACAAATGTCAGACGCATCGGGTGAACCATTGCACCGAGCACATTCATAAAGATATTGATTGCATGACCGATCACAAAGATCAGCACCATTACGATAGGGCCGGCAATCACATTATCCGGGCTCATACCTACTGCCAGACTGTTGAACACTCCCGCCAGAATACCTCCGGAAAGTCCGAGGGCAAACAGACGAACGTAGGACAAAACATCTCCCAGCAGACCGGTAGCCATGTTATATGAATCCCACAAACCAAGTCCGATATTCATGAATATGTTCTTTCCCGGACTGTTATAGAGGAATATCATCGCACCGGAGATACCCAGAATAACCAGATGCACTGTACCTCCCATCGGCAGTACGTTCGGCAATAAAGCCGAAACAGCCATTGAAACCAACAGGATAATCCATCCGATCGTTGCCACTGCATATTTGAAACCAAACTGAATCGTCTGATTCACTGCTTTTAGCACCATACCGAACAAAATCTGAATAGCACCCAAAATCAATGATAACTGGAACATATCGTTGTTATCCATCAGCACCGCGTGTTTCAGACGTTGCACGATAGGCCAGTCCAGATCATAGATATTCGCTCCGAAAAATGTACCTGTCAGCAAACCGCAGAAGAAAGTTGAAACAGCCAATACTTGTATCAGCGAAAGGATCGACTTCATCGACGGAGTCACCTTCTTTGCCAGTAATCGATATGCCGTAGCTCCAAGGAACAGGAAAAGTCCATATCCGGAATCTCCCAAACAGAGTCCGAAGAAGATCATAAAGAACGGGGCGAAGAACGGTGTCAGGTCCAGTTCATTATACTTCGGAAGCATATACAGTTTACAGATCGGTTCAAACCAGGCAAAGAATCCCTTATTATTCAATCGGATAGGAACATTATCACCCGGCATCGGATCGGTTATCTCATAATATACATGTGCGTCATTCAGATAGGCTTCTATCTCCACCTTACTATAGGCAGGAGCCCATCCTTCAATCAACATCAGTTTATCACCGGCAGCCTGTTCAGAACTCAATACTACTTTCGAGAATTCAATCTGTCCCTGCAACTCCCTCAAAGCGACCTTCAAAAAAGGTACATCTGTTTCAGAAAGTGCTACCAGTTTCTTTTCGTTCTCTTCAATAGCCTGCTCCGTTGTATTGTACAACGTTTCAAGATGTGCCAGCGAATAGGCGGGAAGTTTTGCCTGTTCTACGTCCAGATCCACTTCCTGACCTGCTTTAGTGACGGTCACAAAGAATACTTTGGAAGAAATACGATTAATGATCATCGCATTATATTCCGTCTCCCATTCTTCCTGATAGTTTCCTTCCGAACAGCTATAGAAACCGATCACATAGCCGGCATCTTTCAATTTCCGGACACTTGCCGGATCGAAATTGCCCCATGCCTGCAATGCTTCCTTTTCTTTGGCATAGCCCTGCAATTGCTGAGATAATTTGCCGTGTTCAGTCTGCAAGGTATCTACTTCGTCCAATACCTGCAAACCACGAGCAGCTGTCCCTCCTTCCGTTGCGATCACAGCATTTTTCTCATGCTTCTGATTCTGAAGCAGTTTCAGAGTAGCTGTCAGGCGGTTGGAAAGACGGATATTCTCTTGCAGTTCCGTATTGTCGGCAGCACCTTGCTGTTTCTCCACGATGTGGACTACACCAAGTTCGCGCAGGCTGTTCAGGAATTCTTCGTATTCCTTATGATAAACCAGGAATGTGAGTTTCTTCATTTTTGTAATCATGCCTCTTCCTCCTTCCTTTTTTCCTGATGGGACTTCATGATCTTTTGCGATGATTTCGACAGATTCTCTTCATCTTCCATAAATCGCTTGATCTTTCGCAATGCATCCTGATAGCCCGGTATCTGTACCTTCTCAAAAAGATTCACTTTCTGAGTGGTCTTTTTCCTCGCATGTTCTAGCAGATTCAGCTTGGCGAGCATAAACTCACGTTCAATTGCCGTATGCGCAAGTTCCTCCAGCAGATGGATACCGTCGGCATACCATTTGGGAGCGTTAAACATACTGTACGGACGTATCTCGAAATCGATATTTTCGAGAAGCGGTACACGTACACCCGCAATCTTTTTCACGCCAAGATGAACATCATTCACCTTTATCAATGAAGCGTCAAACTCATTCCAAAGGGCGAACATGGCTTCATAGGCTTGAATTTGTTGTTCGAGCCTATCCTCCAGATCGGCAGCTTCCGTTTTACAGCGCTTCACTTCCATGCGGAGGGCGCTTTCCTTATTCTTGATGATAGGAAGCGTACGCACCCGCACTTTCAGTTGCTTTTCGAGCTGCTGAAGAGAGGTTTTGTTATATTGAAACTTTATAGCCACGTTGTTTTTGCTAATTATTGGTTATAAATTTAGTTGCTGATTATTCTCCTTTCGGCCAGTACTGGTCAACAAGTTCCTTCTTGATATTTACTTCTTCCGGACGGAAGTATTCGCCGAACAAGCCCCAGGCCACATCCAGCATTTCAGTAGTATCAAGGTTGACATCAATAGCCAGCAACTGGTTAGAATAATCCTTCGCAAAAGCCAACGTACGTTCGTCGTAATTTGTCAGGTCGAAACCGTTTTCCATCTTAGTCTTCGCATTTGCAGCATCGGCATACAGACGTACAGCGGCATTCATCACCTGCGGATGGTCTTTACGTGTCTTCTTACCGGTTACCAGCTGTTTCAGACGGGACAATGAACGGAACGGGTCAACAATAACCTTACCGATATCACTGTCACGACGCAAGAACAACTGTCCTTCCGTAATATAACCCGTATTATCAGGCACAGCGTGCGTGATATCTCCACCGGACAACGTTGTCACCGCAATAATCGTGATAGAGCCACCGGAGGGGAACTGCACCGCCTTTTCGTAAATCTTCGCCAAATCCGAATAGAGCGACCCTGGCATAGAATCTTTGGACGGAATCTGATCCATACGGTTGGATACGATAGCCAACGCATCGGCGTAGCTGGTCATATCGGTCAGCAGTACCAATACTTTCTCGTTATTGTTTACAGCGAAGTATTCGGCAGCAGTCAGTGCCATATCCGGAATCAGCAGACGTTCTACCGGAGGATTTTCCGTTGTATTCATGAAGCTCACAATACGGTCGAGAGCACCGGCGTTGGAGAATACATTCTTAAAGTAGAGGTAGTCATCGTTCGTCATACCCATACCGCCCAGAATGATCTTATCTGTTTCAGCACGCAATGCCACGTTTGCCATCACCTGATTGAAAGGCTGGTCGGGGTCGGCGAAGAACGGAATCTTCTGACCGGATACCAGTGTGTTATTCAAGTCGATACCAGCAATACCCGTTGCAATCAGTTCCGACGGCTGTTTACGACGCACCGGATTCACTGACGGACCACCGATTTCCACTTCCTGTCCTTCAATTTCCGGACCTCCGTCAATCGGATCACCGAAAGCATTGAAGAAACGTCCTGCCAACTGCTCACTCACTTTCAACGTAGGCGATTTGCCGAGGAACACTACTTCGGCGTTGGTAGGAATACCTTCCGTACCTTCAAATACCTGCAGAGTGACATCGTCACCGGCAATCTTAACCACCTGTGCCAGTTTACCGTTCACAGTGGCAAGCTCGTCATACCCTACTCCTGTCGCTTTCAGCGAACAAGTAGCCTTGGTAATCTGAGTAATCTTGGTATATATCTTTTGAAAAGCTTTTGTTGCCATCTATATATTTACAATTTAGCTATTTACAATTTACTATTTAACGCTTCTTTCGGCAATCAATTCTTTTAATTGCTGCTGGAATCCTTCGTACTGCTCAGATTTGAACTTCGAGTAGTTCATCTGCTTGCATACATTGATCATCCTTTTGAAGTAATCCATTACATCATTGAAGTTATCAAATTCAAATTCTGTATGGCAGATGTCGATTATCATATTCAGAATAGCTTCCTGACGTTCCATCGGAGTCACCGAGTCAACCTCATCAAAGGCATCCTGTTGCAGGATTACGAAGTCGATCAATTCGGATTTCCAGAAAATCACGTGGTATTCTACAGGTACACCGTCATCACCCAGAATGTTAATCTGCTCGGCAATTTCCTTACCACGCTGCAAGCGGGTTTTAAGTTCATTCACCTTGCCGATCCATTCGTCATTGATATGTTCCTTGATATATTCTTCAAATTCCGGATATTCGATATATTTGGAATAAGAGTCAATCGGGTTCACGGCCGGATAGCGTTTCTTATCGGCACGATCCTGCTCCAATGCGTAGAAACAGCGGGCTACCTTCTTTGTATTTTCCGTTACAGGCTCTTTCAAGTTACCACCGGCAGGTGACACCGTACCAATGAAAGTAATTGAACCGGTTTCGTCGTTACCCAGTTTCACATAACCTGCACGACCGTAGAAGTTAGAAATAATAGCAGAAATATCCATCGGGAACGCATCCGGTCCGGGCAATTCTTCCATACGATTGGACATTTCGCGCAACGCCTGCGCCCAACGGGAAGTAGAGTCAGCCATCAGCAATACCTTCAATCCCATCGAACGGTAATACTCAGCTAGAGACATTGCTGTATATACAGACGCTTCACGGGCGGCTACCGGCATATTGGAAGTATTTGCAATAATGATGGTACGTTCCATCAATTTGCGTCCTGTATGCGGGTCCACCAGTTCCGGGAATTCCGTAAAGATTTCCACTACCTCGTTGGCACGTTCACCACAAGCCGCAATAATTACGATATCCGCTTCCGCCTGTTTGGAGATAGCGTGCTGAAGCACTGTCTTACCTGTACCGAACGGGCCGGGGATAAATCCTGTACCGCCTTCCACAATCGGGTTCAGCGTATCGATTACACGTACACCGGTTTCCAGCAATTTGAAAGGACGCGGCTTTTCTTTGTAATTCGTCATAGCCCGTTTTACCGGCCATTTCTGAATCATCGTTACCGGAATGTCATTTCCTTCCTCATCTGTCAGGATCGCAATGGTATCTTCTATTTTATAATCTCCTTCGGGCATAATGGTCTTTACGGTAGCCGTTCCGTTCATAGTAAACGGAGCCATAATTTTCAGCGGCTGGAAGTTTTCGTCCACCTGTCCCAGCCATGCGGAAGCTACGACTTTATCGCCGGCTTTCACCATCGGAACAAAATGCCATATACGTTCTTTATCCAATGGATATGTATATTGTCCTCTTTTCAGGAAAACACCGTCCATCTTGTCAAGGTCGTTTTGCAGACCATCGTAGTTCTTCGATAACATACCCGGACCTAAGGTCACTTCAAGCATGTGTCCTGTAAATTCGGCTTCGGCACCTACCTTCAGTCCACGGGTGCTTTCGAACACCTGGACATATACGTTTGCACCTACCACCTTAATCACCTCCGCCATCAACTTATCGCCACCGGTAGAGATATAACAAATCTCATTCTGAGCTACCGGTCCGTCAACGACGAGGGTCACCATGTTGGCAATAACGCCACTAACAGTTCCTTTTGTTGCCATATATTTTTTAAAATTTATTATCTGAATTCTGCGGGAATCTGTACTTCATTCTTCAGCGATTCAATGATGCTTCGGAACAATTGATTTCCTCTTTCCTTATCCAATGAAATCCAACGCTCAATCATTTCCAGTTTCAGCAAGAAAGCGAAAATACGTTCAACGGTGAAATAGTCGAAGAAAATAGCATCTTCCATCCAGTTCCACCGCAGAGCATCCAGTTTCTTCTCACGTTCCACCAGTTCCGTGATCTCACTGATCTTCACCAACGATTCAAAAACATCCACCTCACCGGACAATCCGAAATCGCGGGCGCTGGATGTACGCAAGGCTTCGCATACTTCCGTGTTTCCTACGATATGGGCAGCAATATCCCATTTGAATTTACGAGCGGTAAATGCAACAAGAATATTATTAATGTTCAGATTGAATTCAAACCAGGAAGAGACGAACTTATTTCCACATTTCATGGCGTACTCATAATATAAAGCAGCCAAATGATCTTCCTGCAACACCATGCTTTCGGCAGGTGTATTCAGATAATCGGAAATAAAAACAGACAGATAAGAAGGAAATTCTTTAGGGCTGATTTCCCCGCCTTCTCTCAGAATAGAAATATATTCGGTGAGTTCCGCGGCAGAGTAGTTTCCACGTTTGTCTATTTCCGCCTCTTTGTCTTTGAGGAGTTTCAGCACGTTGGCATTATCAAACTTCAGATAGAACAAGTCGATCAACTTTTGGTCTGAAGCAGACAATCCGCTGTAGATCTCTGTTTTAAAATCGGCTACTGTATAGCTCAGTTTACTGTCCTCCAAAGTGAGTTCCGGCAAACCGGCTACCAAGTAATAGTATTTACTACTCATAGTCGCTCCTTTTAAAATAGCATTTCTACTAACTGAGGACGCAAGAACGCTTTGAAGTAATTCATGAATTCTTCTTCTCCGAAGTTCACCTTATACGAACCGTCCGCCGGAGAAACCGTAAATAAAGTCTTGATACCGTTCACTTGTTCAATCTTCACACCTTTATCCAACAAAGCTTTCGCATGGGCTGCAAAATACTTTTTCAGTGATTCAGCGTCGGCCGTAGAGATGACGATAGGTTCATCTACACTCCATTTGGATGCCAGCGCAACGATAAACGCATTCAGATAATCCTTATCCTGAGCGAAATCCTTCACAGAAGCGGTTATCAACTTGTCAGTGACCATCGTGGCAATCTCAGATTTGAGTGCGTTGACAGCCTGACCGGAAAATAGTTTTAACTCTGATTTTGTATTATCTGCCAGTTCATCAGCAGATTTACGAGAGGCAGCGACAATTGATTCCGCTTCTTTACGAGCATCCTCAATGATCTTCTTTGCTTCATCCTGAGCATTCGCGATAAGTCTCTGCGCTTCTTCGTTTCCTTTTTCCACGCCTTCACGATAAATCTTATCGGTCAACTCTTGAATTTTGTTTTCCATATTAACAGGAGTATTTAGTATTATTACTATATTAACTATGTGTCCTTTCTCAGATTCTCGCCAAATTTACAAAAATCAATTTGATAAAAAAGAGAAAGATGCAAAGAAATCGACTCTCTTCTTATAAAATCACACTTTTACACCAATTTTATTCCGCTTTTCTCACCGTAATATTACTAAATGACACCTGTCTTAAAATATTATAACGAATAAAGCACCAACAATGAATTATTTTTGCCTTGATTTGATATATTCTTCTTCTTTTCCTGTAATCATACCAAGTCCGATACCTTTAATTACAGTTTTCCTCCGTTGATAGATACCTAGGTATCTGGATTCAACTTCATACGTAATTTGGGGATAAAAAACAAAATTCCACAGCCTCTCCCTATAGATCGGCTTTATCGTGTCGGGCATATTCAAAGACTCTTTCCATTCCTTCAGTTGAGCCGGACTGCTTTCCGACGCACTACCGGCTGTACCCAATACCAGACAACCCAATAAATAAGTTTTTTCAATCGTTTCTTTATAATTATTCAATCTGTTTTCCGGTATAGTGTCCAGCATATTATTACTTATCTCTACTTCCCGGAATCCGTCCAAGTCCGGCTTTGAGTTACAGCCGGACCAACCAACCAACAGACTTAAAACAGCAAAATACTTTATAGTTTTCATTTCCTTTCCGTTTATATTCAACGATTCAATATAATCTCACCCTTCTGTCGCAAAGTAAGCTCAAGTTCCGCATCTTTAGCTAAGGGATTCCAAAAGATACGCTTGCAGTTGATACCTGTCCGATATCTATGCGAATCTTTTCCTGACAGATACAAATTATCAACACTGAATCCGGAAATTTCACTACTCCTGATAGTCCCTAATTCTTCATAATAATCGGTTACTTTCACCTGATCAGCCTTCAAGCTCAATCTTTTTCCTCTGATATCCAATGAACGGAAACGACAAGAATCCAATGAGATATCCTGCCATTCTTCATTAAAGAGGAATAAGGAATCCAAGCATAGTTTCCTGATATTAATATCCACCTTGGCAGCACGATTCTCAATAGAAAGCAATGTAGAGTCTGCTTTTAATTCCAGATTCAACCCATCTAAAATTAATCTGTGTCCTTTATCCAGCGATCGTACTATCTGCGAGAGATCTTCATTATCCATATCTACTTCTATCAGCAAGCAATCTCCTTCTTGTATCACATTCAGATATTCGCTTTTCGGATACGCAAAGATGCTCTTACCCAAAGCGGGGGAAGCCTGCACATCCAGCTGACCTGCTATTCCTATATCATCTTTGTCAATCTTACCTAGCTTTTCAACGATCTTCACATGACGAATCCCGGCCATTTCTATTTCAGTACGTTCCCCTTCCATTGATAAACGACGAGCTGCTTTCTCGCCCGCAGGTGTTCTTAACAGGACAGGGATAAATAACAAGCCCAGTACAAAAAGTCCTATTATTATATATGTTGTACGCTTCATATCATATCTGTTTTTTATTGATTTTGTTTTTGTATAAATTCATAATACATTTTCTCTACTTCTTTGATAGAGATGCCGAGTGTATAAAGTTGTCGGAAAAAGCCATCAACCTCTTCTTTCAGGAACTGTTCCTTTCGCAACGAATGAATCAGTGCCTTTGCTCCGGAAGCTACAAAAAAGCCAATGCCTCGTTTATTGTAAATCACTTCCTGAGACTGAAGATACTCGTACGAGCGCATCACTGTATTTGCATTCACTTCTACAATAGATGCATATTCCCTGACCGAAGAAATACGCCCCTCTTCTTCATATTGTCCCAACAAGATGTCATCACAAATGCGATCGGCTATCTGTAAATATATTGCTCTGCTTTCTTTAAAATTCATACATACCCTCCTTTTTTACATCCTATGAATTACTTCTGACTCTTTTAAGCGGAAATAAGTCAAGACCCAATTTATAATAGTTAATACAGGGAATAGTGTATGTCCCCACTTAAATATAAATGAAGTCAAATTTGCAAGAGCACTATTCTCTGTAAAATGAGAAAATCCTACCACTACCCAATAATACAGGAAGACCAAAAGTACAAAGCCAATAAGCGTTTTTATAAAAGAATTCTTAGGCCAAATAATACTTCCCAATAAAAACAATGATTGAATATACACATTAAGTAAAATCAACAGAGAACCATCTACCCAACTATGACATAAGGAATATCTCCCATCTCCCTGATCAACAAAATGTTTGAAGTCTGTAACTTCTATAAAAGGCATTTCAGGATATATTGTAGAATAGACAAGTACACGTATATAGTCTGCCAACCAAATTGATAGCAAAATGAGCAAAGGGAGAACAAGTACATAAATCAACCAACGAAAGAAAAATTTCTCAAAGGCAGTGACAGGAGTCATTAACATTGTAATACGACCTGTTTTACCTTTCATTGTTTTAAATGCAAAAGAAGTCCCCAAGCAGATAAATATCCACCAAGACCACATCCAAAAGACCAATGTAAATATATGAACATTCAAATCATTTGTTTTAGTAAGTGTATTGAAACTTGTATAGTCAGTATAGCTATACCAAATTAGCGTAATTGCCATCACTACATACATCACCAATACTTGGAGCCCATACAACTTCCAATTCTCTGAAATCTCTTTATAGAATAATTTCCCGAAACGGGAAAAACTAAAAAATGTATCCTTTATCATATTTGTTCATCTTGAGCGTGAAACAATTTTGCGATTATTTGTGGCTGTGCCAGTGTTGCGTTAAACAGCAGTTCCAGATTGAGATCTGAATCTTCACCATACTCATTCAGCAAAAGCAAACTATTCCCCTGCAGAGAAGGAACAGCATAAAGCGCTTGATCAATCAGGCTACGGTCATCACTTTCCTTGAAGCACAATTTCTCGCAAATGCGCATTACCGATTCATTCAGCAGTACCCGGCTTTCATCCATGATCATGACTGAATCCAGCATTTTGTCTATATCACGTATCTGATGAGTTGAAATTACAATCGTTTTGTCATCTGTCATACCCGATGCCATAAATTTACGGAACTGACTCTTTCCCGGAATATCCAGTCCATTGGTCGGTTCGTCCATCAGCAGAAGAGAAGTATTGGTAGCCAAAGCAAAACTCATAAACACTTTCTTTTTTTGTCCCATAGAGAGTGTTCCTAAATTCACATCCATATCCATTTCAAAACAATGAAGATACTTGTGCATATCCTCTTTGCTAAAGTTCGGATAAAAAGGGGCATTCAATTCAATATACTTTTTCAATGGAATAGAAGGCAATTCAAATTCCTCCGGAACCAAGAACATATCCTGCAACGTCATTGGCAGACGAGAACGGACATTTATATCATGGAACACTATTTTCCCTTTTTTCGGAGTCAATAGCCCGGCTATCAAATAAAGGAGAGTAGATTTCCCCGCCCCATTGCGTCCTAACAGTCCATAAACCCGACCAGCCTCTAAAGAGAAAGAAAAGTCGTGTAATACCATGCGCTTTGATTTGGGATAGATAAAAGACAAATTTTCAGCTTTAATCATAATATTAATTTTTAAGTTCTTATAGTTAATACACTATGTCTAGTGTATTAGTTCAATAGTACACCACAAAAGTATACATTCATTCCGAAATAACAAAAGAAAAAGAATATAAATTTGGCTGAATCATAGAAAATAAGCATGAGAACCCAAAAATCGGACAGGAAAGTGTATAAACAAGAAATCCCCGCCAGTCAAAGATGACTGGCGGGGCTTCTCTAAAAACGGCGGCTACCTACTCTCCCACTGTTACGCAGTACCATCGGCGTGACGAGG